>JBILGK010000038.1:0-28009 GCA_044351065.1 Cyanobium sp.
GGCATGACGCTGGGCAACAGCCCCAGCCAACGCCCCAGACCATGGCCGAAACAAGCGGCAACACCCCCCCAAAAAGTGAGGACCTTTTCGTGTCGGCAGTGAGGACTTTCTGCGTGTCGGTTGACAGACGGCTGGAGCCTCGACGACAAGCGCAACCCGCTGCTGCCGCTGGCGAAGCTCGGTCCCAATCCCAAGGAAGTTCTCGAAGAGGGCGAACACGAGAAGAACAATCTGCCGGACTGCCTGAACCGCTGGCAACACCGCAAGGATTCAGAGCGCGAGCGGCAGCGCACCGCCCAGAGCTTCTGCGTGCCCAAGGAGGAGATCGCCGCCCAGGGCTACGACCTCAGCCTCAACCGCTACAAGGAGCTGGTGCATGAAGAGGTGGAGCACCGCCCGCCGCTGGAGATCCTGGCGGAACTGCGCCAGATCGAGCAGGAGATCCTGCAGGGGATCGAGGAGTTGGAGGGGATGCTGCGATGAAACCGTTCGCCATCCAGCCCATGAAGGTCAACCAACCTGGTGAGCCGGCTTCGACTGGCTGGAAGAGCACGTGTGGTCCCTGCCGCTGCTGGATGAACGCTGCGCTGACGCAATCATGGGTGACTGCAGTGCATCGCCTGGCGTCGAACCGGCCGCAGGATGCGCCAACAATCCAGGTCCGTTAAAATTGTCAGGTAACCAGCCAGTAGGAGGCCAGCGATGAAGGTCTGGCCCGCCCAGGACGCCAAGGCCAGGTTCAGCGAGTTGCTGGACACCTGTCAGCGCGAGGGCCCCCAGGTGGTGTCGCGCCGGGGCAGGGAGACGGCCGTGCTGGTGCCGGTGGAGGAATGGCGGCGTCTGCAGGCAGCCGCGCGGCCCAGTCTCAAGCAGCTGTTGCTGGCGCCACAAGCCCGCACCGACATCCTTGTGCCAGCACGGGGTCAGGCGCAGCGCCGGCCCGTGGTGGAGCTGTAAGGGCTGATGTACTTGCTGGATACGAATGTCGTGTCAGAGCTGCGCCGGCCGCGCCCCCATGGCGGTGTGCTGGCCTGGCTGCAAGGCGTCGAGGACGCCCATCTGCACCTGGCGACCGTGACTCTCGGCGAGATTCAGGCGGGCATTGAGCTCACCCGTGAACAGGATCCAGGCAAGGCCAGGGATCTCGAAACCTGGCTGGACCAGGTGAGCCAGAGCTTCAACATCCTGCCGATGGATGGCCCTGCCTTCCGTTGCTGGGCGCGCCTGATGCACCGCCGATCCGACACCCTCGATGAGGACGCCATGATCGCGGCGATCGCCACGGTGCATCAGCTGACGGTGGTGACCCGCAACACCAGGGACTTCCAGGGCTTCGGGGTGGAGATGCTCAATCCGTTTGAGGCTGGCTGATGGAGCTGAGTCCATGGCAGGGGATCGAGGAGCTGGAGGGGATGCTGCGATGAAGGGTTGCCAACACGGCTCAGCGTGCCAGGCCCAGAAACACCAGCAGCGAGCGGTTGAGCCGCAGCAGATCGGCATCGGCCAGGCATCCGATGCGTTGACCGAGACGGCTGCGCTGCACGGTCGTGACTTTGTCGGCCATCAGGTGGCTGGCGGCACGCAGGCCGTTGTCTGCCGTGGGCTCCACGGGGATGCGAAACACGGGCAGATCAGCGGGGTCGGTCGTGATCAGACACACCGTCACCGAGTCGCGTTCGGCGAAGGCGTCGTCCTGAACGATCAGCACAGGGCGGGGCTTGCCGGCGTAGCCGGATCCTCCGGCCATGGTCCAGATCTCACCCCGCTTCATTGGGTGGTTTCGTCATCAGGCCACTCGGTCACGGAATCGATGAAGGCCTGGATGTCGGCCTCCTCCGGGCTGGCGTTGGCCAGCAGACTCTGCCGCCGCGCTTCGGCGGCGAACTCCGGCGAATGCACATCCGGCACCCAGATCTGGATCGGCCGCATCCCCTGGGCCCGCAGGCGCTGGCGATGCTCCGCCACCTTGCGGCGATTGGCGGCACGGCGCGCCTCCTGCATCGAGGCCTCTGAGCCACTCCCCTCTGGGGGGGCTTCAGGCGCCATGGCAGCTCCTGCAACTGTTACATGTCACCCTAGCCGGAGCTGGCGGTGCTGGTGGCCGCCGGTCGGCTGTTTTCGATTTTGCAGCCGCTTCAGAAGTTTGAGCTGCTTCCAACCCTCAGTCAGCAGAGCCGGGCACCGCTAAAATGATCTCACCAAGTTGGCCATGAAGATGTATCTGAGCATGACTGAGCAGGATTACCAGAGCGTCCGCAGGGAAGCCCGCCTGCAAACCGCACTGGCGCTCGGCATTTCCAATGCACCAGATTTAATCGACTCTGATCTGGATACGGCCATCAATAGATCCGATCACATTGCCCATGATTTGTTGCACCGCTTCCTGGTCTCCTATCAGCAGTGGTGGCAGAAGAGCCTCGATCTGGCCGATGCACAGACTTCCTCTGCAGACGAGCGCGAATTGCTAGTGAAGATGATTGACGAGCGTGACGAGATCCGCAAGACGCTCTTGAACTACCTGGGCTATGTGCGCGCTAGGGATGTTGTGAACACATGAGCTTGGTTCGCGCCTATCATGCTGGCTATGCCTCTGAGATCCAGCCATTTCTTGATGGCGCTGCGGGAATCGCGGAAAGCCAGAGCCCGACGAACTGGCTGGGAAGAGGCGTGTATTTCTGGGAGAGCGACCACCGTCGCGCCGAAAAATGGGCCATCCGGAATGTGCGGGAGATGATTCTGGAATGCCAGCTGAAAACAGAGCTGCTGATCGACCTGTTGATTGACGACCAACGCAGCCAGGCGTTCTGGAAACTCGCCGAGAAGCATGTAGCTGCCCTCCAATCCAGCAGCTGCCCACCCAATGACAGAAGCAAAGAATACTTTGGCCTGGATGGTGAACTGATCAATCGCCTACGTCCAGGCTTCGAGAAGCAATACGCAGGAATCCGGATGGCCTTCTGCCTCGGAGAGCCGACTCTGCCCGACGGCCATCTGTATCCACGCCAGCAGATTCAGATCTGCCTGTGGAATTGTCAGGTGATCCGAAACCCAAGAAAGTACATCGGCAGCTCCTTTCGAGGATTGTGAATCTTCTTGCCATTTCTGAACTCCTTGCCTGCCATTCCATGTGTCCAATGAAGCCCTTATACCGCCCGCGACTGGAGATCCTGGCGGAACTGCGCGCGATCGAGCAGGAGATCCTGCAGGGAATCGAGGAGCTGGAGGGGATGCTGCGATGAAATGGCCCACTGAATCACTTGGCAGTCTTTGTGATGTGATAACTGGCGGAACTCCTAAAAGAACCGTCGATGAATACTGGAACGGCGAGATACCCTGGGTGAAGATTTCGGACATGCTCCAAGGAGAGATTAAATACACGGATGAGTCAATTACAAATAAGGGCTTACGAGAAAGCCCGGCCAGGCTGCTGGAACCAGGAACTCTTTTGATGTCTATCTTTGCAACGGTTGGAAGGACAGCGGTCCTTGCTATACCCGCTGCAACCAACCAGGCCATTGTTGGCCTGAGGATCAAGACATACCATCTCGATCAAAGATATTTGCGTCACTACCTCGACAGCCAAGCTGAGTCTCTAAAGTCAAAGTCGCGTGGAGTCGCGCAAGATAACATCAATACTACAATTCTTAAGAGCCTGAGGATCCCCCTCCCCCCACTGGAGGAACAGCGGCGCATCGCGGCGATTCTGGATAAGGCGGCTGAGATCTCAGATGCTAACAAGCGACGACAGAATCTGCTGAAGGCTTTTCCACTCTCTGTCTACAGACAGATGCTTGGCGATCCTCGACAAAATCCTTTTCAGTGGCCTGTTTTTAGCCTGGGCGAAATTTGCCTCAATGAAGACGCGAGGCGAGTACCCGTCAAGTCTTCTGATCGGAAAGCGATGCAAGGACGTTTCCCGTATTATGGCGCATCTGGAATCATCGACCATGTTGACAGCTATCTGTTTGACGGACCGAGATTATTGGTCGGCGAAGACGGAGCAAATCTCCTCGCTCGCTCCTCTCCAATCGCTTTCATCGCTGATGGCAAGTACTGGGTAAACAACCATGCTCACGTTCTCGGCGAGAACGGGAAGGCAAAGCTGCGTTTCCTGGAGTACTACTTTGCTCTTGTTGATCTAAAGCCTTTTGTTACAGGCTCGGCTCAACCGAAATTGACCAGGTCGGCCCTTGATTCACTCCCTGTTCCCCTTCCTCCACTGGATCTTCAGGAACGGTTTGAGTCAGTCTTGACTGCCATGAATATCACGCTTGCTCAGGTCAAGACATCTAACGAGCAGGCTTTGAGCCTGATCAATGCACTTCGCCATATGTCTTTTCAGGGAGAAAGTGCTTAATGAAAGCCACCAGAGCCAAGCTCCTCCAGATCGTGAGTTCCGTCTCTCAGTTCATCATCCCGATCTACCAACGCACCTATTCCTGGACGCAGAAGGAGTGCGAGCAGCTCTGGTCTGACATTCTACGTGCAGGTTCCTCCGACGAGATCGGTGTGCACTTCATCGGCTCGGTTGTGCACATCAATGAAGGCCTCAACAACATCGCCGTGCAGGCACCCAAGCTGGTCATCGACGGGAGAGGCGCCAAGCTGTGCGATCGCTGCCAGAATGGGCAGATCAGGAGGGAGCCATGAACGAGATTCTGTTCGTTGTGGAGGAAGCGGAGGATGGCTCCTATCGCGCCAGCGCCGTGGGGCAGGCTATTCATACCGAGGCCGATACCTTGAATCAGCTGCACCAGGAGATTCGCGACGCGGTGCACTGCCACTTCGAGGAGGGGCAGGCTCCGCCGCTGATTCGTCTGCATCATGTGCGGCAGGAGTTGTTGACCCTGTGAGAATCCCCAGGGATCTCAACGGAGCTGACCTGGCCAAACAGCTCGGACGGTTTGGCTACAGCATCACCAGACAGAGCGGCAGCCACATGCGGCTCACACGACTTGATGGAGACCAGGAACAACACCTGACCATTCCGGCCCACAAGCCCCTGCGGGTCGGAACACTCAGGCAGATCCTCAAGGATGTGGCGGATCACACGCACCAGAGCCTGGAGGCGGTTCTAGAGGCTCTCGATTGAATTAATTTTTCAGACTTGAGGCCATTCAGGCATTTAAGCTATTAAAGCTGGTTAATCCACAAAGATTGCCCCCTTTGCTTCTGTGATTCCAGCACCCGTCGGGCCACATCCAGGGCGATTTCCAACGTTTTCGCAACGGTACGGCCCTGAGCCACCAAGCCCTGAAGGGCCTCTGAAGTGGCCAGATATCCACCCTCTGGCAGCCGCTCAACATGGACCATGACGCAGGGTGAAGGCCCTGGTGCGCCCGGTCAGCTGGGCGAGCTGATCGAGCCGCTGCTCGGTTGCTGGCTTCAGCCGCACCGTGGTGGCCATGCGGTCAACTGAATACATCGCTCTGACCTTGGGTAGGTGCCTTGGCTCGGCAGGTCTGGCAAGCCAGGCTGCTGGGGAACATCATTGTCGTCACTCCCCTGCTGCTGGAGCTTGACGGCGACCACGACGCCGCTCTGCTCAGCCGCGACGAGCTGCGGGAGGCGCTGCGCCAGCTGGGGGAAAGGGCATGAAACAACTCGGTTCCCCTATCCTTAGGGCTGGCTGTTGCTCCAATCCGCAGGCTTCTGTCCCATGACCCAAGCCAGCCCACCGATCAATGCCGGGGCTGCTGGCCCCCTCTGGGCTGTCACGGCCGACAAGGTGGACGCCGTGGTGGAACGGCTGGTAGCCGCGGCGTCACCGCTGCGGTTGATCGCTTTTGGGTCGGCAGTTCGGGGCGACCTGTCCGCCGCGAACGATCTCGACCTGCTCGTGGTGGAGCCTGAGCTGGGCAGCCGTTACAACGAGACAGTGCGGCTGCAGAAGACCCTGCGCGGCATCCTGATGTCCGTCGATCTGGTGGTCACCAGCCAGGCCCGCTACAACGAGCGCTGCCAGATTCCAGGAACGGTGGAGTTCATCGCACACCGGCAAGGGCGCGTGCTCCATGACTCCCTCTGATCATGCAAGGTTGTTGCTGCGCAAGGCTGCCCAGGATCTGGCTGTGCTCGACAAGCTCATCGATGACCCTGCCATTGAGGACGAAACCCTCGGCTATCACGCCCAGCAGGCCGCTGAGAAGTTGATCAAAGCCCTGCTTGCCCTGGCCGGTTGTGACTACCCCCGCAGCCACAACATCGGACTGCTTCTCGATCTGCTCAGCAGCCAGGGCATCGCGTTGCCCGGAGAGATCGAAGCCCTGGAGGCTCTGACGCCTTTCGGCACCGTATTCCGTTACGACGACCTGCCCTTCGAAGACGCCCCTGACCGTCACAGCTGGCCACCGTTGATTCATCGGCTCTTTGCAGACGTGCAAGCCTTGATCGATGCCAGCGGCAAGGGCGCTCCGGAGATCAGCCCGTGAGCTCCCAGTACGGACTGATCGCCAGCCAGTGGCCTGAGCTCCATGCCGAGGCTGTCCGTGTGGAGGAGTGCGCGCTTTCTGACCCACGCACCGCTTGCTTCTACGCCCGCCGCACCATCGAGCTGCTGGTGGAGTGGGTCTACGACAACGATGGGCAGCTGGAGCGTCCCTTCGGCTACGGCACGCTTGCCGATCGGATCTACAGCGCCGATTTTCGGGTTATTGCGGGCGAGCAGATGCGGCGCTTCCGGCTGCTCAAGGATCTGGGCAACAAGGCCGTGCACTGCGGCGACCCCATTCGGCGCGGCGAGTCTGTGCTGGCTGCCGGGGAACTGTTCCAGGTGCTGCGCTGGCTGGTGCAGACCTACGGGCTCAACCCTGAATCGGTCCGCGGCCAACGCTTCGACCCCGACCTCTTGCCCAGCAGGGAGGGAAGCGCCGCCCAACAGTCCCAGACCCGCGAGCAGCTTGAACTCCTGGCTGAGCAGCTGGCGGAACGGGATCAGCAGCTGCGGGATCAACGCCTGGCCTCGCTGGCCTCACAAGAGGAGCTGGAGCGCCTGCGCGCGGAGGTCACCGCCCTGCGCAAAGCGAACCAGGCTGCAGCCCAACCAGAAGCAGACCTGCCCGAGTTCGCCACACGCCAGGGCTACATCGATGTCTATCTCGAAGAAGCCGGCTGGCGCTTGGGTGAGGGCTGCACGCACGAGCACGAAGTGCAGGGCATGCCCAATGCGACGGGTCAGGGCTTCGTGGATTATGTGCTCTGGGGAGATGACGGCAAGCCGCTGGCTCTGGTGGAGGCAAAGCGGACCAGTCGCGACCCCATGGATGGCCAGCGCCAGGCGGAGCTCTACGCCAACAGCTTGGAGCAGCGCTACGGACAGCGGCCGATCATCTTCCTTTCCAATGGCTACCGCCATCGGCTCTGGGACGACCTCCGCTATCCACCTCGCGATGTTCAGGGCTTCTACAAGAAAGAAGAGCTCACTGCGTTGATCCGCCGTCGCGAGATTCGACAGCCCCTGGCCCAGGCCACTCTCAGCCGAATCGCTGACCGTCACTATCAACAGCGTTCGATCCGGGCCATCTGCGAATCCCTCGACCTCGGTCGGCGCAAGGTCTTGCTTGTGCAGGCCACTGGCACTGGCAAGACCCGCACAGCAATCTCGCTGTCTGATCTGCTGAGCCGCTGTAACTGGATCAAGCGGGTGCTGTTCCTTGCCGATCGCACCTCCCTGGTGCTTCAGGCTGAGCGGGCCTTCCGGCAACTTCTTCCCGATTGCGCGCCGGTCAATCTGGTTACCAACAAAGGTGGGGAGGGTCGCATTTATCTCTCCACCTATCCCACGATGATGAATCTCATCGAGGCGGAGGATGGCAATGGCGTCAAGCGTTTCGGAGTGGGTCACTTCGACCTGATCCTGATCGATGAGGCACACCGCAGTGTCTATCAGAAGTATGGTGCGATCTTCAGTTACTTTGATTCGCTGCTTGCTGGCCTCACCGCGACACCGCGCGACGAGATCGATCGCAACACCTATCAGCTCTTCGAGCTGGAGGTTGGGATGCCCACCGATGAATATGGTCTTGACCAGGCCATTGGGGATGGCTACCTCGTTCCGTTCCGGCCCATTTCCGTATCACTCAAGTTTCCCCAACGGGGCATCCGCTATGACGACCTCAGCGAGCAAGAGAAGGCCGAGTGGGACCTGATCGATTGGGAAGAAGATGTGCTGCGTTCCCGCCGGGTCGACTCCGGTGCCATCAATGCCTGGCTGTTCAATGCCGACACCGTTGACAAGGGCCTGAAGGTCTTGATGGAACAGGGCAGTCAGGATGCCAGCGGGGACCGGCTCGGCAAGACGGTGATCTTCGCTCGCAACCACAAGCATGCTGTGTTCATCTGCGAGCGCTTCGACCACAACTACCCGCATCTGGCCGGCAAGGCCGCCCGGGTGATCGACAATCAGATTCCCTATGCCCAGAGCCTGATCGACGAGTTTTCGCTACCCGACAGTGAGCTGCGCATTGCTATTTCGGTCGACATGCTCGACACCGGGATCGACATCCCCGAGATCGTCAATCTGGTGTTCTTCAAGCCGGTGCGTTCCCGCACCAAGTTCTGGCAGATGGTGGGCCGAGGCACCCGTCTTTGCCCAGACCTGTTCGGTCCTGGCAACCACAAGGAGTGTTTCTGGATTTTCGACTTCTGTCAGAATCTCGAGTTCTTTCTTGGCGATGGCGGTGTCGAAGGCGGCACACCACCAGCCACACTCAGCACACGCCTCTTTCGTTCTCGCCTGGCTCTGGTCGAGACGATTGATCGCCTCCAGGCAGAGTCTGATGGCGGTGTTGACCAGGAGCTTGTGCAGCATCGGCGCCTCTTGGCTGAGCTGCTCCGCTGCCATGTGGCCGGCTGCCCCGCCGATAATTTCCTGGTGAGGCCACACCTGGAGCAGGTTGAGAGCTTTGCCAGGGAGGAGGCCTGGACTGAGCTGAGCCCCGATCAGCTTGAACTTCTTGCCAACACCCTTGCGCCCTTGCCCTCCGCCCATGCAGAGCAGACAGGTGACACCGATGCCACTGCACGGCGTTTTGATTTGCTTCTCTACAATCTGCAACTAGCCCTGCTGCGCAAAGAATCACGGCTGCTCCGTCTGCAAGGTCAGTTGCGCGAGTTAGCCGGATTGCTGCAAGAACGCCACACCATTCCGATGGTCGCTGCTGAACTGGACTTGATTCAGGAACTCCTGCGTGATGAGTGGTGGCAGGGCGTTACCGTCGCGATGCTTGAAGAGGTGCGTCGTCGCTTACGCGGGTTGGTAGGGCTGATTGAAACGGGCTCACGGGAGCCTCTTTACAGCAACTTTGACGACGAGATCCTCGACATCAAAGAGGTTGATCGATCCAAGCTTCTCACGCGAGACACCTTCAAGCAGTTCCGCCTCAAAGCGCAGGAGTTCCTCAAGGCTCATGAGGATCACATCACCATGCAGCGTCTCAGGCGGAACCAACCCCTGACCCCATCCGACCTGCAGGAGCTGGAGCGCCTCCTGATCAGTCACGGCATCGGCGATGAACAGTTGATCCATCAAGCCGCGGAAGAAAGCCAAGGTCTAGGCCTTTTCATTCGTTCGCTGGTTGGGCTGGATCGCAATGCCGCCAAGGAGATTTTCTCCGAATATCTTGCAGAGGGAAACCACACCGCCAACCAGATCCGCTACATCAACACCATCATTGATGAGCTCACCAGCCGAGGCGTCATGGATCCCTCCCGTCTCTATGAGCAGCCATTCAGTGACATCGCACAGGGCCCAGAGACGCTTTTCTCTGAAGCTGAAGTCGACAAAATCTGCAACCTCCTGGATCTGATCAGGTTGAGAGCAGCACCTGTTAGGGCAGCCTGAGTGTCTGGTTTAGATCTTCTCCAGCCCTGATGATTCATCCCGAACCTGAAACGGTGGATTCACAAGCTGAGGCTCTTTGAGTCTACCCATGGCTGCCACGAGCAGCCCTGATGTTCCAGCCGCTGGATCGACTCGCAGATTCATCGCATCCAAGATTTCGTGTGGCGGGAAGAAGAGGAAGTCGGATTCAGTCACGTGAGCAATGCCCCTGATGTCAGCACATCTTAGATCATCCGGCAAGCTGGAGTTGGTGATACCGACAGCAATTTCAGTGGTGCCATGCCTGACTCATGGCTTCGCCCAATCCGGGCCCATTCTTTCCCTATTCTATGTCTTGGGACTCCTGGCATGCCATTTCAGTGTGTTCACGCATAGTCGAGATCGCATGGATTCCTCTACTGGCTGAACTCTGCGAGTGAGGCATTCATGCCCGAGCCTTTGGGTGGTTGTTCAGGCGTGCAGGCTTGGGGATGGCTGCGAGTTGTTCAGCACTTTTTTCCGGGTGACAGGTACCAGGAATTCAGTCATCTGTGAGATCAGCCGATACCTCCATCTGTTCTTGCCACCAACTCAGCAATGGTGTGAGGCAACAGGAGGTAGAGCTCCACTCAACCCATGAACCTCCTGCTGCGGCTGCTCGGAGCGGCCGCCTCCCACGGCCTGCTCACAGGCCAGATGGTTTCTCGGCTGCGTTTGTTGGCGCCTGTGAGCTGCCGAACTGGATCCACGCCCCCCGCCAGGTGAATGCCTGCCGGTCGCGCAGCACGGCTCTTGCCCTGTTCTTCCCCTCCGGCATGCAGACCGCAGCCGCCAGCAACCAACCGGCCCTGGCGCCTGGCCGGCGGGGGGTGTTCCGATGAGCCGCTCCATTCCGGCCTCGGCCTACGTCGAGCACTTCGAACCAGAGCTGGCCCACCACCGGGCCTGGCTACTGGCGGTGTTGGAGCGGCTGGTGACCCAAGACCCCCAGGCTCTGGAGGAAGGCGGAACGCTCCGGCGGCTGTGGACCGAACACCAGCAGTCAGCTTCCGCGGCAGGGACGCAGACCAGCCAGACCGCTCCACTCCAGACCAAACCCCAGCCCTCAGCAGCAAAAGCTTCCGTCGCCGACATCCCCGGCGCGGTGCTGGTCGCCATGCCGCTGGTGAAGAAGTTCGAGGGCTGCCGGCTCAGCGCCTGCCCCGATCCCGAAACCGGGGCTGAGCCGTGGACGATCGGCTGGGGCACGACGACCTACTACGACGGCACCCCGGTGAAGGCTGGCGACACGATCAGCCAGGAGCTGGCCGATGCCCTGCTCGCCGGGCGGCTGGAGCGCGATTGGGGCCTGCTCAAGAAGCTGGTTCCCGGCTGGCCCCAGTTCAGCGTCAATCACATCACCACGAACCTGATCCGGAATCAAATGCTCGAAGTCGTCATCCGTGGAGAGAAGAAAAGCGTCGGCTGCAGCCGCGCAGGCTGCGATCCAAAGATCGTTCTTGCCCATATGCCGAGCACCCTTGGGGTGTTCTCTGGCGTGGAGATCAATGCGCACATAAGCATCGATCACCAGCGGATGATGGATGTCAACAACCACCAGGCTCTGGAGTGTTCGCTCCAATGCTTGGCGTTTCCGCTCCCCCCAGTGGTTCACCTCTGCAAGGACGCGAACCTCAGCCAAGCTGACAACACTGACCAGCGGTCGTGGTTGGCAGTGGATCAGGTCGTACAAACGGAGAATCCGTTGGCAAACTTCTGTGCCCCGTACCAGGTGAATGATCACGCTGGTATCGAGTAGGAACAACTGGTTCGCCGCTGCCAGTGAGCCTTGGCTCATCGAATCGCCTGCAGAGCCTCAATCAGCTCCGCATCGCTTTCGTCACCCGGCCACGTCCCAACGAACGAAGCCACACCACTGTGCTGATCGTGAGGCAGGCTGCGAAAGACAGGCTGGCGACTTGGTGGAAATGGGATGTGCGCAAACAGCTCATCGCGGGGTTCAGCGCGATGAAGACTATCCACAGCGATTTGTTGGATCGACCCCGAGGGTCGATAGTGGGCGGTGCCTGTGACCAGCACGCGCTCGTTCCAGAGGGTGCGCAACTGTTCAGGATCAACGCTTGGTCCGAATCGCGCCGGTATGGTTTCACCGCTCTCGGCCCTGAGGAGCACTGTTTGGCGGCTCCCAGAAATGGTGTCCAGCAGACAGGTGAAGCGAACAGCCTGGGGCAGTGGCGTGTCCTGGATCAGTGCTTCCAGCCGGGGCACATCCGCAGGTGAGAGCTCAACGCTTTGGCGATCGTCTTCAAGGTCGCACAAGACCACACCGTTGAAGTCTCCCCTCGGGAGGCGCGCCAAACGCAAGCAACTCTCCAGCAGGGCCCGGTCGGCATGCACGGCTGCAGCATTGCCAGCCTTCACTTGATGGAGCACCCTGACGAACAGGTCGATGGCGCTGCCACCAGGCCCGATCGGCTCGTTGGCTTCTCCGAACAGGTCTTGCTGCTGCTGTCCGCCGAATTGCTCAGGGGCCACTTCCTGCAGCAAGGGCGCTTCCAGATCGAGCACGGCAGACCCGGGGGTCAAACCAGTCACCAGATAGGCGGTGCAGGCCTCCAACCAGCGGGGCCTTGGGCCGGCCTGGGAACTGAGGCCTTCCACGTAAAACCGAGCGGCATGACGCGCACCGTCCTGAACCGCGCCGAGCATGTCTCGGAGCAGCTCGATCGGGATGCGGAGCCTGTCGGCTGAACCGCCCTGCAGAACCAGGCGGTGCTGTTTCACGTGGAAGAGGACCCCAGCAGCAAGGTTCCACCGTAGAGCTGTCGGTGAACTCTGGGTGCCCCCCTGGCTGCTCCGTTGTCCGCCTGTTGGGAATTGGGACTGACGGCTGGCCAACACACCCTCACACTCCCCGCGGCCAGAGCAGACCGGTAGAGGGCCGCGCCGCTCCGCCGCCCGTTTCCCCACCGCCACCACCACCGCTGCCTCCACCACCGGAGCCGGAGAGCTGCAGGCCCCGGGGCGGCAGGCTGCTGATGAAGTGCAGCTCGTTGCATTCCCGCCAGTGGCTCAGGGCCAGGGCTGAGCTCCAGGGGCTGGCCTGGTTGTGGCTGGTGCCGGCTGGCACCCAGAGCCAAACGTCCCGCTCGCTGGAACGCTGTCCCATCAAAGACCCAGCAGGGCGTTGACGGCAGCTGCAAAGGCGCGGAAGGCCCCGTCGAGCTGCATGCCGACCCCTGCAGGTTCTTTGCTGGTCCACTTCCAGCTGCCGGGAGCGAAGGACTGGCAGAACACCTGAAAGGTCATGGCGTCGGCGCCGCTGTTGGGATGAGGTCCTTGGTGCACAGCAGCAGGCCATGGCCGCCGATCGCCAGCCACTCGCTGCCATCGGGCGGCTTGAAGTAGCTCATTGCCGCACTGCTCAGGTTCAGCGCCGCGAAATCAGGAGGAAGGATCAGGGGTTCCCAGAACTGGGCCGGTTCGTTGGCGCTCTCGTAGTAGCTCCAGTCGGTGGTGGCGAGCACCAGCTCGGCCGGCCGGCTGATCCGCACCACCGTGAGCAGCCCATCGCACAGCAGGGTGCGGGAGCCGGAAGGCTGCCCGGAGCGCACGTTCCAGCTCACCGCCCGCAGCGCATCGAAGGTGGTGGACGGGGGAGAAGCGGCGAGGATCCAGTGGCCGGACACCTGATCGCGGGCGATCAGCACCGCCAGCGCACCGCCAGGGGTCCAGCCACTGCCCCCCGCTCTTCAGCAGGTCAGGCCAAGGAGGTCCGGCGCTGGTCCGATGGGAGCTGACCAGGGAGGGCTGTCCAGGGTCGCTCCCGAAAAAATGCTGGTCGCATCAGGGACTTCGAGACGTGGCGGGCTGTAAGTCGTTGGGTTGAGGTTGTCCTCTTTGTCAGCAAACCATCCCCAGTTCGTCACCACGTCAGCGCTTGGGCCCGGGAATCCGGCGCCTTCGACCGGAGTCCAGTCCGTGAGAATGTCCTGATCGCTGCCTCTGGGGGTGCTTCCCGCCTGCGGCTTGGCAGATGCCAGCCCGTCGCTGCCAGCCAGGGACAGGCTGCTGGTGCCATCGCTTTGGAGGAAGGACGCGGTGCTGTTCAGGCTGACGCTGCTGGCCAAGGACGAGGGGGCTGCGATGACATTGACCTCCAGCCGCGTCGCCGAGGGGCGTCCGGACATCACGACGGGAATTTGCTCGACTGTGTCCAGCAGGCTGTACGGGTGGGTGCCAAGGGCCACACCGCTGAGTGTCCAGCTCACCAAGCCCCGGCTGTCGGCCGTCGTCGCACCGCCGCTGACCAGATTGCCGTCATCGAGCAACTGCACCGCTTGGTTGGGCAGCACCCGGGCGCGCAGCGTGAAGGTAGTGGCCGTGGTGATGTTGTCGGTGGTGGTGCCGGCTGTGTCGCCGCTGGTGTCGCCGGCGGTGTCGAGATCGAGCAGGGAGGTGCTGGTGGCGAGCAGATCGGCACCGCTGGCATTGGCGTCGCTGAGCAAGCCAGGGCCGGAGGGCATGCCTGCAACATTGTTGCTGCGGTACAGGAGCCAGCCGCTGTCGCTGAGGCCGTCCACGGTGACGGCCGAACCGAAGGAGCTGCCGTTGAGGCCGCTGATCAGCTCGAAATCACCGGCGCTGATGGTCACCGACAACAGGTCGTCGGCGCTGGGGGCCCCGTCGCTGAAGCCGGTGCCGGCGTTGCCGAACCTGCTGGCATCCGCCGTGGTGAAGAACACTCTGCGGCCATCACCACTGATGCCGCGATAAGCGGTGGCCGCCGCCTGGTTGGTGGCGCTGGAGAGGCTACGGGTGAGCAGGGTCTGGGCGCCGGTTGCCAGATCGAAGCTGTACAGACCTTGGTCATACTGCCCGCTGCCGCTGAAGTTGCCGGTCCAGCTCAGGTAGCTCGATTCGACAATCAGGCTCCTGTTGCCGGCCGTGAAGGCCTTGGCGCGGGCGCCGGCCCAGAAGCCGTAGGACCCTCTTGTCTGACTGGTTCTCCAGTTGACCAGTTTGATCGTGCCGGCCTGGGTATCCGCCACAAACACGCCATCGCCGGCCTGGGTGAAGTTCAGCCCTCCCGATTGGCTGACCGGCACGGTGTAGGCAAAGGCCACGTAGCGGTTGTCGCCCGACACCAGCAGCGAACCGGAGGCATAACTGCCGTTCATCGCGGCACTGGTGTTGTTCTGCTGGAAGCTGAGCAGCTGCACATCGCCCGTCACCACATTGGCGCGGTAGAGATCGGCCTTGGTGGTGTCGCCATCGGAGGAGGCGCCGAGGCTGGTGGCATCGGCCACGGTGTAATACACGTAATCGCCGATCGCCTGCACGAACGTGGGGTTGCTGGCGGTTGTCGTGTTGAGATTGCCGGCGGCATGGTTGAGGAGCCGGATCGCACCGCTGGCGATATTGACCGCATACAGGTCGGTGCTGGCGGGGCTGGCATCGCTGAAGCCGAAGCCGGTGCCATCGGCGGCGCTGAAGATCGCTGCGGATCCGTCACCGCTCTGGCCGAGCAGGCTCACAGCGCTGCCGGCGCTGCTGCTGCCGCTGCTGGCGGCGCTGGCACTGAGCAACCGAATCTGCCCATCGCTGAGCCCTGCCACGAACAGGTCAGCGCTCGTAGGCGCACTGTCACTGAAGGCCGTACCACCGTTGCCCAGCTTGCTGGCATCGTTGGCAGTGAACAGGGCATGGTGGCCGTCGTTGCTGAGCAGCACCGTGCTGCCCACACCGGCCCCGAGCGACTGGGTGGTGCTGCTGGCCCCGTGGGTGAGCAGCATCTGGGCGCCGGTGCTGAGGTTGTAGGTGAGCAGGTCGGCGCTGGCCGTGCCGTCGGCGATGGAGGCGCTGCGGGTGAAGCTGCCGATCTTCTGGGCATAGTCACTGCGGAACACCAGCGTCTGGTTGTCGGCGCTGAGGCCGACGAAGCTGGCGTTGCGGGAGTTGCTGTGGGTCTGGCTGCCGCTCCAGGTGGCCAGCTTCACCGCGTTGCTGGTGCGGTCGTAGACGAACAGATCGGACGTGCCGCTGATGGTGGCGTTGCCATCGGTGAAGGCGCTGGTGTTACTGCCGAAACTGGTGACGGCGGAGGAAGAGAAGACGACGCTGCGGCCGTCAGCCGTGATCCCCGAGAGGGTGACATTTTGGTTGGAGGAGCTGGTGGCGGAGACGAAGCCGCGGTTGATCAGTTGCTGGGTTCCCGTCTCGCCATCCGCGAGGATCAGGTCCAGGGTGGTGGTGTTGCCGTCGCTGAAGGTCGTGCCGCCATTGCCGTACTTGCTGGCATCAGCGGTCTTGAACAGCACCAGCCCATCGCCGCGGCTGAACAGCCGCTCCACACTGGCCACAGTGCCGCTACTGCTCAGGTTTCCGGGGGTGGAGTCATGGCTGAGCAGGAGATGCGGACCCACTTCCACCTCACTGTTGATCAGCGCCTGCACGGGCGCCGTGATGCGGATGTTGCCGGCTGGATCGCGCACCTGGGCCACAAGGCTGTGCTGGCCGTCGCTGAGGCTGGGGGTGGTGAAGGTCCAAAGGCTGCCGCTCACCACCGCGCTGCCGAGCAGGGTGCTGCCGTCGAAGAGCTGAACCGTGGAGCCCGCGCTGGCGCCGCCGCTGAGCTGCAACGTGGCATCCCGCGTGCTGCCGCCACTGCTGATCGTGGCGGTGACGCCGGTGTCGGTGCCGATCGCGGGGTTGATCAGGGCGGTGTCGACCGTGGCCGGGTAACTGGCCGCCAGGGAGGGGGTGCCCGGGCTGACGCCGGGCACGATCGTGCCGAAGTTGGCGGAGCCGATCAGTGCCTTGCTGGCCATGCCCGGCCCCTGCCAGGCCACCTCCACATGGTCACCTCCGCCGCCTTCCCGTTGCTGCACCTCGAGCCAGTAACGCTGACCCGCCTGCAGGGTGATGGCATTGGACTGCTGCTCTGGATATTTGTCCCATTGCTGCACGCTGCTGTACCCGGTGACGCTGGCGATCAGCGCTCTGCTTGCTTCTCCTGCATCTGTGCCGAGGTAGAGCCGGCAGTCGTCGTCGCCGGAGAGCCAAAAGGTGTAGGTGCCGCTGTTGCTGGGCTCCAGTAGGCCAGTGATGCGGCGGGAGTAGTCGTCGCCGACATTGCTGGCGGTGGCGCTGCTCGTCAGCAGGCCGCTGTAGATCGGTGTGCCGCTCCAGTCTTGGTTGGTGAAGGCCCCATTGCCGCTCCAGCGCGTTTCGCTCAGCACGCGCTGGCCGTTCACCTCCAGATTCACCACGCCGTCGCTGGCGGCGCCGAGGTTGTCGGTGGCGCGCACGATCAGCTGCATCAGCATGGGGCCAAGCGGCAAGCTGGCGGGATTGCTGAGCAGCACCTGGCCGTTGGCGTCGATGCTGAAGGCAGGGCTGCTCTGTCCGTCGCGGCTGGCGTTGCCCGCCAGGATCTGCCACTGGCTGATGCTGCGACCCGCGGCGGCGGCGGCGTTGACGCTGCTGATCACCGTGCCGGCCGCCTGGCTGGCGCTGACACGACCGATGGCGGTCTGAACCACGGGCGCCTGGCTGTCCCAAAGCACGATGTCGTGGTAGGAGGGTCCTGTGATGACGGCGCCGTTGGCATTGCCCAGCGTCACGCGGATGTTCTCCACGGTTTCGGCGCTGGCATCGCTCAGCAGGCTGAGGGGCACCGCCTTGCTCAACTCCCCGGGCTGGAAGGTGAGGGTGGTACTGGACAGGCTGAAGTCCTGCCCCGGGGTGGCGCTGCCGCTGAGCTGCAGGGTCACGCTGATCGGCGTGCTGCCAGCGGGGCGATCCAAGGCCACCATCAGCAGCGGATCGCTGCCGGCATCCTCCCGGCGCACGGAGCCTGTGCTGAGCAGACGGATGTAGCGGTTGGCTTCGTCTCCGCCGCTGGGGCGGTCGTCGATATCGAGCCGGAAGTTGGAGGCGTTGCCGGTGAGCATGGCGCCGGTGGGATTGATCAGGCTGATCTGCGACCACTCGCTGGCCTCCACCTGTCGATCAGGATTGACTCTCAGCCGCAGGGTTTTGTGGGTCTCCCCGGGCGCGAACGTGAGCGTGGGAGTCTGGATCGGCCGGTTGGTTATCGGGTCGAGGAAGGTCCAGTCAAGGTTGTCGCCCAGGGCCGTGCCGTCGCTCACCACCGCCGTGACGCTGACCGGCGCGGCGGTGGTGGCGGACAGCTTGACCACCACGTCACGCACGTTGGTGAGCGCGTCCTGGGATTCGGCGATCCGGGTCTGCAGAGTCTCGAAGCCCACGCTCACCGGCGCGGTGTCGTTGTCTCCGATCCAGAGGCTGGCGCTGCTCACCACTCCGAGGCTGTAGGCGCTGTGGGGGGTGAGGGTCAGGGTCACCGATTCGCTGCCCTCGCCCACAACGTCGTCAACCGGGGTGAACCGCACAATCGCGCCGGGCGCGCCATCGGCAATCGTGACGCTTCCGGACACCAGGCCGGTGTAATCGCTGCCGGCTGTGGCACTGCCACCGAGGCTGTAGTTCACCGTCAACACACCGGCGGTGACGCTGCGCTGGATGTAGAAACGCCCCTGTCCGCTGCGGGATTCCGAGCTGACATCGCTGCCGCCTTCCCGGGGGGCATCCCCAAAGGCGCTGACCATCACGACCGGACCGCTGCTGTCGTTGTCGCTGATCACGATCGCGGCCGTACGGTCGTCGTCGAGTTGATACGAACTCGACTCCGTCAGGGTCAGAAGCACCAGCTCGGCCGGCTCCACCAGGGCGTCGTCGAGCACGGGGATCGTCACGCTGGCCGTGCCGCGGCCATTGGCGCCGATCGTGATCGTGGCGCTGCCGGCAGGCACCTGGTAATCGCTGCCGGGCGTGGCTGTGCCGGAGAGGGTGTAACCGACCGTGACCGTGGCGCCCACCTGGCCCCGGGCCTCGATCAGGAACTGCCCGTTGGACCCGCCTTCGCTGGTGTTGACGTCGCTGGAGACCGACACCAGCGGGTTGTCGTTGTCGAACAGGCTGACGGTGGCCATCGAGGCCGTTGCATTCACGTCGTAGGCCGAGGAGAAGCTGGCCAGTTGCAACGAAAGCTGCTCGGTGGGTTCGCCGAAGGGATCATCGAGCGGCTGCACCAGCACCACCGCCGAGCTCTCGCCGGCAGCGATCGTGACTTCACCGTTGAGGGCGAGAAAGTCGGCGCCGTTGAAGGCCGAACCGAACGGGCTGAAATACACCTTCAGGGCCGCCGCGGTGGGCCCGGTGCGGCTGATCAGAAAGGCACCGCTGTTGCGACCGCTCTCCGAGGCGACGGCATCGATCGCCTGAATGCTCACCACGCTGCGGTCGTCATCCGCCAGGGTGACGCTGGCGCTGGCGTTTTGACTGCTGATGTCGTAAGCCGCATCGCTTACCAGACTCACCGAGAGCTGCTTGACGGACTCGGCGACCGCGTCGTCGAGCATCGTGACCGGCACCAGCACCTGACTCTGGCCCGCGCCGATCGTGACGCTGGCGGGGCGTGAGGCCAGGCTGACCTCGTTGGGGCCGGTACCCGCGTAGCTCAGCAGCACGACCAGAGGAATGGACAGATCCGTGCTCTGGCGGCTGATCAGCAGTTGGCCGCTGTCGCTGCTGCCCTCCCGGGCGAAGGCATCGCTGGCGATGAGGCTCACCAGCGGCCTGGCGGTGCTGACGGGGATGACGCTGCCCACGCTCACCGGCGTGCCGGTGCTGCCGGCACCGACAGCGATGGCGGTTTCCAGCACGGAGCTGCCGCCCCGCAGATCGGACACCGTCAGCCGGGCGGTGACCGTGGCAGCGCTGGTCTGCATGAACCTTCGCGTGAAGCTGGGGCCGCTGCCCACCACCCCATCGCTGAACCACCAGAAGCAGGCGAGACCATCGCCGTTGCCATCGTCGGCCGTGGCGCTGAACGTGACCTGATCGCGGGCCTGCACCTGCGATGCGGAGGCGGTGAAGCTGGCCGTCGGAGCCACATTGCTGGCAAACGGACCGCTCTGAACGGCCACGTCGAGGAAGCCGTCACCCTCGCTCAGCACCGTCACATAGGTGGCGCTACCGGGCACTTGATAGGTGCGGCCGATATCGATGCCGGCATCAGTTTTCCCATTGACCGTGTCGGTTGTGGCATCGATCAGGGCGTTGTCGCCCTTGCGCAGTACGAGCAACGAACGGTTGATGCGGCCCTCTTGAATGAGGGCGCGATACTCGAAACTGTAGACCTGGCCGCCGGCACTGATTTCCAGGCCATAGATATGGTCATTTTGCTGCACTCCCAGGTCGTGGGCATCAATGCGGTAGATGCCACTGACTGGATTGGCAACGATCTGACTGGTGGACAGCCAGCCCCTGCTGAGCTTGGCCTGCAGGCCATAATGGTCAGTGCTTTCATAACCATTACCCATTATATCAAAGTCATTTCCATATTCACTTAGCGTCCCATCAGCGTTCAGCCAGCGGGCATGGCCGAGCCCGATCTCATGACCACCTTCATGCGCCATCAGCGACATCCCCGTCCAGCCGTTGAAAATGAAGTCACCACCACCCCAGGAGGCACCGGAGCGGGTCCAGTCGTTGTTGCCAACGGCCACCGCCTGCACATTGGTTTTCACATAGCCCAGCTGGCGGGCAATCGCGATGCTGAAGTTCCAGGGGGCGGAATTGTTATTGCCACGATCGGTGCCGAAATTCGCATAGCCATCCCCCGCGTCCAGATCGCGCATCCAGGCGGTGGTCTGGTTGAGGGTGATCAGCGGCGTAAAAATGCTGCTCAGGTGCATCTTGCCGAAGGAGTTACGGGCCCAGAAAGCATCCAGTCCTGCCATGTCGTCGAGCCACACCGACTTGGCCCAAGGCGCATTCAGCTGATCCGCATAGGTGGTGCGGATGAACAGCATGCGGTGATCGCCGATTGCTTCACTGCTCGTGCCCGGAAAATTGTCAAAGGTGAACTCCTCTGCATCGCCGTTGATGGTTTCAACGCCAGTGCGGAAATTGAGGCTGGTACTGTCCAGAAGGCCGGCAAAAGCAATACCGTACCTGTTGCGCACGGCGCCGCCATCGATGCGGATGAACAGATCGCTGCTGCTCGGCAGCGCCCAGGTGGGATTGATCGTGAGCGTGGCGCTGTTGAAGCTGACGCGGGGGCTGCTCGCCAGATCGAAGCTCTCCACCACCACCCCGTCGGCCTGGACGATCGAGAGGGAACCAAGGCCCGCCGTCACCGCTTCGGAGAACTGAAAGCTCAGGTCTTGGCTGATCTCCACATCCAGACTGTCATCCACCGGCGTGCTGCTGACCAAGGTGGGGCCTGCCGGAGCCGATTCGCTCACATCGGTGATCGTGACCACCACGGCCTGGCTGGTGGAGTTGCCGTCGCTGTCGGTGGCACGAAGGGTGTAGGCGTAGCTGTTGTTGCTGCCGGTGTCGACCGGGTCCTCGAAATCGCGGGCCACCATCGACACCACACCGGTGCTGCCGTCGATGCTGAAGCGGCTGGCATCATCCCCTTCGAGGGTCCAGGTGACGGAGCCGATCGCACCCGTGAGGGTGGGCGTTGCGGATGTGTAGGGAGTGTTCTCCTGAACGCTGCTGTTTGCGAGGTTGCCGATTGTCAGCGTCGACCCCTCGATCACGTCGGCGATGTTGATCAGCAGCGCCTGGTTGCTGCTGTTGCCGGCGCTGTCATACGCGGTGATGGTGACGCTGTAGCTGGTGCGTGTTTCGTAATCGGGGCTGGCGTTGATCGCCAGAACACCGGTGGCGGCGTTGAGGCTGAAGGCGGCTGCATCGGCGCCGCCCAGGCTGTAGCTGACTGGGGTGGTGTCCGTGCTGGTGGCGGTGTAGACCGTCGTACCGGCCGGCACGTTCTCGTTGGCCTGGGCCGTGTTGCCGGAGCTGAACAGCGGTGGCTGGGTGTCCAGCACGAAGCTGATCGTGCCCACCGCGCTGGTGTTGCCGACCGGATCAGTGGCTGTGGCCGTGACGACAACCGTCCCCTCGCCGAGGGTCACCAGGTCGGTGGCGCTGAGTTCGATGGGCTGGGAGCTGCCGCTGGCCGTGAGGCTGCGGTTGAGCGTGCCTCCGCCGGCCCCGACCAGACTCACGGCCAGGGCCACCCCCACTTCCGCTGTGACGCTCACCACCCCGGAGGCCCGGGTGGCTTCAGCGGCCGTGGCGCCGCCGCTCACCCCGGCGCCGAGCTGCAGCACCGGGGCCGCCGGGGCGACCGCATCAACCAGATAGGCGCCGTTGTCGGCGACGGCCGCATGGGAGAGGGTGGCGTTGAGGCCGCTGCGGTCGCGGATCGTGCCGTTATTGAGGCTGAGGCTGCTGGCGTTGATGCTGATGCCGTTGGCATCGGCTTGGCCCGCCAGGATTGTGTAGGTGAACAGCAGTTGCGTGGTGCCACTGCCGAAGCTGTAGGCCGCCTGCACGATGCTGCCATTGATGTTGAGGCCCAGGCTGGGGCTGCCGCTGACGGTCACCGCTTCGCTGAACGTGACCCCGGCCGTCACCATGGCACCGGCCGTGAGCCAGTTGCCCCTGGCGCCGTTGGCGGTGGTAAGCGCCACCGACGTGACCGTCGGTGGCGCCGTGTCGATCGTGGCGCTGTAAGCGCTGCTGGCGGGACCAAGGTTTCCGGCAGCATCCATGACACGAACGCTGTAACTGAGCGCCTGGTTGTTGCTGAGCGTGCGGCTGTCGCTGTAGGACCAGCTGCTCTGCCCACCAGCTGCCACCGTGACGGTGGCGCTGCCGAGGAGGATGCTGCCGTCGTAGACGCGCAGGGCTTCACCTGGTGCCAGGGATGCACCGGCACTGGCACCGCCAAGCGTGCCGATCAGCTGCAGGTTGGTGTCGTCGGTGAAGCCGCCGGAGGGGACCGTGCCGGTGATCAGACCCCTGTCGTCGACGATTGCGCTGATCGATGCCGTCAGGGTCGGCACCAGGGTGTCGAGCGTGATGTTGAAGCTCTGCTGGGCGTAGCCGCTGGGGGTGGTGCTCAGCGCTCGGGTCAGCTCGAGGCTGGTGGTGCCGCCGGGAGCGGTGGTGCTGTCGGGGGCAAATCCGCTGGCTGCACCGGAGAGGATGGCGGTTGTGCCATAGGTGATCACGGGCTTGCTGTTGCTGCCGATGCCATAGGCGGTGCCGGCGGTGCCCTGCCAAGCCCGCAACGTGATCGTGGTGGCATCGACCCGGCTCACGCCCGCGGCGGTGAAGTTGAAGCTGCCGGTATAGATCAAGGATGGTGATTCGGTGCTGCGGTTCACTACCTGCCAGCCGATCAAGGCGCCGCTGCTGGTGCTGTAGGCCGCCACCAGCAGGTCTGCCCCAGTGCTGATCATGGTGACCGTGTAGCGGAAGGCGGTGGCGGTGCTGGCGTTCAGTGTGGTGCCGGTGGCGACGCTGGTGCTGATCGATCTGGCGGCGTTCTCTACCGCCACGGTGCGGTCGGACACCATCACGAAGCCGGCGTCGTTCTCGTTGCGCAGGGCGGCGATGTCAGCGGGGTTGAGGTGATCACCCAGCAACAGGCTGGCGAACAACGCACCCTCGTCACCGGCTGTGTCGACCTCGCCCTTGAGGAGATGGTCCAGGTGATGGCCCACCTCTTCAAGCGCCACCCGCAGCAGAAGCCGTGCATCCGCCTGCGGGGCCAGCAGCTCGGCATTCAGGTAGATGGTGGCGCCGTTGCCAATGCCCTCTGCGCTGTATCCCCCCAGGGCCCCGTTCATGGCGGCCGGATCCAGCACCACGAAGGTGAGCCCCAGCCGGCTGCCTTCGAGGAACTGGTCGCGCAACGCCACGGCATCCGCGCCAGTGATGCCATAGACCTCTTGCAACAGCGACAGGAAACCGTCGCCACCGGCCTGCTCGCGCAGGAGCGCCCAGCATCCCCAAAGCAGTTCTCGCTCCGGCTCCTGGAGAGTTGCTGAAGGCTGGTGCAAAAGCAGCGAGGCACCGCTGGCCACCAACACTCCTCGCACCTGGCTGAGCAGCTGATCGTCGGTAATCGGATCGCCCGGATCCAAGCCGTAGGCGAAGGGAATTGGCATTGCGATGACCGCGCCTCGTCGGGAGAGCAATCCTAAGAGCGCATAGATTCCTGCCTCAACGTGGTTTTGGCTTGTTCCTCGCCGACGCGGCTCGCAAGGGTTGGCGACAGCTCGGGCGATCTCTGAGCGGACACTCTCTGGGCGAGCGGGGGGGAGTTGAGCTTCCCCCAAGCAACAGGGTTGGCAGTTGCTGGGATCGGTAGCCGGCCACAGCCAAATGGGTGAGGGACCCGGTGCCGCTGGAGTTGGAGCTGGAGCTGGAGTTGAAAGAAGCCGTGGCCGTGGCCATGACCCATCGCAGCTGTCGTGGAGGAGCAGCCCGGAGGATTGGCTGATGCACCTCTCGCTGCGACGCTGTGCTCACCACCTACTGCCAGGGATCCAGGGTGCTCCGGTTCAGCGCTCCATCCGCAGCAGCCGGAGCAGAGGCGCCGATGCTGCGGAACGAGAGGCGATCAGTTGCAGTTGGAGGGATTGGCGTAGGTGAACGACTGATAGCGGTTGAAAGTGGTGCGCACATCCACACAGCTACCGCCACGTTTCCAGAAGGAATCTTCGCCGTTCTCCCGCGAACTGGTGCGGATGTAGGTGTAACCCGAGCCTGTAAGGCGGCTCTCCACATAGCCTGGATCACTGCCGATCAGATTCTGAAATTCAGCCACCGGTTGGCCCACAGCAAGCGTCGGGGCATTGGCAGGTTTGCCACCGCCCAGCAAGGCACCGATCAAAGCCCCCACCGCAGCGCCGGCCAGGGATGATCCGGTGGCGGTGCTGGGGTGATCGTCGAACTGGGCATCGGGGTTGGTCACCTCATCGGTCTTGACCGACAGACGGGTGGTGCTGCTGCCGTCATTCCAAGTGAACACCCCTTTGCTGCCCTGGTCTTCAAACAACACATTCTGCTGAATTCCAGAGTTGGTTTCCACGTGAAGCTGCTGACGGTTTGGTCCTGAGAAGCGGAAGTGATTGCCGTTATCAAGATCGACAACAAAGACCGTCGTCGGACCATTCTGCTTCTGCTTCACCGTGCAGTAGCCGTTGAAGGCCTCATAGCCATTCTGCCTCAGTGCACAACGGCCATTGGCGCGAGCCACAGTATCTGCCAAGACAGCCGAAGCGAGGACCCCTTGAAGCAGCAGGGCGGTGGGGAGCAGGGCAAACTTGCGTTTCAGTGACATTGGCTTGGATGAGGATCAAAGCAATTGTGACAAGTATCTGCCCGGTTGCCAACGGCATCTTGATCGGGGCAGTTCGTGCTTGCCATCCACGGGATCGGCACAGGCCATCTGGGTGAACCGTGAAGCGGTCGCCAGCCCACCTTCAGGAGGGCCAGCGCCAGGCGGCTCGCTCCAACCACAGCAACGCGCCGCCAGGGGTGGGCTCCGCCAGCTCTGAGATCAGGCGCGCCAGGGACGGCGTGTCGCCCCCATCAGCGGCCCGGGATCCCCATGTTGCCAACCCGCTGCAGATCGTTTAAAAAGAGTAATGCATTCAGGGATCTGCCTGGCCATGTCGAGTCGCCAACAAATCACTTCGCCATTTCAATACAATCCTGGCAATGATCCTTCCGTAGTAACCTATCTGCAGGGCCTAAAGGGGGGCGACGTCCCTGGCACCTATCTGTTGGTAGGCGCCAACAATTCGCCGGGGCCCACACCGACGGGCCTGGTGTACAGGGGGGCACTGGATGATGTCAACCAGGATGGCGTCAGCGGATCTGGTGACTGGCAGGTCGTGTCGGTTCCCGATGGCTTCGGTGCCGCCGGCACCAGCATCTACGGGCCGGATAATCTGGGTGCGGACCGGGTGCATCTTGTCGGTGCCTATACCCGCAATCTGGGTGATCAGGCGCCGACGGCCGAGAACCCGGCAATCGTCGGCTTCACCTACACAGGGTCGGCCGACGGCAGCACCACCAGTGGTTGGCGATCGGTTCAGGGCATCACCCAGCTGGGCACCGCCGGCACATACACCTTTGTGCACTCGGTGGATGGGGGGCTGGCGGTGGGCAACACCGACAATGCCAATGTGGATGGACGCACCAAATATCTCACCCTCACCTCCACCGCCTTTATCGTTGAATTGGCATCTGACCGTCAGATTCCGATCGTCTATCCCGAGAAATCGCCGCTGGTGACCCACACTGCCTACGGCATCTGGGCCAATGGCGACGGTACGTACACCATCGCGGGAGGCTCGGGACAAGTGCTCAGCCAGGAGAACGGAACCTTAGCGGTCGGTCGCGCCTACTTGATCGATTACGACAGGGTCTCTGGTGAATTCAGAAACTACACAACCTTTGCCTATGACAACCGCAACGACAGCAACCTGATCAGTCACTTTGAAGGGATTTACCGCACAGAAGCGGGAGAGTACATCCTGCCGGCAGCCAGCGTTGCCCTCAACGCACAGGGAGATCTGAGCATCGCGTCAGTGGTCAAGGTGAGGCGCGACGACCTTGGAAATTTCAGCGCCAAGGCGCTCTGGGAGGATCTAACGGTGACCCGCAGCAGCGATGGAGCCACAAGCGTGTTGAGCACCGCCAATTCCCTCTATGGCGGCGTCACGGTGGGCTTCGCCAATTACCCCGACGGCAACGGTGGCATCACACCGCTTGATTTTGTGGCGCAGCCCGCTTGAGAAGCCGCGCCCCCTCCACCCTCAAGCGGGCCAGCGCCAGGCGGCCCGCTCCAGCACCGTTTGGCCGGGCAGCACCGTGGCCCCCAGCTCCCGTTCCAGCCGCCGCAGCGTGCAGTCCGGGCTCTGGGCCAGGGCGGTGATCAGCGTCTCGGCATGGGCCACCACCCACACCAGGGTGCGGTCGGCCACTGCGGCGATCAGGCGGGCCAGCGGAGCCAGCAGATCGGGGTGGAGGCTGCTCTCCGGTTCATTGAGCACCAGCAACGGCGGCAACCGCGGACTGAACAGGGCCGCCGCCAGCAGCAGGTAGCGGAGCGTGCCATCGGAGAGCTCCGTGGCGTCGAGCGGCCGCAGCAAGCCCGGTTGGTGGAGCTGCAGGCGAAAAACAGGCGCGGAGGTGTCCACCGTCAGGCGGCAGCCGGGGAAGGCATCGGCGATGGCGGCCTGGAAGGCGACGCGGTCGCCGATCTCCAGGATCGTCTGCACAGCGGCGGCCAGATCACCGCCATCGGCCGCCAGCGACGGGGTGCGGGTGGCGATGCGCCCGCCCCGCGCCGGCGCCTGGCGGTCGGTGCGAAAGCTGTCGTAGAAGCGCCAGCCCAGGATCATGCGCCGCAGCTGAAACACCTCCGGAGCTTCGAGCGGATCGGACACGGCGGTGAACAGGCTCTCGTGGGGCGAAACCTCCAGGGCGATCGGCTGGCTCCGGATCCCATCCCCGCAGCGCTCCACCACCGGACCGGTGCGCTGGACCAGCAGGCTGCGGGGATGGAAGGGCCCGCCGGCCCAGATCCACTCCCGCTTGATCTCCGGATCCAGCACGAAGGCACTGGTGTGGTCATCGGCCCGATAGCCGAGCTCGATGGCGTACGAGAGGGTTGTGCCGGCGATGCCCAGCCGCAGCCGCGCCGCCTCGCGTCGCCCACTGCTGCCCTGCACCGGCTGCTCACCGCGCCGCATCGCTGCCGAGGTACGCTCCGGCCCGGCCCAGAACACCGCCGGCAGTCCCCCTTCGGCGGCCAGGGCAGCCACCAGATCACCGCGGGCGGCGGCGGCGATCAGGCCCAGGGAGCGGTAGAGGTTGCTTTTGCCGCTGCCGTTGGCGCCGCACACCAGCGTGAGTCCCCCATTCAAGTGGCCCCCCAGTGGCAGGGTGAGCTGCTGCAGGGAGCGGTAGCCAGCCACCGCCAGGTGGGTGAGGGATCCGGCTGTTGCGCCGGGTGAGGTGTGCGCTCGCGGCTCGGCCGTCACGGCTGGCTGAGGATCCGGCTGCGGTTTTCGAGCATCAGGCGGGCATGGCGAGCCGCCAGATCAGAGAGGAGTTGTTGCCATTGGCCCGCCGATCGGGGCAGGGGCTCGATCACGCTGAACGTGGCCACCGGCAGCAGTGCCCGGGAGGGGCCGACCCCGGGACTCAAGCCGAGGGTGATGGCCACCAGAGCCTGGTCGGCGTGGGCATCCAGCAGGAGGTAGGTGGTCCAGCGCT
>JBILGK010000040.1:0-27808 GCA_044351065.1 Cyanobium sp.
CCAGGGTCACCGGAGATGCCGTGGTTGGCCTTGATGTACTTGAGGGCCTCGACGTACCAGGAGGGAGAGAGTTCGAAGGCGCGGTTGATCTCGTCGAGACCGGCGATCAGGTACTCATCCATGGGTCCGGTGCCACCTGCCACGAGGCAGTAGGTGACCATGCGGAGGTAGTAGCCGATGTCGCGTGCGCACTTGGCCTTGCCACGTGCGTCGGCGGCGTAGTTGTTCCCACTCATCTGGGTGGTGTAGGGGAACTTGTTGTAGACAGCCTGGGCGGCACCGTTGACGAGGGAGTCAGCGTTGGCGGTGAGGGCCTTGGCGGCCTCCAGGGCGTTTTTGGCGCGCTCGAAGCGACCGAAAGCAGCGTTGATTTCGGTGTTGCTCAGGAAACGACCCTGGGAGTCGGCAGCAGCGACGGCCTCGGTGAGGGGAGTTTTCATCGGAGAGGGGTAGTGATGAAGGTGAACCGTTGAAAGCAGGCGGGACCGGAGGGTCAGGCCACCGCAGCGGCGGCGCGATCGAAGTAGGTGCCGATTTCAGACATCAGGGCGGAGCAGTCGCCTTGGGTGATGCCGTTGCGATCGTTGGCGATGGAGATGGCGGCGTCCTTCATCTTGCGGATGCCTTCTGCGACGGAAGCGCCGGGAACGCCGAGTGCGAGATAGGTTTCGCGGAGGCCGTTGAGGCAGCGATCCTCAAGGACGGAAGCGTCACCGGTGAAGGCGGCGTAGGTGATGTAGCGGAGAACGATCTCCATGTCGCGCAGGCAGGCGGCCATGCGGCGGTGGGTGTAAGCGTTACCGCCTGGGGCGATCAGAGCGGGCTGTTGGTCGAACAGATCGCGAGCCGCGTTGGTGACGATGGCGGAAGCGTTGGAGGTGATGCGGTTGACCGCGTCCATGCGCTTGTTGCTGTCGGCAACCATCGCCGCGAGGGCGTCGATTTGACCGGCGTTGATGAATTCGCCACGGGCGTCAGCCTGGGCAACAACCTTGGTGAAGGCGTCGAACATTGAGGATCTCCTGGTCTCGACGTGGGGGGGTCGGGAGGGGTGGATGGGTGAGCCCGCCTGAAGGAGCCCTGGCTGTGCCGGGGGATTCCGAGCGTTCTCGGGTCAGGCGCCCTTGGGTGGAGTCAGATCCCCGATGCCGCCCGGCAGGAGCAGGACTGGGGTGAACTCCGCAGTGCGCGATTGACCTTGTCATTGTGCTCGCAGGCACAGACCTGCCGCGAAGGTACGTAACAAACGGTCACTGCCCTGGGGCGCCCTCTCCTGGCGAGCTGGGGCCGTCATGAAAAAGGGGCCCGCCAGGGCCCCTTTTGAGCGGTTGGTTGAGCGTGCTGCGGCTGTTTCCCTCAGCTTTGGGAGTTGGGGCGATTCTTGCGGGGCGCGGGTGGATCCGCCTGGGTGGTGTTCCCGCCACCACTCACCGCCACGTCGGTGATCCTGCCGCCGAGGCGATGAACGAGCCGCATCGTCTCGTTCATGCGCGTGTAAGGCACCTGCATCACGCAATCGGCGCTGCGGACGAAGTCGTTACGAGCCAGGCCGGTGACCGTGATCGTGACTTGCCGACCATTGCCGGAACTCGTGCCTCGGGTACCTGCGGAAACCTTCATGGGTTTTGCCTTGATGGTGGGTGAGGGGGCTTCAGTTGACGGGAGTCAGGCTGGCGATCCGACCGCCTTGGCGCTGCACCTGCTGCTGCACCTTGAGCAACTGGTTGAAGGGCACGAACAGCACCCGATTGCTGCGCTTGTGCAGGCGGTAGTTGTTGAAACCGCTGACTTCCACGCGGAAGGTGCGGCCCTCTTCCCCTGCCCCAACCCCCTGGCGGGTGACGCCATCGGCGGGAACGGAGCGGAAGGCGCTGCCCTTGGCGTTCGGGCTCACCACAGGCAGCGGCTGTTCGGCATGAACGGCAGGGTTCAGGCGCGACTGGGTGCGCAGAGCGTCGCCCCGCACGGAGGCGCCGACGCCGCGAGCGAGTTGCATCACATAGGAGAACTGCAGGCCCTGCTGACCGACGGAGTAGCCGAACCCATGGATGTAGGGAACCATCTCCTCCCCGAACCGCTCCTGGTACTCCGCGCTGTCGAGATAGGAGTCGATCTCGGCGTCGTAGCCCTGCTCCTGCAGGATGGTGAAGTGATGCAGCATTTCGGCCTTGTTCTGGGGAGCTCGCCCGAGCAGGTGCTTGAAGTTGAGCTCGATGAAGCGGTAGGCGTTGCAGTTCTCAAAGAATTTCGCTTTGTAAAGGCCGCTCTTGGCCACTTGGCGGACGAACTCGCGCACGCTCAGATAGCCCCGCTTGAAGAGGGATTCGGGGCCTTCGAGCCGCTCGCTGGCCATGACGTACTGGTTGCCGAGCACCTGGCGGTAGACGGCCCGGATCAGGATCTGCTTGTCATTTTCGGTGGCGTTCGCCCAGTTTTCCTTGTTGCGGGCGCTGGCGAAACGCTCGATGCCCAGATAGGCGGCGTTGGCGAGAGTCATGGGCGAGGAATTGAGGGGGGCGCGGGGTGGGAAAGAGTGCCTGAGCGGACGCCGCCACAACGGCGCCCAGTCAAAACAGGTAGCTGCATGGCGGATCTTATGGGCATCTCCTGACCGTGGCACCGCCTGTTCACAATCGTTACCACCTTTTGCGGTTGAGAGCTGGGCGCCCTCCGCCGTTCCCCCTGGCGGGCAGGCGCAGTCTCGATAGCATCCGGCCAACTCCCATTCCTGCCATGGCTGCCGACCCGCCAACCCCGGCCCCTCGCCGGCCCCAGGGGGAGGGGGGCCAGGATGCGATCAGCCGTCTGGCCGATCAACTGCATTCCCTCTCCAGGCTGGCGGAGACCCTCACCGTTCGTGTGCTCGAACTGGAAGAGCGCTTCTCGGCTCAGGAGGAGGAGCTCCTCTCCTTCCTCGAAACCTCGGCATTGGCGGATCCGGCCGCCATGGCGGCCCTGGAGCGGCGCCTGGGCGAAACGCAGGATCGGCTCGCCCATGTTGAGGGCCTCCTGCGCGGCGGGGAGGAACCTCGTGAAGGAGGGCTTTCCAGGGGCTTTGTCGCCCGCCGGGGCTTGCGTGCCGTTCCCGAGAGCCTTGCGCCAGGGTTGGAGGAGCAGCACGATCCCCCGGACGGGCACAACCCTTTCCCAGAGGAGGGGGAGCAGCCGTTCATGGACGAACGGATCGCCTGATGGCTCCCCTCCTGTGGGGTCAACCGGCGCCCGCGGTGCTCAGCATGGTGGCAGCTGTGTAGAGAAACAGTGCGGTGATGGCGAAGCCCCCGACGGTCATCAAGCCCTGCCAGATGCAGCGGGCCATGGGGGGGAGCATCCGCCAGTCAGGCTGGACGCGGTGGCGAGAAGCCGCTCGTGGGGGTCCAGGCGGTGCCTTTCCCGGCTGGGCTTCGCTGGGCGAGGGTCTCTCGCCAGTAGGCGTCGTAGCGGGGAGCTTGCTGATTGAACGGCAGGGCTCCCATTGACCGGCCTGCCAGGGTGCGGGAGCGCTGATAGGGGACCATGTCGAGTCCGAATGTGTCGAGGTACTCCTCTGAATCGAGCAGGCTGTCGATCAGGCCAGGGAGGCCCTTCTGGGCGATCAGGATCGACAGGGCGATGCGCTCGCGCTCCCCATGCACCTGTCGGCCCAGAGCACGGCCGACGATCTGATCCACCATGCGGGTGTTGCTGTTGCAGCGATAAAAATCGTCGCGGAACTTGCTGGAGAGCAGCAAACCGCGCACAAAGTCGCGCAGCGTGATCTGGCCGCTGCGCAGCTGTGACTCCAGCGCTGCACCGCGGTCGACCTTGAAGGCGTGGAAGAAGATCTGGCGATAGGCCTGCTCGATCAGTTCATCGACCCTGGCGGCATGGCGGCTCGATCCTTGGGGACGCTGCCGTGGGCTTTCCTCGCTCCCCCCCGGCGAAGGGAGGCCGAATCGGCTCGCCAGAAGGTGAGCGGAGCAGACGGAATCGGGGAGCTTGACCCCGCAGCTCTCCAAGGTCTGTTACCTGGCCCGGTCGGGAGGGCGAATCAAGCAATGCTTGCCAGCCATTCGGCCGGGATCTCGTCGCTGAAATCGTCGACCCGGGCGAACTCGAACGGACCTGCCAGGCATCCCCAGAGATGTTCGTGGGTGATGGGGTCATGGCCCCGGTCGATCGTGCGCATGCGGTTGGGAGAGAGCTCCAACCGGCTCACCAGGTAGGCCGTCCGGCCCTTGCGCTCCACCAGGCAGCTGCAGCCGGGCTCCACCTCCCCCACGAAGCCTGCGCCCTCCTCGCGCACCCGGTAAGTGCAGCCCTCGAGGGGGCGCAGGTCGCCTGGCTCGATGCGGTTGCGAAGCTCAGGGTCTTCGACGGCTCCCCAGAAGCGCTTGTCGTCCGTGATCGCCTGGTTGCGGATGATCAGCCCCTCGTCGCAGCACTCGGCACGCAGCACGCGGATGCGGTAGGGCGCCGCCGGCTCGAGGGCATAGGACTGCTCCAGCAGCAGAGAGCCCGGCGCCAGCTGGGGCAGCGGCCGGAGCCGGACGAGGATGTGGGCATAGAGGGGGGGGTTGTCGAACGCCTGCTCTTGATTGCTGAAGCCTCCGCTCAGCATCTGCAACAGACGAAGGAGGGAACTGCTCATGTCCGCAACCTAGAGACCCAACAGCCGTACCCGGAATTCAGCGACCTGGCGGGCCATCGCAGGATCGGAGAGGGCAAAGGGATGGTCGGCAATCAGGGCCAGGACCAACGCCACCTTCGCCTCTGTCTCAAGGGGGAGATCCCCCGCAGGGGTGCTGTGGTTTTGCCAGGCCAGGTCGAAGGCGTGGGCGAAGCTGTCGGCGTTGTTGTAAAGCCGCTCGGAGACTGGCAGGGGATCGGACATGGCCACAAAAAACCGCGGACAGGGGAATTCCGCCCAGGTGGGTGGGGAGGGGAGAAGTGGGTGGGAAAGTATGCCAGGACCCAGATTTGAACTGGGGACACGGCGATTTTCAGTCGCCTGCTCTACCAACTGAGCTATCCCGGCCTGTCGCCTCAGCGACCTCTGAATTTTAGATCACGGCCCTCCTGCCGGGCTGGCGTCCGGGCAAGGCAGAGCAGTCCCTGCACCCGCCAGCCCCCCTGACGCAGGGCTTCAGCGGCCGCCAGCGCGGTGGCTCCGCTGGTCAGGATGTCATCCACCAGCAGGAGGGGCCGCCGCCGTGCCTCCCCCGCCGAAGGAGGCCGCAGGCAGGCGAAGGATCCGCGCTGATTGGCGAAGCGCAGGGCCCGGCCGAGATGGTGCTGGCCGAGCACGGGATGGGTGCGGGTCAACAACTCGGCCCGCTGAAGGCCGAGTTGCCGGGCCAGGCATTGGGCGAGCAGCGGTGGCAGGGGGTTGGCCAGCCGTTTCCAGCTCGGCACTGCCACCAGCAGAGGGCGGTGGGGAGGGAGTGCGAGCGGCGGTCGGATCGTTGCTGCCAGGGCCTGCATGGCCGGCAGGCGTGGCCGCCGCCGAAGCGCGAGCAACGCATGACGCAATTCCCCCTCGTACGCGCCGGCGGCCCACCAGGCCAGGGGAGCGGCGCCTGCGAAACCCCCCCTCGGCAGCTGCAGGCGACCCTGGCATGCGTCGCAGGGAGTGCTTCTGGTACGGGCTGGTTGCGCGCAGAGGGGGCAAGCGGGCGGCAGTAGCCAGTCAAGCCAAGCCCGGAGCGGGGAGAAGGGCACAGCAGGGGCCGCGACCGGCCAGGGGGGGACCGTTCAAGGGTTCCCAGGCAGCGACCGCAGCATCGCGACAAGGGTGCGATGGGCGTCTTCGCTGTCCGTGAGGGAGTGATCGAATGGCACTTCCAGCACAGCGCCATCCACCTCGAGACGCATGGCTTCCGGCACCACGGCAAGCATGCGGGCAGTGCGTGCACCGATCGCTCCGCCGAAATGGCGTGCGTAGGCGAGAACCGCCTCGGCGTGGTCGTTGTTCATGTGCTTGCAGATCCTGTCGCTCACCGCAGGGGTGAGGGGGTCGGCGGCCATGGTGCGGCGGAGGCAAATTCCCGATTCATTCTGCTGGGAGTTTCTGCGGCCGGGGGCTCAACCGGCCCCGAAGCGCTGCCAGAGAAGGGCGCCCAGCCGGATGGCACTGAAGCCCACGTAGCCCGCCAGGACCACGAACAGCAGCATTGAGACGATCGTGCGCAAGCGTTCGCCCATGGATTCCCCTTCATGGCGTGGGTATCGGCTCCATCCTGCCTCCTGCGAGCGCTTGTGCTGCGAGCATCGCCATGCCTCGGCAAGCGGAGAGCTCCGGCCGGTTGCGTACGGGCAGGCCCAGAGCCCGTTGCCGCAGGGCTCGCCATTGGGGATTTCGGGCGCCCCCCCCCAGCGTGATCACCTGCTGGATCGGCGGGGCCCCGAGCTCTTGAAGCCGCGCCCAGCCTGCCAACTCCAAGGCCGACAGCCCCTCGAGCAGGGCCTGCAGATAACGGGCATCGCTCACGGGCCTCGGCTCCAGCACGGGCTCAAGGGCAGGATCGTCCCAGGGGAAACGTTCGCCCGGAGCCGGGAGGGGGCGAAGCTGAAGGCCGGTGGGTCGGTCGGGATCGATCTGACGGCTGAGTTCCTTCAGCGCGTCTTGCTTGAAGAAGCGAAGCAGAATGGCGGCGCCCGCGTTGGAAGCCCCGCCCGCCAGCCAGCGACCCGCCACCCGATGGCAGCTCACGCCAGGGCCGCAGATCGGCTCTGGAACGAATTGCTTGAGTACCAGCGTGGTGCCGAGCACGGTGATCCCGTCGTTTAGCCCGGGATTGGCCGCCAATACAGCGGCGTTGGCGTCGGTGCTGCCGGCCACGACGCGGCAGTTGCGGGGGAGGCCAAGAGCCGCCGCCGCCTCTGGGCCCAGCCTGCCAAGAACCTCGCCGCTGCCACGAATCTCGGGCAGTGCCCCGCTCCAGGGTTGGGCGGCGATCCGGCCAGACCAAGCGCGGCGCTGCAGATCCCAGCCGAGGCGGAGATTGTTGCCCTCCTCCCCCCAGCGCCAGTCCCCCAGGAGCCAACCCATAAGCCAGTCGGCCTGATGGCGGAGGAGCAGGGGGTGGCTTGCCTGATGGGATCCGGCCTCCCCCAACAGCCGCAACGCCCGGGCCAGGCTGCCGCTGAGGCTGGAAGCCGGACCCTCCGAGACGAGAGAGGCGAGGGTAGCCGCCTGTTCGGGACAGGCCAGGCAATAGGGCAAGGCCAGGCCGAGAGGACCTGGAAGCAGATTCCCATCGGCCTGGCAGAGCAGCAAAGTGCCAGAAGTGCCATCAAGCGCGATGGCACGAACGACCCGGCGCTGCTCCCGGGGCAGTTGGCGCACGAGGCAGATCAGCCCCTGGCGCCAACTCTCGGGGTCCTCGAATCGGCCCGGGTAGTCGCTGTGAAGTTCCAGAGAGTCCCGTCCGTCTTGCTTGCCCTGGGGGAGCAGGGCAAGGCGCAGTCCACTGCTGCCGAGGTCAACGCCGAGGGTGCTGATGGTGGCTTCAGGCGGGTCTGCCGGTGGCCACGAGGTGGGCGGTTGCCTGCTTCAGGGTGGCAGAAATCGCACTCACCTCCTCCCAAGGGAGGTTGAGGTCATTGCGTCCGAAGTGGCCGTAGGCCGCCACGTCTTGGTAGAAGCGACCGCCGCGTTGCTGGGGAAGTTGACGGAGGCCGAAGGTCTCGATGATCGCGCCGGGACGCAGATCGAAGTGCTCTTGCACCAGAGCCGTGAGGTCTTGGTTGCTGAGGCTGCCGGTGCCGAAGCTCTCCACCAGGATGCTGACGGGGCGGGCCACGCCGATGGCGTAACTGAGCTGAACCTCAGCCTTGCGCGCCAGACCAGCGGCGACAAGTGCTTTGGCCACGTAGCGGGCGGCGTAGGCGGCGGAACGGTCGACCTTGGTGGGATCCTTGCCGGAGAAGGCACCCCCGCCGTGGCGGGCGTACCCGCCGTAAGTGTCCACGATGATCTTGCGGCCGGTCAGGCCGGCGTCGCCCTGGGGGCCGCCCACCACAAACTTGCCGGTGGGGTTCACCAGGAAGCGGGTGGTCTCTGCATCGGGCTTGAGCGAAAGATCGGCGGTGGCGGGGAGGACCACATGGCTCCAGAGGTCTTCCCGGATGCGATCTCGCAGGGCCTTCTCCTCGCTGATGCCGTCAATCTCGGCGGTGTGCTGCGTAGAGATCAGGATCGTGTCGATCGCCACAGGTTGATCGTCTTCGTAGACCACGCTGACCTGGGTCTTGCCATCGGGGAGCAGGTAGCCGAGCGTGCCGTCGTGGCGAACCTGCGCAAGTCGCAGTGCCAGTCGGTGGGCGAGGCTGATGGGCAGCGGCATTAGCTCCGGGGTCTCGTCGCAGGCGTAGCCGAACATGATTCCCTGATCGCCGGCGCCCACCTTGTCGAGGGGGTCACCCTCGTGGTCGTCGGCCTCGTCCACCCCCTGGGCGATATCAGGAGACTGCTGATCGAGGGCCACCAGCACAGCGCAGCTGTTGGAGTCGAAGCCGCCGGCACGGGCCCCGCTGTAGCCGATTTTCTCGATCACGCCCCGCACCAGGCTGTTGAAATCAACACGGGCCGTGGTGGTGATCTCGCCGGTGATCAGGCAGAGGCCCGTATTCACAACGGTTTCACAGGCAACTCTGCTGGAAGGATCCTGGCTCAGCACGGCGTCGAGGACCGCATCGCTGACCTGGTCGCAGATCTTGTCGGGATGACCCTCCGTGACCGATTCCGAGGTGAAGACGTGACGACTCATGCCCGCAGGGTTGCTGTTCATCGCGGAGCTTATGGCCTCAGCCGCAGGCAACAGGGTGGTCGTGGACACCGTCTCTGTTGGGTCAGTGCTCGTTTCGGGCAGGGGTCGGCCCTTCGTGCACCTCGATCTCGCTCCAATGGTGGATGGGCGGAAACTCTTCCTCCAGGGGGGGCGGCTGCCGCCAGCCCGACCGATAGCCCAGGACCACAGGTACCCCGGCGGCCCTGGCCATGCGCAGATCGCTGTTGGCGTCGCCGATCAGGGCGCAGCGGTGGGGGGCTACCCCCATTTGGCGGCAAAGTTCGTGCACCGCCTTGGGATCAGGTTTCTGAGGCCGGTGGTCGGCACTCCACAGCCAGGGGATTTGCTCTTGCAGGCCATGGGCGGCCAAAAAGCCGCGGATTCCGGCCTCATCGTCGTTGCTGATCACGGCGCAGCGGATCGCGGCGTGGCTGAGGGAAGCCAGCAGGCTTGCCAGGCCGGGGGTCGGCTGGGGGCGAACCTCGCTGCCCTGGCCGTGCAGGCTGTCTGTCAAATCAAACACCTGCTGGCTCAGCGCCAGGGCATCCGGCCAGCCCAGTCCCACCTGGGCCAAGGCGGTGGCGGTGCCGATCAGGTTGTGCTCGCGGCAGGCCACAGCCGTGGCGCCGGCCGGATCCATGCCGTCGGCGCCGATGCCGTAAGCCCGCGTCAACAGATCGTGGAGGTCGGCAAGTCCGGCTGCTTTGGCCAGAAGCGGGGCTGCCAGTTGCAGGCAATGACGCCGTCGCTCCGCCGCCAGGATCTGCAGCATTGGCTCACTGTGACTGATGGTGCCGTCCTTGTCGAACAGGACGGCGTCGAGTTCCCATCCCGGGGCTCCCAAGGGAATACCGCAGAGCAGCAGGTGAGCCATGGCGCAGACCTCGCAATGGATGTGTCCGCGAGGGGGATTCAGTCGACCGCAACGCCCATCGGTTCGCCGTCCTCGGCCTGCTCCAGCAGCATCTGCTTGTAGCGTGCGGCCATTTCCTCCGCCTTGTCAAACACCTTCTGGGGATCGGTGAGCATGTCGCCGGGCTCAGGCTCCAGGGCCTTGGTGGAGAGGGAGATGCGACCGCGCTCGGCGTCCAGATCGATGATCATCACCTTCATCTGATCGTTGACGTTGAGCACGGTGTGAGGCGTCTCGATGTGCTCGTGGCTGATCTCCGAGATGTGAAGGAGGCCGCTGACCCCCCCGATATCGATGAAGGCGCCGTAGGGCTTGATACCCCGCACGGTGCCAAGTACCACTTCCCCCACCTCGAGCCTGTTCATCTTGCGCTCCACAAGGGCGCGACGATGGCTGAGCACAAGACGGTTTCTCTCCTCGTCCACCTCCAGAAATTTCAGGGGGAGGAAATCGGCGACGAGCTCTTCTTTCGCCTTGCGCGTGCTGATGTGGCTGCCGGGGATGAAACCACGCAGGCCCTCCACCCGCACCAGGGCGCCGCCTCGGTTGGTGGCGAATACCTCGCTGTAGATGGTGGCATCCTCTTTCTGGAGCTGACGAACCCGCTCCCAGGCTCGCTGGTATTCAATGCGGCGGATCGAGAGGGTGAGCTGGCCGTCCTCATTTTCCTCGCTGAGGATGAAGAACTCGCGCACCTCTCCGGGCTCGAGCACGTCAGAGAGGTGCTCGACCCGGTTGATCGAAACCTCAGGAAGCGGCATGAAGGCGGCGGTTTTGGCGCCGATGTCAATCATCGCGCCCTTGGGCTCCAGGGCAAAAACAGTGCCGTTGACGACGTCGCCGGGTTTGAAGTTGTAGTCGTACTTGCTGAGCAGCGAGGCAAATTCGTCGAGGGTGAACCCCACCCCCTCGCTGTCACGGCTCGCGCTGCCGCGGCTGCTGGAGATGTCGGCGCTCGGCACCTCTTCCGGGATGGCCAGGTCGAGTTCCGCAGCGGCCTCGTGGGCTGCCATGGCATTGCCGGGGGCCTCGACGGTGCCGAGTTCGGAAGAAGGGGTCACGGTCATGGAACGGAGGCGGCTGCTGGAAGCAGGACGTAGGGAGGAAGCGTGCCTGCCCGCCTGCAGAACACGTCCAATTCCTGATCCTATCAACCGGTCCGCAGCCCCGGCCTGCTCAGGCTGCTGAGGCCTCGCCTAGCCGACGATCGCCAATCGGTCGCTCTTGCGACCGCCGCTGCGGCCTCGGCTGCCTCCGAGGCCCTCAAGGGTGGACACGAAATCGCTGACGCTGCGGAATTGGCGATAGACGGAGGCGAACCGCACGTAAGCCACCTCGCTCATGCCCTGCAGTTGCTCGAGGACCAGCTCCCCGATCTCGTTGCTGGCGACCTCCCGGCCGCTGCGCTGCTGCAGGGCAAGCTCAATGTCATCGACCACCGACTCCAGCAGGCTTGCTTCGAGACCTGTCTTCTCACAGGCCCGCAGAAGACCGTGCAGGAGCTTGGCTCGGTTGAAGGTCTCGCGGCTGCCATTGCGCTTGATCACCGAGATCGGAACGGTCTCGACGCGCTCGTAGGTGGTGAAGCGAAAGTCGCAGTTGAGGCACTCCCGCCGCCTGCGCACGCTTCGCCCGCCATCGGCGGCTCGGGATTCCAGCACCCGGCTGTCGGTGTGTTGGCAGGAAGGGCATTGCATGCCCGCGGTCCGCAGCGTGTTTCAAAAGTGTAAGCAGTTGGATCGGCCTTGAAAAGGGTGCGGGGCCTCTGGGAAGCGGGTGGCCCGAAAAAAAAGCCCCCACCTTGGAGGCGGGGGCTGCAGGCTGGCACTCACTTTCCGATCTTCGGCGGATCGCGGAAGGCGATTGCGAAGAAAAGCGTGGAAATGGCCAGGGCCAGGATCAGGATGTAAGCGAAGCTCTCCATGGGGAGTTCTCGGTAGGGAGTGGCGGAAGCGCCCGGCGGTCAGCTGAGCGGAGTGCCGGCCGGGGGCACGAAGCCCTCGGGCAGGCGTCGGGTGGAGCGGTCACCCAGTTTCTGGAAGAGACCGAACTCGACCTGCTCACCCAGATCGGGGTCGATACCCGCAAACACGTCGCGGTAGAGGGTGCGAGCTCCATGCCAGATGTGGCCGAAGAAGAAGAGCAGCGCGAAGGTGGCGTGCCCGAAAGTGAACCAGCCGCGGGGAGAGCTGCGGAAGACGCCGTCGGAGTGATAGGTATCACGGTCGAATTCAAACGCTTCTCCCAGCTGTGACTTGCGGGCAAGCCGCTTCACATCAGCCGGATCAGTGTAGGTCTGACCGTTAAGAGCGCCTCCATAGACCTTGGCGGTCACCCCCTGTTGCTCGAAGGAGTACTTGGCCTCGGCACGACGGAATGGGATGTCTGCACGGACCACTCCGTTCTGGTCTTCAAGGACGACAGGGAAGTTTTCAAAGAAGTTCGGCAGACGCCGAACGTTGAGTTCATGTCCCTCCTTGTCGGTGAAGCTGATGTGACCGAGCCAGCTGGTGGGCAGGCCGTCGCCATTGACCATCGGCCCGACGCGGAACAGTCCACCCTTGGCGGGGCTGTTGCCCACGTAGTCGAAGAAGGCAAGCTTCTCAGGGATCTGAGACCAGGCTTGCTCAAGGCTGGCTCCGTTGTCGAGGGCTGTTTGCACGCGACGGTTGATCTCGGTCCTGAAGTAGCCCTGATCCCATTGGTAACGGGTGGGCCCGAACAGCTCCACAGGCGTGGCCGCGCATCCATACCACATGGTTCCTGCCACGATGAAAGCGGCGAAAAACACAGCCGCGATGGCCGAGGCAAGAACGGTCTCGATGTTGCCCATGCGTAAGGCCTTGTAGAGGCGCTCCGGGGGACGGGTGGTGATGTGGAAGATGCCAGCAATGATTCCGACGATTCCCGCGGCAATGTGGTGGGCGACGATGCCGCCTGGATTGAAGGGGTTGAAGCCTTCAGGCCCCCAGGAGGGCTGCACCTTTTCAATATGTCCGGTCAGGCCATAGGGATCGGTGACCCACATTCCGGGACCAAAAACCCCGGTGAGATGGAAAGCACCGAATCCGAAGCAGCCCAAGCCGGCGAGCAGGAGGTGGATTCCGAAGATCTTGGGGAGGTCCAACGCCGGCTCACCGGAGCGAGGGTCTTGCCAGATCTCCAGATCCCAGTAGGTCCAATGCCAAATGGCAGCGAGGAAGAGAAGTCCGCTGAAGATGATGTGGGCGGCTGCGACGCCCTCGAAGCTCCAGAAGCCGGGGTCGACCCCCGTTTCGCCGGTGATGCTCCAGCCTCCCCAGCTGCCGGTGACGCCCAGGCGGGCCATGAAAGGCATCACAAACATGCCCTGGCGCCACATGGGGTTGAGCACCGGGTCGGAGGGGTCGAAGATCGCGAGCTCATAAAGGGCCATGGAGCCGGCCCAGCCGGCGACCAGAGCGGTGTGCATGAGGTGCACGGCCAAAAGTCGGCCGGGGTCGTTGATCACGACGGTGTGCACCCGGTACCAGGGCAATCCCATGGGGGTCAGGTCTGGGTTGAGGTGACGATCGGCAGGGCCGATCCGTCTGGCGATGGTAGTGGGTGCGGATGGCCGCACGCGGCCCCAGGTAACGGACCGCAACCGGCTGTCTCACAATGGCCCTTCTTCATCCGCTCTGGCCATGCCTGTGATCCGCTTTCTGCGCGAAGGCCGAGACGTCGCGTGCTATCCGGGCGAAAATCTTCGGGAGGTGGCTTTGCGGGAGGGCATCGAGCTCTACGGATTGAAGGGCAAGCTCGGAAACTGCGGCGGCTGCGGCCAGTGCATCACGTGCTTCGTCGATGTCGAGGGGGCTTCCCCCGCCGCACTCAGCGAGCCGACGCCGGTGGAGGAGCTGAAGTTGCGCCGCCGGCCCCGGTCCTGGCGTCTGGCTTGCCAGAGCCTTGTCCTGGATTCATTGGTGGTGCTCACCCGCCCGCAGGTGGGGTTGGCGGACCGGGAGGCGGCACTGGCCCAGGCTCTCCAGAGGCCCCTCCCCTCCGGACCGACCTCCTGGCCGGTGCCGCCGGAGGAAGTGGATCCGGAGGGCCCGGACCCGCAGGCTCCGTCGCAGCCATCCCCCGCCGTGATCGTGCCCGCAAGCGCAACGAGCGATGAAGCGGGAGCCAGGGAGCCCGATGACGGGTGATACGTTCCCTTCACCCACGCCCCAGCCATGGAAACCAACGATCTCGGCTTCGTTGCCAGCCTCCTGTTCGTGCTGGTTCCTGCCGTGTTTCTCATCGTGCTTTACATCCAGACCAGCAGCCGCCAGGGCGGCTGATCGTGCAGCCCATCGCCGCTCCATCCGTCAGCGTCGTCCCTCCGGCTCCCGCACGAGCAGAACGGGCGCCGTGGCATGCACACGGATGTAATCGCTGACCGAGCTGCCCAGCAGCCTGTCGAGATCCACGAGCGCTTTGGCGACCAGGGGTCGCCGGTCCTGGGAGGCGATGACCACCAGATCGGCCTTCGTCTCCTCCGCCGCTTCACAGACGGTTCTTCCGACCTCGCCAGTTCGGTGCAAGGGCCTCATGGTCACGCCGTAGCCGCGCGCCCGCTGAACCGCTTTCTCCAGAACCTCATCGGCCGGACTCCTGCCACCGCGGGAGGGGGTGATGTCCTGGCGCGTCACATGCACACCGGTGAGGGTGCCGCCCGGGATGCCGGCCACCAGCTCACAGGCCAGCTGGATCGCGTCGTCTCCGACGCCCGTGCCATCCACCGTCACAAGAACGCGATTGATCGCCCGCACGTAAAGGTCGTCCCGCACGAGCAGCATCGGCCGCGTGGAGAGCTGAAACACGTACTGACTGGTGCTGTTGGCCAGGATCGACTGGAGCCGCCCCAGACCGCGCGAACCCATCACGATCAGGTCTGCGTCGATCTCTTCGGCCACCTTGAGCACGGTCTGTTTGGTGTCGCCCTCGCGGATCAATGCGTTCACCTCTCCGGCGACCAGCCCCATCCGTTGCGTCGCGGCATCCACCAGGGCACCGGCCTTCTCGCGGTGCTCCTGCAGATCCGCCGCCCCCTGCTCCGGCACGACGTGCAGAAGATTCACCCGCGCGGCCCTGCAGGGAGGGATCTCGCGCAGCATGCGCACCATTTCCTCGACATGGCCGGTGCCGGAGTCTGCGATCAGGAGGTTTCGGAACACGGGTTTGCACGATGCTCAGGAGCAGCCTATGGCGGTTTCCCCATCACCCCCCAACCCCAGGTGCCATCCGTGATGCAGCCAGACCCCCCCGCTCCAGAACCCGGTTTCTCCGCTGCTGGGCTCCCGCCACGTCGGACAGAGAACGGCGATCGTCCAGCCTGGTGTTTGGTTCGGCGCGTCCTGCCGCAGCACACAGACCATGCCGGTGTGATGTGGCACGGCGCGTATCTCGCCTGGCTGGAGGAGGCCCGGGTGGAGGCACTGGCGGCCGCAGGGCTTGCCTACTGCGATCTCTCGGCCCGCGGACTGGAGCTGCCGGTGCTCTCCCTGGCGATCGACTACCGCCAGGCCCTGCTCCACGGCGAGAGGGTGTGGCTCTGGAGTGAGGTGCAACCCCGGCGCGGGGTGAAGTTGCCTTGGCTCAGCCGGTTTGTCCGCGCCGACGGGGTGGTGGCTGCCTCGGCCCGGGTGGAGCTTGCGTTGGTGGACCTTTCCCGGGGGCCCGCGTGCCGCCGGCTGCTGCGGAAACTTCCGGGAGATCTGGAGTGCGCGGTGGAACGCCTGATGGCAGGCCCGCCAGAAAAGGGATTGCTATAGTACAAACGTATTGAATGGCGGGGCCGCGTGGCGCGTCGGGATTGGCGATCGGGTCGGGATCGTGCCTCAGGGCTCAGCGCCGGTCCCCTCTGGGACCGGCGGCAACGGCTCTGGTGGTTGCTCTGGAGCCTCTGTCCCGGTGTCGGGCCTGCCCGTTTGCGGGGGCTGTTGCACCGTTTCGGCACGCCGGAGCGGGCATGGGGGGCGCCAGCCGAGGCCTTCACCACCCTGCCGGGCTGGTCCGCCCCGCTGGTGGCTGGCCTGGAGGCGTTCCGGTCCACCTGGGGAGAGGATCCACTCCCGCGCCTCTCCGTCCAGTTTCAGGGTGGGCGAAGGGTGCTGCTGCCGGGGGATGGGCGCTGGCCGTCGGGGGTTGCGTCCCTTCCCCGGCCGCCGCTGGTGTTGTGGTGGCAAGGTCGGGGCTCCCTCTGGTCCTGTCTGTCCCAGCGGGGCGGAGTCGCCGTGGTGGGCACCCGCCGGCCCTCCTCCCACGGCTTGGCGATGGCCTATCGCCTCGGTGAGGCCCTGGCCGCCGCCGGCTGGCCGGTGGTGAGTGGTCTGGCAGAGGGAATTGATGGAGAAGCGCACCGCGGCTGCCTCGCCGCCGCCGGTGCCCCTGTGGCCGTGCTGGGCACCCCCCTGGATCGGGTCTATCCCCGTCACCACGGCACTCTGCAGAGTCAGGTCGGGAAGCGAGGCCTTCTGATCAGCGAGCAGGCTCCCGGCGCCGCCGTGCTCCGCGGCCATTTCGCCAATCGGAACCGGTTGCTGGTGGCCCTCGCCCGCGCCGTGGTGGTGGTGGAGTGCCCTCGGGTCAGCGGTGCCCTGCACTCCGCCGAACTGGCCTGGAATCAGGAGTTACCGCTTTGGGTGGTGCCCGCGGACGCGGCTCGCGCTTCCGCCGTCGGAAGCAATCGCCTGCTGGCCCGTGGCGCCACACCATTGCTCGATCCCGCCGATCTGATCGCCCAGCTGGGTCGAGGGCCGCTCGCCGCCCCTGTCCCCCCCCCAGAGAGGCAAGAGACTCCCGTTCCCCTGCCGGCTTCTCAGGCGGCGTTGCTGGAGGCCGTGGGGGGCGGCGCTTCGCTTGAGCAGCTGTGCCTCGCGCTGGGCTCCTCCCCGGCCGAGCTCGCGCCCAATCTGCTCCGACTGGAGCTGGCCGGTCATCTCCGGGCCGAAGCCGGTCTCCATTGGCGACCTGGCCGGGTCTTCCCTGCATAGGCTCAGGTCATGATTTGTCGCCCTGCTGGTTCCGCCTCTTCCCCAGCGACGCAGGCCCTGCCCGGCGAGGGCCTGGAGGGGCAGGAACTGCTGGCCTGGCGACGTCGACTGCTGGGCCTTGGTGGCCGTTCCGTCGATTTCGACTGGCTGCTCGACCTGGCGGGCGGCCTGCGCTGGAATGCGTTGCAGAAGCTCCTGCTCAGCCCGGAGTGCAGGGTGTGGCTCCCGGGCGGCCGGGCGAAGGTGGAGGCCCTCTGGCGCCGCCACCTCAGCCACGGCGAGCCGCTGCAGTATCTGGCGGGGGTCTGCCCTTGGCGGGACCTGGAGCTGGCGGTGGCTCCCGGGGTGTTGATTCCTCGACAGGAGACCGAACTCCTGGTGGATCTGGCTTGGCGGGAGAACGATGGCCGGCCCCCTGCCTCTCTTTGGGCCGATCTGGGTACCGGCTCGGGCTGCCTGGCGGTCGCTCTGGCCCGCGCCCTGCCCGCCGCTGCCGGCCTGGCGGTCGACTTGAGCGAGCCGGCCCTGGGGCAGGCGGCCGCCAACCTTGCGCGCCATGGCCTGGCCGACCGCGTCGAGCTTCGCTGTGGCGACTGGTGGCAGGCGTTGCAGCCCTGGTGGGGCCGTCTCGAACTGGTGCTGGCCAATCCCCCGTACATTCCCACCGGCGAACTTGCCCACCTCGATCCGTTGGTCCGGGATCACGAACCCACCCTCGCCCTCGACGGAGGACCGGATGGTCTGTCGGCGATCCGCTCCCTGGTAGCGGGTGCCTTCGAGGCCCTGGCCCCGGGGGGGCTTTTGCTGTTGGAACACCATCACGATCAGAGCCCCGCGGTTTTGGCGTTGTTGCAGGAGGCGGGGCTGGAGCAGGTTCGTTCCCATCGCGACTTGGAAGGCGTGTTCCGCTTCGCCGCGGCCCGGCGGCCGGAGGTGCGCCGGTGAGCCAGCCCCCTGCTCCCTGGGTGCTCGGCTGCACCGAGCTGGCCGCTCACCTCCGTGGCGGAGGAGCCGCGCTCTTCCCCACCGACACTCTGCCGGCCCTCGCTGCCCGTCCCGAGGCAGCCTCTGCCCTCTGGCCGCTCAAAGCCCGCCCGGCTCACAAGCCCCTGATCCTGATGGGGGCCGATCTCACCCAGCTGCAGGAGGCCCTTGGGCACCCCTGGCTGCCGAGTTGGCTGGAACAGGCCCGCTCCGGCTGGCCCGGCCCGCTCACTCTGGTGTTGCCGCTGACTGGCGTCGTGGCCGAGGCTCTTCACCCCGGGGGCGCCAGCCTCGGTCTGCGGGTGCCGGCTTGTGGACGGGCCCGAGAGCTTTTGCGGCAGACCGGTCCGTTGGCCACCACCAGTGCCAATCGTTCGGGTGAGCCTCCCGCCCGGGACGCCGCTGAGGCGGCCCGGTTGTTTCCCGAGCTGCCCTGCCTCGGGCCCCTGCCCTGGCCCCCCGGTTCCGGTCACGCGAGCACGGTGCTGGCCTGGGAGTCCCCGACGGCCGGGAAGGCTGCGTCGGGCGGTGGCGAGGGCTGGCGGGTCCTGCGGGCCGGTGCCCCGATTTCGAGAGCCAGCGGGGGATCGGGATGATCGGGCTGCTTCTCTTGCTGATCAGCCTTCTGGGCCTCCACCACTGGCTGATCGAGCCCTTTGCGCAGCTGTTCACCCCCGTGCTCTCGCTTGCCTGGCTGGGCTGGGCATTCCTGGGCCTGGCGCTGTGGGTGTTTGCGGGATCGCGCCGTATCAGCTGAGGATGGTCGGCTGCGGAATCTCCGGGGTGCCGTGCTCTGCGGGCGGGGCAAGCTCGAGGCGGGCGGGCAGTTTCTCCAGGTGATCGGCGATGGCCGCAGCGATGGATGGCTTGCCCTCCAGTCGCTGCTCCCCATCGCGGCTGACCAGCCAGGCGATCTGGTCTTGGCCCCGCACTTCCTCCCCCCGGTTGGCAACAACCAGACTGGAATGATCCAGTCTGGTACGGGCGAAAGCCACCAGTTCCTCCGGGCTCACTCCCTCCAGGTATTTGAAGCTGACGATCGGGAGCGTCGGGTCGGTTTCACGCACCTGGTCGATCACTTTGGCGGTGGGTTCGAGGGTCAGCTGAAGGTGGCTTTGGCCGCTCGCGATCTTGCCGGAAACAATCTTGCTCGGTCGATAATCGGCCACCCCCGCGGAAAACACGCCAGCATCCAGACCGCTCCCCACCGCGGCCAGAACCTTTCGCTGGTAGTCGTCGTAGTTCTCCACCGGGGTGAATGGCAGCCACTCCGGGGGGGGCTGGCTTCCGGCCCCGAGCAGGAAGCTGACATCCGCACCCCGCAGCAGCAGCTCTTCGCTGATCGCCGCCGAGAGTCGGCCGCTGAAGCGGTTCACGATCTGACGAACCCCATCGATCGGCACCGGAGTCGGCCCGCCGGTCACCAGCACCCGTCGCCGCCGGAGCGGACTGCTGCTCAGGGCGCGGCACACCGCTGCCACCAGCGTTTCGGGGGAGGGGAGATTGTGCTTGCCATAGGCATCGCGTGGGGGCACCAGTCGGGCCCCCAGCTCCGCCAAGCGTCGGCAATTGCGCTCCAACACCATGTTGTGCAGAGAGCCGTGCAGGGTGGGGGCGATCAGAACCACCGTGCTGCCCCGCTCCAGGCGACCCAGGGCTGAAGCCATGGCGGCCGTCACCACCGTGTCAGCAACCCCCGCAGCCAGCTTGCCGATGGTGTTGTAGGTGGCGGGCGCCAGCAGCCAGGCGTCGAAGGGATGGGCGTCGCTGAGATGCTCCGCTCGCCAGGTCAGCCGGCATACCACGGGGCGGCAGGTGGCCCATTCGAGGGCCTGCCGACCTACATAAAGAAGTGCGTCCTCGCTGCAGAAGGCTGTCACCTCCGCGCCCCGGCGCCGCAGGGCCCGGGCCAGGTCGGGGGTTCGCAGGGCAGCGATGCTGCCACTCACCAGGAGCGCGATGCGGCGACCGGCGAGATGATCCGAGGCCCTCGGCACGGCGTGGTCTCCGATCGGCAGGCTGCGGGGGGCGGAACAGTCCCAGGCGTCGAAGCTCTCCACGGCGCAGGCAATCATCCCCGAACGGGAAGGGGACAGCACCCCGCCACTATCGCGCTTAGCCGTTTCCTTCGGCGGCGGCTGGCTCACTGCCGAACTGATGATCCAGCAGGCGGCGCTGATATTCGACCGTCAGGGAAGCCAAATGGGCCTGGGCCGCCTCGCGCACGGCCGGATCGATCAGCTCGAGGGCGGGTGCTGGCGGAACCCGCATCGACAGCACCATGGAAAGAGCATCGAAAAGGCGCACCTGGTCGCTCTGCCAGCCCAGGTAGTCGGCCGCCAGGGTGGCCAGATCCTCCCCCGAGACATCGTCCTTCCGTTCCGCCTCTTGGCGCAGCTCCTGCAGTTGGGTGAAGCGTGCGGAAGCCACCAGGGCATGGGCCGCCCCCAGGGCGGCCAGAGCATCGGCCGCCTCTCGCCGAAGCACGGTGAGATCGCGTCGACGCACCGCTTGCTCGACGGAAAGGGGCTTGCGCACGCCGGGGAGGCGGTTCGTGGCGGCGGCGGCTGGGGAGGCCGGTGGGGTGGCGACGGGCCGTGGGGGGATCAGCGGCGCTGGCGGCGAGGACGGTGGCTCTGGTGTTGGATCCAGAACCTTTCCCCAGCGGCTCAGCATCCTGCCCAAGCGGGAGCGCCACCGCAGCCTCCCGCTTGGACCGACCGGATCCTCCCCCAACTCTCTTTGTTGCGGTCCCATCGGTTTCCGTCTCCGTATCTGGCTACCACTTTGGGGCCGGGCCCCGGTTCGACGGAAGGGGAAACCCGTCCCCGCTTCTCTGGCGCCCGGTCCCTTGCGCGGGACCTCTCAGGTCCGAGGGCTGTCCGGCTCCGCTTCGTCAATGGCGGCAAGGCTTTGCCGAAGATCCGCCACCACCTCCTGGAAGCGGCCTCGGGAGGTGATCGGCGTGCCGCACAATCCACGATTGGCATGCCGGAATACAGCCCATGTGGTTCCCTGCTCCAGGCCAAAACAAAGTTCCCCCAGAAGGATCCCCTCGCCCGGGCTGGTGCCCAGGAGCTTGTGGCAGAAAGCCGGCATCAGGGGCTGCTCGGCGATGTGGATGCAGCCCCATTCCCCAGCGTCCCCGGGGCACTGGAGGTGGCCGTTCCGGTCCGAGAAGAAGAGCAGGTTCGGCTGCGCACCGCTGGGCTCGATGCCGTGGTCCCGAACCGAAAGGTAGGGCTCCCGGTCCTCTTCCCAGGCCGGGCAGATCACCTCTTCGTAAAGTTGGCGCAGGGGTTGGCAGTGCTCGGTGTCGCAGGTGATGGCGTCCTGGCTTCCATCCGGGTTGCGGGTGGTGAGCTGGAAAGATTGTCCTTGCGACACCGCCAGGAGGATGAATTGGGCCTTGCCACAGTCGCTCAAGCTGAAGAAGTCCAAACCTTGCGCCCTGGCGATTGCTTGAGGCTGCCGCCCGCGTGAGCGGCTGTCATGGCCCCGGTGCTGACGGGGATTTGCAGGAACGTGGCCCCCACCCCGGTTCGACAAGCCGGCTAACGGATTTGAACCGATGACCTTCGCTTTACAAAAGCGCTGCTCTACCGCTGAGCTAAGCCGGCTACAGGCTCAACCCTACAGGAGACGATCGGCGCTGCAGGGCCCACAGCACAAGCTGGGTGCGGCTGCGGCAGCCTGTCTTCTCCAGCAGGCTGGAGATGTGGCTCTCCACCGTGCGCGGACTGAGCAGGAGGCTCGTGGCGATGGATCGGTTGCTGGCGCCCTCGCAAAGTGCGCTGAGAACCCTTCTTTCGGCTCTGGTGATCCGGGTGGCCATGGCGGAGAGGCAACGGGGGTGGTTCAACATTCCCCGTCGCTGACCAAGTCCGACAAGGCGGAGTCTTGGTCCTCCCGGGCCAGATTCTCGGATTCGGATTCCGATTCGGCTTCCGTCCCGTCCGGTCTCGGACTTTCGGTTTCCGTGCGAGGCAGGGGGACCGGGCGGGCTCGCCGGATCGGCAGGTTCGCCAGCAGGGCGGTTACGCGGTCCTCGGTTTCCAGGCTTACGTCGCAGGCTTCGATGTCAATCTCCACGTAGCGCTGCACCACCTCGAGGATCTCGCGGCGCATCTGCTCCAGCAGCTCGGGATTCAGATCGCTGCGGTCATGGGCGAGCACGAGCTGCAGGCGCTCCCGAGCAACGCTGGCACTGGGCTTGTCCTTTCCGAGAAGCCGATGGAGGAAGTCGAGCAGGGTCATCGCCTCAGAACAGTCCGGTGGTCTTGCGCAGCTTGTTCATCAGCCGGGCCCGGAGGCCGCGGCGTTCTTTGCTGGGATCGAGCAGTGGCACGTTCTCCCCATCGAGGCGCCGAGCGATGTTGTGGTAACCGCGGGCGGCCGGAGAAGCGCTCTCGCCGAGGGTGAGCGGTTCGCCCCGGTTGGTGGAGACGATCACCTGTTGGTCCTCCACGACGAGCCCGAGCAGGGGCAGAGCAAGCATGTCGGTGATCTCGTCCACCGAGAGCATCTCCTGGTTGGCCATCATCTGGGGCCGCACCCTGTTGAGGATCAGCTGCACCGGGGCGACCTCCATGCTGTGGAGCAGGCCGATCACCCGGTCCGCATCCCGCACCGCGGACACCTCGGGGTTGGTGACCACGATCGCCTCTCGGGCAGCGGCCGCTGCGTTGCGGAAGCCTTGCTCAACCCCGGCGGGCGCATCGATAAGCACGTAGTCGAACCTCTGGGCCAGCTGGTTGGCGATTTTCTGCATGTCTTCCGGGGTGAGCCACTCGAGCATGCGCGGGTTCCCCGCCGGCAGCAACGAGAGGTTGGGTTCCTGCTTGTGGCGCACCAGGGCCTGCTCCAAGCGGCAGCTCTCGGCGAGCACCTCCTGGGCGGTGTAGACGATGCGGTTTTCGAGGCCCAGTAGCAGATCGAGGTTGCGCAAGCCGAAGTCGGCGTCGAGAACGGCCACCGTGTGTCCCAAGCGGGCCAGGGCGATGCCCAGATTGGCGGTGAGGGTGGTCTTGCCGACCCCTCCCTTGCCGGAACAGATGAGGATGGTGCGGGCGATTGCGGACGTCACGGAACCCCAGGGCGTCGGGGAAGGTTAAGGCCGGCGGGAGGGTTCCCCCTGCCCGGGCCGATTCAGCGGCGGGCAGAACGGTTCAGCCGGATCGATGCGGATCTTGCCATCCACCAACCGTGCCTGTTCCGCCAGCCCCGGGGCGGGCTGCTCCTCCGGACCGCGCGCCACAGCTCCGGCGATGCGCAGCTGGAGCGGTCGCAGTTGGAGCGCCACGATGCGGGCCTGAGGGTCGCCGAGGCAGCCCGCGTGGGCCACACCCCGCAATCGTCCCCACACCAGGATGTCGCCCGCGGCGCTGATCCGGGCGCCTGGGTTGAGATCGCCCAGCAGCAGAACCGATTCCTCACTCTGCAGATGGTCTCCGGAGCGCAAGGTGCCGCGATGAATTTGAAGGCTCTTCCCCGTGCCCCCATCCGCCGACCCCCCGCCCCCCGTGGCTGAGGCCGATGCCGCCGGCGCTTCGGCGATCAACCCCAGGGCCGCAGCGGCCACCTGGGTTTCCGGCTGGTCGCTCCACACCCGGCTCAGCACCAGGCCGTGGCGTTCCAGCATCGCTTGGGCGGTTCGCATCTCCGGCAGCGAGAGCTGCCAGTCGGCGGCGAGAAGCGTCAGATCCCCGCGCAGCTCCCCCGACCCTTCCCGCGCCGCGAGGGCCTGACGCACCTCTGTCGGCAGGGTGTCGGCAGCCCGTGCCGGGGGGAGCCGCAGCACATGGGGCAGGCGTGCATCCGGGGCCGGAATCAAAAGGGCGGCCATCGGTTTGTGGGGAGGAGGGGGGACGCCGGCGCAAGCTAAGGGGCCCCCTCAGGGTCTCCAGGCCAAGGGAGCCATTCCGCCAGCAGGCTGCGCAAGGCTGCCGAGACTTCAGGGGGATGAATCAGCCAGGCGATCTCCTGGCGGCGGGTGAGGCTTCGCACCAGCGAGGAACGCTGCTCCAAGGCCTGCAGGCGCTGCCCGTCCCAGAGCCGCAGCCCCCCCCGGTAGGGGTCGTACCCGAGACTCTGGCGCTGCTGCAGACCACAACAGCCCTCCGGGGCGATGCCCGCCACCGTGGTGAGCCGCCGGGCTTCGGCCAGCAGTTCCAGCCGCCGGGCGATCTCCAATTCGCTGACGTCCACGGCCCGCAGCAGGCGTCGGTCCAGCAGTCGGCGGCAGGGATCCGCGAGTTCCGGGGGAGCCTCCTCCCGCCAGCGCAGCAGGTGGTAGCCGCTGCGGAGATCATCATTGGCCAGAAACGCGCCGATGCCCAGGTCATCGGGCTGCCAAAGCCAGGCTGCCATCACGCCATCTGCCCAGACGTGCTTGGGGCCTAGCCGTCGCGCCACGGTCACCGCTTGCCGCAGCAGCCAGGTACTGACCACATTGAGGCGGTGGTTGTAGACCGTCCGGTACATCAGCTGGCGCACCACCAGATAGTGCTCGACGGCATTCAGCCCCTTGGGATGCAGGGCGAGGGAACCATCCGGGGCGAGGGTGAGGGCAGCGAGGATCCTTTCCAGGTCGAGCTGGCCGTAGCTGGTGCCCGTGCTGTGGCTGTCCCGCAGCAGGTAGTCGAGTCGGTCGCAATCCAGCTGGCTGCTCACCAGCGCGTGCACCGCCCCCAGACGATGGTGGCCGTGTTCCAGCAGATCGGCCACCTCGTCGGCCAGATTCGAACGCTGAGAGTCCAGGGCCCCGCGCAGCTCCTCATGTTCCCGCACCAGTCGCCCGGACCAGGTTTCGTGGCGCATTCCGTACATCTCCTCGCCGGAATGGCTGAACGGACCATGGCCCACGTCGTGCAGCAGGGCTGCGGCGTAGACCACCGGGCGCTGGGCCGCCATTGAAGGGTCCAGCCGTTCCAGCTGGCGCAAGGCGAGACGTGCTAGGTGCAGCACCCCCAGGGAGTGGGTGAAGCGACTCGATTCCGCCCCCTGGAACGTGAGGAAGGCGGTACCTAACTGGCGGATACGACGCAATCGCTGAAATGGCCCTGTGTCGATCAGATCCATGGCCATGGCCTCGGCCGGATCCTCCCGGTCGAGACGAATCGCACCGTGGAGAGGGTCGTGGTAAGTGCGCTGGATCATCGGGGGGCAACGTCGCGGATCCGCCCCGCCAGTTCCCGTTTGGCTTGCTCCAACCAGCGGTCGTCGCTGCCCCCGGGGTTGAGCGGCTCCTCTCCGGAGAGGAGCCGGTCCGGTTCAATGCCGACGGCCTGGATGTCGCGGCCGCTGGGGGTGAGGTAGCGGGCCACGGTCACCGCCAGTCCGCTTCCGTCCCCAAGCGGGATCAGGGTCTGGATGAGCCCCTTGCCAAAGGTGCGACTGCCCACCAACTCGGAGCGTCCCGCGTCCTGGAGCGCGCCGGCCAGGATCTCGCTGGCGCTGGCGGTGCCGCCGTTCACCAGGGTCAGCAACGGTCCGCCCCAGCCGCTTCCCCTCGTGGCGAGCTGACGGGAAGCAATGCCGCCGCGGTCGCGGGTTTCGACGATCGGGTCGCTGTCGAGCAGGTCGTTGGCCACCGCCAGTCCTGCGCTGACCAGACCGCCGGAGTTGTTGCGAAGGTCCAGCACGACCCCCTCCACCCCCTGTCGGAGGAACTCCTGCAACGCTGCCTGCACTTCGGCTGGCACGGGTTCGCTGAACTGGGTGATGCGCAGGATGCCGATCCTCCGGCTCTCATAGAGCCCTTGGGAGGCCCGTACCGGGCGCAGGTCCACTTCGCGCCTCTGCAGCAGCAACTCCCGTTCCCGCCCTGAAGGGGTGCGCACACGCAGGAGCACATCGCTGCCTGGAGGCCCCCGCAGCAGGGCGGCTGTCCCCTCCAGCCCGAGCTCCGTGACAGCGGTCCCGTTCACCGCGAGCAGCTCGCTGCCTGAGCCAATCCCGGCCGCCGCTGCCGGGGAGCCGTCGAGCGGAGCGATGACCACCAGGCGCTGGCGGGCTCCCTGATCGGCCTCCCGCAGGGCGAGCTGGAGGCCCACCCCGCTGACACGGCCGCGAGTATTCGATTGCAGTGCGGCGAACTCCGCCGGGCGCAACAGGCGGGTGTAGGGATCGCCGATCGGCGCCAGCATCGTCTCGATCGCTTCCCAGGCCTGCAGGGAGCTGACGATGGGACGCTCGAGGGTCTTCTGGCGCAGCCGCTTCCATTCGATCTCCGCAAGCCTCTCGGGATCGACGTAGCTCTGGTTCACCAGACGCCAGGCCTCCACCACCTGCTGTTGGGCATCGCTGAGGGCCAAGGCCGGCGACGGTGCGGGGAACCCCGGACACGGCAGGGGCAGGGGCGCGAACAGGCAGATCAGCAGGAGAGCGCTCAGCAGCAGTCGGCGCGGGGCCATGCGGCCACGGCAGCGGGCCTTGGCTGTTTCAAAGGGTTGAGGGCCTCTGGCGCCAGCGGGCGATTCGCTCACAGGGGGGTGGGGACGGTCGGTAGACTCTCGCAACCCAAGCCGCCCGCTGCATGGCGAACTCTTCACCGGCCGCTCCCGACGCCAAGTCGAACCCGGTTTACGACTGGTTCAATGAGCGTCTCGAGATCCAGGCGATCGCCGACGACATCTCCGCCAAGTACGTCCCGCCGCATGTCAACATTTTTTATTGCCTCGGCGGCATCACCCTGGTGTGCTTTCTGATTCAGTTTGCCACCGGGTTCGCCATGACCTTCTACTACAAGCCCACGGTGGTTGAGGCTTATGCCTCGGTGCAATACCTGATGACCGATGTCAGCTTCGGGTGGCTCATCCGATCGGTCCATCGTTGGAGCGCGAGCATGATGGTTTTGATGTTGATTCTTCATGTTTTTCGCGTCTACCTCACCGGAGGATTCAAGCGGCCTCGCGAACTCACATGGGTCGTGGGTGTCGTCATGGCCGTCATCACGGTCTCCTTCGGGGTCACCGGCTACTCGTTGCCTTGGGACCAGGTTGGTTACTGGGCTGTGAAAATTGTCAGTGGCGTGCCTGCGGCTGTCCCTGTTGTCGGCAACTTCATGGTGGAACTTCTGCGAGGCGGTGAAAGTGTTGGTCAGGCCACCCTCACGCGCTTCTACAGTCTCCACACCTTTGTTCTTCCCTGGCTGCTCGCTGTTTTTATGCTGATGCATTTTCTGATGATCCGCAAGCAGGGAATCAGCGGTCCCCTCTGAAACCAAGTTTTACCAACCGCGCATTTCACCCTCTCCTCCTTCGCACCCCCTCCCATGCACATCCTCAAAAAGCCTGATCTCACTGATCCCAAGCTTCGTGCCAAACTCGCCAAGGGTATGGGCCACAATTATTACGGTGAACCGGCTTGGCCAAATGATCTTTTGTACATATTCCCTGTCGTTATCCTCGGCACCATAGCTTGTGTTGTTGGCCTTGCTGTCATGGATCCGGCAATGCTGGCAGACAAGGCAGACCCTTTCGCTACACCGCTTGAGATATTGCCCGAGTGGTATCTCTACCCTGTCTTCCAGATCTTGCGAGTAGTTCCTAATAAACTTCTTGGAATTGCTCTCCAGACCATGATTCCCTTGGGTCTCATGCTGATTCCTTTTATTGAGAGTTTCAATAAGTTTCAAAATCCCTTCCGCCGGCCCGTGGCCATGGCTGCCTTCCTGTTCGGGACATTCTTCACGATTTATCTCGGAATCGGTGCCGCCCTTCCCATCGACAAATCCTTGACCCTCGGACTCTTCTGACCGTACCTCCCAAGTTTTCTCCTTTTATGGTTCCCATGTGCCGCGGTTTTCAGCCGCGGCTTTTTCATGCCTGATTTTGGGGGACGGGTCGGCAGGGTGCAGGGGGTACCCCACTGCGATCTTTGCGGATAGTGCCTACAGGCGCTTCGGGGCACTCCTGGCGGCTTCTCCTGGGCGTCCTGACGGCCAGTGGCTGGGAACAGAACCGGGCCCAGGGGGTTGACTCCTTCCGGGTGTGGGGTGGTATGTTGGGTAACTGCGCAGCCGAGAGGCCGCGCCCCCGGAGCCAACCTGAGATGGTTCCCCTTCCAGAAGAGGAGTGGGGAGGATCAAGGAGTTGGGCGAGGGGTGAACCGATCGACCTGCTAGGTTGATTGGGCCT
>JBILGK010000041.1:0-27784 GCA_044351065.1 Cyanobium sp.
ACCAACGACACGACACCCACCGATGAAACATCGATCCAAGGGCCGCCGTCAGGCCCCCATCAGCAGGCCAACAGGTGGACCAGTTTTCGTGTCGCCGGAGGACCAAAAGCGGATGTCGCTTGACAGCAGGGGCGCTTCCTGCGCTTTGGGCTCTGCAAGGGCAGCAGTGACCTGATTGGTCTGCGCTCGCTGGAGGTGACCCCAGAGATGGTCGGTCAGCTCATCGCCCAGTTCGTTGCCCTGGAGATCAAGACACACTGCGGGGTCGTCAGCCCTGAGCAGCGCGCATTCCTGCAGGTGGTGCAGGAGCTCGGCGGCCTGGCTGAGGTCTGCCGCTCGGTTGAACAGGCCCAAGCAGTCCTGCTTAGGGCGCCATCAGCCCAAGCCGCAGCATGAACCGGCCTGAGCTTCGCCGGCAGCTACAAGCTCTGGCCCAGAGCCACCCTGGCTCGCACCCCTACACGCTGGCCCTGCAGTTCCAGGTTCAGACTGGGCGAGTCATCAGTGGCCAACAGGTCAGACAGCTACTGGCCGAGCCCGGAGGGAGCCGCAGCCACGCCGCCAAGTCATGACAGGATCTGGCTTGCGATGGCAAGCAGGACGTAAGATTGGGCTATGACTTACGACGTGGACCTGACGGAACGCTCCTACCAGGCCGTCCTCGATTGGCAGCAGGAGTCCCGCCGGGCCTTCGGGAAGATGCTGTTGAACTGGCGTCGCCGCAACGGCTGGACCCAGTACACCGCCTGCGAGTGGGGTGCGGAGGCAAATTTCGAAGTCATCTCCTACGGCAACCTTTCGGTCATCGAGCAAGGCAAAGCTGGCGAGCTGCGCCAGAAAGCCTTCTTCCAGCTTGAGGAGCTGAACCGCAGGTTGCTGGGCGACAGACGCCTCGAGGGAGTGAAATCCCAACGCATTCGAGAACAGCTCGAATATGCCGAGCCTTTTCGGGGCAACGACGGAAAACCCTGGAACGCCGTTGATTTCTGGAGCTGCTACATCGGATATCTGGCCGTTCCGGAGGCTTATCAGGCAGTTCTCTCTCCCACTTTTTCGTCCAAAGAAGCGGAGGATCTCTGCCAGAAGTGGAGGCGCCACGTGCGTCGTGTGATCAAGAAGCGCGAGGCAGACGTGACCAACGCGCTGGAGGAGCTCGTCGGGTCGGTGCCGGAGATGTACCGCAAGCGATTCCGAGAGGTTTTGTCCCTCGACGACTACTCCTCGTCGGAATTGACGCAGCTCTGGCTGCGGGACGAGCAGTTCCTGCCTGACGATTGGATCCGGGCCTGGGAAACAGGCGAGCTGACCGACCTCCCCGGGCCGTATAACCGACACCGCAACAAGTAAACCCGGACAAGTCCGAGGACGCCCATCGATTGTAGCTCGCGTTAGGAAGCTGCTAAGTTCTGGCTAGCGGGCACGAGCCCGACACCCTGATGCCATGACGCAGATCCCCGCACGCGCAGACGTGCCAGCCGGCGCCCTTGAGCTGCTCGGCGAAAAAGGCGGCGCCGAACGCGCCCTCACGGCCGCCCTGGCCTCCTTCCAAGAACAGGTGCAGGCCGTTTCATCCCTTGACCTGGCCGCCGTAGTCGAAGCGGCCAGGCCGGCGTTTGCCCAGGGCATTGCTTTCAGTAGCCAGCTGGTCGACATCCGCGGCCGCAACAAGCTGCGGGTCACGGTGATGCACGCCGGTGGCGCTGAAGTCAGCAGTGAAGAGTGGGCCGACGAAGTCGACGACCCGCTTCAAGCTTCTGGCTGGATGCTGGCCATGTTGCTGGGCATTCCTTTTGCGAAACAGGCTATGCCTGTAGAGCCTGAGGTGACTTCTGCCGCTGAGCTCGCTTCTGCTGGTGTGCAACGTCCTGCTCTGCTGGCGAGGACGTCCTCTCCTGAGGCGTCCGAACCCTGTGCAGGCGCCGGTGGCAGTGATGTCGCTCTGGAGCCACTCACGGCCCAGGAAATCGAGGCCACGCACCAGCGAATCCTTGCGCTTCCCCAGGCCGCTCGGCGTGAGCTGACCACTGCGTTCCGTGAGCACTTCCAGGTGCCGCGCAATGCCCGCTCGATCGGTGATCGCATCACCCAGCACCAGCACAGCGCCTTCATCGACCGCTTCCTCGAAGAGTTCGAAGGCGCCCAGACGCCGATAGAGCCATGAGCAGGCCCCGTCGCTACGGCGAGCAGCCCCGCTCACTGGCCGGTCGCCACGTCATCCAGACCCAGGTACGTACCGACGTCTACCTGCAGGTCCGCGAGCTGATGGAAACCCGCAACCTCTCGGCCAGCGGAGCGGTGCATCACCTGCTGCGCGAGCGCCTTGGCCTCCCGCCGCTTCTGCCGTTCGATCAATACCCGATTTCCACCGATTCATCCCATGGCTAAAGACATCTTCCGCACGCCCCTCGCCGAGGTGCGTTGGGCCCACCTGATCACCCCGAGGCATCAGCTCGACAAGAGCAAACCCAAAGCCTGGACCTGCGATCTGTTGCTCCCTAACAACAACGAGCAGGCCCAGTCCTTTCTGCTGGCGATAGAGGACCAGTTCATCGCTCTACATGGCAGCCGCAAGCGGCGCGCTGAAAAGGGCTTCCCCTGGAAGCCGGACAAGGAAAAGCCCAGCGAGCTCACCGCAGTTCGCTTCAAGGTGCCCCAGTTTCAGCGGCGTGATGGCTCCCTGTCCGAGGGGCCCCGCATCGTCGATGCCAAAAAGCAGCCCTGGGAGGGAGCGGCCATCGGCAACGGCTCCAAGGTTGTCGTGGCCTTCGACATCTACGACTGGGATAGCGAAAACGGCTGCGGCATGACGTTCCAGCCCCGGGCCGTTCAGGTCGTGGAGTTCGTTCCCTACGAGCAGGTCGATCCCACCGACAGCTTCGAGGAGCAGGAGGGTTACACCGCTGCTGGCGGCTGGGTTGTGGATGACAACGAGGAGGCCGCCTTCTGATGGCTGTTCCTCACCTGATCAGCAATGGCGGCGCTGGGCGCCGCCCCCACCTTCCGGCGTTCTGCCGCACCCGCCGACCCACAACCGTGGCCGTCACTGTCAACAGTCTCACCGCGCTTCGCCTGCTGGCGCTGGTGGGGCTGCTGTTTCAGCTGAGCACCCTGCTGCTGGTGATCGCTGGCCCCGTGCCGCCGCGGCTGGAAGCCGTCAGCACCAACAGCCCTTTCCCCCCTGTCGCCGGCGTCGCCGCCAGTGGGGCCCAGCCCCTTTCACCGACCTCAGACCGATGAACACCGCAACGACGTTGACCCATCGCTCCGCATCTGTCGCCCCGATGAGTCAGCACGCTCTGGACTCCCGTTCCTGGAATGGCACCCCGATCTCTCGGCGCACCAGCGATGGCTACGTGAATGCCACGGCCATGTGCAAGGCCAATGGCAAACGCTGGAAGGACTATCGCGAATCCGACCGGTGCCAGCACTATCTGGATGCTCTGGAAAGCGTGGCCGGAATTTCCGTCCACGCCCTCGTTGAGTCCCGCTCAGGTGGTGCCGGGGGCGGCGGCACTTGGATTCATCCCCAGGTCGCCGTCGACCTGGCCCGCTGGATCAGCGCGCCGTTCGCGGTGTGGATGGATGGCTGGTTCCTGGAAAGCGTCCAGCAGGCTCAACCGACTCCAGTAGAGACACCATCACCTCGGATCAGGCAAGCCGAGGTGATTGCCCTAGTTGAACGGAGCATTGATCTGTTTGAGCGGCTGGGCGGCTTGGATCAGCGCGACCAGCTCCTGTTCAAGGACATCGTGCGCAGCAACGTACTCACCGCCAGCGCTGGGTTGCTGGCAGGCACCCCGACTGACGAGGAACTCACCTTGGGAGATGCCTGGCTGGAGGTGTTCCAGCAAGCGCTGCCGCGTAGCCAGTTCTGCGCCGCCGGCAAGCTCGTGGCCAGGGCTTACCGCGAGGAGTTCGGTGAAGAACCCCCGTGCCGCCAACAGTTTGTTGACGGGGCCCCTCGCCAGGTCAAGAGCTACCGCCGCAGCTGGTTGCTCGACACGCTCCAGCGCTGCTGCGCGCAGCTGGCGGGGAGCTGATGGAAACACCCTCAACCTCATCCCGCCAGCGAGTGTGGGTCACGACGGCAGAAGCCTGTACTGCCCTGGGAATGAGCCGCGAAACCCTCCGTCAGCTAAGGCTGCGGGGGGTACTCACCCCGGGTAAGCACTACCGCCGGTGGGGCTGCACCCAGGGCCGAGGGCCGCTGCAGTGGCATCTCGAGAACGCGGAGGCCACCATCACCGGCTGGAGCAGGCGACATCTGCAGTTCTGAAGGTGCCAGGGAGCGAGACAGCAGCTCAGGTGAAATCAGGCACTCGGAAGTAGCCGGCAATGCACTCAGGATTGCGAATGGCAATCTGAGCATGACTCTTTGCCTTGAAGCCTGATCCCGGGAAGAGATCTTGGCCCTCAACGAAGATGCCGTAGACACTGTCATAGGCTTCGAGGCCGCTCTCTTCCCTGAGCTTGTGAACCATCTTGATAACGAGGCAATCGAGAGGCCGGTAGAGGTAGATACCGTTCTCCTTTGCACCGTTGGATGGAAGCTTGCCGCCCTGGCTTTCGACCACGAGCTTGACCTTCTCGTAGGCAACCCGTAGTTCGTCAAGGGCTCCATAGTCCGTCAGGTTGAGGCAATGCCCTGGGTAAGCAAAGGCTCCCAAAACGTACGGCTCAGCCATCTCCTCCGGCTGCTTATGTTGCTTCTCCCTGGCCCAGGTCATGGCGCGAGAGGGGCTGTCGACCCAGAAGTAGATTCCGGGCCCAAGCCAGTCATACCTGTTCTCGCTTGGAATCGGAGAAGTCTTGCCTTCGAGCACAAGCTCCGCAAGGGATCGATCGCAGCCGTGGTGCAGAAGAAGGGGGCCGAGGCTATTTCGAACCGGCTTCGCCATCTTCAGGCCAATACGAGCGATTCCAATGACCTTTGGAATCGAGGAGACCAGCAGAGATCAGGAATTCCTTTGCCCAACCGGGCTCCTTGATCTTCTCATCCACCCAAGCCAGGTTCTCAGGCGTCAGGCGCGTCCCTTGGGCGGGGCCGTCAGGCATGGCCTGGCTTGGTGGATTTTGGCGGGGGGTGAGCAGGGCCATGGACAGGCTGGCCTCGTGGGCCCTGAACTGTAGGTCTGTGGGGGTGGTCTCACGGTGGCAGGCGAACCATTCGCCATGAAGCCGCCCCAAAGATGGCTCGCTCAGCGCGACCTGTCATGGGCAACAGCCTCTCTCAGCGGTCACGGGCTTCTGACCGGTCGGCTTCAGGATGCGAGCAGGCGCTGCTCCGCCTTCGCGAAGGCGTCATCCACCACGTCATCCCCGCACCAGCGGCTGTAGGCCGCCAGGTGGGTCTGAACGCTGTGACCCATTGCGGCGGCAACCACCTTGGGCGGCAGGTCGCAGATCACGTGGGCCCGGTGGGCGTAACCGTGCCGGCAGGAATAGAGCACCAGCTTTTCTCCCTGGGTTTCGTACTGCTGGCGCAGGTGTTGCCAGTGCTGCCTCCTCAGCAGGTAGCGACTGAAGGAATCCGAGCCGAAGCCAGCTCGCATGGGCGGGAGCTTTGCCGGATCAAAGGTTTCGAGGAGCCGCCATTCCGTGGCCCATTGGTCACAGGGCAGCAGTCGAAGGGGCCTGGGCTTGGTTCTGCCGCGAGAGGCAACCTTTTCATAGGTGCACCAGAGCCGTCCCTGGCGAAGCTGCAGATGCTGCAGTTCTTCGGGTCGCAGACCAAAGGCGCAGACCAGTTGAAAGGCAAACCGCCAGCGCGGGTCCGGGATGGCCTGCACCATCGCCAGGATGTCTGGCACGGCGATTGGCGTCGTGACCGCTCGGCTCTCCCGTGACCGGCCGATGATTGTTGAGAGGTCAGGCGGCGGAGCCCATTGGGCTGGAAGCAGCTTCTGGCTGGCCGCCCAACGCAGCAGAGCAGCGGTGTACTGGATTTGCAGTCTTCTGGTGCGACAGCCAGGGCGCTGACTCCACAGATCAGCTTGCGCTTCCAGCAGTTGGGTGGCATCGCGGGCAGCCGGTGGCCCTTTCGCTGTCTTGAGGACCAGCGCCATTCGCGGCTTGTAGAGCCGTTCCCAGGTCGTTTCCTTGATTTCACCGCTGCGCAGCTTGTGCTGCTGGTAGCGGCGGATCAGGCCGGCCCAGTCAATCGAGATAGGGCGACTGGCTGTTGCTGGAGATGGAACGCTCTGCTGCAGGTTTGAGGGCTGGCTGGCCATGGCTTCTGCCTGGCGCCTGGCCTCAGCCTCAGCCTTCGCTGTAACCAGCTCCGCAATGGACAGCTCCAGTGGCACTCCGTTCTGGAAGGCCTCATAGACCGTCACCACGCCGTCTCGGATGGCTTCGAGTTGGTCCGACTCCCAGGGATACGGCAAGAGCAGCTGCTTGCGATGCCCGTCCCCGGCGCGAGCCGTGATGTGAAGCCGGGCCCGCCCCCTGAAGTTCGACACCGTCCATCCGCTTCGGCAGCCCCTCTGGCCGAGGGCCCGAAGCACGCCGCCACGGAGCAGAACATCCCATTCCGGGACCGCTGGCATGTGAGAAGGTATGTGAGAAGGTCCTTCTCACAGCCTGGCACGGGCGAGCAGAGGCCGGCAAAGCCTGTCAGCCCAAAAGCCTGTAGCAGAAAGGCTTTTGGGCTGAAAACTCAGGCTCTGACTGAAACGCCCCCTGCTGGATTCGAACCAGCGACCGGCTGCTTAGAAGGCAGCTGCTCTATCCAGCTGAGCTAAGGGAGCCCGCAGGCATTTTGCCAGGCAGCATCAAGAACGGGGTGGGAGCCTCCACCTAGAGTGGACAACCGTGCTTCCGCGCGCTCCATGGCGGCCCCAAGGCTCAGCGACAGCCAGAAGATCGAGCTGGTGGCCCGATTCCGCGCCGGGGAGACCAGCCAGGCACTGGCGCATGCCTACGACTGCAGCACAGCCACGGTCATCCGTGCTGTTCGCGCTGTCCTCGAACCTGAGGAGTACGAAAGCCTCAAGCAGCCGCCCGGCCGCCGGCCGGCCGCGCCTCATCAGACGTTGCTTCTCCCATCCGAACCGCCCCCCGAGCCCGTCGCCTCACCAGCGGGGGACGGCCCGGGTGTTGTCCCGGAATGTTTCGGCAACGAACCAGAACCCGAGGCCGCCGAGCCCGAGCTGGTCGAGCCCGGGGCAGCAGCGCTCGATACCGCAGACTCCGAAGCCGCCCGCGGCGTTCTCGCCATCGACGATGCCGATGATTTCGGCGACGACGAGGACGACGAAGACCTGCTCGACGACGAGAGCGACTGCGCCAGCCTGGCGGCGATGTTCTCCCTGGCCGTCGCCGGAAGGGAAGGAGCCGCGCTGGAGGTCAGGCCCCTGGCTGAAGCCACCTTTCCCCCCAGCGCCTACATGCTCGTCGACAAAACCGTGGAGCTGCAGGCCCGGCCCCTCAGCGACTTCCCGGAACTCGGGCCGCTGGCGCAGGACGAGCAACAGCGTCAGGCGCTGGTGGTGTTCCTCAACCCCCGCCAGGCCAAACGCCAATGCGGGCGCAGCCAACGGGTGATCAAAATCCCCGATCCGCGGGTGCTGGAGCGCACGTCCCGCTTCCTGGTTGCCCAGGGGATCAGCCGGGTGCTGATTGAGGGTTCTCTCTACTCCCTGCCGGGCAGCTGATCCCGTCGCGGCAGCAGCAGGGCCGCCGCCGAACCGCCGCAGGCCACCCCCACGGCCAGGGCCACCCCCACCATGAATCCCGTGGGCAAGGGGGCGCTGCGTCCCACCCCCAGCTGCAGGGAGCGGCGGTCGTCCAGGTTCTGGGCGCCCAGGCAGAGGGCCAGAAACAGCAGGAAGCCCCCCAGCAGGCTGCCGATCAGCAGGCGCAGACGCAGCAGCATGGCGATGGGGCGGCAGGGGGCTCGGAACTCACCTCAGTCTGCCGCCCGGGAAGGGTCGGGCTCCCGGTGCAGCAACGCGTAGAGCGCGCGCCGGTTGTGGCCGCTGCGCCCGGCCAGTTCGCGCGCGGCCTCCCGAGGGCGGAAACCCTCCGCCACCAGTGCGGCCAGCTGGCGGCGCAGCTCCGCCTCGTCCCACTCGGCCGCGGGCAGGGGCGGGCGGCCGCCGAGCACCACGGTGCATTCCCCTTGGGGGGGCTGGCGGCGGAAGTGGGCGAGGGCGGCCCGCACCGTCGGGCCCACCTGCTGCTCATGCCGTTTGGTCAGCTCGCGGGCCACCTGCAGGGGTCGATCGCCGAGCAGGGCGTCCAGATCCTCCAGCAGCGCCACCAGCCGATGCGGCGACTCGAACAGCACCACCGTCCGCTCCTCGTCGGCCAGTTCGGCCAGTCGCTGCCGTCGCTGGGAAGGCTTGGGCGGGAGGAAACCTTCGAAGCAGAAGCGTCCGCTCGGCAGGCCGCTGCTCACCAGCGCCGTGGTGAGCGCGCAGGGACCCGGCACGCAGATCACCGGCAGGCCGGCGGCGCGCACCGCTGCCACCAGAGGCTCCCCGGGATCGGAGATGCCGGGGAGGCCCGCATCGCTGATCAACGCCAGGCATTCCCCCTGCACCAACGCCGCCAGCAGCTGGGGGATGCGCTGGCTCTGGTTGTGCTGGTGGTAGCTCAGGCAGCGGCCGCGGATGCCGAGGCGCTGCAGCAACAAGCCGCTGTGGCGCGTGTCCTCGCAGGCGATCCGGTCGACGCCCTCCAGCACCCGCCGCGCCCGGGGCGAGAGGTCGTCGAGGTTCCCGATCGGAGTGCCCACCAGATAGAGCGTGCCCGGGGCGGGCTCCCCGGCGGGTTGCGGCGCGGCTTCCTCCACAATTCTCCTTTTCCCCCATGATGACGACCCCCCTCGAGCTGCCGGTCGGTGTCGCCGCCGACGCCCTGCTGAACGAGCTGCGTCGCCTCAGCTGGGGGGCTGCCGACATCCTGCGCGCCTACGCCCGCGGCGAGACTCCGCCCCATGGCTTCCCGGCGGCCCTCAGCGTTGATCACGGCGGGGAGGGGCCGGTGTCCGCAGCGGATCTGGCGGTGAACCGCTGGCTCCTCGATGGCCTGGGGCAAGCCTTCCCCGAGGCCGCGTGGACCCTGCTGAGCGAGGAGACAGCCGCGGAGCAGCTGCGGGATGGGGAGCCGTTGCCGGCGGAATGGCTGTGGATCCTCGATCCGCTTGATGGCACCCGCGATTTCCTGCAAGGCACCGGCGAGTACGCCGTGCACCTGGCGCTGGTGCGCGGGCAGGTGGCTGTGTTGGGGGTGGTGGTGCTGCCGGAGAAGGAGGAGCTCTGGTTCGGTCTGCCGAACGCCGCCGGGGGGGAGGCCTGGCGGGAGAACCGCGCCGGGGAGCGCTTTGCGGCCCATCTCAGCCCCCGCCGCGCCCTGGCGGAGCTGGTGCTGGTGGCGAGCCGCAGCCATCGGGATGGGCGGCTCGAACGGCTGCTGGAGGCCCTGCCCCTGGCCGACACCCTCGCCATGGGCAGCGTTGGCGGCAAGGTGGCCACCATCCTGCGCGGCGAGAGCGACCTCTACATCTCCCTCTCCGGCCGTAGCGCCCCGAAGGACTGGGATATGGCGGCCCCAGAGGCACTGCTGCGGGCTGCTGGCGGTCGCTTCAGCCATGCCGACGGCCGCCCGCTGCTCTACAACACCGGCGATGTGCGCCAGGCCGGGTGCCTGATCGCCAGCCACGGGCCCGCCCACGACGAACTGTGTGAGCGGGCCGCCGCGGCGATGGCCGTGATCGACCCGGGCTTTCCCGTGTGAAACGGGCGCTTGCCGCCCCGGTTCAGACCGGGACGGGTTCCTAGACCGGGACGGGTTCCTGCTGGGGCACGCCCCGCAGGGTGAGGTTGATGCGGCCGCGGTTGTCGATCTCGCGCACCCGCACGGTGACTTGATCGCCGACGTTCACCACATCCTCCACCTTTTCCACCCGAGCTTCGGAGAGCTGGGAGATGTGAATCATCCCCTCCTTGCCGGGCAGGATCTCGACGAACGCACCGATCGGAATCACGCGCGTGACCGCGCCGCTGAAGGTTTCCCCTTCGCTCACGCGGCGGGTGAGGCCTTCGATGATGCGCTGCGCCTCTTCGGCGGCGGCGCCGTCATGGCTGGCGATCGTGACGATGCCGCCATCCTCGATGTCGATCTTGGTGTTGGTGCGTTCGGTGATGCCCTTGATCGTGCGGCCGCCGGGGCCGATCACGGTGCCGATCAGCTCCGGATCGATGCGGAAGCTGAGCAGCCGCGGCGCGTGGGGGCTGAGGGTATCGCGGGGTTTGTCGATCGCCTCCAGCATCTTTTCGAGGATGTGCAGGCGGGCGGGACGGGCCTGGTTGATGGCCTCCGCCACCGTGCTCATGGCCAGCCCGGTGATCTTCATGTCCATCTGCAGGGCGGTGATGCCCTTCTCGGTGCCGGCCACCTTGAAATCCATGTCGCCGAGGAAGTCCTCGATCCCCTGGATGTCGGTGAGGATGCGCACCTCATCGCCCTCCTTGATCAGACCCATGGCGGCGCCGCTCACCGGTGCCTTGATCGGCACGCCCGCATCCATCAAGGCCAGGGTGCTGCCGCACACCGAGCCCATCGAGGTGGAGCCGTTGGAGCTGAGCACCTCACTCACCACCCGCAACACATAGGGGAAGGATTCCTTGCTGGGCAGCACGGGCAGGATCGCCCGCTCCGCCAGCAGGCCATGGCCGATCTCACGACGGCCCGGGGAGCGCATCGGCCGGGTCTCGCCCACCGAATAGGGCGGGAAGTTGTAGTGGTGCAGGTAGGTCTTCTCGTTGGCCGGGTTGAGGTCATCCATCTCCTGGGCATCGCTGGGGGTGCCGAGGGTGGCGGTGGAGAGCACCTGGGTGAGACCCCGCTGGAACAGGGCGGAACCATGCACACGCTTGGGCAGAACGCTGGCAGCAGCGCTGATCGGGCGCACCTCGTCGAGGGCACGGCCGTCGACCCGCTTGCCATCGCGCAGGATCTGCTGGCGCATCAGCTTCTTGGTGAGGCTTTTGTAGGCATTGCCCAGGGCTTTGCCGTTGGCGGACATCGCCACCTTCACCGGATCGTCTTCCTTGAGGGCGGCGATCTTCTCGACAAGCTCCGCCTTGATCGCATCGAGGCGAGCGTCCCGCTCGGGTTTGCTCTGGCTGAACTGGCCCAGCACCTCGCCGATCGGCGCGCCTCCCTGCTTCTCCAGCCAAGCCGGCAGGGTGGGGTCTTCGGCCTTCGGCTCGGGCAGAACCTGCTCGACGCCAAGCTCGCCCAGCAGCGTCAGCTGGGCCTTGATCAGCTCGCCCACCGCCTCGTAGCCGAAGTCGATCGCCTCAATCACATCCTGCTCCGGCAGCTGGTTGGCCCCGGCCTCCACCATCACCACACCGGCGGGCGTGCCGGCCACCACCAGGTCGAGGTCGCTGCGTTCGATCTCCCGATAGCTGGGATTGAGCACGAAGTCATCGCCCAGCAGGCCAACCCGCACCGCCGCCATCGGGCCGTGGAAGGGGAGCTTGGCGAGCAGGGTGGCCATCGACGCGCCGGTCACCGCCAGAACATCGGGGGGAACGCGCTCGTCGAGGGAGAGGCAGGTGGCCACGATCTGCAGGTCGTCCCGCAACCAGAGCGGGAACAAGGGCCGCATCGGCCGGTCGATCAGTCGGGCGATCAAGGTGGCCCGCTCGGGGGGGCGGGACTCCCGCCGCATGAAGCTGCCCGGGATGCGGCCGGCGGCGTAGAGGCGCTCCTCGTAGTCGCAGATCAGGGGGAGGAAGTCGATGCCCTCCCGGGGATTGGATCGGGTGGCAGTGACGAGGATCGAAGTGTCGCCGCACTCGACCAGGACGGAACCTCCCGCCTGGGGGGCGTAGAGACCGCTTGTGACTCGGATCTCCCGACCATCAAAGGAGATCGCTTGCGTTTTTGCTTGCGCTTTTTCCTGCACTGGCAGTTATGTCCGCTCTGTTCCATGTCATTGTGCCACCCAGGCTTCACTGACAAGGCAGTCGTCCGCAAGTCTTAGGGATGCCGACTCGCGCACCGCCGCCGCCAGCGCCAGCCTGTAGCCCGCGTCTGCGATCTCCCGGCAACCGAAGCGCGCCAGGTGGGGATTGTTCAGTTGCACGTCAAAGAGCTGAAAGCCGCCGGAGCGCAGGGCCGCCACCAGCTCCACCAGGAGCACATTGCCCGCCCGGGGGCGTCGGTGGGCCATCGACTCCCCGATCCAGCAGGCCCCGAGGCCCAGGCCCAGCATGCCGGCGGCCAGCCCCTCCTCGTCGTAGATCTCGACGCTGTGCACCAGCCCATCGCGATGGAGCTGGCGGTAGATGCGCTGCAGCTCCGGGCTGATCCAGGTGCTGGGCCGGTCGGCACAGTCAGCGAGCACAGCCTCGAACTCCCGGTTCAGGCCCGGGCGGAAACGGCTCGATCGAACCGTGCGCTGCAGAGAGCGGGGCACATGGAAGCTTTCATCCAAAGGCAGGAGGGCGCGCCGGAGGCTGCGGTGCAGATTCAAGCCTCCGGAGATGGAGTCGGCCATGGGAAACCAACCCCGGGCGTAGGCGGCACGCCACCACGCGGTGGGCCAGAGATCGGAAGGCTGGCCCGGGTCGGGCCGAAGCGGCCGGGGGGACGCCATCCCGCCTCAGCGGCTCATCCGCCCTCCCGGAGGCTCACCAGCTCGACTTCACCAGGCCGGGCAACTCGCCCTTGTGGCCCCGCTCGCGCAGCTGGTTGCGGCACAGGCCGAAGTCGCGATAGACGCCACGGGGCTTGCCGGTGGCCCAGCAGCGATTGCGCAGCCGCACCCGTGAGCTGTCGCGGGGCAGGCCCTGGATCTTGCGGTGGATCTCCAGCCGCTCCATCGGATCCGCAGCGGCCTCAAAGGAAGCCTGCAGGGCACTGCGGCGGGCTGCGAAGCGCTCCACGGTTTTCCGGCGCTTCTGATCACGCGCGATCATCGACTTTTTCGCCATGCGGCCGGTGCTGTTGCAAGAAGTTCAGTTCCCCACTGTAGCCGCTGGGCGGACCGTGCTCAGCGGCCCAACCACTGCTGCACCGCCTGCAACTGGCTGGTGTCCTTGACGATCAACACCAGGCTGAGCCCCACCAGAAACACAAAGCCCGACTGGAGGAAGGCGGCCTGAAAACGCTCCGGCAGCGGCCGGCCCCGCAGGCCCTCGAGCAGCAGGAGGCAAAACTGACCGCCGTCGAGGATCGGCAGTGGCAGGGCGTTGAGCACGGCGAGATTGATCGAGATCAGGGCGGTGAAGAGGAACAGACCGCTGCCACCCTGCTGGGCGAGGGAGGCGCCCATCTCCACGATCTTGACGGGGCCAGACACCTGGGACGCGGTTTCGCCGAAGTGGGTGACCAGGGCGCCGAACCCTGCCACGGTGCGGCGCAGCAGCGCGGTGAAGTCGTGGTTGGCCTGCCGCAGCGGTTCCAGGGGCCCGCGGGGGGCGCGGAAGGTCTCGAGCCCGTCGGGCTGCAGCTGGGCCCCGATGCGGCCGAGACCGCCGAGGTCGGTCGGGGAGAGCACGAGTTGCAGGGGGAGGCCGCCCCGATCCGCCTCCAGTTGGAGGTCTTGCCCGGGGGCGCTGCGGATGCGCTCCACCAGGCCCGCGACAGCAGCTTGGCCGCCCCCCACCCGTTCTCCGTCGATGGCCAGGATGCGATCCCCGGGCTGAAGGCCGGCCACGGCGGCGGCCTGGCCCGGCTGGATGCCGCTCACCAGCACGCCGGTGCGGGCGGAGAAGCCATCGGGGATGCCCAGCACCGCGCTCTGAGCCGCCAGGACGAGATAGGCGAGCAGGAGGTTGGCGAGGACGCCCGCGGCGATCACCAGCGCCCGCTGGGGCAAAGGACGGTTGCGCAGCAGATCGGGATCGTCGGGAGCCACGCCGCTCTCCTCGTCGTCTTCGGGAAAGGCGACGAAGCCGCCGAGGGGGATGACCCGCAAGGCATAGGTGACGCCCCTTCGCCGCCACTGCAGCAGGGCGGGCCCGAAGCCGATCGAGAAGCCGCTGACCCGGATCCCCTGCCCGGTGGCCGCCAGGAAATGCCCGGCCTCATGGACCACGATCAGCAACGCCAGGATGGCCAGGGCGGTGAGCACCCCCATGCGGGTCATCGTTCACAGTGCCTCCATTGTGGCGGCATTGGCACCGCGCCTACGGTGCAGAGAGAAGGGGACGCGATGCCTGTCCCGAATCGGCCGCCCCGAACCGTCGGCGCCCGGCGTTGCCGGGCCTTGCTTTGGGCTGCCCTGCTGATCCCGTGGCTCGGTGGCTGCCGGGGAGGCCTTCCACAGCTCACCTTGCCCGTCTCGCCCTGGGCCGGCTTTGCCTATCTCCAGCTGGCGGAGCGGGAGGGTCTGGCCCGAGCCGCTGGCCTCAAGCTGCGGACTGTCGTCTCCAAGGATCCGCAGGAGATTGCCAGGGCTTGGCTGCGGGGGGAGTACAGCGTGGCGCCCCTCACCACGGTGGAGGTGGTGACGATCTGCAGTCTGCGGCCGGATCGCTGTCCGGTGGTGCTGCTGGTGCTGGATGAGTCGCGGGGAGCGGATCAGCTGATCGTGCAGCGCTCCATCAGCGATCTGCGCGATCTGAAGGGCCGGCGGGTGGGTCTGGCTCGCTCCAGCCTGGGTCCCTTCCTCACGAGCCGGGCGTTGGAGAGCGTCGGTCTCGACATCGCTGACGTGCGGCTGGTGCCGATGCCGGCGGGGGAGTTGGCCTCGGCGCTGAACCACGGCCGCATCGAGGCCGCCGCCACCTACCCCCCCTTCAGCAACCTGATGCTGCAGCTGGGCATCGGCCGGGTCGCGTTCGACAGCCGGGCTCTGCCGGGCCAGATCCTCGACCTGCTGGTGGCTGAGCCCCGCTTCGTGGAGCAAAACCCCGAGACCCTGGCGCGCCTGCTGCTGGCCTGGCAGTGGAGCCATGCCGCGGCGCGGCGCGATCCGGAGGCGATGGGGCCCCGCCTGGCGGCGCTGCAGAAGACAAGCCTCATCGGGTTGCGGCGAAGCGAGGAGCAGCTGGCTTACTTCCCGCTGGAGAGTCAGAGGCAGATGCTGGCGCCGGGTGGCTCGGTCGCCGTCGCCCTGGCGGCGGTGCAGGAGGTTCAGCAGGATTTGGGGATGGTGCGCGAAGGGGCGCCGCTGCCTGCGCTGAGCGATCGGGCGGTGGGGAGGGCCCTTCAGCTGGCCGCCAGCATGTCGGCTCCGAAGTAGGGCACCAGGGCGGGGGGCAGGCGCACGCTGCCGTCGCTTTGCTGGCCGTTTTCGAGCAGGGCGGCCATGGTGCGACCGATCGCCAGGCCGCTGCCGTTGAGGGTATGCACCAGGGAGGTGCCCTTCTCCTGGCGGAAGCGGATGTTGGCCCGCCGGGCCTGGAAGTCGCCGCAGGTGCTGCAGCTGGAGATTTCGCGGTAGCAGCCGGCTCCCGGCAGCCACACCTCCAGATCGAAGGTGCGGGCGGCGGAAAAGCCCAGGTCGCCCCCGCAGAGTTCGAGGCGGCGATAGGGAAGCTCCAGGGCTTCGAGCACCGCCTCGGCGTCGCGGGTGAGCTGCTCGTGGGCGGCATCCGACTCCTCGGGCCGGCAGAACCAGTAGAGCTCCACTTTGTTGAATTGGTGAAGACGGATCAGCCCGCGGGTGTCGCGCCCGTAGGAGCCCGCCTCGCGGCGGAAGCAGGGGGTGTGGGCGACATAGCGCAGGGGCAGCAGCTCGGGCGCCAGCACCTCATCGCGGTGGAAAGAGGTGACGGGCACCTCCGCGGTGGGGGTGAGCCAGAGGTCGTCGTCGGCGCAACGGAAGCTCTCTTCGGCGAACTTGGGCAGCTGGCCGGAGCCGGTGAGGCTGGCGCTGTTCACCAGGATCGGCGGTTGCAGCTCGGTGTAGCCGCGGGCGCCGTGCCGATCGAGCATGAAGGCGATCAGGGCCCGCTCCAGGCGGGCGCCGGCACCGATCAGGGTGACGAAGCGGCTCTGGGCGATGCGCACCGAGCGCTCGCTTTCGAGCAGGCCGAGGCGTTCCGCGATCTGCCAGTGCTCCTGCAGCTCGGTGCCGGCGGGCCGGGGGTCGCCCCAGCGCTTCACCTCCACGTTGTCGGACTCGCTGCGGCCCTCGGGGGTGTGGGGGGAGGGCAGGTTGGGAAGGCTGAGCAACGCCTCCCGCAGCCGGGCATCGAGCGCCTTCTCCTCCTGCTCCAGTTCGCTCACCTGCTTCTTGATGCGGTTGCCCTTTTCCCGCAGCTCCTGAACCAGCGGATCGGAGCCGCTGGCACCCCTGCGCATCAGCTCTCCCACCGCCCGGCCAACGCCGTTGCCCTCCGCCTGAAGATCGCTGCGCCTGGTTTCCAGATCCCGCTGCCGCAGCGCCTGGTCGTGGAGCTCCGTCAAATCGGGGCTGAGGCCGCGGCGGGCCAGTTGAAGGCGGATCAGCTCGGGATCCTCGCGCAGCAGGCGCTGGTCGAGCACGGGGCGTGGGCAGGTGGGCGAAGCCTAAGGGGAGCCCGGATCGATGGGTTCGACGCCCACGCTGGCGGTGATGGGGATGGGCGCTGGCGGCGTGGCCGGGGGTGGGGGATCTGGGGGCACCTTTTTATTGTCCGGCCCGTAGAAGGTGAGCGTGTAGGTGATTTGACTCTGGTTGCTTTTCTCCGGGTCAGTGTTGATCACCAGCTGAGTCCTCAGGGAGATGCTGGCATCGGTCGGAGTTTCGCTGAACTTGAGGGAGCCGTCGGAGTTGTAGGGGGGGCCGCAACGCCGCAGTTCAGCGGTGGCGCCGCTGCCGGCTGTGTAGTAGTGAATCAGTGCTTGTGATGTGCTGCTATTCGTTGGATTGGGCAGGTAGGGAATCTGCAGGGTAAATGTGGAATTGCTTTTTGCCCCGGGGCAGGAGATTGTCTGTCCGAAAAGAATCTTTTCCGACTCGGTGGTTTCCGACTGAATCAGAGCGCTGACGCGGCTGCGGCGCGCCTCCACCCGCTGATTCACTTCCAGGTTGGTGTTGCTGCGAATGATGGAGAGAATGGCGGTGGCGGCAGCCATCAGGATCAGACTGCTGGTGGCGGCGTAGAAGACCAGTTCCAGCAATGTGAATCCCTTCGCCTCGCCTCGCCGGCCGGCCGAGCACCGAAGAGCCCGGAGAAAAGAGAAGGAAGCCTGCAACGGAGGGGGGATCATCGGGTGGCCTGAGGCTTTACATCGAATCGCCGAATTTGGCATCAGCGCAAGTGTTTGGGCTAGTGACTGCAGCGGTTGTCACCATGCCGGAGGTGCCGGAGATCCGCAGGCAACCGGTGAGGTCGCCGCCGCTCTTGCGGAGGCTGAGGATCATGTCATTGAGGAGGGTCACCGTGCCGCGGGGGGTGAAGACCAGGGAATTGACGGCAGGAGTGCTGCTGATCGTCAGCGAGAGAGAGCTGCTGAAGCCCTCCGAGCCAAGCCGGTAACTGCTTGGGGTTGTGCACGTGGAGGGCTGAACCGTCGCCAGCGCACTACCGGTCGCCAGGGACGAGCCGCTGCTGACGGTGACCGTGCACCCGGCGGTCGTGCGCTTCGCCCCCTCCTGGCCACCCTCCAGCCAGCTCGCCAGTCCTACGGTCACCGCTTGGATCTCCTCCCGCTCCGTGGCGTTGCGATTGAGGCTGAAGGCAAGGGCGGAGAGCAGCAGGAAGATGCTTGTCGCCACCAGCAACTCAGGCAGGCTGAAGCCGCGGTGCCGCGTGTTTGCTTCGCACCGCAGGAAGGCTCTCATGCCGGCGGACACATGGAAGCAACGGTGGGGGACATCAGCACACTGCGCTGAAAGTTTTCCGGACCGGTGTAAGTGATTTTGATCAGCTTGGCGGTGCCGTCCTGAACCTCCACCCTGCGGCTGAAGCCCGCGGGGATCGGTAGATCTGCTTTGGTAGCGCTGATGGTGGTGATCAGGTTGGCCAGCAACTCATTTTTACTGGTGCTTTGGGTATCTTTGCAGGCATTGACAAATTTGGCTACAGCAGATTTGCCTTGCGAGCTGCCAAGGCCGCTGAATCCTGCTGCATTGCCGTTGGCTGTCGAATTGGCGACGGATTCTGCGCTGGCTGCGGCGTTTTCGATGGAAGTGCCGGTATAGTAATTCTCGCCCATCTGTGGATCAACAGCAGCATCGCAGGGATCGATGCTCCCAGATCCGCTGCACCAGGTGTAGGCCTTCATCTTTTCTCTAATCAACTCAATATCACTGTCAATGTAGCTTTGTGCAGACTCTTTGTCGCGACTCTGGTAAGCCACTCTGCTGCTGAGATTGCTCATGACTGGAATCGTGGTGGCAATAACAGCGCCGACAACGCCCGCCACCAGCACTTCAACGAGAGAAAAACCCAAAGAGTTCAGCCCGCGTCGGGGGTAGGACGCTGGGGTGGCCATAGGGAATCGACAGAAGGTGAAGTGACGCATGGCCGGGAAGGGGGGGATGGCTGAGAAAAATTCAGGAAGCTCCGTAGACAGATCGAAAAGTTGAGCCGCGCACAAACCATTGATAGGCTTTGGGTTGAGTAACGCCTGAATAGGGGCAGTTTGTTTCTTTGAGAATCAACTCTTGAGTAATTCTTGAACTAGCCGTAAGTGTGCCATTCCGCAGGCTCTGCCCTTCAATCGTTAGCTCAAGATAGCTGTGCCTGTAGGTCGGGTTTGCCGGGTTTGGGATGCTGGTTGGCGCAGCCTTGGGATCGTAGTTTCCGCTCTTGGAAATGGTTGGCGTGCCTCCGGCCGTAGGAAACTCAGTCTTGATCCAATTGGAGCGATCATCACTCTTCACCTTCCCCGCGACAATTCGGTATTGGAGGGTCGCGGTGGTCTGATTGTTCTGGAGCTTGCGCGGGTAGCCGGGTAACGTTTGCCAATCGCCTCTGCTCAGGCTCTTGGCCTCCTCACTGGCTTGAACGGGTTCGGGAGGGATGTCGGGGTCTGTGCAGTAAAACGTCTTCGCATTGCCCCAATCGCTGATCGGCAGGTTGGCAGCCGCCAAACTGCGGTTCTCCGGCCGGTTGAGTTCGGAAATCACGGCCTCAAAGCCTGAGTCGGCTGCGTCGCGAGCCTCCCGAGCCTGATCATGCTGGCCATTGCCGAGCTGCAGCGTGAGGGCACGGCTTGCCAGGGTGGCGGCCCCCAGGGAAACCACCAGGCTGGCCACCAGCATGACGGGCAGGATGAAACCCTGGGCTCCCGTGCTCGCAGAGCAAGGCTTTTGCCCGGGATGGCGGATACGGGAGAAAAAATGGGGAGTCATGTCTGGAAGTACGAAGCTGCTATCTGGAGATCGAGGCGTATCCCTGAATACCTTAAACCTGATTTTAAGGCCAGGCACCCCGAATCCGAAGGACCCGAGCGCCAAACAAGGGGGATAATTTGCAATTAATTAAGGTTTTCTCCAGGTTCTCCGAGTCTCATGGGTCTCACGGTGAGTCGACATCTCTCTGTTTTGGGCGGAGCTGCCGTTTCTGAGCCGGAGCGGGAGGCCTCAGAGAACCTGCACCACCTCGCTCACCTCCGGGATCGATTCCCGCAGCTTGCGCTCGATGCCCATCTTCAGGGTCATCGTGCTGCTCGGGCAGGAACCGCAGGCTCCCTGCAGACGAACCTTCACCACCGGTCCGTCGATTTCGACGATCTCGACGTTGCCGCCATCGGCCATCAGGTAGGGACGCAGCTCATCCAGCACCCGCTCCACGTTCTCGACGGTGAGGGCGCGGGGATCGGCCTCGACGGCGGATGACATGCTCTCGGTGCTGGCGGTATCGGTGCTCATGGGCGGGGACGGGCCGTTGCGTGAAGCTTAGGAAGCCAGCGGCCGATCAGACGAGCCGCACCGTTGTTCCGCAGGCCTCGAGCTGCCGGTCAGCGCTCAGCAGCAGCATGGGCTCGCACCGGCCTTGGCGGCCTTGGGCCACCTGCACCAGATCGGCTGATAGGCGTCCGAGCGAGGTCTTGATGGCCATGCCCCAGAGCAACGCCCGGCTGACGAAGACCTCCTGGCCAGCCTCCTGCAACAGGCTGATCACCGAGATCGACAGGCGTGGATCGCCGCTCAGCCACCAGAGCACCAGGTGGGTGTCGAGCAGCAGATGGGCCATGGTTTCAGATGGCGGGAAAGAGGTCGACCATAAAAAGGTCGTCGAGGCTGCGTCGAAGTTGTCGGCCATCTGAATGGCACCAGCCTGGCAATCGGCACACCGGCCCGGGCAATCACGATCTCCTGTCTGGCCTCGACCTGGACCAGCAAGCCGGACTGCCTGGTCCTGGCCTCGTGCACGTTGACCCGCAAGGCCAAGGGAGGGGGCTTTCACGAAGTCTTGGTTTCGACCGATCGGAGAACAGGTGCCTTGCTTCGGCGCTCGTGGATGGCAGGGCCCGATTCCTGAGGCATTCTGCGCGCACAGCGCTTGCCCCGCCGGGATGGACCCCAATTCCGCCTATCCGACCGAGAAGACCTACGGGGCCTTCCTGCACCGGGAGCTGTCGGTCTCCTGGCTCGTGCTGGCCACGTTGATGGGGGGGCGCCACCGGCTGGATCCCGACCTGCTCAGCAAGAGCTTCACCTATCTGGATCTCGGCTGCGGCCACGGGCTGAACCTGCTCTTCAATGCCGCGGCCCATCCCCGTGCCCGCTTTTACGGACTGGATCTGAATCCCACCCACATCGCGGAAGCCACGGCCAGGGCAGAAGCGCTGGGCCTGGCCAACGTCCACTTCGCCCTGGCGGATCTCACCACCTTCGCCAGCGGCCGCCCCGGCAGCGGCCCTTGCCGCGACTGGCCGGAGGCCTTCGACTTCGTGGTGTCCCACGGTCTGGCCAGTTGGGTGAGCCCCGAGGTGCGCCAGGCCCTGGTGGCCGCTGCCAGCTCGATGTTGCGGCCCGGTGGCCTTTTCTTTTGCTCCTACAACACCTATCCCGGCTGGCTGGCCCGCAGCCCGCTGCAGATGCTCAGCGTGGAGGAGGCTCTGCGTGCCGGCGGCAGCACCACGGTGGCGGGGATCCGCAGCGCGGTCGCCACCCTCACCCGGCTGACGGGACCGGAAGGCAACTGGCCGCTGGGCACTGAACTGCCGGCCCTGCGGACGCTGGAGCAGCAGTTGCGGCCGATGCCCGAGGACTATCTGGCGGGGGAGTATCAGGCCGCCCACCAGCCGCTCTACGTGGGGCCGATGCATCGCCTCTGTGAGAATTCTGGCCTCAGCCACATCGGCTCGGCGTCGCTGCCGGAGATGTTCCCGAGCCTGCTTGATCCCGGCCGGCGGGCCGTGGTGGAGCAGGGCAGTGACGCGGCCATGCGGCAGGTTCTGCTCGACCTGGCGATTCACCAGACCTTCCGCCGTGATCTGTTTGCCAAGGGGATGCGCCGGCCCCCAGCTCCCTGGCGACGGCTGGCTCTGGCGGATGTCTGTCTGCACCTCTGCGCGGTTCCCGACAACAGGGAGACGTTCGACACGAGCTTCGGTCAGCTGGGGTTGGAGCCACTTTTCCTGAAGGCGCTGAAAGAGCTTCTGGCGGAGCGACCGCGCAGGTTCGGTGAACTGATGGAGGTTTTCTCCATCGATGTGGAAGAACTGGTGCTGCGCCTCTCTGTGCTGCTCTGGGCGGGGGTGATCGGCGGTGCGTTACCCGCCGGGGCGGACGCCGAGGCGGAGGTGCGCTCCATCGACGCTTTCAACCAGCGCTGCCTCGATCGGATGACCGCTGGTGAGGATGTCGCGGCCCTTCTCTCGCCCTACCTGCGCCAGCACTTCTCGATCGATCGGCTCGAAGCGTTCTTCCTGCAGGCCGCTGAGGCCGATCTCCCCGTCGAGGAGCTGGGGCCCCTGGTGTGGATGGGCATCAGCCTGGTGGGCGGCAACGTGAATGACGCCGAGGGTCGCCCGATCGAGGATCCGCATCAGGCGCTGGCCCAGCTGCAGGAGTTCGGGGCGACCTTCGCCGCCGGGCGCCTGCCGCTGCTGCGACGGCTCGGGATCGGCAACGTCCGTGCTTCTCAGGCCGGGGCCTGATCGCCACGGGGCCAACCGGAGGGACTGCCTAGGATCAGGCTCTTGTTCCCTTCGCGGCTGAGCCTCCGGGCGCCCATGACCGACGTTCCCGCCAAGCGGATCCGTAACTTCTGCATCATCGCCCATATCGACCACGGAAAATCGACCCTGGCCGACCGCCTGCTGCAGGAAACCGGCACGGTGGCCGCCCGGGACATGCAGGCCCAGTTCCTCGACAACATGGAGCTGGAGCGGGAACGGGGCATCACGATCAAGCTGCAGGCCGCCCGCATGGAGTACGAGGCGGACGACGGCCAGACCTACATCCTCAACCTGATCGACACGCCGGGGCACGTCGATTTCTCCTATGAGGTGAGCCGCAGCCTGCTGGCCTGCGAGGGTGCGCTGCTGGTGGTGGATGCCAGCCAAGGGGTGGAGGCCCAGACGCTGGCCAACGTGTACCTGGCACTGGAGAACGATCTGGAGATCATCCCGGTGCTCAACAAGATCGACCTGCCCGGGGCCGATCCGGATCGGATCAAGGCGGAGATCGAGGCGATCATCGGCCTCGACACCTCCACCGCCATCAACTGCTCCGCCAAGACCGGCTTGGGGGTGCCGGAGATCCTGCAGGCGGTGGTGGATCGGGTGCCGGCGCCGCCGGACCCGGCGGATGAACCGCTGCGGGCCCTGATCTTCGACTCCTACTACGACGCCTACCGCGGTGTGATCGTGTACTTCCGGGTGATCAGCGGCACGATCTCCCGCCGCGACAAGGTGCTGTTGATGGCCAGCGGCAAAACCTACGAACTCGACGAAGTAGGGGTGATGGCCCCGGACCAGCGCCAGGTGGAGAGCCTGCATGCCGGTGAAGTGGGCTACCTGGCCGCTTCGATCAAGGCGGTGGCCGACGCCCGTGTCGGCGACACGATCACCCTGGCCGCCGCGCCGGCGGCAGAGCCCCTGCCCGGCTACACCGAGGCCAAGCCGATGGTGTTCTGCGGCCTGTTTCCCACCGACGCCGATCAGTATCCCGATCTGCGCGACGCCCTCGACAAACTGCGCCTCTCCGACGCGGCCCTTCAGTACGAGCCGGAAACCAGCAGCGCCATGGGTTTCGGCTTCCGCTGCGGCTTCCTGGGCCTGCTGCACATGGAAATCGTGCAGGAAAGGCTGGAGCGCGAGTACGACCTCGACCTGATCGTCACAGCACCGTCGGTGGTGTATAGAGTCAACATGCTGGATGGCAGTGTGCTGATGATCGATAATCCCGCCACCCTGCCCGATCCCCAGAAGCGGGAATCAATCGAAGAACCATATGTAAAGCTGGAAATCTATACCCCGAACACCTACAACGGCGCCCTGATGGAGCTCTGCCAGGAGCGGCGTGGTGAATATGTCGACATGAAGTATATTACCACTGATCGTGTCACTTTGCATTATGAGATGCCTCTGGCCGAGGTGGTGACCGATTTCTTCGATCAGTTGAAGAGCCGCACCAAGGGCTACGCTTCGATGGAATATCACCTGATCGGCTATCGCCGCAACGAATTGGTTCGTCTCGATGTGTTGATCAATAGTGAGCGTGCCGACCCGCTCACCACGATCGTTCACCGTGATAAAGCCTATAACGTTGGCAAGGGCCTGGTGGAGAAGTTGAAGGAGCTGATTCCTCGCCAGCAATTTAAAATTCCTATTCAGGCCGCTATCGGCAGCCGTGTAATCGCAAGCGAAAGCATCAGCGCAATGCGAAAAGATGTGTTGGCAAAGTGCTATGGCGGTGATATTTCTCGCAAGAAGAAGCTGCTGCAGAAACAGGCCAAGGGCAAGAAGCGGATGAAGGCCATGGGCAAGGTGGACGTGCCGCAGGAAGCCTTCATGGCGGTGTTGCGTCTCAATCAGTGAGTGGCGGTTTCAGTAGCTGAGACGCCGCCGCTGACCGCCGGGATCGGCCCGAAAGAAGAGGCTGATGCTCAGGCCGTGACGGCGGATCTCCCGGCTGCCCTGACGGTGCAGTAGCAACAAGCCGATGCCCGTGATCACCTGCATCAGGATTGTGGAACCGCTGCGGGGCAGGCTCAGCAATTCCCGCTGGTAGGGCGAGAGCGACAACAATTTCGTGCCCTTGCGAGCCCTTACCTGCTCCAGCTCCAGGGTGCGGGCCAGGCGCCAGCGGCTCAGCTCCACCGGTTCTGCCACTGCCACGGGCAGTTCCAATCCGTGGCGGCGGGCCACCGCCCGCACCGCTTCCGCGGTTGGGGCAGCGTTGGCCTGCTGGAGCCACTCCGAGTGGTTGTTGAGGATCTCCTTGTAGGCGAGCTCAGCCGTTCGCACCTCTTCCCGAAGGTGCAGGACATCGTGGAGGGTGATCACGGGCAGGAGCAGCAGGCAGACCATGGCCAGAGGCACCAAGCAGCGATGCAGCACCTCGGCGGGGAGGAATTCCCGGGGCCGTCGATCGCGCCCCCCTCCCAGCAGATACAGGCTGATGCCCAGAGGCAACAGGGGCAGCCAGTTGCTCAAGGCGGAAACGGCCGAAATCTGTTGGATTCCTGCCCCCTCCAGGCTGAACAGAACCCCGATCGCTCGGGTGAGCAGAACCAGAAGCAGCAGCACACCCACCAGGCGCAGCTGGAGCAGCGAGTAGTGCATCTGGTGTTTCTCCACGATCTCGTGAGCGTTCGCCAGCTCAGTGGGATCCGGAGTTTGCCTCATGCGCTTCTGCCTGGCCTCTGCTTTCTGGAACCATTATCTAGCAAGCCAGATCGGACCGGCTGCCTGTCCGCTCACGGGAACTCTGTGCTCCTCCCGTCTCCGATCCGCTGTGGCCGCTCCTCCCCCGATCCGCTCCAGGGATTGCCGCCGGCTCCTTCCCGGCAGCTCCCCCGGCAGCTCCCCCGGCAGCTTCGCCGCTGGCTTCGCCCTCCCTCTGGCGACGCTCGCCGCGCTTGTGTTGCTGCTCGCCAGCCTGGCCACCCAGAGTGTTCTGCATCAGGCCCGCGTGCGCAACGCCGCCGTCCTGGCGCAGCGGCAACGGGAGGATGGTCTGGCTTCCGCCGCCCAACGGCTCGTGGGTCAGGTGGTGAGTCTTCACCCCTGTCTGCTGACGCTGGCCCTGGAGCAGTGGGCTCAGGCCGGGGCCTCCTGTGCCGACGCCGCCCAGCAGCGTGCCCTGCGGGAGGGGCAGGTCGCTGCTGTGGCCTATCGCCTTCTGGCCTGGCAGCCGGCCAGCTCTGCCGCGGAGACGGCTCCCGGGCGCGTCCACCTGGAGCTGGCCCAGCGTTCCGAGTCGGCGGAGCCCGCCTGGCGGGCCGCCTTCGCCCTCGATCTGGGGCAGGATCCGGCACGGGTGCAGGGGGTGCGGGAACTCGGGCTGCGGGGGGCCCAGCCATGACACTCGCGGAAGTGCTGGTGGCGTCCGCACTGCTGTTCGGTTGCCTCAGCGGCTCGCTGCAGCTGTGGGCCCTCACGGTGGGGGTGAGCCAGGCCGAGGAGCGCCGCCAGCTCCTGCGGGAGCGGGTGGAGGCGGAGCTGATGGCGAACGAGGCCCGGCTGCGTTGGCACAGCCGCGGGGGATCCCTCTCCAGCGACTGCGCCGCCCAGGCTGGCTCCCTGCAGAGCGCCCTGGCCACCTACCCGGTGCCGGAAGGGCTGCGGCGCGAGCTCCGCGCTGTGGAGCAGGGCCAGTTGCTGGAGCTGAGCGTCGATGCCGACGACCTGCAGGAACCGCGTCGAAGGCTTTGGAGTCCAGCGGCCTTCGGCCTGTGTGCCGCCATCGCCCCATCGAGCGTTTCGGAGCCATGAGAGAGCGAAGCGGCGGCCATTCGACCCCGGAGCTGTTGGTGGCAGCGGCGCTGCTGGCCCTGCTGGCCCTGCCTGCCCTCCAGGTGGCCGCTGGTTCGGTGGCCGCCCAGCGGGTGGAGAGCGTCAGCCGGCGGGTGGCCCTCGGCCTGGAGCTCGGCCGCGCCGCCGCCCAACGCAGTGGTAAACCCTGCGCTCTGGAGCTGGATGGTGAAGGTTGGCGCGAGCCGGAAAGCGGTTCGCTGCCCGGCTGTCCCGGGGTGGCGCTCCCCCTTGGCGGGGAGGGCAGCGATGGGGGTGTGCGGCTTCGCCACAACCTGCCCCGCGCGGTTCGCTTCGCGAGCAATGGCCTGGTGCTCGATGGCGGCACGGTTGTGGTGGCCGCCCCGGGCACGGCGCTGGAGCGCTGCGTGGTGATGTCCCTGCCCCTCGGCGTTGTGCGGATGGGGCGCTGGCAGGAGGAGGAATGCCGCCCCGATCCCTCCCTCTGATGCACCCTCCGCCGCGCCCACTTCGCTTCCCAGCGCGTTCCGTCCGGGGCAGAGCGGCGGGGCTCACCCTGCTGGAGTTGTTGTTGGCCTTCTGCCTGGGGCTGCTGCTCTGGGGGGTGACGCTGCGCTGGCTGATGGCCGAGGGAGATCACAGCGCCCGACTGGCCAGGCTGGCGCGGGAACGCCTCTGGCAACGACGCAGCCTGGATCTGATCCGCTTGGATCTCCGCCGGGCCGAGCGGCTCGAGCTGGAAGGCAGCGGCACAGGGGCCGCCTGCCCGATGACCGGGCGACGCCCGGTTCTCCACCTCCAGACCGAGAGCGGCCCGATCACCTATGCCGTCGGTCCGCCGCCCTCCCCCATCTGGCGCGGGCAGGTGCTGCTCCGCTGCGGTCCTGCCTTCAACCTGCAGGGTGACGCGAGCCGGGCCGATCCCCTCAATCGCGTGCTGCTGGATGGTCTCACCGCGCGGGGCCTGATTGCGGAGTTGGGGCGGGAGGGGCTGCTTCGCCTGGAGCTGGAGCAGAGCCTGCCGCGTCCAGGAGGCGCACTCCAGCGCATCGCCACGGTGGTGCACCTGGCGGCACCCCCCGGCGGCACTTAGTCGAACGTGCAGACCAAGGTGAAGTCAGGCCGGATCTCCAGGGTGGCTTGGGCGGAGAGGTCGGTGGAGGTGGAAGCCAGGCATCCGACGCCGCTGGCCCTGGCCTCCCCCCAGCTGGCGGTGATCGTGCCGCCACTGTTGCCCGGCAGGCAGGCGGCGACGGTGATGCCACCTTCCACGGGGTGGGGGGGATCCCGCTGCGGAGGGCTGCCGAGGCCGGAGATCGAATACACCTGACACTCCCTCGCCACCGCCACCGCTTCGCCCACCCTGGCCCCGATGCGGGCGGCAGCCCGCGCCTGCAGGTAGCGAGGCAGCGCCACGGCGCTGATCACCCCCACGATGACCACCGTCAGCATCAGTTCGAGCAGGGTGAAGCCCGCGGGGGCCTGCCGAACGCCCCTGCGTCCGGGGGCAAGGCGCGGGGCTCGCGGCAGCGGATCCGGCCGCAAGCATAAAAGCTCCGCAAAGCGGAGCGGGAGCCAGACCGTTCGCCGGGCGGAGGGCATGGGAGGGTGAAGCTCAGGCTGAGAAGGCGCAGGTGAGCGTGCCGCTCGTATCCACGGTGAGAACGGCCTTGGTGCTGGTGATCAGGGAAGTCTGGTCGAGGCAGCGAACCCCTGCGGCCTTGGCGGTGCTGCCCCAGGTGGCCGTGACCGTGCCGCCCGCGCCTTGAGCATCGCAGCCGGAGACTGTGGAGCCACCATCGTTGACGGTGGCGGCGGGGGGGGCGGGCTTGGCGCCGACGCCGGTGATGGTGACCACGGCGCATTCCTTGGCGAAGCCGACGGCCTCCCCGACGCGGGAGCCGATCAGGGCGGCGCTGCGGGCCTGCAGGTAGTTGGGCAGGGCCACGGCCGAGAGGATGCCGACGATCGCCACGACGATCATCAGCTCCAC
>JBILGK010000071.1:0-9185 GCA_044351065.1 Cyanobium sp.
CTGGAAACCTTGCCCCTCCCCTTCCAGCGGTTGCCGCAGCCGGCCGCGGCTATCCCAGAGGCCCACGGTGCCGTCGGCGGAGGCGCTGGCCAGCAGGTTGCTATCGGGCGCAAAGGCAAGAGCATGATCACGCTGCTGATGCCAGAGGAGGGGCTCGGGCTTCCAGCCCTGCTGGCTCTGATTGCGCTGTTGCCACAGCACCACGGTGTCGCCTGAGGCCACCGCCAAGGCGGGTGCCAGCCGACCTGGCTGATCGCTCCAGGCCAGGGCTCGCACCTTGGCAGGAAAGCCGCTGAACTGCCACGATCACCCCCTCCCCGGGTCGTTGCGATTCCAACAGCCACTGCTCTCCTTCCCGCCGCACCGGCCGCAGCAGAAACACCCCCTGGTGGGCGACGATCGCCACATCGCCGCTGCGGGGCTCGATGCTGCGGTCGATTACCAGCAGGTCGCCGTCGTGGATGCCATGGCTGCGCAGCCCATGGCCGCTGACCCGCATGAAAAAGCTGCAGATCGGATCGGGCACCAGGGCCGCGTGCAGATCCAATCCCTCCGCGCCGGAGCTGACACTGCAAGGGATCGGTTGCCCCAGGGGCAGCTCGGCCAGCATCATCCCATCAGAAATGGTACGGATGTTCTACTGCCGATAGCGCCAATCGCTCAGCCGCCACGGCCGGAGCCTGGGGCGGTGCAGCGCACCAGCCGCCCGCGCACCTGACCCCATTCGCTACGCCGCCGCGGCAGCTCAGCGCCCCGCAGCTGGGCCTCGATCCGCTCCACCAGGCAGCGCGGCACCAGACCGCCGCTGACTTGCTCCCGAGGTGTGATGAAGCCGGCGCCATGCAACCGGCTCCAGCGGGCCTGCTCCCAGTGCAGCAGCCGGCCGCCCTGCCGCGCTTCTCGAACACCACCACTGGACTGCCCCCAGGGCTGGTGCTGGGCAGCAGGGTGACGCGCCAGCGGATGCCGCTTTGGAGCACATCGTGAAGGATCTGAGCCTTGGCCATGGCCGCAACGGCAGAAGGACCGTCCCCGCTGGCGGCGCCGCGCAAGGGCTGGCCCACAGCCAGCTCCGTGAAACCCTTGCGCGAGCGCCGCAGCATGGGGAGGGCCGCCGCCGTCTCGTAAGCCCATCCGGTCGCACTTGCGACTGCACAGCCCTAGCCGCTGTGACTAGCCTTCCGCAGTCACAGCAGTTGCCATGGACCTGCTCTGCACCCACACGGACCGCCAGCCACTCGACGCGCTCGTCCTGCCCGAGCGCCCCACGGTGCGCCTCTGGTCGCTGAGCGCCATCAAAACGAGGAACCCTTCTGAGTTCATGCGCCACCAGTACGCCCGCCACGCCGGGGGGCAGATGCTCGCTGCCTGCTGCGACTGGCTGGTCAACAACGGCCATGGCCCTGCCGCCGCTGCAATGCGCGCGCATCTCAAGGGCTGAGCGGTGGAGACACCGGGATTGAGGGCTCCCGGCGGGCCCGCCCCACGGGGGGCCCGGGCCTCAGGCGGCGATCGGCTCGCCCTGAGCGGCTGAGGCGGGCTCACCATCGGGTGCCGGTGCCTCCGGGCAGATCAGATCCACCGCCTGCCGCGCCTCGCTGATCACCTGCAGCAGCACCTTCGGGGACTCACGCAGCACCGAGATCCAGCTCTGGAGATAGGCGGCGTGATGGCTCAGCTCACAGCCGATCTGCAGCCGCTGCCCCAGCAGCACGCTGCCCAGCTCGGCCACCAGCTCCTCGCGGGCATAGCGGCTGGAGCCGAAAGCCCCGGACAGATCCCGCTTGAGCCGCGACTCGTGGCCGGTGGAGTGGATGGCCTCGTGGCCCCAGGTGGCATAGAGCGCTGTAGCCCCGTGGAAGCTCTCGCGCTCGGGCAGCTGGATGCGATCAGAGCCGGTGGAATAGAAGGCCCGCTCGCCGCCCCAGCTGGCTGGCACCGGCCAGGCCTGCAGCACTTGCTCGGCCTGAGCGATCGGCTCGATCGGCGGCCGGGCTTCTGTGGCTGGCATTCGTGCCGCGATCAGCCCGGCCAGGGCCTCACCCTCCAGATCGCAGGCATTGAACACCGGCACCGGCCGATAACTGGCCCAGCTGTGGAGCACCGGCTCGCCACCGGCAGCCTCCTCCTCGCGGGAGTGCAGCTGGGGCCGCAGGATGCGAACCGACTTCGATCCCTTCCTGGGGAAGATCCCCAGCTTCTTGGCCTCGGCAAAGCCGCACCAGAAGGGCAGCTCGGCGCCCCGCATCGCCATCCCAAGCTCCAGCAGGATGGGATTGCCGCCTCGGTAGGCCCGGCCGCTGAGCAGATTCCTATGGACGCCGCCACCGCGGCTATCCCACGGCCGGCGCCAGGGTGTGCTGCCGGCCTCGAGCAGCTCGATTAGATCGCGCACCATCGCCTCCTCAGGCGAGGGGCCATCGAACTTCTTGTGGCGGCGCGTGGTGGTGGATGCGGCCATGGGGACAGGGCGCAAAGGACGCCGACGTGCCTGCGTGGGTGAGCGCAAGGGCGGGAGGCCCGCCAGGGCCGACCGCTTGCGCAGCCCTTGCGCCATCCCGCGCACACTGAGGCAACCGGCGCGCCCACCTTTGTGGTGTCAGGAGCCCGCCAGCTCAGGTCTTGTTGCGCCCCGTGATCGCCTCCAGCGCCTTCAGCTCCGCGCTCGCCATCCGGGTGGCGCCCCTCAGTCGTGCTCGATCCGCGCGGATCTGCTCGGCCTCCCGCAAGATGCGCAGATCGCTCTCCGCTCTCCACTGCGCCTCCTGCTTGCGCGCTTGTCGGCTCAGCGCATCGGCGGTGGGCACCGTCAGGGCTGGGGTTGCCGACGCCTTGCCCCTGCCGGTGCCGGCTTTGCGCTGGCTGGCCCTCCTGCTGCTCGTTGCCCTGCGGCTCGCCATCGATCAAGTACCCATCAAGTACGCCTGCCAGCTCTTGCCACCAGCCGCATCACATGCACGGCTGTGCGGCCAGCCAGAGAAGAGCCGAGCGGATCACCTCGGCGTGGCAGGCCAGCGGCGCGCACCAACACAGCAGCTCCAGCGGGCCCGCCTGGGCCTGGGCCAGTAGACGCTCCAGCTCATGCCGCTGAGTGGAGCCGGGCTCCTGCAGGTGGACCCAGAGCCAGCGCCGATAGCGGACGATCACCTCTGCGCGGCAGCCATCACGGCCGAGCTGGAAGGGATTGCCCAGCGGGCTGGGCCGGCCCACATAGGCCTGGCCGGGCAGGGGATCAGAGAGCTGGCCGCGCCGGGCCTTGCCGATCGTGATCTCCATGGCGACTCTGACGGGGAACGCCCCGACCCCGCCGCCTTGGCGGCGATCCTGAGGGGTGGCCCCGGTGGATGGCATGGACGTGCGATTCGCAGCCCTGGGTGGTCACATCACCCTGCCCGGAAAGGTAGGGCCGGTTGCTGGAGCTTCCGCCAATCCTGCCTGGTTGCGTACATCTTGCGTACAAGCCCCAGGGCCAATCCCTGAAAAGTCAATCGGGGCGACAGGATTCGAACCTGCGACCTAGTGCTCCCAAAGCCCTTGCAAGCCGGGTGCGGGAGCCCCTGTTCTGGCCTGGGTTCTGATGCCAGATCCCTTGTTGTGACTGCCTTCTGGGGTGGCTCTCTATGGCAGCCCGTGCCCGCCCGTGCCAACCTGTAGGGGCCGATTTGCTCACCTGTTTGCTCACATGGGGGGTTCTAGAGCCTCGGGCACCTGGGCAACCGTGCTGCGCTCGGGCCTGCGCCTCTCCCTGGCCCAGCGGGGCACGAAAAGCGGCTGGCGCGTCTCTGACCTGCGTGGGCGGACACGTTTGACGGTCGATGCGCACGACGGACGCCATCAGATTCTGCTGCCGATGGAGTGGAGCCAAGACCAGGCCGATGTCATCCGCGAGACCGTTTTGTCTATCCACGATGCCTATCGCGATGGGCTGTCCATTGATCGAGCGGTTGCACTCACCCTCACTTCCGAGCAAGCCACGGATGAAGCCGCGCCCGTGGCGATTGATTGGCCCGATCTGGTGGAGCGATTCAAGGCAAGAAAGCTGAGCAGCGGTTCGATCAAGCCGCAGACCTGGGTCACGGTGTATCAACGCCGGATGGCGGAACTGCTGGCCACCCTGGCTGGCAGGACCCCGCCGGCCAATCCCCGCGAGCTCCTGGACGCGGTGACCAGCCGCTGGGCGGACCAACCCGGGTCGCGGGGCCGGCAGCTGCAGGTGCAACAGACCGCGGCGCTACTGCGCTGGGGTGTGGACAACGGTCTCCTGGACGCGGCATGGGCACCACCGCTGGAGTTGGACCCCTTTGTGGGGCGCAAGCGGGAGGCCAAGGCCATCACCACGCCGATGGAGGTCCGCCACATCCTCGAGCTGGTGGAGGCGATCCCCGACCCCCGCTGGCGCTTCGCCTTCCAATTGCTGGTGGCCTACGGCCTGCGACCGGAGGAGCTGCAGCACCTCCAGCTCCGGGGAGAGCGCCTGTGGTGCAACTACCGCAAGAACACGAGCCGTGGGGAGACGAAACCGCGAGTGCTGCGTCTGCTGCCCTGCGATGACTGGGCGGAAGCCTGGAAGCTGGTGGAGAGATTCGAGACGCAACCGCTCCCACCGATGCGGCCTGGCTATGGCGCCGAGGACCTGGGCCTCTACATGCGCCGCCGCCGGCGTTGGCGGGAGCTCCGGCAGGAATACGAAGCAGCAGGCGAGAAGCTGGTGCTCTACTCCGCTCGCCACAGCTACGCCCATCGCGCCCACCTGATCTGCGAGCTTCCCCCCAAGGTGGCCGCCGCCGCCATGGGCCACAGCGTGGAGACCCATCTGGCCGCTTACAGCAAGTGGTGTGGGGATGATGTGGTCGACGACGCCTTCGAGAAGGCGGCATCACGTCTGAGGAAGGCGTGAAGGGTCATCGCTGGCGCATTGGTTGCAGCGCGTGCCCCCCTCTTGCCCCCCATGGCAACAGCAGATGTCCTTCCCCCGGCTGTCCAAGCCCACCCGCCATGCTCACCGGAACTGAACTGCTCGCCAAGGTCAAGGACCTGGGCGATGCCTCCAAAACGGAACTCGTGCGTGCCACCGGTTACGTCTCCACCAAGGAAGACGGCACGGAGCGGTTGAACTTCACAGCCTTCTATGAGGCCCTGCTGGAGGCGCGGGGCATCCACCTGGGCCCTGCCCGAGGGGAGGGCACTCCAGGCCGCAAGCTGAGCTACGTGACCCACGTGCTGTTCAACGGCAATCTGCTGATCGGAAAGGCCTACACCGCCCTGCTGGGCCTCAAGCCGGGTGATCCCTTCCAGATTCAGCTGGGCCGGCGGCAGATCAAGCTCATGCCCCTCGATGCCTCGCAGGAGCCGGAGGAGGGCTCTGGCCCTGATGGGGCGGGGCAGCCGCAGGCGAGCGCCGCGGCTGCGTGATCGCTGGTGCACGGGGGGTGGGGCGATGCCTCCCATCTCTGGCTCTGGGCCCGCCACCGGCGGGCCTTTTTCATGCTCTGCGGCCCTTCCAGCCATGACCGCCCCAGCGTCTGTGACCAACTCCGCCCAGAAGATCAGCATCGGCCGCGCCCGCCGCGGCCTCGGCAGCCTGCTGCCCGGCCAGGTCTACGTGGGCCGGCCCAGTCCGCTGGGCAATCCCTATGCCCTCGGCCGTGATGGCAGCCGCGAGCAGGTGATCGCCCAGTACCGGCGCTGGCTCTGGGCGCAGCTGCAGTCACCGGGCTCGCCTCAGGAGCGCGAGCTCAGGCGCCTGCTGGCGCTGGCCCGATCGGGCGAACTGGAGTTGCTCTGCTGGTGCGCTCCCCTGCCGTGCCATGCGGAGGTGGTGCGCTCGGCGCTGCTTTGGCTGGCGGGGGAGGAGGGGGGCTGAATACTGGCCGCCTTGCCGGCTGAGGCGGCGCGAATAGGGTGTCCGGAGAGGAAGTCCTGCCGGGCCGATGAGCACGATCTTCATCAGCCACAGCCGCCGGGACAACGCCTGGGCAGAGCAGATCCGCGACTGGCTGAAGGACGACGAGAAGCAGCGAGAGGAGGAACAGCGCTACCTCTCCTTCTTTCTCGATATCGATGAGGAGAACGGCATCGATGTTGGCGAGCGCTGGCGTGACCAGTTGTTTGAGCACTTGCAGCTGTGTGCGGCGGTGCTTGTGATCTGCAGTGAGGCCTATGCCTCCTCCCAGTGGTGCCTGGCAGAGCTTGGTGTGGCGATGGCCGCGGGCAAGTTGGTGTTGCCGGTGCGGATCGATGCGAGCCCACTGCCGAAGCTGTTGAGCGAAACCCAGGCCACGGCGCTGGCGGTGATCGATCTGGAGCAGGGATCGGCGGCGGGTTGGAGGCGCCTGCAGAAAGGGCTGGAGCCGTTGAGTTGGCAGCTGCGCCAGCCCTGGCCGCCACAGAAAGAGCCCAACGCCTCCCCGTTTCCTGGCCTGAACTGTTTTGAGAGGAAGCACGCGGCGGTGTTCTTTGGGCAGGAGCTGGTGCGTGAGAAGGTGTTGGCGGCGATCCGCCGGCTCCCGGCGCGGCAATCCCGGCTGCTGTTGATCCTTGGGGCCTCAGGTTGCGGCAAGTCGTCGCTGCTGCGGGCGGGGGTGATGCCCTGGTTGGCGGCTGCCGATCGTGGACGTTGGATTGTTTTGGAGCCCTTCCGGCCGGAGGAACAGCCGTTCGAAGCTCTGGAATCTGCGCTGGCCCGTGCCCACCAGAACCTGGAGCAACCTGTGCCAACCGAAGCGGTGCGGACAGCGGCGGCTCTGGGCCAGCAGCTCTGTCGCCTGAGGCTTGCGGCAGGTCAACAGGACGCCCGGGTGGTGATCGCCATCGATCAGTTCGAGGAATTGCTGGCGCGTGAGGACGGCCGAGGGGATGGCGTCGGGGAGGATGCCGATGCGTTCCTGACCCTGTTGGCGGAACTGCTCGGGCAGAAGAACAGTCAGGTGCTGATCCTGGCGACGCTGCGCTCCGATTTCTACGGGCTGCTGCAGCTGCATCCCAGTGCGCTGCACCGCCGTGCGGGGGATCCGATCCCGCTGGGCCCGATGGATGTCGATGGTTTCCGCCAGGTGATCGAAGGACCGGCCCAACGGGTGGGAGTGCGGCTGGAGACGGGGCTGAGTGATCGGCTGGTGCGAGACACCCCCAGCGGTGACGCCCTGCCCCTGCTGGCCTTCACCCTGCGGGAGCTGTGGGACGGCCGAGCCGACGGCGCCGGGCTCACCCTCAAGCAATACGACGACTTCGGCGGCCTGGCGGGTGCGGTGCAGCGCAAGGCCGATGAGGTGCTGGCCACCAGCGGCGCCACGGACGAGGAGATCGAGGCGTTGGAGCGGGCCTTCATCGATCACCTGGTGCGCCTCACCAGCGACGGACAAGCGGCCAAACAACCAGCGCGATGGGAGGCGCTGCCGGCGGCCAGCCGGCGGCTGGTGGGGCTGTTTGTGGAGGCGCGGCTGCTGGTTTCGGGCAAGGGCAGTGATGGGAATGCGGTGGAGATCGCCCACGAAGCGCTGCTGCGCACCTGGCCCGCGTTGGTCGGTTGGATCGACAAGGGCCGAGAGGCGCTGCTGCAACGGCTGCGGGTGCGGCGCCTGGGCGAAGACCTCAGCGCCAATGCACCTGAGCGCCAGCGCCGGCAGGCGTTGGAGGCGCTAGCGGCCCTGGCGGCCAGTGGCGGCGTTGAGGCCCAGGCGGTGGAGCGGGAGGGCTCCCAGCCCCTGGCGGCTCTGCTGGCCGCCACGTCAGCCCCGGAGGCTGACCGCCTGGATGCGGCCCTGGTGCTGGCGCTGATCGGGATCGAGGCGCCCCTACGGAAATGCCTGGGCGACACGGCGGCGCCGGTGGCGGTGCGGGGGCGGGCGGCGGAGTGCCTGGGGCTGCTGGCCAAGCGCAGTGGCGATCGGGATCAGCGCGATCGGATCGCCGCGGAGCTGGAGGGGTGGCTGCTCAGCGATGCCCTCAATCTGCTGGTGGACGGCGAGGAAGGCTGGGCGGAGCACGACCGGCGCCTGCCGCTCCTGCAGGGAGCTTCCAGGGCGCTGCAGCTGTCGGCGTCTGCGGATTTGCCCTTACTGGGCCGCGGCGTGTCAAAGCGAGTGCCGATGCTCACCCTCACCGCGCTGCAGGAGGGGGAGGGCCTGCGGATCCGCACGGAGGTGGTGACGCCTGAGGTGTGGGGGTTGCCGTTGCCGGGCGGTGAGCAGCTTGAGCTGGTGGTGGTTCCTAGGGGCGAGTACGTGATCGGTTCGCCAGAGGCGGAGGATGGTCGCGATGTGTACCCCCAATTCCGCCAGAAGTGCGAAGGGGTGAACGTGGAGATCCAGCGTCGTGTGGCGCTGCCGCCTTATGCCCTGGTGCGTCATCCGCTCACCCAGGCCCAGTGGCGTGTCGTGGCGGCGTTGCCGCGACTGGAGCGCGACATCAGCTCGACCCCCAGCACCTACGAGGCCAGAGGGTTGTGGGAGAGCTACGCCCAGCCCAGTGGTCTGGCGGTGGACAGCGTGAGCTGGAACGACTGCCAGGAATGGCTGAGGCGGCTGAACCGCTGGCTGGTGGAGAAATGGCTGGAGCAGGGCGGGCAGGGTGAGGCGCCCCAATTGGCTTTGCCGAGTGAGAGCCAATGGGAGGCTGCTTGCCGCGCCGGTTCAGGCACACCCTTTCACTTCGGCGACACGCTCGACTCCAGCTGGGCGAATTACGATGGCCGCTACACCTATGGCACAGGCCGCAAAGGTGCCTATCGCCAGCGGCCGGTACCGGTGGGCTTCTTTGGTCTGGTGAACCGTTGGGGCCTGGCCGAGATGCACGGGCAGCTGCAGGAGTGGTGTGCCGATCAGTGGCACCGCAGCCCATGCGGCGCGAACCAAGGCAAGCGCCGTGGCTGGTTTGGTGGCGGCGGAACGCAACAGGAACTGTTGGATGGCAGTGCACTGGAGGGGGCCGATCCTGGGCTGGCAGAGGTACCCCAGGAACAACAAATGATGCTGCTGCGCGGGGGCTCGTGGTTCTTCATTCCGCGCAACGCCCGCGCCGCCTTCCGGTACGGCGACCTCCCGGGCACTGACAGCGCCGACGTTGGCGTCCGTCCCGGCTGCTTCTCCCCCCCAGGACTTTTTCTTTGCCCTTGAGCCCTTTGACTCTTTGCACTTGGGCTTTTTCTACCCTTGGCTGTTGGTTTAAGGCTCTTCATGCGTGGCGCC
>JBILGK010000039.1:0-27921 GCA_044351065.1 Cyanobium sp.
CCATCAGCATACTCATCGCTATTGAATATGAAAATGAGGACTACGGACGTGCCTGTGTGGAGGAGACGCTTCGAACATCCAGATACAGAAGACGGGAGCTGGGGTTTGGATCTATGCTAAAATGTCTGCTCGCTTCTGATCTGGAGCGTTAGCCTTTGTAAAGACGGTAGTTCAACTAACACAACAACAGGAGGAGAAAACTATGTGCACGGGGATTATTCTGAGGGCACGGGACGGGGCCGTGGTCTTCGGCCGGACGATGGAGTGGGGGACGTATGACCTGAACTCGCGCCTTGTGGTCGTGCCTCGGGGGTACGAGTTCCGCAGTCATCTCGAAAGTGGCATGGCGGGGCTCACATGGCAATCACGTTATGGCGTGGTTGGCCTGGACGCGCTTGGGAGAGACTACATTCTGGATGGCATGAACGAAAAGGGGCTAGCGGTGAATTTGTTATATCATCCAGGATACGCGGAATACCAGGCTGCGAGACCCAATAGTCTCGCCAAGAGCCTTGGGCCGCTCGACCTACCGCAGTACCTGCTGACGATGAGTGCAACAGTAGATGAAGTCCGCGAGGCCCTCGCGGAAGTACAAGTCGTAAGTGTGGTGGAACCGGCGATTGGGATAGCTCCACCAATGCACCTTATGGTGACTGAAACCTCGGGCAAAGCCATCGTGATCGAGTTCGCCGAAGGCGAAGTACAGGTGTATGACGCGCCCCTTGGCGTCATTACCAATGCGCCGACATACGACTGGCATATTACGAACCTGCGGAACTATGTGAACCTGTCACCGCTCGCGTTGCCGTCGAAGAAGATTGAGGACATAGACTTTGCTCCCTTGGGGGCCGGAAGCGGGATGATTGGGCTGCCAGGAGACTTCACGCCACCCTCACGGTTCGTGCGTGCAGTGGCGTTCACGCAGACAGCCCGTGCGACCGCCACTGGCCCCGAAACGTTCTATGAGGTTTTTCGAATCCTGGACAATTTCAACCTTCCGCTGGGCTCGGGGGAAGGTACAGGGAGTGAGCAGACCACAGGCATGCGGAGCTCAACTATTTGGACGACGGTTTATGATACGAAGAATCTCGTGATGGAGTATCACACGATGCACAATCGGCGCGTGCGTCAGGTAGATCTAAAGAAGATAGATTTCTCCAAGCCTCAAGCACTGGTCCATATGCCTCTCGACCAGAAGAAAGAGCAGGACATTGAGATTGTTACACCGAAGATGTGATTCAAGGCTAACATCAGCATGCAGCGGACGGCGCTTTGCGCCGCCGCTGATGCCGTCGTTGGGATCAAGCCGCTGCGCGGCAGACTCAACAGCAAAAGGCTATGATCAGGCTTTCAATATTAGCACTCTCAATAGCATTATTGCTGGGCACTCAGCCTTACACGTATGTCAGCTTATCATCACTTACACTCTCTGGGAGGCCACGAAAGCCATGGAGCAGGCATTTCTACCTATCACCGAGGCCAATCGTAAAGGGAATCTGAAAAATGGGCGGATATATCTCCTGTAGCTTGAGGCCCCTGGGCTCCCAGAATCCCAGTGGCGTGGGGCTTGTCCAACACCGGATAGATCGTGGCTTCGCACGATCTATCCATGCCGTTAGTCGAATATGGCGCATCGGGCCGCGCATTGTTGCCTAGAAGGCGGTCATCGCTAAAGTTGGTATCAGTTGCAGGTGCTTAGCTTGATCTCTCTTGATGGAAGTCCATATTTATTGGAGCCAGCTTCAGAAGAGCGGCTGCTCAATGAGATTTCAGGATTTGAAGACAGAGTGCGACTCCTGCGAGAAAACAGGATTCTCACGCCAGAGACGCTTGATAGGTATTATGGTAGAAAACGTTTTGAATATGTAGCAGAATCCAATGCTCTTGAAGGTAGTACGCTGTCTACGGGGGAGACAGAGCTTGCCGTCCTAAAGGGTGTAACACTCACTGGGCATGATCCAGGTTACACAAGGGATGCAATTGATCTTGATCGAGCATTGCAGAGCCTAACGGGCCTGGCAAAACATAATCAGCCTGTCAATATTTCACAGGCCAAAGGAATACATGGGCTTATCCTAGGCGAACGACTGGGGGCTGGCTTATTCAGGAAGGAAAGAGTCAGAATCTCAGGATCAAAACACACTCCCCCAAAAACATGGGAAGAAATCATGAACGGGATGGAAGCATGGGAGAGGTGGTCACTGCAGAATACTGACCTGCCAGCGATTATCCGTGCCACGGTTCTCCATGCTTGGCTCGTACATATACATCCATTTATCGATGGCAATGGCCGAACTGCGCGCGCTGTTACTACATTAGAGCTTATTCGTGCTGGATACCCCCCGATAGTTATCAGAAGGAAAGAACGGAAGCGGTACTGTGTTGCCTTGGCATTGTCAGATGATGCCGGAAACTTGGCCGATGTCTTCGATCTTTTTTTCGCGCGTGAGAAAAAAGCCCTGAGATCTCTTGAATTAGCGGCAAATGAGGCAGAGGGATACGACCCATTCATTGAGAGAATTAAGAAGGTTCAGCTGCAGAAGCTCAAGATCTGGGATATTAGTATCACCCTGCTTGCACGGATCATTGAGCACTCTCTTAGTGCAATTGTTGAGAAAGTTTCCGGACGATGCGAAGTTCAGATGTTTTCCGATTCACTGGATGTTGATGATTATTTTGATCTATGCGATGGAAGATCTGTCTCCAAGGCATGGTCATTTACGGTCTCGCTGAGCATTCCGGGATTGGGAGAGCAATCATGGCTTGCATGGCAGGGATTTCGCTCATATGAGATGAAAGATGCTATGCGCACACTTGATCAAGGGGGGCCATCGCTTTTCTGGTCAGTGCGCAATGCAAATGGGTATCCACCGTGGGTTAAAGATGCTAGTAATACCCCATTATTTCAAGAGCTTTCTATCGTTCAGGGATCGGGCGACTACTGGTATGGCAAGACAACCGATGGAAAGATTGAGCAGCTGGGGACTGCAGTCATAGCAGATAAGATATCAAGAGCAATGGCTGAGACTGTTTTTCGGCTCAAGTCGTAGATCGTCGAACAAGCCCCTCGAGTGGACAGGCCTCCATCATCTCTCTGCAACGCCACCTCGAACTATCTGCCTGCCACTCAGGGGCAGCGTTCGAAGGGTCGGGAAGAGCGAGCGCAATTTGTCTGCTGTTGGTCCCATTTCACCTCTCAAGAGCTGAGCCCGTAGACCTGTTGCGTACGCGTTCGACCAAGACCCGCAGTAATACCCCTTGACGGCTGGTATAATGTGAAGGTGCCGATGGGGTGCTTGCCATGGCGGTGATCTCGCTCAAGTTGACCGAAGCCCTAGATGCGCAGCTCACAGAGCAAGCTCATCGACGTCGGCTGAGTAAGTCTGAGCTGGTTCGACGAGCATTGACAGCGTTCCTCCAATCCTCAGATCTGGACGCAGAAGGTGGGTCATCACAATCGGCTGCTGATCTCTTGGCTGATTTGGTGGGTTCTTGTGAAGGCGGGCCAGCTGATCTATCATCCAACCCTGCTTATCTATCTGACTTCGGTACAATCTGATCATGACGGTTCTGCTCGATACAGGCCCTTGGGTTGCGCTACTGAGTCGCAACGATACGCATCATCGATGGGCCGTTGAACAGTTCCGTTTGCTACCGCCTCCAATGCTTAGCTGTGAAGCAGTGGTTGCTGAGACTTGCTTCCTGCTAAAGCGATCGGGTTTTGATCCTTCATTGGCGCTGCAGTTTATTGAGCGAGACGCCGTTCAATTGTCATTCACTCTCCAAGAACAGATAGCCTCCGTGAGTTCATTGTTCAAGAGGTATGAGAATGTTCCTGCATCCCTTGCCGACGCTGCACTGATTCGGATGGCGGAGATCCATGACTCACCGTTGCTTCTCACTACCGATAGCGACTTCCATATCTACCGTCGCCATGGAAGACAGACGATTCCATTGGTATGCCCGTGATTTGTATGGGTTCTGCACGAGATGCGAAAGTTCGCGCACGTTGTCTGTTGAGAAGCGACACTTCGAACAAGCCCCTCGAGTGGACAGGCCCCCTTCAACTCTTTGCTCCGCCACCCCAGGCCCCCTGCATGGCACTCAGGGGCAGCGTTCGAAGGATTGAAAGAGGGGCTCAGGCCTCCGCATGAGGAAACCAATCAGAGGCCAACTTTGCCCAGAAGCCTGGAAATCAGGGCGCGAATGCAGCATCGATTTAAATACCTTCTCTAGAAATGCTCGCCTTCGCCGTTGATTTGGGCTAGATTGAACCGACAGAGACTTGGATTCGAGATGACGACGCCACTCACCTACACAGCTGTAATTCGCCAGGATGGCCCATGGTGGGTTGGCTGGGTGGAAGAAGTCCCTGGCGTGAACGCTCAAGAGGTAAGTCGCGAGGAACTTCTAGAATCACTAAGAGAGGTTCTCCGCGAAGCTCTGGAATTTAACCGCAAGGATGCCCTCGAAGCCGCTGGACCTGGGGCAGAGGAACTTGCGTTAATCCTGTGAAACGTAGAGATTTACTGCGATATCTCAGCGGCCATGGCTGCGAGCAGCTGAGAGAGGGCGGAAATAATTCCTGGTGGTGGAATCCAACACAGAATCGCCGTAGCTCAATTCCACGGCATACTGAGATTAGGGAACTACTCGTACGAAAGATATGTAAAGACCTTGGTCTGCCTCCTCCGTGAATAATGCGATGGCTAGTTTGATTGTAGTGACGGTCCGCGATCGTATCGGGAGGGTGGCGACACTTCGAACACACCCCTCGAGAGGACAGGCCACCACAGAATCTCTGCCTCGCCACCACATACTTCCTGCCTGCCACACAGGGGAAGCGTACTACCTAGCGAGCAAGGGTAGATCCTGCATCAGCCGCGATCCTGTCGGTCTTGGACGGGCTCTTTAGCACCAACGATAATGCCTTTACGTCAGATCCGTCAGCTTCAACTTCACCTTGCCGGCGGAAATACTGGGGATCCAAAGGGAGAGGCCGCGTAGACACCTCACCCATAAACTGCAAGGACATCTGAGCACAAAAGCCTCAAGGAGGCTGTTAGGTAGTCGCACCTTAAATCGTGGCCCGGTATGCACCCTGTGCTCCATGGCAAGTCCATTGTTGTCTGCTCCCGTTGCGGTAGCCCTTGCTTGTTTGTGGTACGCTTTCGTGGAGTTTAAATCACTTCACCATCAACCAGGCCGCAAGCGGTGAAGACCTTCTGGTGAGCTGAAGTATTAAGCGAACCTAGTCGTGGAAAGGCGGCACATCATGATTAGAAGCAGGCAAGAGCATCTGACAATGCGATGGGTCTTCCTGCTCCTCTCCGCCAAGCTATTCCCTGACAATTAACACGTTTTCTCCATCTCTGCCCCTGCCCATGCCTACCTCTTGCCCCTGCTCATGCCTACCCCCTGCCCCTGCCCCGATTGTGCCGCGCCAGCGGCCAGGGGTGGTGCGTTGATGGCGCCGGCCTCGTGCTGCTCTGCCCCTTTCTGGAAACCCTCTGCCGCCTGAGCGGCGTCGGGCCGGGGAGCGGGGCCTGCAGGTGAGCTGGTGAGCCGGGGTTGCGGTGGCGATGATGGGGCCCCGCACACGGGTCGCATCCTTTGCAACGATTCGCACCGCCAAGGTTCCCCCCTGCGCGCGTCTGCTGCAAGCTGAACTGACTGCTTTTGACCTGTAACCGTGACCAACGAAGATAGCCAGGCTGAGCAGCAGCGGTGGGAGGCAAACATCGCCAGGACTAAAGAGATTCTTTCCCTGCTGCAGAGCGGGGTGACCATTGCGCTCCCGTTTGTTGTCATCCTTTTTCTGCTGTGCCCAAGGTGGCTGATTTCCCCGATCAATGAGGTGCTTGCCTCGCTGAAGCAGGCTGGCTTTACGAGCGTTGCGTTTGCTGGCATGGAGGCAAATCTGGAAAAATTTCAACAAGCGCAAGCGACATCCAGTCAAGGCGCTGACTCCGCAAGAACTGCCTTGCAAGGTGTTGTTAAACCATTGCAGACCTTGGACGCGGCTAGCCTTGCGCCAAACGAGCGAGCCGCCTTGGTTCAGGCACGACAGAATGCTCAGAATGCCCTCGATATTCTCACAAAGACATCACAGGCTGTGACGCAAGATGTCGCTGGCGCCAAGGTTGGGCAGGGTTCGCAAGGGGAAGCGGGTCAACCGGATGCCTGGCTGATCGTCGCGGGCGCTGATATAACACCCGCTGCTGCTGAGGATGAGCTGAAGAAAGTGAAGCGCCAATTTTCGGGTTCGTTCTTGTTGCAGCGTGGCAGCCTTTTTCGAACGGTGATTCCCTTTGCGGAGAGGCAACAAGCGGTGGACCAAAAGCAAGCGGTTCGTGATCTGGTGGACAGAGATGTTTTTCTTGTGGAAACAAACCAATGGTGCGCTGGGCCCCTGCTGGCCGCTAAGGATGAAGAGCAGATCCCCGTCAAGGTATGCAGGCAACCCTGACCTCCCCCTGCGGCACCGGAGCAGGGGATCGCGTCACTCCGCCCCCGCCGCCGGGATCACCCCGGCCTCCTCCAGATAGCCCAGCACCCGGGCCACGCAGGTCTCCAGATCTTGCCGGCCGGTTTCGATGCGCAGCTCCGGCGACTCGGGCGCTTCATAGGGGCTGGAGATACCGGTGAATTCCTTGATCTCGCCGGCGCGGGCCTTGGCGTAGAGGCCCTTGGTGTCGCGCTGCTCGCACACCTCCAGATCGGCGGCGCAGTGGATCTCGATGAAATCGCCGCTCTCCACCAGCCCGCGGGCGCGCTCGCGGTCGGCGCGGAACGGCGACACAAACGCGGTGAGCACCACCACGCCGGCATCGAGGAACAGCTTGGCCACCTCGCCGATGCGGCGGATGTTCTCCTCCCGGTCGGCATCGGAGAAGCCCAGGTCGCGGCAGAGGCCGTGGCGGATGTTGTCGCCGTCGAGCACGTAGCAAGTCAGACCCTGCTCGAACAACGCCGAATTCACCGCATTCGCCAGGGTGCTCTTGCCTGCTCCCGAGAGGCCGGTGAACCACAGAATCGCGCTGCGATGGCCGCGCTGATGCGCCCTCGCCGCGCGGGTCACGGTGGAGTGGTGCCAGACGATGTTGGTGGCGGCGGGACGGCTGGCGGCGGGCATCGGGCGGTCAGGAAGGAAGGGCCGCTGGGGCCTCGGTGCCGCCATTCTCCCCGTTCGCCAGCCGGGTGGCGGTGGGTGGCGGCAGGCGCACCTCCAGGGTCTGGCTTTGCCCGTCTCGTTCGATCGTGAGCCGCAGCGGTTCGGTCGCCGGATGCCTTGCCACCCGCAGGATCACCTGTCCCGCCCGTTGCACCGCTTCGCCGTTCACCGCCAGGATCCGATCCCCCGGCCTCAGGCCAGCCGCTGCCGCCGCGGAGCTCGGCGCCACCCGCCGCACCCACACCGCCCCGCCCGCGCTCTCCAGATAGGCCCCCAGCCGCGCTCCCCGCGGGGCCGGCGCGCAGGCCGGCGGCAGCTCCGGCCGCCGCAGGGCCCAGGGGTGGCGCACCCCCAGCGCCCGCAGCTGGGCGGGCACACCGTCGTCGTCCTCCAGGTGGCCTCGGCCCACCAAGGCCACCACCAGCCGGCCCGGATCCTGGCGGCGGGCACGGGCCAGGCGCTCCGCCATCGCTCGGTCGCGCAGCCGCTGGCTGTCGAGGAAGCGCTCCAGATCCGCCGCCTGTCCCGCGTCCTTGGGCCCCGCGCGCCCTTGCCCCGCCCCGCCATGACCCCGCCAGGCGGCCTCCAGCCTTCGCCGGTAGGCCGCCCCCAGCGCCGCCGGCTCGCCGATGCCCTCCCGTTGCGCGGGCGGTGTGGCCGCCAGTCCCTGCCGCCGCACCCGCCGCACCAGCTCCGGCTCGGCGTTGAGGGCCAGCAGCGGCACCCCCCGTTGGCGCGCCCAACGCAGCAGCGGCAGGTAGAGGGCGGGATCATGGCCCCACACCTCCGCCCAGCCCACCTGCTCCAGGAAGGCCGCCTCATCGAGGGATCCCCTGCCATAGCGATCAAGCAGCCCCTGCCGTGCCGCCGGGATCATCTCCAGACCCAGGCGCAGCGGCACCCCGGCCTGCCAGAGGGTTTGCAGGCTCTCCAGCTGCCAGGCGTGGTCCGCGGCGCTGGTATGGATCTCCCCCAGCAGCAGCACCTCCCGCCGCGGCGCCTCCTCCGCCAGTCGCCGCTGCTGGTCGCGGCTGGCGCGCAGGGCGGGGCCGCAGTCGGTGGCGCCCATCGCCAGCAGGGAACTCAGTGCCAGCGCAGCGGCGCGCGCCCCGAAGGCCATCAGCCCCGGGGCAGCGGATCGGCCCGCACCAGCAGGCCGCCGCGGGGGCTGGGGCTGGGGATGAGCTGCAGGCTGAGGTCTTGATCCGGAACGAGCCGCAGCCGCACCTGCCGCAGCAGACCCACCGCCATCAGGCGGATCTCCAGCTCCGCCAGGGCTTTGCCGAGGCACACCCGCTCGCCGCCGCCGAACGGCAGCAGGGTGGGGCCCACGCCGCCCTCCAGATGGCGCTGGGGCCGGAAGCGCTCCAGATCCAGATCCTCCCCCTCCGGCACATACCGATTCGAGGCGGCGAGCGCCACCTGCACCACGCTGCCCTCCGGAACGCGCACGCCATCGAGCACCAGCGGGCGGAGGGTGCGGCGGAAGAAGCCGCCCACCGGCGGATTGAGACGCATCACCTCCTGCACCACCGCCGCCAGCCGCGGCGTGGCCTGCTCCGCGGCCGGCGGCCAGGGCAGGCTCGCCAGCTCCGGCTCCAGCCACGTCATCACCTCCGGATGTTGCAGTAACGCCGCCATCAGGCAGCTGAGCGATGAGGCGGTGGTCTCGTAGCCGGCGAACAGCAGCAGCAGCAGTTGCTCCACCAGGTCGTCGTCATCGAGGGCCAGGCCGGCTTCATCGAGGCCGCCGCTGAGCAGATCCAGCCCGCCGCTCAGGGGCAGGCCGGCGGCGGCGTCGCGGCGGCTTCGGGCCAGCACCTGTTTCAGGCGCCCCAGCAGCCGCTCGCGGGCCTGCAGGGCCCGGGCGAAGGGGCTGAGCGGCACCGCCCACGGAACGGAGAACAGCGCCCGGGTCCAGATCTCGAAATCGCGGAACAGGGCGTCCCGATCGTCGCCCTCCAGCCCCAGCACCACGCTGGCGATCACGCGGAAAGCGAAGCGCCGCATCCGCTCCACCAGCGCCACCGGTTCGGCGGCGGCCTGCAGCTCGGCGGCCAGCTCGTCCACCAGGGCCACGATGGCCGGGCTGTAGCGACGCAGCGCCGCGACGGTGAACAGCTGCCCCACCACCCGCCGCCGCGCCCGATGGGCCTCGCCGTTGCGGTTGGCCAGGGACCGGCTGCCCAGCAGCTTCCGCACCGAGGTGGGCCACCAGCCTTCACAGGCGTCGCCCGGGGCCAGCAGCGCGCCGATCGCCGCGCCGCCTCGCACGAACACCAGCGGCTGGCCGAGCAGGCGGGTTTCAAACACGTTGCCGTGGCGCGCGAAGCGCTGCGCGGCGAAGTCGGCCTCGCGGAAGAAGGCCAGGGTTTCGAGCACACCGGAGAGGGCTCCGGTGCTGGGCAGGGGCCGGCCTTCGGCCGGGCTGGCGGCGCTCACCACGGCAGGGTCTCGCCGTTGGCGTGGCGGAACGTGCCGCTCGTCTCCAGGGTGAGCTCGTCGAGGCGCGCCAGCAGACCCCGCGCCGCCTGTTCGGGCGGGATGCCGTCGAAGCCGACCATGCGGGTGGCGACCATGCCGGGATGGAGGATCGCCACCGCGATGCCGCGGGGCTTCAGGTCGATCGCCAGCGACCGGCCGGCCATGTTCAGTGCCACCTTCGCCATCCGATAGCCGTAATAGCCGCCGGAGCTGTTGTCCTCGATCGAGCCCATGCGGCTGCTGATCAGCGCCAGTTTCGAGCCGGCGGACAGGTTGGGCAGCAGGGCGCGGGCCAGCAGCAGCGGCGCCAGGGCGTTCGCCTCAAACTGACGCCGCACGCTGTCGGCCTGCAGGTTCTCCAGGCGGTCGGCCTCCAGGATGCCGGCGTTGAGGATCGCCCCCGCCAGCGACACCTCTGCCAGGCGATCCGCCAGGGCGGCGATCGCTCCTTCGCTCGTGAGCTCGATGCCCGCCTCGATCCGCACGCCCAGCGCCTCCAGCTCCGGGGAGGTGCTGCGGCACACCGCGATCACGGTTTCGTCGCGGGCGCAGAGCTGGCGGCAGAGCGCCAGGCCGATGCCGCGGTTGCTGCCGGTGATGAGCCAAGGGGCCATGGCTCAGGCGCTGGCGCTGCGACGCTGCTGCAACCCGAAGGCCACGGCGCCGCCGGCCACCAAGACGAGCAGGCCGCTGCTGGCCAGGAAGATCAGGCTGAACAGCAGACCGAGCACGGTGCCCAGCAGCGACATCTTCACCCGCAGCAGCTTGCTTTTGAGCAGCAGGATCAGCAGCAGCACCACCGTGGCCCGCAGGCCGGCGATGCGTGCGGCGCTGAGTGGGCAGGGGAGCAGCAGGGGCACCGGTACGGGGAGCGGCAGGGGGAGCGGAAGCATGGTGGTGCGGGCGGCCGGGGGCTCAGTCTGACGACCGGGGCGCAGGGCTGCCGAACAAGCCGGGCTCAGGCCGCTTCCTGGCGGCGCAGGATGAAGCAGGCCTGATCGCCCAGGCCCTGCGCATTGAGCTGTTCGGCTTGCTGCCGGAAGGCCTCGATCTGGGCGGTGGTGAAGATGGATTGCGCCGGGCCGTTGTTCCAGGAACGTTCATCAAACAAGGGGATGTCCTGTCGATACTGCTCACTGCCCCAGAATTGCAACTCCCAGGAATCGAAGCTGGTCGATTCGATCGCAAGATCCGCCTTTTGCGCCAGCAGCGCCATGCTGTGCAGGGAGTGGAGAAAGAAGTGTCGCGGCGGATCGAGCGCCACCCAATCGCAGCGGTAGTGCTGCCAGGCATGGGAGGAGCAGATCGGGATGCGGATGACCAGCCTTCCGGTCGGGTTCAGGCTTTGCTTGAGGCTTTGCAGCACCTGCAGCGGTTCGGCCATGTGCTCGAAGGAATGATGCAGGCAGATCAGGTCATAGGTGTCGGTGAGCTGCTGGGGGCTGCGCTTGAGAATGCGCAGGCCTGGCAGGGGGGAGGAGTCGTGGGGGAGGTAGGGATCAATGCCCGTCAAATTGCCGAAGCCAAGTCCGTGCAGGCAATGGAGGAAACCGCCGGAGCCGCAGCCCACATCCAGGATGGGGGAGTCGAGTCCGACCGTGACGCGCGAGAAGTATTCCGCCAAGGCCGGCGGGCCAAAAACCTTTCGCAACAGAGCGCCGACGCCTGGTTTGCCATGCAGGGCATGGCCGGTGCGCAGGCGGTTCAGCACGCGACGCAGCCTCCCCTGCTTCTGGGGGCTGATCGGAGCCATGGAATAGTAATGACTCGGATAGTAGCGGGACATGTCCGCCGGAATCTCGCTGATCTGCAAGCAGCCGCAATGCAGGCATTCGAAATAAGTGAAAGTATCCCTGAGGCCATGCATCATCTCCCTGGCCTGGTAGGTGGGATGCGAATCAGTGGCTCCGCAGATCTGGCAGCTGTGCAATTGAGCAGGCATGATTATAATTAGCTTAACATGGGTTTTTCTGCGCCGCTCCTGCCGCCGTGCGCTTGCGGGTTCCGCGACGCCAGCTTTGCCGGGCTCTGCCTCAGCCCCCCGCCTGCTTCGGACGGAAGCCCGCCTGCTCCAGCGCCGCCAGGGCCGGGGCCACCTGGTCGCCCTGCAGCTCGATCACGCCCTGCTTGAACGTGCCGCCGGTGCCGCAGGCGGCCTTGAGCTTCTTGAGCAGTTCCCGCGCCTCCGCCTCGCCCACCTCCATCCCCGTGATCACCGTCACCTGTTTGCCGCCCTTGCCGGCCTTGCTGCGCTGCACCCGCACCCGCTGCTGGGCCTTCGGCAGGGCTGGGGAGTTCGCCGCCGGCCGCTCCGTGCTTTTCTCCCGGCTGAATTCCTGCCAGCCGCCCTTGTTGGCCATCACCCCGATCCCCCGCCACTGGAGCCGATTCTGGAGGGGCGCCGTCGCGCCTAAAGTGGGAGGCCCTGTGCTCGCCTGGCTCCCGTGACGCTGGAGTCACCGCGCCATCGCCAGCCTCCGCGGTTTGCCGCTCCTCCTTCTGCCGCTCCTCTTTCTGCCGCGTCGCCGTTGGCGGCGCTTCTGCTGAGCTGCGGTGCGCTGCTTGCGCCGGGGATGGCGGGCGAGAGCGGTGAGAGCGGTGCGCCCGACACTGCCCAAGCGATCCTCCCCGGCGAGGGGGGGGGCCGCGCCCTGGCCGAGTTGCCGCTCGCGGCGGCGCCGATCAGCACCGTGCGGGGCGATGTGCGCTGGTGGATCGGCAGCGTGGGCTATGGCGGCAACCAGATCGAAGCGGGCCGCAACCGGTATGCCGGTCGGCCGCTGCGCGATGCCTTCGTCTTCAATCACGACGTTCGCTTCAACGTCGGCACCAGCTTCGACGGGGCGGATCTGCTGCGTCTGCAGCTGCGCTTGGGCAACGGGGGCTTCTCGCCGTTCCGCGACACCGTCGCCCCCAGCCTGCGCGTCAGCGGCCTGATCCCGGGGGGCTGTGAGGAGGGCCGCTTCTGCCGCAACAACCTGCTCCACGTCGACAAGCTCTATTACCAGCGCCCGATCGGCGCCAGCTGGCAGTTCAGCGTCGGCAGCCGCGTGAATCAGAAAGACATGATCGGCATCTGGCCCTCGTTGTTCGATGACAACGAGCTGATGCTCTCGCTCTTCGGCAGGGCCGGTGCGCCGGGCGCCTACAGCGATCTCAAGGGAGCCGGGGCGGGGCTGATCTGGAAACGGGCCGCCGCACCGAATCAGGTCCCGGGCCCGGTGCTGAGCGCCGTGTACGTCGCTTCGGCGGCGGGCGAAGGCGACCCCTCCCGCGGCGGCCTGGCCTCCGGCGGCGGTCTGGCGGCCGGCACCCTGCAGGCCGCTTGGCTCGGTTCGGGTTGGGCGGTGGCCGCCGCGTACACCCGCAACCAGGCGGGTGCCCTCGATTCCGGCGGCATGACCCCCCTGGCCCGCCAGAGCTGGCCCCAGCCGCGTCCCGGCCTGGGGGGCGCCGTGGATTCCTGGGGGGTATCGGCTTTCTGGCAGCCGGCCGCCAGCGGTTGGATCCCGGCCCTCAACCTCGGCTGGGGCCTCAACCACAACCGCTACGACCGCTCCGGGCCGAACCGGGCGGCACCGGGGCTGGCGGCCCGAAGCCAGTCGTGGATGGTGGGCCTGAACTGGTACGACGTGTTGGCGGCCGAGGGCGAACTCGGGTTCGCCATCGGGGCGCCGGTGTTTGTGACGGCCTACCGCAACGCGGCGGGGGAGCGGGGGGCAGCGGATGGTTCGCTGCTGATGGAGGCCTGGTATCGCTACCAGGCCACCGATTGGCTGACGATCAGCCCGGGGCTGTTCTGGCTGCCCCGCCCGAGGGGTCAGCTCACGGCCGCCGGCAGCGCCTGGGACACCATCCCCCTGCCCCTCAGCAGGGACGCCAGCTTCTCGGCCCTGGGTGCGGTGTTGAAACTGCGCTTCCGCTTCTGAATTCCAATGGCCGCCCGCCGCACCTGGCTGATTCCGATCGATAGCGAGGGCGACGGATCCCCTGCCGCGGCCGGACTCAGGCCGCCTCCGCCTCCACCACGCTCACCGCCGAGGCGGTGGTCACGATCCGCCGCAGGGAAAGTTCGGCCCGCTCCAGCAGGCTCGCGTAGTCGTCGGCGCTGCGCTCCTTCCCGCCCTCGGTCATCACCAGCATGTTGAGATCGAGCAGCTTGCCCGGGAAGGGATCGTTGCCGGGCGGAATCACCTGCTCCACGATCAGCACCCGCCCGCCCGGCGCCAGGCCTGCACGGATCGGTGCCAGGATCCGCAGGCAGGCCTCATCGCCCCAGTCGTGGAGGATGTGCTTGAGCAGGTAGGCGTCGGCGCCGGCGGGGGCCTCCGCGAAGAAATCGCCGCCCCGCAGCGTCAGTCGTCCCTCCAGATCCGCTGGCACCGCCACCGGCGCCACCACGGAGGACTGGTCGAACAGGGTGCCATGCAGGTGCGGATGGGCCCGCAGCACCCGCTGCAGCAGCTCGCCCCGGCCGCCGCCCACGTCCACCAGGTGGCGCACCCCGGCGAAGTCGTAGCTGGCCAGCAGCGCGTCGGTTTCCTGGCGGGAGAAGTCGCCCATGGCGCCATCGAAGATCTCCGCCCGCCGGGGTTGCTGCAGGTACCACTCGAAAACGGAGCAGCCGTAGCGGTGGCGGAAGGCGTTTTCGCCGGTGCGCACGCTGTGGAGCAGATCGTCCCAGCTCAGGTAGTGCTCCTCGCCGAGCATGCGGGCGAACTGGCGCAGGGAGCTGGGGTGGTCGCTGCTCAGCAGTGCGGCCAGGGGGGTGAGGGCGAAGTGGCGCGGCGTTGTTTCCCGGAAGAGGCCCAGGCTCGCCAGGCCGCGCAGCAGCCGGAAGAGGCTGTCGGCGTCGGCGCCGCAGGCGACGGCCAGGCTTTCCACGCTCCTCTCGCCGCCAGCCAGGTGATCGGCCACCCCCAGTTCGGCGGCCACGTGGATCATCTGGGTCACCCAGGCGCCGCTGGCCAGCGCCAGCAGCTGGTCGGTGGGGGTGAGCGCGGCCGGGCCGGGGTTGGCGGGAGTCATGGGGAAGGGGCTGCTGTTCCCCCGATAGCGGCGGCGGCGGCGGTTGTCAGCGGGAGCCCGGCTGGGAGGGGCATCAGCTGCGGCTGGAGGCGGCCCCGCTGCTGCGCATCTCCGCCGGCACGCTCCAGGAATCGGTGGAGGCCGACCTGGCCCGTCGCGCCTTTGCCCTCTATCAACGCTTCGGCAAGGGGTTGGGACATGCCGCCCAGCTCAATTTCGGGGATTGCTTCGCGGCGGCTGGGTTCTGAAGGCAGAGCTGCCTGGATGGACAGACCCTGCCCCTAAGCTATGTCGGTGCTGGATCCGTTGTCGCCAGGGGCTGAGCTGATGCGGAATACCTTGCTGCGCGCTTCTGATGCCGAGTATGGCGATCTGTTTCGCCAACACTTGTTTGATCAATACAAGCTGGCGGTGGAGATGGCCGATCGGGTGAGTGCCCGGCGGATGCAGGCCAACACCTTTTTTCTGGCGGTCAACACGGGCCTGTTGACCGTGTTTGCCAGTCTGGTGAAGGACAAGGTTCTTTCGGGTTTCACTGGCGCATTGCCCATCGTGGCTTTGCTGGCTCTCTGTTTTGTGTGGTGGCGCATTGTGCAGAGCTATCGCCAACTCAACAGTGGCAAATATCAGGTGATCCTTGCGATCGAAGAGCGGCTGCCCCTGGCTCCCTACGCGGCGGAATGGGAGGCCCTGGGGCGGGGTAACGACCCGAAGCGCTACCTGCCCCTCACCCATGTGGAAAACTGGGTGCCGCGGCTGTTTGGCCTGCTGTATCTGCTGCTGATTGTGATTGTTGTGTTTGGCGGTACGCTGCCGGCCGCGGCGCCTGGAGGCTGAAGGATGCCCCGGGTATTGCGATGGCAGAGCAGCACCCAGGCGTTCATCGAACCGCTGGCGGAAGGGCAGGCCCTCACGATGCTGCGCATTCCGGCCGGCCGCTTTGTGATGGGCTCGCCGGATCACGAGAGCGGGCGTGATGACGATGAGGGCCCGCTGCATGAGGTGGAGCTGCAGGAATTCCTGATGGCCAGCACGCCGATCACCCAGGCGCAGTGGCGGGCGGTGGCGGCGTGGCAGCCGGGGCCGGGGGAGACCTGGCGGAGCCCCCTGCCCCTGGATCCTTCCCTGTTCCAGGGAGAGAGGGCCAGCCTGAGCGGGGGCGAAAGCGACACCTCCCGGCGCCCGGTGGAGCGGATCAGCTGGGAGGAGGCGATGGAATTCTGCCGGCGCCTGAGCCAGCGCCGCCGCCGCCGCTACACCTTGCCCAGCGAAGCCCAGTGGGAATACGCCTGCCGGGCGGGCAGCAGCACGTCCCATGCCTTTGGTTCCACGCTCACGGCAGAGCTGGCCACCCTGCGCCCGGGGGCTGGCGTCGTGGACGATCCGCGCGTAGCGGACGCTCAGCAGACCACCCCGGTGCAAGGCCATCCTGACCATCCCGCCAATGCGTGGGGCTTGCGCGACATGCACGGCAATGTGTGGGAATGGTGCCTGGATCACTGGCACGCCAACTACCGCGGCGCCCCGCACGACGGCAGCGCCTGGATCGACGCCAACGCTCCAGCGACAGCGGATCGGGTGGTGCGTGGCGGCGCCTGGAGCGATCCCCCCAGCGATGCCCGCTCCGCCTGCCGCTATCGCCTCCCCGCCGAATCCCGCGAGCCGGCGATCGTGGGCTTGCGGGTGGTGTGTCTGCAGGGTGGGGTTGGAGGCATGTTCGGGAAGGGGCAAGGATTTGATCCGCTGCCACTGTCTACTGGTGTTAAACCCCTGGTCTACGTTTCCTATGCTTGGAGAAACAGAGCTCGTGCGGAACAGGCTTTGGAGCAATCGGCTAGTATCATAGACCATGATCAAATGGTTGACGAACTCTGCACTGTGTTAGCGCAGGACGATCAGATTTCCGTTGGTCGAGATAAGCAGCTGATTAAAGCGGGTGGTTCTATCGATAGCGTTGCCGCTGACATTGTGCGCGGCGGCCTGATTATTGCCGTGATTGGCAAAGAATTCCTGCGATCAGATTCGTGCATGAAGGATGAGCTGCTGCAGGCATTCCGGCGCCGGAACTTTGATCTTCAGGAGTTCGGCTCAGATGTATTAGCGCTTGTTCTTGATGATGCTCTGGCTGACTTTAGGGATCCAGAAAGCCTGATAAGTTATTGGTCCCAACGGCTGGAGAGGAAGCGCAAGTCATTGGAGAAAGAAGATCCCCAGCGCAAGCATTCTCCCCGATCATGGATGGATGTAGCGGATCTGGAAGAGCTTCTCCGCGTCTTGCCTGATCTCCTCCAGGCGCTGCGCAATTACGCCATTCCTCGTGGAGTCGAAAGCATCCGAGAAGGCGACTTTCGTGCGATCCGCCAGCTCGTGATGCAGCGTTTGCAGGAGAAGGGGCTGGAGGTAAGCGGATGACCCGGCTCCCTGTCTCCCAACCCCTGGTCTATGTCTCCTATGCCTGGAGAAGTCGAGCCAGCGCGGACCATGCTGACGAAAAAACCGCTGATCTGGTAGACCGTGAGCTCATTGTTGACGAACTTTGCACGGTGCTTGCAGAGGAAGATCAGATTATCGTTGGCCGAGATAAAAAGCTGGTAAAAACCGGTGACTCAATTGAAGACTTCGCTGCCGACATTGCACGCAGCGGCCTGATCGTTGCCGTGATTAGCAAAAAATCGCTGCGATCTGATTGGTGCATGAAGGATGAGATGCTGCAGGCATTCCGGCGCCGGAACTTTGATCCTGATGAGTTCGGTGCAGATGTCTTGGCGCTGGTTCTTGATGATGCCCAGCCTGATCTTGACGATGAAGAAAGCCTTGTCGAACATTGGCTTGCAAGGATGGAGAAGAAGCGCAAGATACTAGAGAAGACAGATCCAGATCGCAAGCGTTCGCCCAAATCCTGGAAGGATGTAGATGAGTTTGAAGAGCTTGTCGGCACATTGCCTGATCTGCTTCGGGTGCTACGCATTCATGCCATGCCCCGTGGAGCTGCGGCGATCAAAGAGAACCGATATCATGATATCCGCGAGCTCGTGATGGAGCGCTTGCGGGAACGAGGGGGGCTGGCGGCCGCCATCAGCCCTTCTCGTGTGCCACCTGGGAATCATCGGCAGGCGCAGAAACTGACCAATCCCGAGGAGCGTGTTCATTTTCTGGCTCTCGCTTTGGAAAGAGCCAAGGCAAGTAGTGGCGACATCGCGGCACCACTCTACAGCTGGCAGGCCTATCTGAAAGATCCAGCGCAATTGCACTACGAGCCCTGCAGTCTTCAGACTAGGCAGAACCCCACGCCCCTCGGCGATACCGTGATGGCGTTGAGTCAAGCATCAGATCCTTCCAGTTCTGCCAAGGGTATGGAAGCATCCACTCTGGTGGACTTGATCCAGGCCACTGTTGACTGGGTACAAGAGAAGTCTTTCGGGGCCGCTTGTGTTTTGGAATTGTTTCTGCCGCTTGAATTGCTCGATTTTTCCTGGAGCGCACTGCCGCTCAAGGACAGGCGAAGCCGTTCCGGCCTGACGCGAGAAATGCGCGTGATGATCCCTTTCGTGTTGCGCTCCTACGAGCGATTTGCTGACCCTCAATTCAATTCTTCCCTTTCCACCCTGAAAGAAAAGTATGCGCAGCTTGCTGGCGGCGATGGCGAGTGGGTGGCCGGTAAGGCTGCCTGCTCCTTGAAGGATGTCTTGAAAGCGGAAAGCAATGCCAAGCAGGTGGCCATCAAACGGCTTGATCCCCTCGACGAAGATCCAGAGATTCGGCTGGATTGGCTGGATGCCATCCAGATGTCCATGGCACCCGTGGCGGTTTGGCACCCGCATGGCCGACCCGGCAGAACGGAGCAAGAGCTGCATGATCATCTGGCTCTTTATGGCGCGTCACTGGTCGGGCATCAGCATGGAGACGCCGTATCGCCCCACTGCGCGCACTTTGCTCAACTTGCAATCCAACGAAAGGCTCTCCAGGATGATTCTTTGGTGCACGACATGGTGTTTTTGTTGGATCATCCCGGCCGCGCCCCCGCACTCGCCGGTGCCGATGTAATCAGCCTCTGAACCGCCATGACACCGATGCCAAGCGATAGCGACGCGCCCACCAAAACCTGGGGTGTGTTCACCAATGCCAAGACTGATTCCGATGCCGCAGCCACGCCGGTGGTCCTGCCTGATCCGCCGCCTTGGCGATGTTTTGATCCAGAGGCTGAGCCCCCGTATCCAACCCCGCCGATGCCTGCCAAGCAACGCGAGCGTGGCAAGGTGTTTCGCTTGCCGCGCAACAAAAACGGCAGCCTCTCAGACGCGGCTGAGGACGTGCGCCTGGCGGTGAATGCGGCCATCCACCTGCGGCGTCCGCTGCTCGTGACAGGCACGCCAGGCTGCGGCAAGACCAGCCTGGCCTATGCGATCGCCTATGAGCTGGGGCTGGGGCGGGTGCTGACTTGGCCCATCACCCCACGCAGCGAAGTTCAAGAGGGCTTGTATCGGTATGAGGCACTGGATCGCCTGCGCCAATCCCAGCCGGGCAGCGAGGCTTCCACGGCGGAATTCATCACGTTGGGGCCCCTGGGCACCGCGTTTCTGCCCTTTGCGGCGCCCAGGGTGTTGCTGATCGATGAGATCGATAAGTCGGATCTGCAGCTCCCGAATGAACTGTTGCACCTGTTTGAGGAGGGCTGTTTTGAAATCCCGCAACTGCGGCGCGAGGCCCGCCATCACAACCATCCGCAAGCCGAGCTGGATACGGACGATCCCGGCGCCGGCTGCCGTGCTCCGATCCAGGCGGGGCGCGTGCAGTGCCGCGAGTTTCCGATCGTGGTGATGACCTCCAACCGCGAGCGGGACTTCCCGCCGGCCTTCCACCGCCGCTGCATCCGGGTGGACATGCCCGTGCCAAGCCTCGATGAGACCCTTCTTGATGTGGCACGCCAACACTTTGGCGATGATCTGGCCGCCGCCGGCTTGGATGAGAAGACTGCCCGGAAGCAGATTGAATCCTTCCTGGGAGATGATGGCCGGCCGCCAGATCGTGCCACCGATCAACTGCTGAATGCCCTGCATCTCCTCCGCGGGCCCGATGCGGAACGCCCTAGCGAGAAGCAGATGGAGGACTTGGCCAAGATCCTGTTCAAGCGGCTCAGCGCCAGTGGTTGAGTCTCGCGATTCGGTACTGGAGGATCTGCTGGGCTGGTGGGCTGAGCAGGGGGGTGATCCCGCCGATGGGCGCGGGATCGCGGAGTGGCTGTGGCTGAACGCCAGCATGAAGGATTGCGCCCTGCCGCGGCGGTTTGTTGTTGCCGCTGGCCGGTCGTTCTCCGTTGAGGCGGATCCGGTTCTCGCGGCGGCTGGCGATCAAGACGTGGATGCCGGGAGATCCCGCACGAGCACCGCTGAGAAGGACAGCGACCCGCCTCCGCCAACGGCCAAGCGGCAGTCGGATCCCCATGCCCCAACCGTATTTCCCGATCCCCCGCCGGTTGGGGGGGAGGTCGTCACGCCGACGGCCCGCTTGTTCAGCGAGACACAACTGCCCGACGACGACGACGTGCGTGCGCGCTTCCGGCGGCGGCAGGGTTTTGTGCCGTTGCTGCTGCGCCAGGAGCCGATGCTGCAGCGGCCGCTCACCCTTCTGGCGGCCCTGCGCCCGCTGCTTCAAAAACAGCCCCATGCCCATTGGCGCGTGCTGGACGAGGGGCGCACGGCAGAGCGCAGTGCCGATCTGGGGCGACCCTGGCCGGTGTTGCGGCCGCGGCTGGCCGCGGCGGTGGATGTGCACCTCTGGCTCGACGCCGGCGTGGCGATGGCGGTGTGGCAGCCCCTCGCGCGGGAGTTGCAGCAGGTGTTGGCCAGCAGCCAGGCGTTTGCGCGGGTGGAGTTGCGGCAGTTTCACCTCGACCTGTTGGCCGGGACGGCGGAGCGCTCCGCCATCCCCCAGCCGCTGCCTCCGGGCAAGGTTCTCAACCTGGTGCTCAGCGATACGGCAGGCCGGCACTGGTGGAATGGCTCGATGACCCGCTGGCTGGCGGGGATCGCCCGCCACCAGCCCCTGGCAGTGCTGCACACCTTGCCGAGTCGTTATCGCGGGCGCACGGCGCTGCGACTGGGCGTGGCGGTGACCCTGAGCAACGGCCGAGAGCTCGGGCCCAACAGCGGCTATCAGGCCGTGCCCGTCGCCAGCCTCGATCCCCGACACGCGCGAAGGGCGGCTCTTCCTCCCCTGCCCCCTGGCTTGAAGTTGCCCGTGCTTTCGCTGAATCCCCCCGATCTGGCCCCCTGGGGCGCCCTGGTGATGGGCGATGCCCTGGCCCGTACGGGGGGCTCTGTGCTGCCTGTGCCGGAACCCACGGATGAGCCGCCCCCCGCCGGGCCAGAACCCGGGCCGCCCGCTCCGCTGAGCGCCGTCGAGGCGGAGGGCCTCTGGCTGGCGTTCCGCCAGCAGGCCAGCCCGGAGGCCCAACGTCTGATGCGGCGGATGGCGGCCGCCCCCCTGCTGACCCTGCCGGTGCTGCGGCTGCTGCTGGCCACGGAACGGCCCGAGGTGGCCGACCCCCTCCCCCTGGCCGAGGTGCTGGTGAGTGGGCTGGTGCGGCGCTGTGAGGGGTCGGAGGCTGCGAGCGCTGATGCCGTGCAGTTTGAGCTGCTGCCTGCGGTGCAGGAATTGCTGGAGCCGCAGCTTGAACCGCGGGCACGGGTGGCGGTGATCCAGGCCATCACAGATCTTCTTGAGCGCCGTTTGGCCCGGCCGGGTAGCGGCCCCACGTTTGAGACGTTGCTCTCCGATCCCACCGCGGCGGCGAGCGACGACGCCGCGGGGCTGGCTCATTTCGCCAACGTCACGGCGGCCATGCTCGACCGCCTCCCGGGCCAGCCATTTCGAGACATTGCTCGGCAGTTGCGGGCGGGGAGCGGCTCAGGCCCCGCGCCTCTCTGGCCCGCCGCGATGGCCTTCCAAGCCCACCCCTTCCACACCGTCCAGCAGGTGGATACCCCCGAGCTGGAGTGGCTGCCCTCCACCACGGCCCGCTGGCACGAGGTTGTGCTGCGGGAGGTGGAGTTCCCAACCCTCCGGCCGGCTGATCTCGCCGCCTTCCTGCACCAGGTGGAGGAGGAAGGCGGCGCTGCGGCCCGCGCCAGCCTGCCCGCCGCAACCGCCTGGGCCTTCCACGAACCCCTCCGGCGTGATGTCCTGCGACCTGGCGACACCGCACGAACAGCTGATCCCCTCGCCCTCACCCTCGTGGAGATCCCCGCCGGCACGTTCCTGATGGGCTCCCCCCCGCAAGAACCCCAGCGCTCAGACGATGAAGAACCCCAGCATGAGGTGACGCTGGCGAGCTTTTTCATGAGCCAAACCCCGATCACCCAGGCCCAGTGGCGTGAGGTGGCGCTCTGGCAGGAGCAGCCGGGGGAAGAGTGGGGGCGGGAGCTGAAGCCAGATCCCTCTCGGTTTCAAAGCAAGGGCGAGAAAGCGAACAACGAAGTGCGCCTGTTGGAAGGCGAGAGCAATACCAACCAACGCCCTGTGGAGAATGTGAACTGGCGGGAGGCAATGGAGTTTTGCCATCGCCTGAGCCAGCGCACGCACCGCACCTATACCTTGCCCAGCGAAGCCCAATGGGAATACGCCTGCCGGGCAGCAATGAAAACGCCCTTTTGTTTTGGCGACACGATCAGCCCGGAGCTGGCCAATTTCAACAGAATCTATGCTTATGCCGATGGGCCTGAAGGGATCTACCGAGAGCAGACCACGCCGGTGGGGATGTTCCCGGCGAACGCCTGGGGCCTGCAGGACATGCACGGCAATGTGTATGAATGGTGCCTGGATGAATGGCACGGTAACTATGATGGGGCACCTGTCGATGGCCGAGCTTGGGTGGATGGAAAGGAAGGAGGAAAAAGTACGGAGAATGAAAAGAGCAGGCTGCTGCGCGGCGGCTCTTGGATCGCCCACCCCGGGTACTGCCGCTCGGCTTACCGCAACACGAACCACCCGGACTACCGCGATTACTACATTGGTTTCCGCGTCTGTTGCCTCCCCCAGGGCTAGGTTCTTTACCCTTAAGCATTTTACATCTTTACACTCGGCTGTTTTTTGGCCTTGGCTGTTGGTCTGCGGCTGTTGGCTGCTCCGGGGTGGCGCCGCAGGCGCCTCGATTCACTGGCCTTTCATGCCTCGCCGACATCCTCCTCCTCCAGCGACCGCTGAGCCATCAGGGAGAGGAAGGCCCGCCATCGGGATCGGTTGGCTTCGGAAGGGTCGAGCTGCACTCGGGCGGAAAGCAATGCTGCTTGATCAAGGCGCTCAAAGCTCTTTCTCTGGCGTTCTCGCGCCTCAGCTGCTCGGTTTCGCTCTTGATCTGCTCGATCTCGCTCTTGAGCTGCTTCATCCGCCACTCGTGCTGCATCTTCCGCTGCTCGTAGCCGGGATCCCGTCGCCAGTTGAGCATCGATAAAAACTGTCGCCACCGAGGCAGCGATGAGAGGGATGCCCCATTGCTGGGGGATCGGGAGGCGGAAGGCGCCGACGCTGATGTGGTCATAGGAGGAAAAGAGAGCGATCAGGCCGAGGATCAGGCCGCCGCTGGCCTGGATGGCACCGAGGGGATCGAGGCCGGGCCAGGGGCGTCGTGGTGCTGGTAAGTCTGGCGGAGTGGAAGGGGGCACAGGGGGCGGGAGGCAACAGAGAGCCCGGGGCTTCTCCCTGTCAGTTCCACCACGGGCACCACCGTCTTGCGGCCACGCCCCATGCCCACCCCCTCCGAAGGCCTTCCCCATGCAGTTGACCTACCCTGACCTCACCGGCCCAACAAGGCCAACACCAACGTCGGTGTCCGTGTGGTCTGCCTTCCCCAGCACCCTCCGCCGTCAGAACCGCTGGGAGGGTTCAAACCCGAGGGTTCCAACCCAAGGGTCCAGACCCGCTCCCCTGATCGGCCGGTTTCGCTGCCTGGATGAGCGCCATGCCTTCAAGCTCCGCCAATGGTGGTCGCTCCGTCACCTTCCTGCTGCGTGAGCCGCGGCTCACGCAGGGATTTCGCGAGCTGCTGGGGGCGGACGGCGAAGCCGAAGCTCTCACCTTGCTCTGGATTCCACCGGGGCGCTTCTGGATGGGCTCGCCAGAAACCGAGCCTGAACGCCGTGATGCCGAGGGCCCCCAGCACCTGGTGCAACTGCAGGGCTTTTTCATCAGCCAAACCCCGATCACCCAGGCCCAGTGGCGTGAGGTGGCGCTCTGGCAGGAGCGGCCGGGGGAAGAGTGGGGGCGGAAGCTGAAGCCAGATCCCTCCCGGTTTCAAAGCAAGGGCGAGAAAGCAAACAACGAAGTGCGTCTGTTGGAAGGCGAGAGCAATACCAACCAACGCCCTGTGGAGAATGTGAACTGGCGGGAGGCAATGGAGTTTTGCCATCGCCTGAGCCAGCGCACGCACCGCACCTATACCTTGCCCAGCGAAGCCCAATGGGAATACGCCTGCCGGGCAGCAACGAAAACGCCCTTTTGTTTTGGCGACACGATCAGCCCGGAGCTGGCCAATTACGATGGAAATGATCGTTATGTCCAAGGGCCTGAAGGGATCTGCCGAAAGCAGACCACGCCGGTGGGGATGTTCCCCGCGAACGCCTGGGGCCTGCAGGACATGCACGGCAATTTGTATGAATGGTGCCTGGATGAATGGCACGGTAACTATGATGGGGCACCTGTCGATGGCCGAGCTTGGCTGGATGGAAAGGAAGGAGGAAAAAGTACGGAGAATGAAAAGAGCAGGCTGCTGCGCGGCGGCTCTTGGTTCGACCTCCCCGGGGGCTGCCGCTCGGCTTACCGCGGCTGGAGCCTCCCGGGCTACCGCAATGGCTACATTGGTTTCCGCGTCTGTTGCCTCCCCCAGGGCTAGGTTCTTTACCCTTAGGCACTTTACATCTTTACACTCGGCTGTTTTTTGGCCTTGGCTGTTGGTCTGTGGCTGTTGGCTGCTCCGGGGTGGCGCCGCAGGCGCCTCGATTCACTGGCCTTTCATGCCTCGCCGACATCCTCCTCCTCCAGCGGCCGCTGGGCCATCAGGGTTAGGAAGGCTCGCAATCGGGTTCGGTTGGCTTCGGAAGGGTCGAGCTGCACTCGGGCGGAAAGCAATGCTGCTTGATCAAGGCGCTCAAAGCTCTTTCTCTGGCGTTCAGCTGTTTCAGCCTGGCGTTCTCGCGCCTCAGCTGCTCGGTTTCGCTCCTGATCAGCTCGGCTTCTCTCTCGATCAGCTCGCTGTCGCTCCTCACGCGTAAGATGTCGCTCTCGATTTGCTTCGTACGCTGCTTGCTCTGCTCGATCTCCAGCTCGATCCCGCGCACGGGTCGCCAGTTGAGCATCGATAAGAGCTGTCGCCACCGAGGCAGCGATGAGGGGGATGCCCCATGGCTGGGGGATGGGGAGGCGGAAGTCGCCGAGGCTGATGTGGTCATAGGAGGTGAACAGGGCGATCAGGCCGAGAATCATGCCGCCGCTGGCCTGCAGGCCACCGAGCTGATCGAGGCCGGGCCAGGGGCGCTGTGTTGCGGATGAGTCTGGCGGAGCTGCCGGCAACGCGCTGTCAGCGGCGGCGTCAGGGGTGCTGGGCGGGGAAGGGGGCACAGGCGGCGGCAGGCAACAGAGAGCCCGGGGCTTCTTCCCTCTCAGTTCCACCCTGTGCAACTCAGGCGGGCTCAGCGGTGGACCCTTCCAGCACGGGGCCGACCTAACCTGCCGTAATGCCCACCGTCAGCGAGATCCGTGCCCGACGGCTGGCCGAGCGCCTGGAGGGTCTTCGGGCGGCCATGCCTTCCCTTCTCAACGTTCCTGGTCAGGAAGTGTGGCTGTTCGGCTCCCTCGCCCGAGGCGACTGGGATGCGTTCTCCGATTTGTATCTGATTGCCGTCGCTCCCACCCAGCACCAGGCCGACGAACTGGGGGAGCGGATTCTCGGGGCTTGCCTGGCGGACGATGTGCTCTGCTTCGATGAGCAGGGCTGGCGGCGCCGCCGTCAGGGGGAGGATCCCCTCTGGCGTGCCATCGGCCGGGACCCGCTGCGGCTTGCCGGCGGCCCATGACTCCGGCCGATGACTTCCCCCAGAAGTCATGCAATTTCCGTATCGCTTTGCCCCACCGCCGCCTGCCCCCCAGAATCGGGCGATGAACAAGCGCGACCTGAGCGAAACCGACATCTGCGATCGCTTCATCACGCCGGCCCTGCGCCAGGCGGGCTGGCTGCCGGAGCGGATCCTGCGGGAGCATTCGTTCCCCGATGGCCGCATCATTGTGCGCGGCCGGCTGGTGAGCCGGGGGCAGCGCAAGCGGGCCGATTACCTGCTGGTGCACGAGGGCGTGCCGGTTGAAGCGGCTTCGATTCTGATTCCCACCCTCGCCGAGCAACACCGCATCGTCGCCAAGGTGGACGAACTGAGGGCCCTCTGCGACCAGCTGGAGCAGCAGCTCCACCAGGCCGATCAGCAGCGCCGGCGCTTGCTGGAGGCGCTGCTGGCGGAGTCGTTGAGGGAGCCGGAGGCAGCTTTGGAGGGCATGCCTGCATGATCATCCCTACACTTGATCAGACTGTCCAGCCCCTACTTCCAGCCCCTGGAGGCCATTGATGCTCACCGCCCTCAGCCTTCGGGATTTCACCGTATTCGCTAAGGCGGATCTTAGCTTCGGATCTATCAGCGTGATCCATGGTGAGAACGGCAGTGGCAAAACGCACTTGCTCAAGCTCGCCTACAGCATCGTGTCCAGCCTGGTGGTGGCAGCCAATGAGGCGGTGGCTGAGCGCCCCACCAAAGCGTTCATGGATGCGCGTTTCGGCTCCAAGCTTGTCGGTGTCTTCCGCCCGGATCGAGGCAAGCTTGGTCGGCTGGCCCGGCGCACCCAGGGTCACAAACGCGCCGAGGTTCTTGCCGATTTTGGACCTGCTGGGTGCGCCTCCTTTTCGTTTTCTACGCAAAGCGATAAAGCTGTGAGAACGGACGATCTCCCCTCGGCATGGCTGACTCAGAGCCCTGTATTCCTCCCCACACGTGAATTGCTGTCTGTCTATCCCGGCTTCGTCAGTCTCTACGAAACCCAGGCCATCCCTTTTGATGAAATCTGGCGCGATACCTGTGTGCTGTTGGGGTCGCCCATTGCCATGGGGGCAAACAAACGGGAGGTCGCCGATCTTTTGGTGCCACTGGAGGAATCGCTGGGGAGTAAGGCACTGCTGGATGGTGATCGCTTCTTCATTCAAATGGACCATCCGAGCATCAAGGTGGAGGCCGATCTGGTCGCTGAGGGGTATCGAAAGCTCACCATGGTGGCCCGGTTGATTGCCAATGGCAGCCTGGATGCCAATTCGATGTTGTTCTGGGATGAACCAGAGGCCAATCTCAACCCACGCCTGATTCGGCGCCTGGCGCCGTTGTTGCTGGATCTGGCCGAGGCAGGCGTGCAGGTGTTCATTGCGACGCATAGTCTCTTTCTGATGCGCGCCTTGGAGCTGGAGCGCCATCAGCGTGGCAGCCTCATGGCCCAGTTCATCGGGCTCAAGGCCTCAGCGGAAGGGGTGACGGTTCAACAGGGGCCTTCCCTTACGCAGTCTGGTGACATCATTGCCCTGACGGAAGACATTCAGCAGGCTGAGCAGCTGCTGGATCAGGCCATGGGAGTGCTGCCATGACCACCATTCCTGTAGAGCAGCTGTCCTTTACAGTTGATGCTTCAGTAGTCCCCTTCCAATATGAAGTAGCAGGCGTTTGCGTAGCCGGATGGCCACAAGGATCCAAGGCTGTGGATGTTGTCGCCCATGATCTACCTGTACCTGCTCAATGCACATGGCTGATTGAGGCAAAAGACTATCGGGTCATCACCAAGCCTCCCAAGCCCACCAATCTCACCGGTTTGGCGGCGACCGTTGAGGCGAAAGTGCGTGATTCACTCGCGGCTCTTCCAGTGGTGGGGGTTCAGTCCACCGATGCAGCAGCCAAAGCTCACGCAAATCTCGCAGCCGCAGCTCCTGCCATTCGAGTAGTTCTTCATCTCCAGCCCCATCCATCATCGGGGCAGCATGCGCCCCTATTCCCTGCGAGTTGGATTTCCAACGTATTGCTGCAGTTGCGAATTAATCTTGCTGACATTGATAGCAATCCTCTCGTTCTCGACCTTGCCCGTACAGCCACGGCCAACGTTCCCTGGTCTGTGTCCTGAACTCCCGCCACGCCATAGCCATGCCCATTGGGGGGGGGGGCGGG
>JBILGK010000022.1:0-52371 GCA_044351065.1 Cyanobium sp.
CCAATTCCCCTCCCCCCCCCCCTCGCCGAACAACACCGCATCGTCGCCAAGGTGGACGAACTGATGGCCCTCTGCGTTCAGCTGGAGCAGCAGCTCAGCCAGGTCGATCAGCAACGCCAGCGTTTGCTGGAGGCGCTCTTGGCGGAGGCGCTGGTCGAGCCGGAGAAGGCCTTGGCCTCCGTGGGGGGTGCCTGACCATGCTCGAACGCATTCACGTTCAGGGTTTCAAGTCGCTGCGTGACGCCACCGTGGAGTTGGCGCCGCTGGTGGTGCTGTTCGGTCCCAATGCCGCTGGCAAGAGCAACCTGCTCGAAGCGCTGTTGTTGCTCTCGCGCCTGGTGGGCGAGCGCACCCTCAGCGAAGCATTTGCCGAAGGCATCCGCGGCTATCCCCTGGAGGCCTTCACCTTCGCGGAAGGGGGCCTGGAGCAGTTGCTTCAAGGCCCCAAGCCTCGCCTGCGGCTCGAAGTGGAGATGAGCATGGCGGGGTCGCCTGCCAGCCGCAGGCGGCCCGACATCCTCTCCTATCAGGTGGAAGTGGCCATTGATCCCCAGTCGGGCAAGCTTTCGGTGGAAGATGAACGGCTGGAGGACCTCACCGCGAATCGCAAGCCCCGCCATCGCAATCCATCCCTGGCAAAGATGGTTCGGGACCGAGAGGGAATCCAATCGAATGTGCTGGCGATCCGGCGTCTTGGTTCGCCCAGTCATCCCTATGAGGAAAATATCGGCCTGCCCCATACCGTTGTCTCCAATCGCCAATTCACCGGCTCGGAGCGCTATCCACTCTTTGATCAGCTGCATCAGCAAATTGGTGCCTGGCGCATCCTCTACCTCGATCCCATCCGCTCCATGCGGGATCCCCAGCCGCCTCGTGATGTCAACGACATCGGCAGCCGTGGCGAGTGGCTCGTACCTTACCTTCATCGCCTCCGCCATGAGCAGCCCCAGGCCTTTGCGGCGGTGCGGCGCGTGATCGCGATGGTGATTCCATCGATCACGGATCTGTGCACAGAGCTCAATGAAAAACGCGGTGAATTGGAGCTTCGGGTTCAGATGGATGCCATCTGGCTTCCTTCCCGGGTGGTCTCCGAAGGCACCCTGCGGCTTTTGGCTCTCTGCGCCATGGCCGTGAATCCCTTCCAGAAGGGATTGGTGGCCTTTGAAGAACCGGAAAACGGTGTTCATCCCCACCGCATCGAGGTCGTCAGCCAACTCCTGGCTCGCGCCTCCCGCAGTCAACAGGTGATCGTCACCACCCATTCCCCCCAGGTGGTGGTGGAAATGGTGCGCCAGGTACGGGAGGGCCAGCTTGATGCCAGCCATGTGCGTCTGCTTCGCTGCGCCACAACGGCGTCTGGCTCCACCTACCAGACCTTTGATCCCCTCGGGCCGCTGTTTGATGACGCCGAAATCACAGAAGGTCTGGCCAGCAGCGAAGATGCCCGGGTGCTGGAGGCCATGACCATCGGAGGATGGTTGGATGGCTGATCGTCTGATGATCGATGTCTTCTGTGAAGACAGCGGCCATGAAACCTTTCTGCGCAATCTGATCAAGATTCTCGCCATCCGTGAAGGGATCGCCACTCCCCTGCTCAGGCCCCACTCCGCCCGTGGTGGTCACGGCCGTGCCATCTCCTCTCTCAAATCCTGGCAGCGGGCGTTGAAAACCGGCCGGCAACCCCGAGGCGATGCTCTGTTGGTGCTGATCGATGCCAACAGCAGCGGCTGGCGCTCCATGCTGCGCACCATTCAGGAGGCTGTTGATTCATCCCTCTACCCCAGTGTGCTCATCGGCTGCCCGGATCCGCATGTGGAGGTGTGGTGCACCGCGGATCCGGAGGCTTTCCAGTCCCTGTTCAGTGTTCCGGTGCCGCGGCCGCCAACACGATCGGGTCGGCTTGTTTATAAGCAATGGCTCGCCGATGCCCTGGAGCAGGCCGGGGAAGCCGTGCTCACAGATCCAATGGCGATCTGTCTTGATTTGCTGCCCAAGATGGATATGGAGAGGGCGTGTCGAAATAACGACTCTCTGAATCATCTCGTTGGCGAGATCAGGGCCTGGATCACGCGCTCTCATTAGCATGGCATCCAGCTTCTTGCCTGCTGATGTTCAGCTATCGAAATTGATGTCCCTCTGCGATCCGCTGGAGCAGCCGCTCAGCCGGGCCGTTCAGCAGCGCAGGCGGTTGCTGGCAGCGCTCCTGCAGGAGGTGCTGGCCGGCAGACTGGACGCAGAGGAGGAGAACCATGCAGACATTGCCTGAAGATCTGCCGGTGGCGCAGCACTCTGGCGCCGATGGGGTTCAGCAGATTCACGTTGCTGGTTTCCGGTCCCTCAAGGATGTCGTGCTGGAGCCAGGCCGGCTTACCCTGCTGATCGGCCCCAATGGTGCCGGAAAGTCGAATCTGCTCCAGGCCCTCCGGCTGATCCCGCTGCTGCGCACCAGCTCGCTGCAGCGTTATGTGGCAGAGCATGGCTATGCTGCCGCTCTGTTGCATTACGGACCCAAGGCCACAGAGGCGATCAGGCTTGTTGTGGTGATCCGAGAGCAAGGCTGCACTTACCATTACAAAGCATCACTCGCCTTTGCTCCTGATGATTCTCTTTTCTTTCTTGAAGAGAAACTGGATCTAACGGATGAGGATGGATGTTCCCACCAGGGCAGCCTTGGTTCTGGCCACCGTGAATCCCGCCTGATGGAGGCCTCCGGCTCATTCTCACTGCCCTCCGCCTTGGAGGACTTCCCTGAACCCCAGGCAATGGCCGCCGCGAATCGCTGGCTGGGTCGGATGTCCTACTACCACTTTCACGACACCTCAGACAAGTCCAAGATGCGCACCCACGCCCGGCGGGAAGACGATCGCTTCCCCCGCTCTGATGGTTCGAACCTCGCCGCCTATCTCCTGCGCCTCAAGGACAGTGACCAGGACGCCGACCGCAAGGCATGGCAACGCATCAACCGCCACTGCCGCCACATCGCACCGGCCATCAAGCAGTTGGATCCTGTGGCTGTGAATGGCAGCGTTCGCCTGGATTGGATTGATGATTGCGACGAGCGCTTTGGCTGTCACCAACTCTCTGATGGCACCCTCCGGGCACTAGCCCTGATCACGGTGCTGTCGCAACCCACCGATCGCCTGCCCCTGCTCATCAGCATCGACGAGCCCGAACTCGGCCTGCATCCTGCCGCCATTGCCTTGATCGCTGAGCTCTGCCGTTCAATCTGCAGGCATACGCAGATTGTTCTTTCCACCCAGTCCACGGAACTTCTCGAGCATTTTTCGGTTGAGGAGGTGGTGGTTGTCGAGCGCGAACATGGAGAAACCACTCTCAAGCGCTTGTCGGAGCAGGGCCTTCGTCTTTGGCTGGAGGATTACAGCCTGCGTGATCTTTATGCCAAAGGGGTCATCGGAGGTATGCCCTGAGCATGCCCGAATCCATCCGTCTGGTCATCGTCGTGGAGGGCCCGACAGAGGCAAAATTCGTGAGACAAATCCTTGCTCCACATCTCGGCCAATTTGGGGTCGCTGCCACGCCATCAGTTGTTGGTAAGGCAAAAGCTTCCGATCGAGGCTTGAGTGGCAGCGGTGTGCGTGGCGGATATCCCTATGCAGATTGGCGGCGCGATCTACGCAACGTCTTGAGAAGTGACCCTGGAAGGAATCTGCGGGTCAGTACCCTGTGTGATTTGTATGGCTTGCCGGCTGACTTTCCGGATCGTGCCCATCAACCTGCTGATGCCCACACCGGTTCCCGTTGCGAGAGGCTGGAGCAGGCCATGGTTCGCGATATCACTGGCTCCAGTGATGATTGCGGCGTATGGCGCTTGATTCCCTACATTCAATCTCACGAGTTCGAGGCTCTCGTGCTTGCTGCATCGCACGGCCTGGTCGATCTTTTCGATGCCGATGATCAGCGAGCCGGTTTGTTGACGCTCCAGGCGGAAATCTACGGCATCCCTCCAGAAGATATCAATGATTCCAAGGAAACTTCGCCAAGCCACCGCCTGAGGCGACTGATTCCTGACTACCGCAAAGCACTGCATGGCCCTGATGCCATTGAAAAGGCAGGTTTGCCTGCGGTTCGAGCTGTGTGCCCCCGCTTCAATCAATGGCTTTCCCTCCTGGAGAGCCTCGGTCAGGGTGATCACCCCCCAGCCTGATCCTTGTTGTTCCGCGCTTCCTCCGCCTGCAGGGTCAGGTCCGCCAGGTCATACGCCCGTCGCGGCCTTGACACCTTTGTACAGCGCTCCCTTCCTGGAAGCCCGGCGGTTCAGGTCCCTCTCCCCTCTCCCCTCTCCCCTCTCCGCCGCACCGCCCAGAATGCCCCGATCGCCCCGCCGCCATGCCGCCCGACATCCGCTGGCAGCAGCGCTTCGCCAATTTCTGCCAGGCCCTGGATCAGCTGGAAACCTTCTTCCAGCCGCCCGAACTGAATGAGCGGGAGCGCCAGGGCCTGATCAAGGCCTTCGAGTATTGCTTCGAGCTCGGCTGGAATACCCTGCGCGATCTGCTGATGTCGGAGGGCAACGCCGATCTGATCGGCTCGCGCGACACGCTCCGGCTCGCCTTTCGCGTGGGCCTGATCCGCGATGGCGAAAGCTGGCTCCGCATGGTGCAGGACCGCAACCTCACCAGCCACACGTACAACCGCGTCACGGCCGAGCAGGTGAGCGGCCAGGTGGCCCTGAGCCACCTCCCCTGTTTCCGGGAACTCCGCCAGACGCTGGAGCTGCGGCTCACTCGCACGGAGCCGGAGCCAGGGGATGCCTGAGTCCAGCTCGCCGCCCTCCTCCCAGGAGTCCATCCCCGGCCTTCCTGACGAGGCCTCAGCCAGCATCCTGGCGCTGCTGCAGGCCGAACCCGCCGTGCACGAGGTGTGGCTTTACGGCTCCCGCGCCATGGGCCGCCATCGCCCCGACTCCGACATCGACCTCACCCTGGTGGCGCCTCACCTCACCCACAACGACCGCCTGCGGCTGATGACCGCCCTCGACGACCTGCTGCTGCCCTGGAGCATCGACCTCTCCCTGCACCACGAGCTGTCCGAGGCGCTGCGTGCGCATGTGGCCCGGGTGGGACGCCGCCTGGCTCCCTAGGCTGGATCCCACCTCCCTACCACCGCCGGTGACCGCCACCGTTCCCTCCGCCGCCACCGGCACCGCCCCCGATCCCGCCGCCCTCGCCCCCGCCGTGCGGCCCGATGCCCTCGGCCGCTTCGGGCCCTTCGGCGGCCAGTACGTGCCGGAAACCCTGATGCCCGCCCTGGCGGAGCTGGAGGCCGCCGCCGCCGAGGCCTGGGCGGATCCGGCCTTCACCGAGCGGCTCAACCACCTGCTGCGCACCTACGTGGGGCGGCCCTCTCCGCTTTATGAGGCGGAGCGGCTCACGGAGCACTACCGCCGGCCCGAGGGCGGCCCGCGTCTCTGGCTCAAGCGGGAAGACCTCAACCACACCGGCGCCCACAAGATCAACAACGCCCTCGGCCAGGCCCTGCTCGCCCTGCGCATGGGCAAGAAGCGGGTGATCGCCGAAACCGGCGCCGGCCAGCACGGGGTGGCCACCGCCACCGTCTGCGCCCGCTTCGGCCTGGAGTGCGTGGTGTACATGGGCGCCGAAGACATGCGCCGCCAGGCCCTCAACGTGTTCCGCATGCGCCTGCTGGGCGCCACCGTGCAGCCGGTCACCGCCGGCACCGCCACCCTCAAGGACGCCACCAGCGAAGCGATCCGCGACTGGGTGACCCACGTGGAGACCACCCACTACATCCTCGGCTCGGTGGCCGGTCCCCACCCCTATCCGATGCTCGTGCGCGATTTCCACGCCTGCATCGGCAAGGAAACCAAACAGCAGTGCCACGAGGCCTTCGGTCGCCTGCCCGACGTGCTGGTGGCCTGTGTGGGCGGCGGTTCCAATGCCATGGGCCTCTTCCATCCCTTCGTCGAAGACACCTCCGTGCGGCTGATCGGGGTGGAGGCCGCCGGTGAGGGGGTGGCCAGCGGCCGCCATGCCGCCACCATCACCGAGGGCCGCGTCGGGGTGCTGCATGGCGCCATGAGCCTGTTGCTTCAGGACTCCGAAGGGCAGGTGCAGGAGGCCCACTCGATCAGCGCCGGCCTCGATTACCCCGGCGTCGGCCCCGAGCACAGCTACCTCAAAGGCATCGGCCGGGCCGAGTACGCCGCCGTCACCGATGAGCAGGCGCTGGAGGCCTTGCAACGGCTCAGCCAGCTGGAGGGGATCATCCCCGCCCTGGAAACCGCCCATGCCTTCGCCTGGCTGGACAGCCTCTGCCCCGCCCTTGCCCCCGGCACCGAAGTGGTGCTCAACCTCTCCGGCCGCGGCGACAAGGACGTGAACACCGTGGCCGATCGGCTCGGCGACCGCCTCGGCGCCTGCTGAAGCGAGGCGTGCAGGGAGATTTCTCTGGCACAAAGTGCACAGCGGTTTCGACGCCGGCTACCGGGGCATTTGTGTTGTCAATGAGCCGTTCGCATCCCCTCAGCCGCATCGGCACTGCCGGATCAACAATCGCTACCGGGTCAACAATCGCTGCAAAGTCAACCGGATCGTGTTGGGATCTGGCTGGATTCGTGCAGACCTTGCAGGCCAGAGGAGTGGCTGACTGGCTTGCAGGGGTTGCACCGCAGTTATTGACTTACCTTCCATTTTCTTGCAAGACGTGAAGGTTGGTGGCCGATGTGAGTGTGCAGGCTGTATTTGGGTAATTCATAGTGGGTTTCGGCTGTAAATGGACCCATGAATTTCTCTGATTCTTCTTCGGTCACGAGAAATGCATTCACGCCTTGCAGGTCACAGCCAACCAGGGATGCCTTCTTCTGGCGCCCGATATTCTCAATGACTTTCAGCCCTGCCCCGAAATAGTTCGTCCCATCCCAGACGCCTTGAGCATCGTATTCCACTTCCGCTATGACGCCAGGCGGGATGGAGGAATTGTATTCGATGCAGTAGGCTCTCCCGCGTGCATTCATTGCGCGCCAGACGTGGCTGGTGTTGAAGTCGATATCCATCGAAACGAGATCAAAATCGTTTCCCAAATTGATTTTTTCGATGAGATCGTTGATGTTTTCAGCGGTGACGCTTGCCGAGATGACCTGGAGGCTGCCAGTCTCGATGAATGAGGAAAATGTGCGACATGCTTCCTTGGCGTATTCTTCATTGCCCTCAATCCAGGCGCCGCGCCATCCTTGTTCCAGAAGAAAGCGCGTCGTGTTCTGGAGGCCGTTTTCTACGCCGATCTCCAAAAAAGTTTTACGCCCCTGGCCGATGCGAGAAAATATCTCGGCGATGTACCCATCTTCTCCGTGTTGACTGTAGACTTGGCCATAGAATCTATGCAGTGATTTTGGGTGGCGAGCCCGGTCAAAGGTCCCGCCCATCTGCGCCAGAAGATGGGCGTGTGGCGTTTCCTTGCCATGCCAGGTGTGAATTCGGGTCGCATCCATCTGCGCCAGAAGTTTGGCAAGTGCATCGGCAATCTGCGATTCCATCCAATTCAATCATCTCGATCGGTGGTAGCACGGTTGTTGACGCGATGTCAAGTTGTGCGCCATTGCCTCGGCGGATTCAGTGCGGCGCGGCGTGCTCAGAGAGGGTCTTCCTCCCAGGCGAAGCGCGGCAGCTTGCCGATGGTTTCCACCATCGCCCGAGACCAGGTTTCCATTGCCCGGTTGATCTCCGGCGCCTCCTTGCCCAGCTTGAGGCGCCGGCTCACCCGCAGCTCATCCCGCGGCACCATGGCGATCTCGAACGGCGGCCCCACGGTGAGGTTGGAGCGGCGGGTCACAATCTGGGACACCAGGCAGAGGCGACCGGCGTCCTCCAATGTCATGCCGGTGTGGCCGATGTAGTCGAGTGGCGGCTTGCCGTATTTGCTCTCGCCGATCTGCAGGAAGGGGGTTTCGGTGGTGGCGCTGATCGCGTTGCCCTGGGGGTAGATCATGAACAGGCCGTGCGGTTCACCGGCGATCTGGCCGCCCAGGATGAAGCTCACCTCGGCGCTGGCGCCCGTCTGGCGCAGGCTCGGCGCCACCTTCGCCTGCACTTCCACGCTCAGCCCGCCCACATAATCGGCCGCCTCGAACAGGTGGCGGGCCGTCAGCAGGTTCGGACCCTCGCCCGCCCCGCCGCTCGCTCCCGCCGCTTCCTGGTGGTCGGCGATGTCGCGCCGGATGCGGTTCAGCACCGCCTGGGCCGTGGCCAGGTTGCCGGCGGTGAGCAGCACGAACAGCCGGTCGTCCGCCGGCTGGAACACGTGCATCTTGCTGTAGCTGGAGATGTAATCCACCCCGGCGTTCGTGCGCGAGTCGGACGCGAACACCAGCCCCGACTTGAGCAGAAAACCAACGCAATAGGTCATGGCGGGGGCATTCAGCTCAGCAGGCGCTGCAGGATGGATGCCACCGATTGAACCGCAGCGCGGGCGGTGGCATAGGCCATGCGCATCGGCCCGATCAGTGCCACCTGCCCCCGGGCCCCGTCGCCGCAGCGATAAGTGGCCTGCACCACCGCACATTCCTCCAGGGCGGGCTGGGGATGCTCCCGCCCGATCCAGATCGCCTCGCTCAGGCAGGCGGCGATCTCCACCTCGGCAGCGGGGGGGCCGAGCAGCTGGCGCGGTCGCTGCTCCACCAGCTGCACCAGGGGCAGCAGGCTGGAGCTGCTGCGGAATTCCGGTTGGGCCAGCAGGCCCCCCAGCCCCGCCGCCAGCATCGCTTCGGCTTCTCCCCCCCGCTGCCGTTCGTGGCTTTCCAGGGCCTGGCGCAGCAGCGCCCCGCCGTCCCGCAGTTCCGCTGGCAACCGCCCCCAGTCCAGCAAGCCGCCCTCCTCCAGCTGGGACTGCATCCAGCGCTCCAGAATCGGCATCTGGGGGCGCAGGCGAGCGGGGAGACGCAGGTTGAGGCTGGTGGACAGGGCGGGCCCCTCCACCAGGAACACCAGCAGCCGCGCGCCGCTGGGCACCAGCCGGATCGCCAGCAGCTGCGGTCGGGGCCGGAGCGGCCGGCTGATCAGGCTCAGCAGGCCGGTCAGGTCGGCCAGGCGGCGGGCGAAGTGAAGCAGCAGGTCGTCGAGTGCCGACCACTGCAGGGTGAGGCCTGAGAGTTCCCGCTCCAGCTGGTGGGCCGCAGCCCCGGGGGCCGGCAGCAGCTGATCGACGTACAGCCGGTAGCCCTGTTGGCTGGGAATCCGGCCGGCGGAGGCATGGGGCTGGGTGAGCAGGCCCCGCTGCTCCAGGGCCCCCATGGCCGAGCGCACGGTCGCCGCGCTGGCCGGCAGCCCGAAGCGGCGCACCAACGTGCGACTGCCCACAGGCTCCACCGTGTCGACGTAGTGGCGCACCGTGGCGCGCAGCACATCCTGTTGTCGCCGCGGCAGGCAGTCCAAGGAAAAGGTTGCGGGCAGGCAGCAGCCCTGGGTGCGGCGATCGTAGGGAGAAAACTCTCCGGTTCGGTCGCCTGCTGCCAAAGCAGGTGCCCACCGTAAAGGGCAGCGCTCAGTAGAGCGGCACCGTCGCGTCCACGTCCCGGCTCCAGGAATCGATGCCCCCCTGCACGTTCCAAACCTGCGGGTAGTCGTGCTGTTCGATCAGCCAGCAGCTGAAGTGCCAGCTGCGCACGCCGGCATGGCAGAGCACGGCCACGGGCCGCTCCCGATCCAGCCGCTCCGCCAGCGACTCCATCCACTCCGCCGAGCGGCTCAGGGGCAGGTGCAGCACCGCATGGGGCAGCCGCGCCAGGGCCAGCTCCCCCTCCTCCCGCACATCGACGAGCTGGATCGACTCCCCTGCCCGCAGGCGCTGGTCCAGCTCCAGCGGACGGATCGTGGCGGGCTGCCGGGAAGAACCGGGCGCGTCCGGTTCGGGGGCCGGGGCGGGCTGGGCGTGGGCCATGGACGGGGAGGGCGTCAGGATGGATCCATCCTGCTCAGGACGCATGAAGGGCCGCCCGTTCCTGGCGGTGGTGTTGGCGCTCGCCGTGCTGGCCTCCGGTCTCGGTCTCGGGGGCTGGGTTCTGGTGCTCCGGCGCAGCCCGCTGGCCCTGCAGCACCAGGCCCTGACGTTGCCGCCGGCGGCCCGTTTCGTGCCCCGCCAGGCCCCCCTGAGCCTCTTCCTCACCACCGACGGCGAGCAGCCCGTGGCCTACGCCCGCGCCGTGGCCCCCACCCGGGCCCGGAGGGATGCCAGCGATGCGGTGGCGCGTCTGCGGGATGGCGCCTTCGCCGCCGCCGGCCTCGACTACCGCGACGAGCTGGCCGGCTGGCTGGCGCCGGGCATCGCCCTGGCGCTGTTCGATGGCGGAGTCGCCCCATCGCCCGACGCGGCCGGAGCGCCCTCCGGCGGCTGGCTGCTGGCCCTGAGCAGCCGGGATGGCCAGGGTGCCCGCCGCTTCCTGCAGCGCTTCTGGCAGACCCGCAGCCTGGCTGGCACCGACCTCCAGGTGAGCCGCTACCGCGGCATGGGCCTGATCAGTGGTCGTGGCGCCCTGATGGGCAGCGAGCCGCTGCCCCTGGCCACCGCCCTGGTGGCGGATGATCTCGTGCTGATCGCCTCCGGTCGGGGCGTTTTGGAGCAGGCTCTCGACGTCTCCCAGATCGAGGAGCTCAACCTGGCGGGCCAGCCCGGGTTGCGGGCGGGAATCGAGCGGCTGGGCGAGGGGGTGGGCCTGCTGGTGGCCCGCCCTTCGGCCCTCGAACCCTGGCTTGGCCTCTCCCTCCCCGCTGCATCGGAGCCGCGGCCCGGCCTGTTGTTCGCCGCCCTGCGGCCCCGGGGGCGCTTCCTGGAGGTGGCGGGCCAGCTGGACCTCTCCGCGCCCTTGCCGCTTCAAGCCGCCGACGACTCCCGCCAGCGGGCCCTGCTGGCGGGTCTGGTGGGTCAGCCCACCAGTCTCGCCCTGATCCAGGATTCGGCCACTTTCCTGGCGCAACCGCTGCTGGCCCCGCTGCTGCGCCGCGCCGCGCTGCCGGCGGCGGCCGGGCCCTTGCCGCAACTCGTGGCGGGCGGAGATGGCGGCCCCCTGCTGGCGGCACTGGGGGAGCAGGGCTGGCTGCTCGGCACTCCCGCCGACCAGCCCGCGCCCGAGGGGATCGAAGCGGCCCTCGCCGCCGAAGGGCTGATCCCGGCACCGCTGGAGCTTCCCGATCGCTCTGCTCTGGTCTGGACCCGTCTGAGTGCCGCAGGGGGGCGTCCGGCTCGTCGTGACGGTGCCGATCAGCTGCAGGCCTCCCTCTCGGGCTGGCGCGCTGCGGAGGCGGGGCAGGCCTGGTGGGGCAGCAGTCTGGCCCTGCTGGAGGCCCGCCCTGTCGGGGCCAGCGCCGCCGCGGCCCTGATCCACCGCCTCGATGCCCTCGATCGGCCCGGCGCACCGCTGCGCTGGTCCCTGGCGGCGGAGCCCGCCCGCCGCCTGCTGCAGCCCTGGCGGCCCTGGCGGCGGCTCACCGCCCTGGCTGGCGGCGGGGTGGAGCCGCCCCTGCGCGGCCTGGCCCTGGCCTTGGAGGCCGATGGTGCCTCCCTGCGCCTGCAGGCCCGCCTGGAACTGGGCTGAGGGGCAGCGATGGTCGAGTCTGCCCGCCCCGTCTCCGCCCCCTCCAGCCCGGTGGAGCTGCTGCTGTTCCGCCATGGCATCGCCGAGGAGCGCGGCGGCGCGGTGCCCGATGCCGCCCGTGCCCTCACCGCCCGCGGTCGGGAGCGCAGCCGCGCGGTGCTGCTCCGCCTGACGGAGCGGGGATTGGGGGCCGGCCGGTTGATCTCCAGCCCGCTGCGGCGGGCCCGCGAGACCGCGGAGCTGGCGGTGGCCGCGGGCCTGGCCCCCTCCCTCGAGCTGGCGGAGGGTCTGGCGCCGGGCGGCGAGGCCCTCGCGGCTCTGCCCGTCTGGCTGGAGACCCTGGCGGCCCCACCGGGGGAATGGCCGCGCTTGGTGTTGGTCGGCCACGAACCGGATCTGAGCCTCCTGGCCACCCGCCTCCTCGGCGCCCCGCCCGGCACCCTTGCGCTGCGCAAGGCCGGCCTGGCGGTGCTGCGGCTGCCCAGATCCGCCCAACCGGGCCAGGCCACCCTGCGGCTTCTGCTCAGCCCTCGCCTGCTGATCGGCTGAACGCGGCGGTCGTCCGGTCGGCAGCCCCGGCTACGGCGCACCGTACGCCGCCCGCCTAGTTTCGCTGCATCGGACTGCGCAGCCCATGGCGGATCCCTCCCCTCCCGTCTACCGCCCCGGTCTCGAAGGGGTGCCCGCCACCCAGTCGTCGATCTGCGACATCGACGGCCAGCAGGGTCTGCTCACCTACCGCGGCTACCCCCTCGAGCAGCTGGCGGCCCACAGCACGTTTCTGGAAACCGCCTACCTGCTGATCTGGGGCGAGCTGCCCACCATCTTCCAGCTGCGCCAGTTTCAGAACGACGTGCAGATGCACCGGCGGGTGAGCTTCCGCATCCGGGACATGATGAAGTGCTTCCCGGCCAGCGGCCATCCGATGGATGCCCTCCAGGCCAGTGCCGCCTCGCTCGGCCTGTTCTATTCCCGGCGGGCGCTCAACGACCCCCAATACATCATCGATGCGGTGGTGCGGCTGATCGCCAAGATCCCCACGATGGTGGCCGCCTTCCAGTTGATCCGCAAAGGCCAGGATCCGATCCAGCCCCGCGACGACCTCGACTACGCCGCCAATTTCCTCTACATGCTCACCGAGCGGGTGCCCGATCCGCTGCAGGCGCGCATCTTCGACGCCTGCCTGATCCTGCACGCCGAGCACAGCCTCAACGCCAGCACCTTCAGCGCCCGCGTCACCGCCAGCACCCTCACCGATCCCTACGCCGTGGTGGCCTCCGCGGTGGGCACCCTGGCCGGCCCCCTGCACGGCGGCGCCAATGAAGACGTGCTCGACATGCTCGATCAGATCGGCACGGCGGATCAGGCCGAAGCCTGGCTGGATCGGGCCATCGCCGCGAAGCAGAAGATCATGGGGTTCGGCCATCGCGAATACAGGGTGAAGGACCCCCGCGCCGTGATTCTGCAGGGCCTGGCCGAAGACCTCTTCCGCAGCTTCGGCTACGACGAGATGTACGACGTGGCGCGTCGGCTCGAGCTGGCCGCCGTGGAGCGGCTCGGGCCAAAGGGCATCTATCCCAACGTCGATTTCTATTCCGGGCTTGTGTATCGCAAGCTCGGCATCCCGCGCGATCTGTTCACGCCGATCTTCGCCATCGCCCGCACCGCGGGCTGGCTGGCCCACTGGCGCGAGCAGCTCGGCGCCAACCGCATCTTCCGGCCCACGCAGATCTACACCGGCTACGGGGTGCGCCAGTGGCTGCCGCTCGAAAGCCGTCCCTTCAGCGGCTGAGCGCCTGCCCGTTCGCCGCCTTCCCTCCCACTCCGCCTATGGTGGCCCGGCCCGGGGCATACCCCCGCCCGGGCCCGCAACCGCCCATGGACAGCACCCCGATCGTGACGGCCGGCCTCGATCTGCAGACCAGCTTCGTGGAGACCCTCCAGGGTCTGGGCCTCAGCAGCGGAGCGGCCCGGCTGTTGTGGCTGCCCTTCCCGATGCTCACCGTTCTGATCGCGGCGGTGGTGGGCGTACTGGTGAATGTCTGGCTGGAGCGCAAGATCTCCGCCGCCGTGCAGCAGCGCATCGGCCCGGAATACGCCGGAGCCCTCGGCATCCTCCAGCCCCTCGCCGATGGTCTCAAGCTGGTCTTCAAGGAGGACATCATCCCGGCCCGCGCCGACGGCCTTCTCTTCACCCTCGGCCCGGTGCTCGTGCTGGTTCCGGTGATCCTCTCCTGGCTGGTGGTCCCGTTCGGACAGAACCTGCTGATCAGCAACGTGGGCGTTGGCATCTTCCTCTGGATCTCCCTGAGCAGCATCCAACCGATCGGTCTGTTGATGAGCGGCTACGCCTCCAACAACAAATACTCCCTGCTCGGCGGTCTGCGCGCCGCCGCCCAGTCGATCAGCTATGAGATTCCCCTCGCCCTGGCGGTGCTGGCGGTGGTGATGATGAGCAATTCCCTCAGCACCGTCGATATCGTTGATCAGCAATCCGGCGCTGGCATCCTCAGCTGGAACATCTGGCGACAGCCCGTCGGGTTCGTCATCTTCTGGATCTGCGCCCTGGCCGAATGCGAACGCCTGCCCTTCGACCTTCCCGAAGCGGAGGAGGAGCTGGTGGCCGGCTACCAGACCGAATACTCCGGTATGAAGTTCGCTCTCTTCTACCTGGGCAGCTACATCAATCTGGTGCTCTCGGCCCTCTTGGTGGCGGTGCTCTACCTCGGTGGCTGGTCTTTTCCCCTGCCGGTCGAATGGCTGGCCGGCTGGCTCGGCCAGCCGATCGACGCCCCGCTGGTGCAGGTGATCACCGCCAGTGTCGGCATCGTGATGACCGTGCTCAAGGCCTACTTGTTGGTCTTCTTCGCCATTCTGTTGCGCTGGACCGTGCCGCGGGTGCGCATCGACCAGCTCCTCGATCTCGGCTGGAAGTTTCTGCTTCCGATCGCCTTGGTCAACCTGCTCGTCACCGCCGCCTTGAAGCTCGCCTTCCCGGCCGTCTTCGGCGGCTGACCTCCCCTCCCTGGCCCGCACCCCCATTCCGGTCGCGGGCCGCCATCATGGTTTGACCTCTGCCCTCCGACTTCCTCCCCATGTTCGGCTTCCTCAAGAAGGTCGGCGATTACACCAAGGACGCCGTCGGTGCCGCCCAGTACCTCAGCCAGGGTCTGGCCGTCACCTTCGACCACCTGCGGCGCCGCCCGATCACGGTGCAGTATCCCTACGAGAAGTTGATCCCTTCGGAGCGCTATCGGGGTCGCATCCACTATGAGTTCGATAAGTGCATCGCTTGTGAGGTGTGCGTGCGCGTCTGCCCGATCAACCTGCCGGTGGTGGATTGGGTGATGAACAAGGCGACCAAGAAGAAGGAGCTTCGCAATTATTCGATTGATTTCGGGGTCTGCATCTTCTGCGGCAATTGCGTGGAATACTGCCCCACCAACTGCCTGTCGATGACCGAGGAGTACGAGCTCGCCGCCTTCGACCGTCACAGCCTCAACTACGACAACGTCGCCCTCGGCCGCCTGCCCACCAGCGTGACCACCGATCCTTCGGTCTTCCCCTTGCGGGAGCTGGCCTACCTGCCGAAAGGCGAGATGGATCCCCATGGCGTGCCGGCCACCGCCCCCCGCGCAGGCAGACTCCCCGAGCAGGTGCTGGAAACCCTGCCCGCCTCCTCCGATCCAGGAGCCTCCACCTGATGACGCTCGCCTCCTCCATCCAGCAGATCTGCTTCCTGGTGCTCGCTGCCACCGTGATCGGCGGCTCGCTTGGCGTGGTGCTGCTTCCCAACATCGTGTATTCGGCCTTCCTGCTCGGCGGGGTGTTCCTCGGCGTGGCGGGGCTCTACCTGCTGCTCAACGCCAGCTTTGTGGCCGCCGCCCAGGTGCTGGTCTACGTCGGTGCCGTCAATGTGCTGATCCTGTTCGCGATCATGCTGGTCAACAAACGCGAGGCGATGGCCGACATCCCCGGCCTGCCGCTGCGCAGGCTCCTCTCCGGCCTGGTCTGCGGCGGTCTCTTTGCCCTGTTGCTGCGGGTGGCCTTCACCACCGCTTGGGCCCTGCCCGGTCCCCTGCCGGTGGGGGAGGAAGCCACCATCCGGATCGGCGAACACCTGTTCAGCGATTATCTGCTCCCCTTTGAGCTGGCTTCGGTGCTGCTGCTGATGGCGATGATCGGGGCGATCGTGCTGGCCCGCCGCGATGTGTTCAGCAGCGATGTGATCACCGGCGAGCCCGCCGATCAGGGTCTGATCGAGAAGACCCGCACTCCGCTGCTGCTCGAGCAGCCCGACAACGCACCGTCCCTCCAGGAAACCGCCCCGTGAGCCCTGATTCCCCCATCTCCCTGCAGGCCTTCCTCTCGGTCGCAGCCCTGCTGTTTTGCACCGGCGTCTGGGGCCTGATCAACAGCCGCAATGCTGTGCGGGTGCTGATGAGCATCGAGCTGATGCTCAATGGTGTCAACATCAACCTGATGGCCTTCTCCAGCTACCTCGATGGTCAGCTGATCCGCGGCCAGGTGTTCACGATCTTTGTGATCACGGTGGCTGCCGCGGAGGCCGCCGTTGGCCTGGCGATCCTGCTCTCCCTGTATCGAAATCGCGAAACGGTGGACATGGAGCGCTTCAACCTGCTGCGTTGGTAGGCAGGCTGGGGGCGGTTGCCCGGGTTCGGCATGCGCCTTGAGACGGTTTGGCTGATCGTGCGCAGCGGCAGCCAGGCCGCCGCCAGCCAGGCTCGCCGCTGCGCAGAGGAACTCCGCCACGAGGGGGTGGGGGTCGTCACCTCGGTCAGCGGCGCCACGAGCAACCCGTTTCCCGGCCTGTTGGCCACCGAGCCCGGTCCGCCCGATCTGGCGGTGGTGCTCGGGGGCGATGGCACGGTGCTGGGTGCCGCGCGCCATCTCGCCCCCTTCGCCGTGCCGATCCTGAGTTTCAATGTGGGTGGCCATCTCGGCTTTCTCACCCACGAGCGGCGCCAGTTGCGCCCGCAGAGCGGCGATCGGGAAAGCAGTCTGTGGGAGCGGCTGCGGGGTGATCGCTTTGCCCTTGAGCAGCGAATGATGCTGCAGGCCGGAATCGGTCGGGCCGATGGGGTGAGCCTGGCGAGCGATGAGCCGCACCGCGCCCTCAACGACTTCTACTTCCGCCCCTGTCACGATGAACTCTCCCCCACCTGTTTGCTGGAGATCGAGATCGACGGGGAGGTGGTGGATCAGGTGCGCGGCGACGGGCTGATCGTCGCCACCCCCACCGGCTCCACCGGCTATGCCCTGGCCGCGGGCGGCCCGATCCTCCATCCAGGCCTGGAGGGGATCGTGATCACGCCGATCTGTCCGATCAGCATCTCCAGCCGCACGATCGTGGTGCCGCCTCGCGCGCGGATCTGCGTCTGGCCACTGGGGGAGTCGATCCGACGGGTGCGGTTGTGGAAGGATGGCGCCCATGCCACGGTGCTGGATCCGGGTGATCGCTGCACCTTGGAGCGGGCTCCCGAGCCGGCCCTGTTTGTGCTGCTGGAACACAGCCCCTCCTACTACCGCACCATCAGTCGCAAGCTGCACTGGGCCAGCGACCTGGTGGCCGCCGAACCCTCCCGCAACTGAGCGCCATGGCCCTGGAGATCGAACGCCGCTTCCTGGTGGCCGGCCAGAGCTGGCGGCCGCTGGTGCGCTGGCAGGCCAGGCTGCGCCAGGGCTACCTCGCTGGCGGCGCCGAGGGCCTCACCCTGCGGGTGCGCTTGAGCCGGGCGGAGGGCACAGAACCTCAGGCGGCCGAACCGGCCGCCTGGCTCACCCTCAAGGCGGTGCCTCCGGGCGGTGCCGATGCCCTGACCCGCCTGGAGTTCGAATACCCGATCCCCCTCGCCGATGGCGAAGCCCTGCTGGCTCTCACCGACCGGCAGGTGGACAAGTGTCGCTACGGCCTGGATCTTCCTGGCGGCACGTGGGTGCTGGATGTCTTCGAGGGGGCCAACGCGCCGCTGGTGGTGGCGGAGGTGGAGCTGAGCGCACCGGATGACCCCCTCTCGGTGCCGCCATGGTGCGTGCGCGAGCTCAGCGGCCGCCATGAATTGAGCAATGCCGCCCTGGCGATGCGGCCCCTGGCCGCCTGGAGTGAAGCGGAGCGACGGGAACTCCTGCCGCTCACGGACGCGGGCGCGTTTCGCCCTGGCCACTCCCCTCCAGCGAGCAGCAATTGAACCCGTCACGGCAGATCTTGCCGTTGTCCATGGCCCAGTTCAACAGGGCGACGCGGTTTTTCGCCCCGGTCTTGGTGAAGATGTTGCTGACGTGGTTATCGACGGTGCGCTTGCTGATCGTGAGCCTCTCGGCGATTTCCTGGTTGGTGAGGCCGATCGCCACGAGCTCGATGATCTCGAGTTCCCGCTCCGATAGCTCGGCTCGGGGATGGCCCGCCAGACGCTCAGACCCCGTCAGACGCTCAGACATCGGCAAACCGTCCGCGAAGCCTCACTGTAGGCAGAGTCTTGCTCCATGATGGCCCCACCATGGGGTGAAGTTGTGGGTCTTCGGGAGGTTCTGGCCAGCGGAAGGTTCGCCATCACCGCCGAGGTCACCCCGCCCCGCGGTGCCGATGCCTCCCGCACCCTGGCGGCCGCCGCTGAACTCGGGCCGCTGGTGGATGCGGTGAACATCACCGATGGCAGCCGGGCAGTGATGCGGATGAGCAGCCTGGCGGTGTGCCGGCTGCTCCTGGAGGCGGGCATCGAGCCGATCCTGCAGCTCACCTGCCGCGACCGCAACCTGATTGCCCTGCAGGCCGAGTTGCTCGGCGCCCATGCCCTCGGCATCCGCAACGTGCTCTGCCTCACCGGCGATCCGGTGCGCGCTGGCGATCAGCCCCGCGCCAAGCCCGTGAACGAGCTGGAATCGGTGCGGCTGCTGCAGCTGGCGGACCGCTTCAATCGAGCGGAGGATCCGGTGAAGGGTGTGCTGCCCGACGGTGGCACCGATTTGTTCCTGGGAACCGCCGCAGACCCCCAATCCCGCAGCTGGAGCGGCCAGGTTTCGCGGCTGCGGCGCAAGCAGGCCGCTGGGGCTCGCTTCGTGCAAACCCAGATGGTGATGGATGGCGAGGCCCTGCGGCGCTTCGTGGACGAGCTGGCGGCCCCCCTGGGTCTGCCGGTGCTGGCGGGCGTGTTTCTGCTCAAGTCGGCGAAGAATGCGCGCTTCATCAATCGGGTGGTGCCCGGCGCCTGCATCCCCGAATCGATCATCGAGCGTCTGGAGGGAGCGGCGGATCCCGGGGCCGAGGGCATCGCCATCGCCGCCGAACAGGTGGCCAGCTATCGCGCCATCGCCCAGGGGGTGCACCTGATGGCGATCAAGGCGGAGGAGCGGATCCCGGCGATCCTGCGGCAGGCGGGGCTGGAAAGCCGCCCGCTGGCCGCTACGCCGGGCGCCTGAAGCCGCCTGGAGGAGGAGCTCCGAGCTGGCGGGGATCAAAACCATTCGTTGTTGGGCGCGCTTGGATCTGTTTCCGTGTTCCGCGTCAGCTCCTCCGTGGCGGCATCGGCCTCCTCCACCAAACCTGGCAACCCCTGGCCCAGCCGCACGCCTTCAAAGGCCCAGGCATAGATCAGGGCCAGCAGGAGGTTGCTGGTGCCATCCTTCAGGCCTAGCTGGATGGCTTGCAGCTTGCGTTGATCCACCGTGGTGCGCAGCCGGGCCAGTTCCGGCTCGATTCGGGCGAGGAGGCGCTGGCGATTCTCTGACAGCGAAGCCTTGGGGAGTGGCTGCCAATCTGGAGGAAGGCCGGCAGAAACTCTCAGTAAATCTGTGCTGCTAGACACGGTCTTCACTACGTCAGCTCGTCTTTGCACAGCGCGAATGGTCTTTTGGGCTTCGAAGTCGGCGGTGCGAATCTGCGACCAGATGGCATTGACTTGCAGGGGGATCAGTAGAAGAAAGCCGATGGTCACCGGGCGGGCGAGTTTGCGGATCTGTTTGGCGGAGAGCCATGGCTTGGCAAGGCTGCTCATGTGGCGCTCCGACAGGAAGAGGATGGCCGTTCCCAGCAGCGTGAACGGCGCTGTGGTGAGTACCAACGTGGTGACGCGCAGTTGCCAAGCTGGGTTTGTTAGTTGCAAAGGGAACAGACCGAACAAGGTGTTGACCACGAAGGCCAGGAGCAGTCCCAGACTGAGCCTTCGTAGGGAGAAGCTGAGCGTTTGCCTCGTAATCATGGATTTTTCTATGAAGATGTCGAGGGGCCTAAGGCAAAAAAAATCCCCTCTAAAGAGGGGATCGGGAGAATCTTTGAGACTGTGGAGACTAATCAAGAAGCCTGAGGTGCGGATACGCGACGACGCAGGCGCCGGGAGAAGCCAAAAGCTGTAGCTGCTCCGAAAAGCGGCAGCGGGCCAGGGACAGGAATTGCAGGCGGGTTTGTTACAAAATCGAGGGAAGTGTTGAGCAGGGCGTTGTTGACGCCCCCCTGTACCCAGGCAATAGAAACAGATGTGGACGAAGGAGGAGTGATAAAAGAAACAGCACTCACTGAAGCTCCCCCAAGGGATACGAGGGGAGAAGCAATTCCAGTTAGAGTATTTGTAACTGTGTAATAAGGTGTAGTTGAGTTCGAAGTGTTTGAACCTGCTGCAACCGTCGACAGGGTGTAGCCGGGTGAAACGGCTGTCACGGCGAAAGTGAGGGTTCCATCGCCTTGTACAAACCCTTGGCCTCCAGGTGAAAAGCTGGCCTGGAACGTGTATTTGGGCCCTGGCAAAACACTGACCGTTATAGTGTCGTCGTTTTCGGGCTGGACGCCACTATAATTAAAGTTATCGAACTTGAGGGCTCCTACAGAAATGGAGCAGCTACTTAGGGTGCCAAAAGTGCAGGCTTGGGCGCTGCCGGCGTGAAAAGTGGTGGCAAGCAAGGTGGTGGCAACAAAACCGGCGGCAAAAGCCGGGTGCTGGAACGAAGGGGGACGCATGAAAATTTCTGAGAGGGGTCTCCATCTTAGCTTAGCAGGCGACAAGCAATTTGAGCTGGCTGCGCAAGTATGGGATCCATGACCAGGGCGAATGGTTTTGTGAGGCTTAAGCTTGTTTTTAGACTGTTCAGCCCGCTGCCCGGCTCACCGCCAGGTCGCTGCCCAGCAGCTCGGCCATGGCCTTTTGCTGGGGGGAGGGGGAGGCCAGGTCCTGGCGGCGGGCGTCGGTGATCAGCCAGTCGAGGGCGGCCTCCTGGAGGTCGAAGTGGTCGCCGTTGCGATCCACGCAATAGCGGCCGTACACCAGCTTCTCCACCAGCCGCACGCCGGGGCCGATGCGTGAGTAATCAAAAATGATCGAATTGTCGATCGTGGCGCCAGCGCAGATGTGGCAGCTCGGACCGATCATCGCCGGCCCGATGATGGTGGCACCGTCTTCGATGCGACTCATGCCGCCCACGTAGATCGGCCCCTGCACCGTGATGCGATCCCAGTTCGCCGCCACGTTCAGGCCGGCGTAGATGCCTGGCCGCACCTCCCGGCCCGGGATCTGCACCTGGCGCACCTCGCCCTGCAGCACGCTGCGGATCGCCTGCCAGTAGTCGGGAACCTTGCCGATATCCACCCATTCGAATTCCATCGGCAGGGCGTAGAAGGGTGCCCCCGCCTCCACCAGCCGCGGGAACAGATCCGAGCCGATGTCGAACGGTTCGCCGCTGGGGATGAAATCAAGCACCTCCGGTTCGAAGATGTAGATGCCCGTGTTGATCATGTCGCTGGCGGCCTCCGCCACCGCCGGCTTCTCCTGGAACCTCAGCACCCGGCCGTCCGGGTCGGTGACCACCACCCCGTAGCTGCTCACCTCTTCCCGGGGCACGCGCCGGGCGATCAGACTGGCCATCGCCCCCTTCTGCTTGTGGCGCCGCACCGCTTCGGTGAGATCGAGGTCGATCAAGGCATCGCCGCACAGCACCACGAAGGTGTCGTCGAAGAAGGGCTGGAAATCCTGGATGCGCTTCAGGCCACCGGCCGAGCCGAGGGCTTCGCCGATCAGCTCCCCCTCCTCGATCCGCCCCTCGAAGCTGTAGGCGATCTGGACGCCGAAGCGCTGGCCATCGCGGAAATAGTTCTCGATCTCCTCCGCCAGGTGGGAGACGTTGACCATGATCTCGTCGAAGCCGTGCTCCTTGAGCAGCTCCAGCAAGAACTCCATCACCGGCTTCTGCAGGATCGGGATCATCGGCTTGGGGGTGGTGTGCGTGATCGGACGCACCCGTGTTCCCTTGCCAGCCGCCAGGATCATCGCCTTCATCGGCGTGGGCTTCTGCACTTCGGTGACGAAAGCCTAGGCGAGCCCTTCAGGCGGCCAGGAGCGGGCGAGCCGCCCCGGAAGCTGACCCCTGGTTCGGCTCTCCGTTGCGGGATGCTCCGCCCAGCAGCCGCCGCAGCCGGAGCGGGCTGAACAGACCCCCGTTCTGCTCCAGCTCCAGCCGCCCCTGGGCGGAGAGGAACAGCAGCGCCCAGAACACCCCCACCCGGTCGCGGTCCAGGTCGTCCCCGGCGTCCCGTCGATCCACCTCCTCGCCCCATGCCGCCACCAGCTGCTCAAAATCCACCCAGGTCGTCTCCGCCGTCGCCTCCCAGTCCTGCAGGAAGCGACTGAGGGCGGCGGTGGTCTCCGGCAGCTTCTCCCGATGGGCCAGGGCGGTCACCTGGGCGATGGCAGCCCGGTCGCTGAAGCGCTTGGCCCGCTGGCGGGGCCGCCCCTGACCCTCCTGCTGCTCCAGCCGCTCGGCGATGTCCTCCAGCTGGCGGATCAGCTCCCCCAGGGTCACTGGACGCTGCAGGGGGGGCGGAGCCACCGGCCGGCGCTGGAGATGGCGCTCCGGCCGCCGCGGAAACACCAGGGCACCCCCCCCTTCCCCCCAGTCCAGGCCGTCGTCGTCCGCGGCGAACGCTTCCTCCAGCACCGGTTCGGGCGGGAAGGTGGCCGCCTCCAGCAGCTCCGCCTTCAGGCCCACCAGCACGGAGGCGGCCAGAAAGGCCTCACTGGTCTGGGAGAGTTCGTGCTCGTAGCTGCCGCCGTTGCCCCCCGGCGCCCTGGATTCGACCAGGCGGGGCATGGGCAGCCGTTGCCGCAGTTGGTCGAGGAAGCCGTCGATGACGGCGATCACATCCACATCCCAGGGATCGATCTCGCCGCGCTCAGCTGCGTCCTGGAGGAGCCGGATGGCCAGCCTGGCGCCCGCTTCAGCCACGTGGGGTCGTTCCGCTCCGCTGTCCGGAAGGGGCTCCGGTGGGCCTCAAGCTACCGGGACCTTCCCTGGCGGGCCAGGGGGTCACTCCACCGAGACGGAGAGCGCGTCGGCCGCGGCGGTGCCGGAGCTCTGTCCGGAGGGAGGCAGCAGGCCCAGCTGGGCGTCGAGGCTGGCGCGGGTGCGTTGCAAATCATTCTCCAGGTCGCGGATGCGCACCTGCTGGGCCTCCAGGTCTTCGCGGCTCTGAAGACGCTCCACCTTCTTCACCACCCCGCTCCAAACCGCATAGATCCAGGCCGCGGTGGCACCGATCCCGCCCACCAGCAGCAGCAGGGCGGCGAGGGGCAGGCTGAGGCTCACCCCGGGCAGGAAGCGAACGGTGGTGGGGGTGGTGTTCTCCAGGGTGAACATCACCATGGCCAGTCCAAAGCTGAAGATCAGCAGGAAGTTGAGCTGCCGCATCGTCCGCGCGGGGAGAGATCAGGAGAGTAGCGGTGGAGCCTGGAGGCGGGGCAAGCCCGCCAACGCGGCCACAGGCCGGCGCATCACCGCCGCGGCAGGCGGATCGTTCACCCGCGCCAGGCCAGCGGTTTCACGGCCCACCAGCGTCTCGATCGAGGCGCGGTAGGTGTCGGTGATCAGGCGCGGGTAGAGCCCGATGCCGATGATCGGTACGAGCAGGCAGGAGATCACATAGATCTCGCGGGGTTCGGCGTCCACCAGGTGGGTGTGGGCCGCCAGCTCGGCGTTCTCCTTGCCAAAGAAGATCTCCCGCAGCATCGAGAGCAGATAAATCGGGGTGAGGATCACGCCGACCGCCGCCAGGACGCAGATCACCACCCGGAAACTGAGGGAGTAGGCCTCGCTGGTGGCAAAGCCCACGAACACCATCAGCTCCGACACGAAACCGCTCATGCCGGGCAGGGCGAGGGACGCCAGGGAGCAGACCGTCCAGAGGGCGAACATCTTGCGCATCTTTTGACCCACACCACCCATCTCGTCGAGTTGGAGGGTGTGGGTGCGGTCATAGGTGGCCCCCACCAGGAAGAAGAGGCTGGCGCCGATCAGGCCATGGCTCACCATCTGGAGCATCGCGCCGCTGGTGGCCAGATCGCTGAAGCTGCCGATCCCGATCAGCACGAAGCCCATGTGGCTGATGGAGCTGTAGGCGATCTTGCGCTTCAGGTTGCGCTGGGCGAAGGAGGTGAGCGCGGCGTAGATGATGTTGACCACCCCCAGCACCACCAACAGGGGGGCGAAGCGGGCGTGGGCATCGGGCAGCAGCTGCACGTTGAAGCGCAGCAGGGCGTAGCCGCCCATTTTCAGCAGGATTCCCGCCAGCAGCATGTGCACGGGGGCTGTGGCTTCGCCATGGGCATCGGGCAGCCAGGTGTGGAGCGGCACGATCGGCAGCTTCACGCCGAAAGCGATCAGCAGGGCGGCATAGCACAACACCTGGAAACCGACCGGGAAGCCGCGCTCCGCAAGGACCGTGTATTCGAAGCTGGGGGTGCCCCCGGCGAAAAAGCCCATCGCCAGCGCCGCCAGCAGGATGAACAGCGAACTGCCCGCCGTGTAGAGGATGAACTTGGTGGCTGCGTACTGACGTTTCTTGCCCCCCCAGATCGCCAGCAGCAGGTACACGGGGATCAGCTCCAGCTCCCAGGCCAGGAAGAACAGCAGCATGTCCTGCACGGCGAACACGGCGATCTGGCCGCCATCCATCGCCAGCAGGAGGAAGTAGAAGAGGCGCGGTTTGAAGGTCACCGGCCAGGCCGCCAGGCAGGCCAGGGAGGTGATGAAGCTGGTCAGCAGGATGAGGGGCATCGACAGTCCGTCGGCCCCCAGCGACCAGGCCAGGCCCAGATCCGGCAGCCACTGCACCCGCTCCGCCAGCTGCAGGCCGGAGACCGACGGGTCGTAGCCGTTCAGGTAGGCCGCCACCGTGATCAGGAAGGTGGTGAGCGAGACGCCGAGGGCGTACCAGCGCACGCTCCGGCCATCCCCCGGATCGGGCACGAAGGGGATCAGCAGGGAGGCGGCGATCGGCAGGAGGATCGCGGCGCTCAGCCAGGGAAAAGGCACGATGCAGGCCGGGTCCGGTTGAGGGGAGTGTAGAAATCGCCGCTGCGGGATCCAGGCCCCGATGGCGGTTGTCACACAACCGGCCTCAGCCAGGCGTCCCCAGCACCCCGAACAGCACCACCAGGGCGATCACGCCGCCGAACACGATCAGGGCATAGAACTGGGCGCGGCCGGTCTCGAAGTACTTCAGCCCCTCGCCGCTGCCGAGGGTGAGCAGCCCGGTGAGGTTCACCACGCCATCCACCACCTTGGAGTCCACATCCAGCACCTGGCGGGCCAGGCGGCGGCTGCCCTGCACGAAGATCCGCTCGTTCAGGTCATCGAGATACCACTTGTTGGCCAGGAAGGCGTTGAGCGTGGCGAAGCGTGCGGCCACCGCCGTGCCCAGGTCGATGCGTCGCAAGGCGTAGGCCAGCACCGCCAGGCTGATGCCCGCCACCGAAATCCCCACCGAAGCGCCGGCCAGGGGCAGGAACTCGCTCCAGGAGAATTGCTCCGCCATCTCGGCGGCTTCGCGGGGGTCGAGCAGGGCGGCGAAGCGGCTGTGCCAGGGGGTGCCCAACAGCCCGATCAGCACCGAGGGAACCGCAAGAATCGCGAGCGGTGCGGCCATCTGCCAGCCCGATTCGTGCGGGTGGGAGGCATGGGCGTGGTCGTCGTGGCCGGCCTCCTCGCCGCCATCGCGGCCCGCGGCTGCGAGCAGCTCCGCCCGCACGGCCAGGTCTCCGCCGCGGAACTCGCCCTCGAAGGTGAGGAAGTAGAGGCGGAACATGTAGAAGGCGGTCATGCCGGCCGTGACGAAGCCCATGCCCCAGAGGAACGGGTAGCTGGCGAACGCCTGCCCGAGGATCTCATCCTTGCTCCAGAAGCCGGCCAGGGGGGGAATGCCGGCGATCGCCACACAGCCGATCAGGAAGGTGATCGAGGTGACGGGCATCCAGCGCCGCAGGCCTCCCATCAGTCGCATGTCCTGCGCCAGCAGCGGCTCATGGCCCACCACCTCCTCCATGGCGTGGATCACCGAACCCGAGCCCAGGAACAGCATCGCCTTGAAGAAGGCGTGGGTGACCAGATGGAACATGCCCGCCACCGGAGCGCCGCAGCCCATCGCCAGCATCATGTATCCGAGCTGGGAGACGGTGCTGTAGGCCAGGCCCTTCTTCAGGTCCTGCTGGGTGAGGGCAATCGAGGCCCCCAGGAACAGGGTGATCGTGCCGATCACCGCGATCACCAGCTGCACTGCGGGAAAAGGCTCGTACACGGGCTGCAGGCGGGCCACCAGGAACACGCCAGCCGCCACCATCGTGGCCGCGTGGATCAAGGCCGAGATCGGCGTGGGGCCCTCCATCGCATCTGGCAGCCACACATGCAGCGGGAACTGGGCCGACTTGGCCATCGGGCCCATGAACACCAGCAGGCAGAGAAGAACGGCCACACCACTGGGCAGGCCGCCGGCGGCCACCGCCTCCTGCAGCCGGGCGCCGATCTCCTCGAAGCCGAAGCTGCCGGTGGCCCAGAACAGCCCGAGGATGCCCAGCAGAAGACCGAAGTCACCGACGCGATTGACCACAAAAGCCTTCTGCGCTGCGTTGGCGGCGCCATCGCGGTCGTACCAGAAGCCCACCAGCAGGTAGGAGCACATGCCCACAAGCTCCCAGAACACGTAGATCTCCAGGAGGTTGGGGCTGATCACCAGGCCCAGCATCGAACTGCTGAACAGGGCCAGGTAGGTGAAGAAACGCACATAGCCCTTGTCGTGCGCCATGTAGCCATCCGAATACACCATCACCAGCAGGGCGATGGTGGTCACCAGGGCCAGCATCACTGCCGCCAGGGGATCGACGCGGAAGCCCATCTGCAGGTTGAAGGTGCCGGCGCTGGCCCAGTCGAACAGCACCTCCCGCGGTCCCGCTCCGGCCAACTGCTCCGCCAGCACCGCGAAGCTCAGCACCGCCGCCGCTCCCACGCAGCTGATCAGCAACAGGGCGACCGGCTTGCGCAGCCGATTCACCGTGCGGTTGAAGGAGATCAGGCCCAGACCCGAGAGGCAGGCCCCCGCCAGCGGCAGAACCGGGATCAGCCAGGCAAGTTCGGCGGCGGAGGGCATCCTGCGAGCTCAGGGCGCCCCGAGTGTAGGCAGCTTGCCCGCGTCGTTCAGTTCAGCCAGTGGGCAACCGCGGACCGGGAGAAGGCGGTGGCCCCCAGGCCGATGAAGCGGTGCGCCCACCAGATCACGCCGATGGCGATGGCGATCCCCAGCTGGGACGGCCTCAGAAACTCCGCCCCCACGAGAGTCTGTCGCCCATCGAGCACGGCGCGGAACGGGATCACGGAAGTGTTGGCCCGCAGCTCTTCGAAGGCCTCGCCGAAGCGGTTGCGCAGGCGCCGGTCGCCGTTCCAGATCGCGAACAGGTGATGGCCGATCAGGCCCGCGCAGGTGAAAGCCATGAAGCTGCTGCCGATCCAGAGCAGGTGGGTGGCGCACCAGAGGATTTGCCCGACAGCCTGCGGATGGCGGCTCACCCGGATGATGCCGCTGGCATACAGCCGCACCTGCGGGCGTTGCACCGCCGGGATTTCCAGCAGGTTGTAGGTGGCGGGGTACAGGAACAGGAAGCTCACCGCCGTGCCGCTCCAGACCAGCGGCACGATCCAGGGCCGGTCCTGCAGGTTCCAAAGGCGCAGCCCGTCGTAGCGGTGGGCCAGGAAGAAGCCGATCACCACCACAGCCGCCGGGATGCTGAGCGCCGCGAACAGCAGTCGCCAGGCGCGGGCACCGATCCGCTCCTCCCCCCACACCCGCAGGGAGGCGCCGCCGCTGTGCAGCACGGCGAAGCCGATCAGCAGGCCCAGCATCAGGAGGCTGCTGTGGTGGATGGGGGCGCTGGCGATCAGCACGGGGCCGCTGGGGCGGGTTGTGACAGGGGCAGTCTGCCCAACGGGTCAGCCCCCTAGAGTTTCGCCCTGCGTGACAGTCCCGCCGGCGTCCCATGCTCCGGCTCCCGCCTTCGCAACCCGGAACTCCATGGCGGATCTGCCCTTCACCCTCGATCAGCTGCGCATCCTGCGGGCCATTGCCAGCGAGGGCAGCTTCAAGAAAGCCGCCGACAGCCTCTACGTCACCCAGCCGGCGGTGAGCCTGCAGATCCAGAACCTGGAAAAGCAGCTTGATGTCTCCCTGTTCGATCGCGGCGGCCGCAAGGCCCAGCTCACCGAAGCCGGCCACCTGCTGCTGAGTTACTGCGACCGCATCCTCAGCCAGTGCCAGGAGGCCTGCCGCGCCCTCGACGATCTGCACAACCTCAAGGGCGGTTCCCTTGTGGTGGGCGCCAGCCAGACCACCGGCACCTACCTGATGCCCCGGATGATCGGTCTGTTCCGCCAGAAGTACCCCGATGTGGCGGTGCAGTTGCAGGTGCACAGCACCCGCCGCACCGGTTGGAGCGTGGCCAATGGCCAGGTGGACCTGGCGATCATCGGCGGCGAGCTTCCGGGAGATCTCAACGAACTGCTCCAGGTGGTGCCCTACGCCAGCGATGAGCTGGCCCTGGTGCTGCCCCCCAAGCATCCCCTCGCCCGCCTGCCGGAGCTCACCAAGGAGGATCTCTACCGCCTGGGATTCGTCTGCCTCGACGCCCAGTCCACCACCCGCAAGATGGTGGACCAACTGCTGAGCCGCTCCAAGTTGGAGGTGCAGCGCCTCAAGGTGGAGATGGAACTCAACTCCTTCGAGGCGATCAAGAATGCCGTCCAGTCCGGACTGGGGGCGGCCTTCCTGCCGGTGGTGTCGATCGAGCGGGAGTTGGCGGCGGGCACCCTGCATCGCCCCCAGGTGGCCGACCTGCTCGTGCGCCGCCAGCTCAAGCTGATCACCCACCCCGCCCGCTACTGCTCCCGTGCCGCGGAGGCTTTCCGGCGGGAGGTGCTGCCCGTCTTCGCCAGCCCGGACAGCCCCCTGCGGCAGGGCCAAACCCAGCCCCAGGCGGCGGTGTCGGGATGAGGCTCAGAACTGCCCCGCTTCGGGGGTGACCCCCGTGCTGTCGTCGGCGGTGCCCCGGGTGACGAACTGGTTTTCGCGGACGTCGGTCTGGTAGACGCAGCGCACGATCGGCTTGTCGCGCACCGAACCGATGTAGGCGAAGGTGTTCATGCGCTGCTTGCACTCCCGCATCTGCTCGGCCGTGATCGCGCCCTCCTTCTGCAGCACGCTCCAGTTCTCCCGGCGAATCACACAGCCCGGCTTCAGGGCCGGCTGCGTGACGAAGCTGGAGCTGGGGTTCATGGTGGTGTAAATCTCGACGTCGGTTACGAAGGCGCTGGCTCCCCATTGCCGGCAGAACTCGGGATCCGCCACCGCCATGTCGAGCTGCTGGCTGCTGGCGATGTTGCCCTGATCGCCGCGGGTGGTGCTGGTCACGGCGCTGCCAATGCCGATGCCCACCACGAGAACCCCGGCCAGCACGGCCAGGGTGGAGGTGTTCAGGCTCAGGCCGCCGGGTCCCGGTCCGCCTCCGCCCCCGGGGCCGCCCCCCGGCCCGGGCGGACGACCCCCGCCGCCGGAGCGGGGGGATCGGCCGCCGCGGGGATCTTCCCAATCGGTGCCGCGGCCGCGGTACTCGCGGGGGTCGGGCCGACGGCCCATGTCTCTCGGGTCGGAGCGGCCCGCAGGGCCGTCCCAGCGGTCCGGGCGGGATCGGCTCACAGGCTGTCGGGGGTGCGGGGCAGACCCATCGAATAGTTGAGCACCCGGCAGTCCGGGTTGTAGCGGATCTCGCCCGCCTGGAGCAGGGAGCGGATCAGACCCTCCAGATCAGAACCGATCCGACGCAGGGTGTAGTCGTTGAGGTCGGCGCCCGCATGGGCGGCCACCTGCTCGCGGAAACGGCTGCGCACCTTCTCCAGGGCCGGCTCCTCCCAGAGGAACTCGTTGTCCGGATCGATGTCGAGGGTGAGCTGGCCGGCGTCGGGCACCAGATCCGCCCCCTCGACGCGGGCCGTGAACAGGCGGACGTGGCGGGTGGTGGACTTCAGCAGGAGTTCGACCATGGCTGGGGCGGGCCCACGGCGTGGATCGCAGCAACTCTAAGGAGATCGGGGCCCATCTCCGCTGGGCCGGCCGTTCCGACAGCACCGGAGGCCCGATAGGGTTGCTGCCTGTTTCCAGGGGCTTGGATGCGCGTCGCCATCGTGGGTGCTGGCCTGGCCGGCCTCGCCTGCTCCAAATATCTGACCGATGCCGGCCACACGCCGCTGGTCCTTGAGGCCCGAGATGTGCTGGGTGGCAAGGTGGCCGCCTGGCAGGACGCCGATGGCGATTGGTATGAGACGGGTCTGCACATCTTCTTCGGCGCCTATCGCAACATGCGCCAGCTCCTCGCCGAGCTGGGCATCGCCGATCGCTTGCAGTGGAAATCCCACTCGATGATCTTCAACCAGAAGGAAAGCCCCGGTAGCTACAGCCGCTTCGACTTCCCCGACATCCCGGCCCCCCTCAATGGCGTGGCCGCGATCCTGGGCAACAATGACATGCTCACCTGGCCGGAGAAGATCGCCTTCGGCCTCGGCCTCGTACCCGCGATGCTGCGGGGCCAGAGCTATGTGGAGGAGTGCGACCAATACTCCTGGACCGAGTGGTTGCGTCTTCACAATATCCCAGAGCGGGTGAATGATGAGGTGTTCATCGCGATGAGCAAAGCGCTCAATTTCATCGATCCTGATGAAATCTCCAGTACGGTTGTGCTTACGGCCCTCAATCGCTTCCTGCAGGAGAGCGATGGTTCACGCATGGCCTTTCTCGATGGCAACCCTCCGGAGCGCCTCTGCGAACCCATCGTTTCTTACATCACCGAACGGGGCGGTGAGGTGCAGCTCAATGCTCCACTGCGGGAGATTCGCACCCACGCCGATGGCAGCGTCGCCGCACTGCGCATCGGTGGCATCCGCGGCGAGGAGGGGCGTGAGGTGGTGGCCGACGCCTACGTCAGCGCCATGCCGGTGGATCCCCTCAAGCTCCTGCTGCCGCAAGCCTGGCGCGAGCTCCCCTACTTTCAGAAGCTGGACGGACTCAATGGCGTGCCGGTGATCAACATCCATCTCTGGTTCGACCGCAAGCTCACCGACATCGATCACCTGCTCTTCAGCCGCAGCGATCTGCTCAGCGTCTACGCCGACATGAGCAACACCTGCCGCGAGTACGCCGATCCCGAACGCTCGATGCTGGAGTTGGTCTTCGCCCCGGCGAAGGATTGGATTGGCCGACCCGACGCGGAGATCCTGGCCGCCACCCTGGAGGAGCTGCGCAGGCTGTTCCCGCAGCATTTCGAGGGCCCCGATCCCGCCAGGCTGCGCAAGTCGGTGGTGGTCAAGACGCCGCTTTCGGTCTACAAGACCGTTCCGGGCTGTCAGCAGCTGCGTCCGGATCAGGTTTCGCCGATTCCCAATTTCTTCCTCGCCGGCGATTACACCTTGCAGCGCTACCTTGCCTCGATGGAAGGGGCGGTGCTGAGCGGCAAGCTCTGTGCCCAGGCCATTGCCCGCTCCCCGCTGGCCGCCCAGGCACCGGCGATCGCCGTCGCTGCCTGATCCCGTGCGGACCGCGGCCCCTGCCAGCCCAGGCCTCCCCAGCCTCGCGCAGGCCTATGAGGCCTGCCGGCGCGAGACCGCCGAGTGGGCGAAGACTTTCTATCTCGGCACCCTGCTGATGCCGCCCCCGAAGCGGCGGGCGATTTGGGCGATTTACGTCTGGTGTCGGCGCACCGACGAACTGATGGACAGCCCCGAAGCCCAGGGCCAGCCCACGGCTGAACTGGCCGCCCGTCTCGATGCCTGGGAGCGACGCACCCGTGAGCTGTTTGACGGCACGGTTCGCGATGGCCTCGACCTGGCTCTGGCGGACACGCTCGAGCGCTATCCCCAGCCGATTCAGCCCTATCTCGACATGATCGACGGGATGCGGATGGATCTCACCACCCATCGTTATGCCAGCTTCGGGCAGCTGGAGCTCTACTGCTATCGCGTGGCCGGCACGGTGGGTCTGATGACCCGGGAGGTGATGGGCCTTGATCCCGCGTACACCTCAGCCCCGTGGAGCGAGCGGCCCGATACCTCCCAGGCCGCCGTCGCCCTCGGCATCGCCAACCAGCTCACCAACATCCTGCGCGATGTAGGCGAGGATCGGGAGCGCGGTCGCATTTATCTGCCGCTCGATGAGATCGGCCGCTTCGGCTACTCGGAAACCGAACTGCTTGCCGGCGTGGTGAATGACAACTGGCGGGCGCTGATGCGCTTCCAGGTGCAGCGTGCCCGCGATTGGTTTGCCTGCTCCGAGGCTGGGGTGCGCTGGCTCGCTCCCGATGCCCGTTGGCCTGTCTGGGCCTCTCTGCGCCTCTACCGCGGCATTCTCGCGGCGATCGAGCAGCTTGATTACGACGTCTTCAACCACCGCGCCTTTGTGCCCACCGCCGGGAAGTTCCTCGATCTGCCCCGTTCCTTCCTGATCGCGCAAGCCCGCTGAGTCGGCAGGGTCAGAGCCAGCGGCCCCGCATCGCGTGGGGCAACGGCACCAAACCGAAGAGCGGGCCGGCTGTTCCGGATCGGCCCTCGGGTCTCCACCACCAGCACCATGACGGCGCGGTCGGGCCAGGCGGTTGGCCCCGCAGCGAGCGAGCCGGATCAGGGGAGGATGTCATCGAGGGGCGCCAGCCACGCCTGCAGGATCGGATTCACCCGCTCCGGCGCCTCGTCATGGGGGCAGTGCCCCACACCTTCGAGCACGCGCAGCTCGCGCACGCAGGGGTAAGTGGCCGCCCAGCGTTGGGCTTCGCTCGGGGCCTCCCAGGGATCGAGGCCTCCCCAGAGCATGCGCACCGGCAGGCTCAATTCGGCCAGCAGATCGGGGGCCAGTCGGTCGCGGAACAGGTTCACAAAGCCGCGGAAGCTTTCCACGGCGCCCGGATCGGTGGCGGGGCGATGCAGCAGGGCCACCAGCTGGTCATCGACGTTGGCGCCACTGGGGTAGGCGATCCGCAGCACGCGGCGGATGAAGCCCGGCTGCGCCAGGAGCGCGAACAGGGGGGCCAGGAGCCACCGCTGGCGCACCAGCTGCTTTACAAACGGCCGGCCGGCCTGTTCCCAGAGGGGCAGTTCGGCGATCCGCTTCTCGTCGAGGGTGCGCTGGGCGCAGTCGATCAACACCACCTGGCTGGCGCCCGGGCCGCGTTGCTCGAGCAAGCGTGCCGTGTTGAGGGCAACGAGGCCGCCGATGGAATTGCCCACCAGATGCAAGGGGCGCTCCGCCCGATCGGCCCGCACCCGCTCGGCCACGAAGTCGGCCACCTGCGCGGACCAGAGGTCGAAGCAGTAACGCACCGAATCGATGCGTTCCGGTTCGCCCTCCAGGCGGGAGCGGGGCTTGTCGCTCGATCCAAAGCCCAGCAGATCGAGGGCATACACCTCGCTCTGCTGGGCCAATGCCGAGAAGTTGTGGCGCCAGTGGCCAAGGCTGGCCCCGAAGCCGTGGATCAGCACCACAGCGTTCGGGGCCCCGGCAGATCCCTTGCGGGTCCAGGCGACGCGGTGACCCTGCCAGAGCCAGAACTCCGGCTCCGGCAGAGCCACGGCGGGAGGGCTCATGCGCCGCGTCTCAGACGCCGACGGTCTGGCCGGCCAGCATGGCCTTGAGCTTGGCCAGTTCGCCGGCCCAGCGGGGATCGGGAGCTTCGCTGTCGACATTGTCGGTGTGGACCACCTTGTCGACGGCCCGACGGGCCGGGGAGGGGGCGGTCCCACCGCCGCGCCGCTCGGCGGGAGCTGCCGTGCCGCGGGTCTCGCGGCGCTCAGAGATCTCGATGCGCAGGCTGTTGCCGCCAAATTCGCGGCCGTTCAGCTGCTCGATCACGGTCTCGGCGGTTTTGCGGTCGTCGACGTTGGCGAAGCCAAAACCGCGACAGCCGCCGGTCTCCCGGTCGTTGACCGCTTTGAAGCGCACACCCTCCCCCACGGAGGCGAAAAGGCTTTCCAGCTCTTGGGCGTCAAAGGTCCTCGGCAGGTTGCCGACGTAAAGGCGGATACTCATGGGGGGGAGAGAAGACAGGGAAAGCTGTGGCAGGCGGTGCATTCACGCCTTTGCATTGAGAAGTTAATCACGGCGCCCGCCCTTCGCAGGCCAGCCAGCGGCGGGCGGCCATCAGCACCTGCTGACGCTCCTTCCCTGTCAGGGCCTGCCCCGCCCCCCCGCCGGGAAGGCGGCCGAAGGCCCGCTCCCGCTTCAGGGCATTCAGCAGCCGTCCCAGGGCCGGGCCCGCCGGGATCCCCAGCTCCTGCTGCAGCTGCCGGCCATCGAGGGGAGGGTGGGGATGGAAGAGGGGATCGTGCGGATCCCGCCAGCGTGTCAGGGCTGCCCGCGCCGCGGCTGGATCGAGATGCAGCAGCAGGGCCGGCAGGTCCTCCTCCAGCCCCTGCTGCAGTTCCAGCCGTTCGGGCTCCGCCAGGGTCTCCAGTCCGCCGTCGGGTCGCTCTGCCAGCTCCCGTCGCCAGCGTCGCAGCTGGCGACAGCGCTGCTGCAAACGACGGCTGGCCAGCAGCCGGACCAGACCATCGCCGCCCAGCACCGCCGCCAGACGCGCCAGCGGCAGCGCCGCCGCCGCCTCCTCGGCGGTGAGCCCCCGCTCCTGCGCCTGCGCCGGTGTCAGGCCGCCCAGCAGCGGGGTGGCCTGCGAGGCCTCCACCCCACCCCAGGGGCGCAGCAGCCCGGCTTCGAGGGCGGCGGCGAGCCATCGCCCCCCGGCTGGCGCCGCCGCCAGGCGTTCCAATTCCGCCAGCACCCGCTCGCCGGCCACCCCGCCCAGCCGCTGGTGGTGCTGGCGGATCCACGTCCAGGTGGCGGGATCGATGGCAAAGTCGAGCTCGGCCGCCAGTCGCACCCCGCGCAGCAGCCGCAGGGGATCCTCCAGCAGGTTCGTCTCGCGGATCGCCACCAGCCGGTGGGCCGCCAGGTCCGACAGACCCCCGTGGGGATCCACCAGCCCGACCGGCGCGGCCCCCCCCGCCATTGGCAGGGGCAGGGCCATCGCGTTCACGGTGTAGTCACGACGGCCCAGGTCGCTGACCAGGTCGGCACCGGCCTGGCGGGCCAGGTCGATCGTCCAGCCCCGCAGCACCAGACGGGCGATCGAGCGCTCCGGATCCAGCACCACGCAGGTCCCCCCCAGACCCCGCGCCAGATCGCGGCTGAGACTCAGCGCATCCGCCGGCACCACCAGATCCAGGTCGGGCCGCTCCCCCAGCCGTCCCAGCAGCGCATCGCGCACCGCACCGCCCACCAGCGCAGTGCCGGCGGGCAGGGCGGAGGGGGACAGGGGCCAGTGCTCCGGTCGCAGGAATCGCCACAAGCGGGCGGCGCAAGCTGGATCCGCGGACAGAATGGGCGCCGGCCCCCTTTCCTGCGGCATGTGCATCTGCGTGGATTGCCACTGGGTCGACCGCTGCCAGGCCTATCACACGGTCGAGCGGCAGCATGGCGTGCCCCATTTGAGCGAATCCCCCGATGTCCGCCCCCGTCAGCCAGTGATCCACGTCCAGGTGACGCAGCTGCCCCGCGGCCAGGTCGGCACCGAGTGGGACGTGCGCGCTTGCAGCGACTTCCGCTCCGACCCCGGCCGCTGGCGACGGCTGCGCCCGGACGCGCCGCTCCCCCCATGAGCCCTTTGCTCGCAGCGGAGGGCTGGCTGCTCGCCCTGCACAGTTCCAGCGACGTGCTCGGGGTGGGTTTGCAGCGGTTGGACGCCGCGGAGCCCGAGCGGTTGGCGGCCTTTCCCCTCGCCAGGGCGCTCTCCCAGCGTCTGTTCGACTGTGTCGAGACGGTGCTGCCCGCCGCCGAGTGGCGCGGTTTGGCTCGGCTGGCTGTGGCCACAGGACCGGGTGGTTTCACCGGCACGCGCCTGACCGTGGCGATGGCCCGCACCCTGGCGCAGCAGCTCGCCCTTCCCCTGGACGGGGTCAGCAGTTTCCATCTGACCGCCCGCAGGCTCTGGCGGCGAGGGGAGGGCCCGGCCGCCGGGCCCTGCTGGCTTGTGCAGGAACTTCCCCGCCGGGGTCTCGTGGCAGGCCTCTACGCGGTGGATCCGGCAGTCCCCGGCGGCATCGCCGAGCAGGGCTTCCCACGGCTTTATGCGGAGGCAAGCGCGCTGCTGCCGCATCCCCGGGTGGCCGCCACCGCGGTCCTGCCCGAGGACGTGGAGGAGTTGCTGGCGGTGGCCCGGGCGAGGGCGGCGCTGGGCGGGGAAGCCCCTTGGCAGCCGGTGCTCCCCCTTTATCCCACCAGCCCGGTGGGGGAGGTGGGATGAGAGCCCCGGCCCCCCGCCGCGTCCGCAGGAGACGCCCCCGTCCGGTGGCTCGACCGGCGGCCCCACCGGTCAGCCGGCTCCGCCGTCCCGCGCGCTGGCCGCGGCGCCTGCTGCTGGTTTGCCTCGGCGGGGCCTTGCTTTGGCTCTCCAGGGGCCGCTGGTGGCCCGCGCCGCCGCCGCCGCAGATGATCCTGGTGCTCGGAGGCGACAAGGACCGGGAGATCAGGGCCGCGGATCTGGCCCGCTCCCGCGGCCTGCCGGTCGTGGTGAGCGGTGGCACGAATCCGGAATATGCCCATTGGCTCTTCGAAGAGCGCGCCGGGCTGCCATCGCAACAGGTGCACCTCGACTATCGGGCCCACGACACCCTCTCCAACTTCACCTCCCTGGTCGACGACCTGCGCCGTGCCCGCATCCGCCATGCTCTGCTGGTGACCAGCAGCGACCACATGCCGCGCGCCCTTCTGGTGGGAAGGATCGTGGCGGGCAGTCGGGGCATCTCCCTCACGCCGGTGGTGGTGTCGTGCGGCGCGCTCTGCCAGCCCGAGGGTCGCCGCCTCGTGTGGGGCGACGGGGCCAGGGCCGTTTTGTGGGTGCTCAGCGGCCGTGATCTCAGGAGCTGGGCGGAAGAGCGGTTGGGGGCCTGGCTCCCAACCGCTGGGGGCTTCGGATCAGCCCCTGGTCGAGCAACGCGTTGATCTGTGCCTGGGCGTCGCGGGTCGCCCGCTCCAGGTCTTCGCGGCGGGAGGAGGCGGGCGGAGGGATCGGGGTGCCGATCCGCAGGTGAACCGGCACCAGCCGCAGCCCCGCCCCATGGGGGCCCAGGGCCCGATGGCTGTTGACGATCGCCACCGGCAGCAGCGGGACCCCGGCGCGGGCCGCCAGCAGGGCGGCTCCGAGCTGGGGCGCATGCACCTGGCCGTCGACCTGGCGCGTCCCGTCCAGGAAGACACCGATGGCCCACCCCCGGGCGAGCCGCTCACTCGCCGTGCGGATCGCCGCCCGATCCCCGGCCCCCCGGCTGACCGGATAGGCGCCGCAGGCGCGGATCAGCGGCCCGAGCAGCGGCACCCGGAACAGTTCGGCCTTGGCCATGAACGCCACCGGTCGACCCAGGGCGTGGCCCACCAGGGGGGGATCAAGGTAGGAGCCATGGTTGGCGACCACCACCAGCGCGCCTTCCATCGGCACGTTGGTCCCCCCGCCGGTGCGGCCCCGAAACAGCAGTCGGTAGAGCGGCAGCACCACCAGCCAGCTGATCAGCCGGTAGGTCAGGTTCGGCCGGGGCGACCGGAGCAGCACCGGCTCCTGGGTCACAGTCCCAGGTCGGCGGCGGACGCGATCTGGGCGGTGGTCAGCCCGGGGCAGCCCCGCTTGAGCAGGCCGCTCAGCACGGTGCCCGGGCCGATCTCCACCGCCGTGTCGATCCGTTCCAGGGGGAGACGCGCCATGGTCTCCCGCCAGCGCACGCCCCGGATCATCTGGCTGCGGAGGCGTTGCTTCAAGGCCTCCCCAGCCGTCTCGGGGGAAGGATCGGTGTTGCTCAGCACCGGTACTTTCGCGTCGGCGAATGGCACGGCCTCCAGATCGGAGGCGAAGGCGGCGGCCGCCTCGGCCATGAAGGGGGAATGGAAGGCCCCCGAGACCGCCAGCGGCACGGCGCGCTTGCAGGGGAGGGCGGCGGTCACCGCCGCCACGGCTTCCGGTCTGCCGGAGAGGACCACCTGGGCGTCGCTGTTGTCGTTGGCGATCTCCACCCCCTCCTGCTCGGCCACCAGCTGCTCCAGCTGCGCGCGGTCGAATCCCATCACCGCGGTCATGGCGCCTCCGCCGGCCGCGGCCATCAGCTCGCTGCGCCGCTGCATCAGCCGCAGGCCGGTGTCCACGTCGAATACGCCGGCGGCGTAGAGGGCCACCAGCTCGCCGAGGCTGTGACCGGCCACCAGATGGGGGCTGCGTCCCTGGGCCTGCAAGGCATCCACCAGCAGGCTTTCGATCACGAACAGAGCCGGCTGGGTGTTGCGGGTGTCGTTGAGGTCGGTCAGTTCGCCGCTGGCGGTGCCGCTGCAGATCGCCAACAGGTCGCGACCGAGCCGTTCCGAAGCCTGCGCGAAGCGTTCAGGGGCCCCCGGCAGCGCCAGCACCGCCTCGGCCATGCCGATCTTCTGAGAGCCCTGTCCTGGAAACACCCAGGCGATTGCCATGCGTCCCTTGCCGGATTCGATCTGGAGATTAGGGCCCGGCCTGCGGGCCGCTCCAACGCAGCAGGGCCCCCCCCCAGCTCAGGCCAGCGCCGAAACCGCTGGTGGCGATCAGGTGCCCCGGTTGGATGCGGCCATCGCGCACCGCCTCGTCGAGCATCAAGGGGATGGTGGCGGCCGAGGTGTTGCCGTAGGAGGCGAGGTTGCTGAGCACCCGGGCCTGGGGAACGGCAAAGCGATCGGCGACCGCGTCGAGGATGCGCTGGTTGGCCTGGTGCAGCAGCAGCCAGTCGAGTTGCTCCGCCGCGATGCCCGTATCCGCCAGGAGCTGGGCGAGAACGGCGGGCACCTCGCGCACGGCGAATTTGTAGACCTCCTGGCCATTCATGTGGATCGGCGCGAAGCCCCCCATCTGGGCGGTGACCCCCTCCAGCAGGGGCCGATGGGCCTCGGTCTGGGCCAGGGTGAGGCAGCCGTTGCGGCTGCCGTCCGAGCGCATGCGGAAGGCCAGAAGACCATCGCCTCCGGTGGGGGAGGCCTCCACGGCGATGGCCCCGGCACCGTCGCCGAACAGCACACAGGTGCGTCGGTCGTCCCAGTCCAGCCAACGGCTGAGCTGGTCGGCGCCGATCACCAGCGCCCGCCGCATGGCGCCGGCCCGCAGGTATTGGGCCGCGGTGATCAGGGCGAAGAGGAAACCGCTGCAGGCGGCGGTGAGATCAAAGGCCACGGCTTGTTCGGCACCCAGGCACGCCTGAACTCGCGGGGCGGTGCCAAACAGGTCGTCGGGGCTGGAGGTGGCCAGCAGGATCAGGTCGACGCTGCCGGGCTCCCAGCCGGCGTGGTTCAGGGCCGCGGCGGCGGCGGCGGCGGCGAGGCTGGTGACCGTCTCGCCGGGCCCGGCGATGCGGCGGGCGCCGATACCGGTGCGGCTCTGGATCCAGTCGTCGCTGGTGTCCACCCTCTCACTGAGGCGCTGATTGCTGACGCTCGCGGCCGGAAGGGCGCTGCCGCAGCCCACGAGGGCGATGCCGGGGTTCGCCGATCCTGCGCCAAGCGACACCGAGGTTCCGCCCGAGGTGGGGTCAGTCAACCACAGCCGCCCCGAGGGCGTGCAGATCGTCCATCACCCCGTGGCTGGCGGCGGAATGGGCCAGGCGCAGCGCGCTCAGCACCGAGAGGGCATGGCTGCTGCCGTGTCCGATCACGCAGATGCCATCGACTCCCAGCAGCAGGGCGCCGCCGTGCTCCGCGTGGTCGAGGCGCTTCTTGATCCGCACCAGATTGCTCCGCAGGAAGGCCGATCCCACCTTCCCCCGCCGCCCCCGCGGCAGCTCCGCCCGCAGCACGTCGAGCAGCACCCCCCCCACCGATTCCAGGAACTTGAGCAGCACGTTGCCCGTGTAGCCGTCGCAGACGACCACGTCGAAGTCCCCCGAGAGGATGTCGCGGCCCTCGCAGTTGCCGGCGAACAGCAGTCGCTTCTCGCCCACCAGCAGGGGGTAGGTGCGCAGACAGAGGTCGTTGCCCTTGCACTCCTCCTCTCCGATGTTCACCAGGCCGATGCGCGGACGGCTCACCTGCAGCACGTCGCGGCTGTAGATGCTGCCGAGCAGCGCGAACTGCAGCAGCCACTCCGGCTTGCAGTCCATGTTGGCGCCGACATCCAGCACCAGCACCTGCTGCTCGGGATCCCGGGTGGGAAAGAGAGCGCCGATCGCCGGACGGTCGATGCCGCTCAGGCGGCCCAGCCGGAAGATCGCCGAGGCCATCACCGCGCCGGAATTGCCGGCTGAGTAGACGGCCAGGGCCTCCCCCCGCTTCACCAGGTCCATCGCCAGATTGATGCTGGCGTCCCGCTTGCGACGCACCACCGTGGCCTCATCGTCCATGCCGACGGAGGGGCCGCTGGGCACCAGTTGGATCAGGCCTTGGGAGACGGCTTCGTCCAGCTCCTCCCGAAGCCCGAGCTCCGCCACGGCCCTTCCCAGCCGGTCCGGTTCGCTCACGAAGCGGACGCGCAGCGGCAGGAGCTCCACCGCCCGCAGGCAACCCTCCAGGATCGCCCCGGGGGCGTGGTCTCCCCCCATGCCGTCGACGGCCACCCAGAGGCGCTGGGCGTCGACGATCGGGGGGCTCTCCCCCGGCCCCATCGGCCCCTGCTGGAGGCGGCGGAGCGGGTCGAACACCAGCGGCTGGAGCACCGATCCGGCCACATGGGTGGCGGCCCCGGCCATCTCCGTTGCCACCTCCACCGCCACGGAAGCAGCCCCGCTGGCCGTGGAGGTGGCGGTGCCCACAAGGCTTGTGACCGCCGCGTTGCGCCGGTACCAAACCACCAGCCGTCGGATCGGACGACTCGGCTTGGTGCGGTTGCTGACCAGGCGGCGCCGAGGGCGGCTGGCGGAATCAGGCTCCTTCGGTGGCAACGGGCTCAACGATGCGCTGGAACAGGTATCCGGTGCCCCGAGCTGTGAGGATCAGCTCGGGGTTGGCCGGATCATCCTCCAGTTTGGAGCGCAGCCGGGAGATGTGGACGTCGACCACGCGGGTGTCCACATGACGCTCCGGCGTGTAGCCCCACACCTCCTTGAGAATCTCGCCGCGGCTGAAGGGCTCTCCGGAGCGGCTCACCAGCAGCTCCAGCAGGCTGAACTCCATGCCTGTCAGGCGGATGCGCTCCTCGTTCCGGTACACCTGACGCTTGTTGGTGTCGATGCGGAGGTCGCTCACCTGGATGACGCCCGAATTGGGGATGCCAGCCACATGCTCCTTCTCCACCCGGCGCAGCACGCAACGGATGCGGGCCTCCAGCTCCTTCGGGCTGAAGGGCTTCACCACGTAGTCATCGGCCCCCAGCTCCAGGCCGGTGATGCGGTCGGCCACGTCGCCGAGGGCGGTGAGCATGACGATCGGCACATCCGACTCGCGGCGCAGCTCCTGGCAGACGCCGTAGCCATCCAGCTTCGGCATCATCACGTCGAGAACCACCAGATCCGGGTGGGTGCGGTGAAAGGCCTCCAGGGCCTCCTCGCCGTCGCTGGCGGTGACCACCTGGTAGCCGATCATCGAGAGGCGGGTTTCGAGGATCCGACGGATGCTCGCCTCGTCATCCACGACAAGGATGGTCTCCTTGGTGGCGGCGGCGCCAGGTACGTGGTTGTGGGTAGGGACTGAGGCCGTCATCAGGCGCTAAACGCACATACACGCATGCGAACTACTGAAGATGCCTGAGGTCCCGGCGGTTCACTGAATGCCACCTTTCTTCATAGACCCTTCTCTTCGCGGACCGTTTGCCTGGATCGCAGCATGGTTCCGGCCCCAGATCCCCTGCCCGTGCCCCGTGCCACCAGTGCCTACGTCTGCCAGAGCTGCGGCGCCCGCACCCGCCAGTTCTTCGGCCGCTGCAGTGGCTGCGGGGGCTGGAACACATTGGTGGAGCAGAGCGAGCCGGCTGCCGACGGGCGCCGCCGACGGGCCGTGGCGGCACCTGATCCGGCCGATCCGCCGGGACGGCCCCGCCGTTCCGAGTCGATCGCGGCGGTGGGGGAGCGGCCGTTGCAGCGGTTGGGCAGTGGCTACGACGAATTTGACCGGGTGCTCGGCGGCGGCTTGGTGCCGGGTTCTCTGGTGCTGCTCGGCGGAGATCCGGGTATCGGCAAGAGCACATTGCTGCTGCAGAGCGCCCGGTCCATGGCCGAGCGGGTCTCGGTGCTCTACGTCAGCGCGGAGGAGTCGGCGGAACAGGTGAAGCTGCGCTGGCGCCGGCTGGCGGAAGGGCAGGGGATCTCCCCCGCTAGCCCCTCCACCCCCCGGGCTGCTGCCGACCTCCAATTGCTGGCGGAGACCGATCTGGAGCTGGTGCTGCAGGAGCTGGAGTCGCTGCGGCCGCAGGTGGCGGTGATCGACAGCATCCAGGCCCTGCACGACGGCGAACTCGGCAGTGCCCCGGGGTCGGTGGCCCAGGTGCGGGAGTGCGCCGCCGCCCTCGCGCGCATTGCCAAGCGCCAGCACACCGCCCTTGTGCTGGTGGGCCACGTCACCAAGGAAGGAATGCTGGCGGGGCCGAAGGTGCTCGAGCATCTGGTGGATGCCGTGCTCACCTTCGAGGGAGACCGCTTTGCCAGCCACAGGCTGCTGCGGGCGGTGAAGAACCGCTTCGGTGCCACCCACGAGCTGGGGGTGTTCGAAATGCGGGACCGCGGCCTGGCGGAGGTGAGCAACCCGAGCGAGCTGTTTCTCGGGGGGGAGGAACCGAGCAGCGGCAGCGCCACGATCGTGGCCTGCGAGGGAACCCGCCCCCTGGTGGTGGAGCTGCAGGCCTTGGTGAGCCCCACCAGCTACGCGAGCCCTCGGCGCACCGCCACCGGCATCGGCACCAACCGTCTCCACCAGATCCTGGCGGTGCTGGAGAAGCACCTCGCCTTGCCCCTCTCCCGCTTCGACTGCTACCTGGCCGTGGCGGGCGGCCTGGAGGTGGAGGAACCGGCGGCGGATCTGGGGGTGGCTGCGGCGGTGGTGGCCAGCTTCCGCGACCTGATTCTTCCCGCCGGGACGGTGCTGGTGGGGGAGCTGGGGTTGGGGGGGCAGTTGCGACCGGTGGGTCAGCTGGAGCTGCGGCTGCAGGAGGCGGCCCGCCTGGGCTTCCGCCGCGCCGTGGCGCCGCGGGGGAGCGGGCTCGGCCCGATCGCGGCCAGCCTTGGCCTGGAGTTGCGCGAAGCGGGCACGGTGGCGGAGGCGCTGGTGGCGGCCCTGGGAGGGGATCCGCTGTCGGGGAGCGGGGGGGAATCCCGTTGATGGCGAATGCCGCCCGCGATCGAGGGGTGCTTGGCCGCCTTGGCCAAGGCGAGGAGCGCTGCCAATTCGCGGCCAAGAGCCTTGACTGTGATGGCTAGATTGACTAGAATAAGGCCGAATGACAAATTCCTTTCGTGGCATCTGACAGGCAACTCATCCGCCGATGAATAATACTGAAAGGTTGACTTGTGCCATCGTCACGTTCAATAGTGGAAGCGTAATCGCCAGTTGCCTGGAGGCGCTTCGTTCTCAAGTTGATGACAGTCAGATCCTGATCTATGACAACCGTAGCAAAGATGATACGTTGCAGTTGATCCAGGAGATCTCCCCTTGCATACGCCTCCTGCGCGGCCGCCACAACATCGGTTTCGGGCCGGCGATCAATGCCCTGCGCCCGGAGGTGCGTACCCCCTATCTGTTGTTGTTGAATCCCGACGCCATACTTCAGCCCGGTGCGATTGATGAATTGATCGATTTGGCGGAGCTGGTGCCGCAAGCTGCGATTTTGGGAGCCGTGCAACGGACCCCTGAGGGCACCTTTGTGGGGCCTGAGCCCTCGCTGGATCGCTATCGGGAAGTGGAGGGGGTCTTCGGGGCGGCCATGCTGCTGCGACTGGCCTGCTTCCCCGCTGAGGCCCCGCTGTTTGACCCTAGATTCTGGATGTATTTTGAGGATACAGATCTTTGCTGTTCAACGATCGAGCGAGGCTACAAAATCTTGCTTGCCAATCAAGCGGTTATTCTTCATAAGCCTGGTTCTTCTTCGCAGGTGGCTTCCCCCGAGGAAACTCTCGTCATCAAGCAAAGGCAATATCTTGAATTTCTCGTCAGCGGTTATATCTTTGCCTACAAGCATCGTGGGCGCGCCATCACAGCGTTCAAGGCCGCTCTCTCGGTGCCACTCTGTTACGCAAAATATCTTTTGCTGCGCCTCCGCAACCATCCCGATGATTACTTGATGTACCAGCGGAGTCGGGCCTGCTTCCTGTTTATTCGACGCGTGTTTGTCGACCCTCTTTTTCGCGCCAGAGCTGGCGCGCCCTGATCGGCACGGTTGGTATCAAAAGTAAACGTCTACGTTGGCCCGCCCGGAAGATTTGAGCCAGTTTTCGATGTCCAGGTAACCGCCTGGATAGAGGCGGACGGCCTTGGTCCAGTGCTCCGCGGCCTGATCGAACCAGCGGTCTGCCTCATCTTGATTGCCGGCTTCCTGGGCGATTCGGCCCCATTTTTCGTAGATCAGGCCCATGTTCTTGAAGCAGGAGGGGGAATTGGCATTCTCCTCAAGAGACTGGCGGTAAAAGTCCAGAGCTTTCTCCTCTTCGCCATTGCTCATAAAGATAATTGCCATGTTCTTGAGGATCTCTGCCCGGTCGGTCTTGTTCTCCTCAAGTTTCAGCGCCTCCTCGTAGTTGTCGAGCGCCTCGGCGTAGTCCCCATCGTTCTGGGCCGACAGACCGTCGCGGTAGTACACATACGCTTCTTTGGCTTTGGCATCGATTGGCAGCAGCTTCACGATCAGGTCGGCCATCACCGTGAAGCTTTTGTCGATGAAGTTGTCGTTGCGCTGGGAGCGGGGCACGGTGGCAGCCTGGTGGGGGATCAGGAGCCCCATCCTGCCGCCCCAGCCGCTGCCGCGGCGGCAGGCGCCCTGCATCCTGGGGGTCCCCCCCCCCGCCAGTCCGTGGACAAGGAAGAGATCCTGCAGCGCGCTCGCGGCTTCTGCGCCCCTTTCCGCTTCGAGAAGGGCGCCGGGTTCCGCCTGGATGCCATCGATCCGGGAGACACCCTGGATCTCGATCCCACCGCCAAGGAGCCGGCAGGACGGGTGTTGCGGGAAGGGGTGGAGATCCTGGCAGAGCTGCAGAACCGGCTCTACGCCCAAGGTCGCTGGGCCCTGCTGCTGATCTTCCAGGCGATGGATGCCGCCGGCAAGGACAGCACGATCAAGCATGTGATGAGTGGCGTCAATCCCCAGGGGTGCCAGGTCACCTCCTACAAGGCCCCCAGTGCCGAGGAACTGGAGCACGACTTCCTCTGGCGTTGTCAGCGCCATCTGCCGGGGCGGGGCCGCATCGGCATCTTCAACCGCAGCTACTACGAGGAGACCCTGGTGGTGCGGTTGCATCCGGAGCTGCTCGCCCGCCAGAACCTGCCTCAGGAGCTGCAGGGGCCGCAGATCTGGCGGCAACGCTTCCGCGACATCCGCCAGTTCGAGGACTACCTCGGGCGCAATGGCTTTGTGGTGCGCAAATTCTTTCTGCATGTTTCCCGTCATGAACAGAAAAAGCGCTTTCTCGATCGGCTCCAGCAGCCCGAGAAGCACTGGAAGTTCTCCGCCGCCGACATCCGCGAGCGTGCCCGCTGGAGCGACTACATGGGCGCCTACCAGGAGCTGATCCAGCACACCGCGACGGCACGGGCTCCTTGGTACGTGGTGCCGGCGGATCACAGGTGGTTCACGCGTCTGGTGGTGGCGGCCGCCGTGATCGACACCCTGCTCTCGCTCGATCTGCGCTACCCCGGCGTCAGCGAGGACCAGCGTCTGGAACTGGAGCGGGCCCGCCGTGAGCTGGAGGCGGAGGATTGAGCCGCCATCCTGCCTAGCCTGGAAACCGGCCCTTTCTCTGCCCAGGTGCTCCCTTCCGCTCCCCCCCGGCCCCAGCCTCCCGCCGGCACGCTGGATTGCCCCGGCGGTGAGGTGCGCCTGCTGGAGGTGGAGGGGATGAAATGTGGCAGCTGTGTGCAGGCCGTGGAGCAGCGCCTGCGCCAGCACCAAGGGGTGCGCGCCGCCAGTGTGAACCTGCTCACCCGCACCGCCTGGGTGGAGCTTGAGCGCGGCGGGGAGGATCCGCTGCCGGCCCTGCTGGAAAGCCTCGCCTCCTTTGGTTTCCCCGCCCGGGTGCGGGAGGAGGGCCTGGCCTTGACCGATCCGCGCGAACGCCGCCGCCAGAGGGATTGGTGGCAGCAGTGGCGCCAGCTGGTGGTTGCGATTTTGCTGGTTCTGGTCTCGGGGCTGGGCCATCTGGCGGATGCCGGCCAGCTGCCCTGGCTGGGCCCCGAGAACCTGCTGGGCCGTCCGGTCTTTCACGCCGTGGTGGCCACCCTGGCGCTGGCCGGTCCCGGCCGGCCGATCCTCCTGCAAGCCGTCCGTACGGTGCGGGCTGGCCTGCCGGGGATGGACCTCCTGGTGGCCCTGGGAGTGGGGAGCGCCTACCTCTCCAGCCTGGTGGGCTGGATCTGGCCGGCCAGCGGCTTTCCCTGCTTCTTTCATGAGCCGGTGATGCTGCTGGGCTTCGTGCTCACCGGCCGCTTTCTCGAGGAGCGGGCCCGCTGGCGCACCGGCCGGGCGATCGAGGAACTGGCGGCCCTGCAGCCCGAGCATGCCCTGCTCCTGCTCGGCAACGATCCCCCGCGCCTGGTGCGGGTCGGTGGCCTGCGGCCTGGAGACCGGGTGCGAATTCTTCCCGGCGACCGCCTGCCCGTGGATGGGGTGGTGCGGGAGGGATGCTCGGCCCTCGATGTCTCGGCCCTCACCGGCGAATCGCTGCCCCTGCAGGCCGAAGCCGGCACCGAATTGGCGGCCGGCAGCCTCAACCTGGAGGCGCCGCTGGTCCTGGAGGTGAGCCGCGTCGGCGCCCACAGCGCGATCGCGCGCATCGTGCATCTTGTGGAGCGAGCCCAGGCCCGCAAGGCCCCGATCCAGGGGCTCGCCGACCGGGTGGCGGGCGGCTTCGCCGTGGGAGTTCTGCTGTTGGCCCTGGCCACGCTCCTGTTTTGGTGGCTCTGGGGGGCGCGCCACTGGCCGCACCTGCTGGCCGCAGCCCCCCCCGTCGGCCATGACGCCCACGGCGGGGCTCCCGGAGGTCATGCCATCGGCCTTCTGGGGGAGGCCGCCACGACTCCCCTGGCCCTGGCGCTCCAGCTCTCGATCGCGGTGCTGGTGGTGGCCTGTCCCTGCGCCCTCGGCCTGGCCACCCCCACCGCCCTCACCGTGGGTCTCGGACGGGCTGCCCGGGCCGGCTTGCTGTTCCGCGGCGGCGACGCCATCGAGATCGCCGAGCGCCTCGACACCGTGCTGTTCGACAAGACGGGCACGCTCACCCTGGGCCGGCCCCTGGTCACCGCGGTGGAGGCCCTGGCGTCCAGCGAGGCTGTGCTGCTGGCCCGGGCCGCCGCCCTCGAGCAGCAGAGCCGCCATCCGTTCGCCCATGCCCTGCTGCAGGAGGCCGGTGCCCGGGGCCTGTCCCTGCCGGAGGTGGAAAGCTGCCGCGGCGAGGTGGGGGAGGGTCTGGAAGGGAGGCTGGCGGGGGTTGCCGAGCTGGTGCGGGTGGGACGCCTCACCTGGTTGCAGGGCTTGGCGGTCGCGGTCGATGCCACGGTCGAAGCGCGCGCCGCCCGGATGGAGTCCGGCGGAGCGAGTGTTTTGGCCGTGGCTGAGGGGCCGCGTCTGCTGGGCTTGGTGGCGGTGCAGGACCAGCCCCGCGCCGACGCGGCCGCCACCCTGGCCGAGCTGCGCGGCCAGGGCATGGCCCTCGGTCTGCTGAGCGGCGACCGTCGTGCGGGCGTGGAGCACCTGGGGCTGGCCCTGGGGCTCCGGCCCCGGGAGTTGGCGTGGGAGCTGCGTCCTGAGCAGAAGCTCGAGCGGATTGAGGCGCGCCGTGCCGATGGGGTGGTGGCGATGGTGGGAGATGGCATCAACGACGCGCCGGCGCTGGCGGCGGCCGACCTGGGGATCGCCATCGGCACCGGAACCCAGATCGCCCAGGAGAGCGCCGGCCTGGTGGTGATGGGCGATCGGCTGGAGGGCATCCCGAGAGCCCTGGCCATTTCCCGACGCACCATGGCCAAGGTGCGCCAGAACCTCTTCTGGGCCTTCGGCTACAACCTGTTGGTGCTTCCGATCGCCGCCGGCGCCCTCCTCCCCGGTTTCGGGTTGCTGCTCTCGCCACCCCTGGCAGCCTTGCTGATGGCCACCAGCTCTCTCACGGTGGTGCTCAACGCATTGCTGCTGCAGGATGGCCCGCGATCGAGGCGGGAGCGGTTGGTGTGACGGGTCTGCCGAGGGGGCGCTTGCTGGTGCTGGAGGGCATCGATGGCAGCGGCAAGACCACCCAGTTGCAGAATCTGGCGGAATGGCTGCCCATCAGTGGCCTCATGCCTGCCGGTGTCAAGCTGCACATCAGCCGTGAGCCCGGTGGTACGGCCCTGGGCCAGTCCCTGCGGCAATTGCTGCTCCATCCTCCCGATGGCACCGCTCCCTGCCCCGCTGCCGAGCTTCTTCTCTATGCCGCCGACCGCGCCCAGCATGTCGAGACCTTGATCCGTCCGGCCCTGCTTTCGGGCGATTGGGTGCTCAGCGATCGGTTCAGCGGCTCTACCGCCGCCTACCAGGGCTATGGCCGAGGCCTTCCCCTGCTTGTGATCGCGGAGCTGGAGCGGATCGCCACCGGTGGTCTGTCCCCCGACCTCACCCTCTGGCTGGATCTTCCCTTGGCTGAGTCCCTGCGGCGTCGTGGCGACCGCCCAGCCGACCGCATCGAGGCCAGTGGCGAGGAATTTCTGCGGCGGGTGGGGGAGGGATTCGCCCAACTGGCGCGGCAGCGGAGCTGGTTGCGGCTCGATGCCGCTCGCTCGCCGGATGAGGTGCAGGCGATCTGTCGCCAGCTGCTGGCCGAGCGGCTGGGGGGGCGAAGGCGATGAGCGAATTGTTCGCTGACCTGTTGGGCCAGGATCGGGCGGCGGCCCTGCTCTGCGCCGCTCTGGAGCGCCAGCGCCTGGCCCCGGCCTATCTCTTCGCCGGGCCGGAAGGTGTGGGGCGGCGGCTTGCGGCCCTGCGTTTCCTGGAGGGCGTGGTGGCCGGCCCCGGCGGCGCGGCTTCCCTGCGGCGCCGCTTGGAGCAGCGCAACCATCCGGATCTGCTTTGGGTGGAGCCCTCCTACCAGCACCAGGGCCGGCTGGTGGCTGCCTCCCAGGCCCGCGAGGAGGGGGTCAGCCGGCGCACGCCGCCCCAGCTGCGCCTCGAGCAGGTGCGAGAACTCTCCCGTTTTCTGGCTCGGCGGCCCTTGGAGTCTCCGGCTGGCCTGGTGGTGATCGACGGGGCTGAGGCCATGGCCGAGGCGGCCGCCAACGCGCTGCTCAAGACGCTGGAAGAGCCGGGTGACGGCCTCTTGATCCTGATCTCCGCCGCCCCCGACCAGCTGCTGGCGACGATCCGCTCCCGCTGCCAGCAGATCCCGTTCTACCCCCTGCCCTCGGCGCTGCTGGAGCGGGTGGTGGCCTCGGCCCTGGTGGACATCTCAGCGCCGGAGGCCGCGACGGACGGAGCCAAGGCTGGGGCCGATCCCCCCGGCCTGGTGGAGTTGGCTGCAGGCTCCCCCGGCGCCCTGCTCCACCACCGACGCCACTGGCGGGAACTGCCCGAAGGCCTGGCGGGACGGCTGCTGTCCCTGGAGCGGGATCCGTTGGCGGCCCTCGCGTTGGCCCGCGACCTCAGCGAGGCGCTCGACGGGGATCAGCAACTCTGGCTGCTGAATTGGTGGCAGCTGATGGAGTGGCGCCGTCGCGGAGACGAGGGTGCCCTGCGCCGCCAGGAGCGACTGCGGGCCCATCTGCTCGCCCATGTGCAGCCCCGTCTGGCCTGGGAGGTGGCCCTGCTGGATCTCGCCGGCCTGACGGGCTGACTTCAGGCCACCGCCTTGTCCTGACTGGCCTTGGATTTTGCCTGGCGCGCCGCCTGGATGAGCGGCTCCAGCTGGTGCAACTTCTCCCCTGTGGGCAGCTCCAGGCAGTATCCGGCGCCGTAAACGGTTTTGATGAAGCGAGGTTTGCGCGGATCGGGTTCCAGCTTGGTGCGCAGATGGCGCACGTGAACCCGGATCGTCTCGATGTCATCGTCCGGCTCGTAGCCCCAGACCTCCTTGAGGATCAAGGAAGGGGCCACGGTTTGGCCGTGGCGTTGCAGCAGACAGTGCAGCAGCTCGAACTCGAGGTGGGTGAGCCGCACCGGCTCGTCGAACCAGATCGCTTCAAACCGCTCGGGCACCAGGGTGAGGGAGCCGTAGCTCAGAATCTCGTTGTGTTTGCTGGAGAGTGGGGCGCGCTCGCTGCGCCGCAGCAGCGCTTTGACCCGCACCATCAGTTCCTCCAGGTCGAAGGGTTTGGCGAGGTAGTCGTCGGCGCCGGAGTTGAAGCCGCTGACTTTGTCCTTGGTGCTGCCCAGGGCGGTGAGCATCAGGATCGGGATCTTGGCGGTGCGCTCATCCCGACGCAGCCTCTGGCAAAGGGTGAGCCCGTCGACCTTGGGCAGCATCAGGTCGAGCAGGATCACGTCGGGGGAGTACTGCAGAGCCAGGGCCTGGCCCTTGATTCCGTCGTCGGCCCGCTGCACATCGAAGCCACCGTGCTCAAGGTGGCCGGCGACCAGCTCGCGCATGTCGCTGTCGTCTTCGATCAGCAGGATGCAGGGCTTCATGGCAGAGAAGGCCGGCGGAACTTCGGTGGGCCGGGGCGCGAATCGGTGCAATTCTCTCCGCTTCTGGCGTGGACTGCATGCTCGCGGCTTTGCTTGGCATCCGGTGGGTGCGGGTGGCAGAGCCAAGGCCACCACTGCGCTTTGCCACGTTTCACAAGGCAGAAGCGGCCGGGCTGCTTCAACATTTCTTCGCCTTCGCCCCTAGTGAAGGGTGCCGCCAGGGTGAAGGGTGCCGCCAGGCGCGCTGAATCCTTCTGGCAGACAGGGTCAGAAGAAAAACGCAACTCCATGCAGCTGGATGGAAACAAAACTCCCCGGGCGGGATTCGAACCTGCGACCAATCGGTTAACAGCCGACCGCTCTACCGCTGAGCTACCGAGGAATGGACAGCGGGAAAGACCCGCGTGGCTGGAACCCTACCCTTCGGGCCTGCCGGTGGGCAAGGGGGTGAGCGCCCGCCGCAGGTGCCCCCCCTCCTGCCACGGGCCGATGCGCCCCCCCTCCATGCGGGCGGCTCCGTCGCAGCGCTCCAGCTCCTCCAGCCGATGGGTGATCCACAGGGCTGTGAGCGGCTGGCTGGGTCTGGAGCACAACCCGCAAATCAGATCCAGCACCTCCTTCTGACTGGTGGGATCCAGCAGGGCGGTGGGTTCGTCGAGCAGCAACAGGCCGGCTTCGCTGGCGAGAGCGCCCGCGATTGCCAGACGCTGCTTCTGGCCTCCGCTGAGGGTGTGGATGGGCCGGTCCTCCATCCCCTCCAACCCCACCCGGGCGAGGGCGAGGGAGAGGCGGCGGCTTCGTTCCGCCGCGTCCAATCCCTCCGGCAGGCCGAGTTGCAGATCGCTGGCGCAGCTGGGCAGCAGCAGCTGGTGGTCGGGATTCTGGAAGACCAGGGCCGGCTTGAGCGGAGTGACGATCTGGCCCGCCCCGGGGGCGAGCAGGCCGATGACCAGCCGCAACAGAGTGCTCTTGCCGCTGCCGTTGCTGCCCACCAGCATCCACAGCCCGGGGTGCGGGAGGGTCAGGCTGCAGCCGCACAGGGCTGGCCGGCCGTTGGCCCAGTGGAAATCCACGGCCTCAACCCGCAGGGGACAGGCTTCCGGGACGGCCGGAGGGGAGAAGGGGGCCGGGGGCATGGGCGAAGCGGTTCGCTCAGCCCTCGAAGCTGAAGCCCGGGCGGCGTCCACCGCCCCCCACCGCTGACTTCTCGTAGGTCTGGACCGCCAGGATCTCGCCGCTCAGCAGGCTGACCCGCTTGTGAGGATCTTTCTCGCAGGTGAGTTCCAGCACGCGGGGATGGCCGCTCTCCAGGGCCTGGCGCACCTCGCCGTAGAGGGCGTGCGCCGCTTCCAGCTCCTTGCGCTGCACGGCGATGGGCATGGGGCTGAGGCGCAGGGAAAGCTCGACGACGTACATGGGGCAGGGGGAGCCGGTGGCCGCCACTCTGGCGAATCGCCCGCCCTTGGGACCCACGCCTAAGCAGTTTTGCTCATTCCATCCCGAATCCAGGCGGGGACCCACACGGGTCGGCCCGCTCCCCGTAAAGTGCCGATGTAAAGCTTCGTTAAGCACTCATGACAATCGCTGCAGGGCGCTTGCCGCAGCGGGGATGGTTCGACGTCCTCGATGACTGGCTCAAGCGCGACCGCTTCGTTTTCGTGGGCTGGTCCGGTCTGCTGCTCT
>JBILGK010000072.1:0-9013 GCA_044351065.1 Cyanobium sp.
GGCCTCCGACGCCGTCAACAGCTCAGCTGGTCGGCTGACATCGGCACCGGCGATTGCGTCCATCTCTCGATCCGGGTGGGGAACTTTTCGTGTCGGATCTGGTGACTTTCTCGCTGTCGGCTGACACTCGATAAGCAGATATTGGCGAATGGCGGTCAAGCCTTGGGCAATTTAAATGAGATAGGAGATTCACTCTGGGCGTATTCAGTTAGGTTTTTCTCTCAGGGAGAAACTGTCTACTCGTTTCGCAAGATGTCAGCGAGCAAGGTTGCTTCCGAATCCGGGAAAAAAGGGATTCGGGCAGTTCTTGGTAACTTCGATACCAACGATGTGCTTTTGACCGAGTTGACAGATAATCTCATTTCATTTGACGAGAAGGTTGACGCCCTATTAGTCGATAATGAGTTTTTAATTTTGCATAAACCCGGATTCGAGGCAGTGGTAGGGCTTGAGGAGGAATTTAAGCAAGCAGCTTCTGAATTAATTGAATCATTGTACCAAACGGGCCTGGTTGATGGCCTAGGTGTTCTTAGTGCAGCCTTAAATGGGAATCGAACTATTTTAAAGTCAATCTCCTACATTGCAAGATCTGGCTCGGTCAATAATTTCGACAGAGAAGAAATCGATCGAATGAGCAATGTTCTTCGGCAGTTTGAAGGAAGGAATCTTAGACGCAGTGATACTGGAAAAATTGTCCTTACAGATGCTAGCGACATTAAGGACTTCATTAGGCTCTTGGGCGATTACTATAAACAGGGAATGGTCAGCAGAAGATTCTATGGGTCACACGGTGGTCAAGTTGTTACGCCAAGAACCCCCTGATTGAAAATAATATCGTTCGTGCTGTAATGTGATTAGCTTGTTCCGCGAAAAGAATCCCAAGCCACAACATAATCCTTAACCCGATCACAGAGCACCCACGGCGCCTGGTAGGTGATCGTCCGCTCCACCGGACCCCCAGGCAGCGTGTCATCCACGATGGTTCTCGAGACCGTGCCGGAGGTCATGGTTTGGATGTCCTCCCAGCCCTTCTCCCTGTTGGCACCACGACCTTTGCCTTTGCGAGGGAACCCCACCCCGCTGAGGCCCTTGCTGTTGGTGAAGACGATGCGGCCATTCATGTCATACCAGGTGTCGCGCTCGTATTGCTGGATCACCGGGAACTGCACACGGTAGATGGTGATCAGTTCATCGAGGGTGAGGCCGAGGGCCTGTGCCACCAGTACATCGATCTCCACCAGGGCCTGGCGGCGGGCGTAGTCGGTGCGCAGAGCGCATTCGCGCTGCCAGGTGGGGGTGAGGTTGTTGAAGAAGCTGTTAGGCAGGCGTGGATCGTCCTTGGCCCAGCGCTGCTGGCGGAAGCTGTCATCCCAGCACCCGCTCCAGAGATCGGCGTAGTGGCTGGTGAGGCAGTTGAGGGAAAGGGTGCGCAGCAGCAAGTATGAGCTGCATTCACTTGCAAAAGCGGGGAGTGGAAGCTGACGCGCCAGATCATTCCGAATATCACCTTTGCCAGTTGTTTTTACGAAGAAGTCGAATGGCACTGCGCTCCACAGGCCAGCAATGTGAACAGTCAGCCTCAAGTTGTCAGTAGTGATCGAGAGAACACCATCAACATGTCCTGAACCTGAAGGGATGATGGTTGGGATGAGCGTGCGTTCACCCGCTTGGCTAAGCTGCCGCCTGCAGGCAATACGGAAAAACTCCGATACAGGCTTGCTGTCTCCCCAAGGTACTTTGGGTGTTCGCTCGCGGTACTCATTCGCCGATACATCTGGTCGATAATTGCTACGGGGAAGGTAATCCTCTGGCAGCGCGATGAGGTCTAAGCAATCATAAGCGCGATTCGTGTTGCAGATTTCCTTTGGTGTCTGATAAAGGGGATTTGCGACATTAAATAGTGGACCCGAAAAGATTAGCCCCAAAGAATCAGGTGGGAAGCTGGTATCGCGTCGAATGATTCCGTCTTGTTGGGCAACCGTCTCATTCCAGTGCTGTGTAAAATAGAGTTTTTCGCCGGCAATCTTGCCAAGTGTTTCAGGGGCTGCGGCAAGCTTAACGAGGACATTGAGAAGTTGCCCCGAATGAAGTGCTGGCAGTCGTGCTTGACAAGCAGGAGTTCCAGGCTCATCGTAGAGCCTAGAAAATAGAGAAAGCTCGGTATCCTTGACCCTAATCAGTCTTTGTTGATGCCCACTCTTATTCCACTCATCATCTGAGGTTTTTATTCCTCCTACGTCGCCTTCGCCATCATGAGCGTAACAGGCATCGATGGTCTGGGGGGAGAACAGGTTCGCTAAGTGTGTAAAATTGGCGCTGTCAATGGGAGGGCCGCTGATATTGAGGCCAAATTTTCGTGAATTACTGATCGGAAAGAGGGCGTTCTGGTTTTGGAATTGTGCGTGAAAGCGCAGTCTGTGATAAACCTTGGCACGCATCACGCCACCTTTCGGGTCGTCATATATCCCTTCCGGATGCAAAAATCCCTGCACCCCCATCTCCGAAGCTACTCGCCAAGCCTGAGGTAGGAAGCATTTGTACAGATTTGCCGGACTTCCCGTTAACAGCGGATAGTTCTGTGCCGCATTAAGAAATGCTTGGATACCGTTCTGGGTTTCATACTCCTCGCGATAGGCCGCCGGCAGCTTAATGTATTGACTAAAAGCTTCCTTGCGGCGCTTCGCCAGCTCGCTGGCGCTCACTTTCCGAATCAATACCATTGGGTCCCGATCACCGATGACCCCCTTTTCCTCCCACTCCACCCTGAGCCAGGGGGGATTTCCCACGATCACATCAAAGCCACCACTCTTAAGCAGATCAGCAAACTCCAGATCCCAGTGCAGCGGCCGCACGCGGGCAGCGATCTGCTCCGCCTGACGCAACCGCTCAATGTCTTCCAGCAGCCGAGCCTTATTCACAATCCCGCGGCGGTCTTGGAAATCGATCGCTTGTTGTTTGGGCTGGGTGTCGGGTAGTAGCTGCAGCTGCCCCTCCTCCTCATCCAGCACCGATTCGATGTCGCCCAGCACGCAGCTCAGGTCGTTCAGCCATTCCTCACGGCTGGGCAGCGTGTGAGCCTGCTCCAGCGGCCAGAACCACAGGGCACACCAGTAGTCCATCGCAAGCTTGAGGCGCAGCCGGGCATTGGCATTGGCGATCCCAACGCCTGCCACCTCCTGGCTCTGGATCCGGTCCTTGAGGCTGAGCGGTTTCCAGGCCAGCCCCGCATCGGCCTCGGGATCCCCCCACACCGGCAGCGGGTCAGTGGTGCGCTCGCGAATCTGGGCCAGCTGCTCGGCCCACTCCTGCATCAGGCCATCGGCAATGCGGCTCAGCCGCTGCAGCCGCCGCAGCTCCGCTGCGCTGAACGGCTTGGCAGAGAAGGTCTTCTTCCAGTTGCTGATCGTTTTCACCTGCTCCGGCAGCAGCTCCTTGATCACCGCATTGGCCTTGATCGCCATGCCTGGATCGGGCAGCACGAAGTGGAAGATGGCGTCGCCTGGCAGCTCCTGATCCCAGGCGAGCTCCTCCGGCGCCTGTTCATGCCATGCCTTGGCTGGTTTGCCCTTCTTGCCCTCCTGGGGCAGCTGGTGCAGGCGGTAGATCTGCCGCCTGCAACCCACCAACGAGTTGCCGCAGAGCAGTTGCTGGCCAAACCAGGGCACAAAGGCCCGCCCCTGTTCGGGCTGGTAGATGCTGTTGAGCCACAGGCTCACCTCCGCCAGCTCGATCGCCACTGGGTTGAGGTCCACCCCGAAGACGTTTCGATCGGCCAGCCGCATCTTCACCTTCTGCAGCTCCTGCTCGAATTCGGCATGGGGGATGGTCTGTCCCAGCTCCTGCTGACGCAGCTCCAGGTACCTGAGGGCCAGCTGGTTGATCAGTTCATTCAGGTAGGCCGCTGAGCCCAGCGCCATCTCCAACAGCTTGAACGTCAGGATGTCGGCGGCCGTCTTGCCCGGCAGCAGCTCTTTGAGCGTGTACTTGATCTGGCAGCGGGTGAGCGATTCCGGCGTGTAGTAGCTGGCGCTTTTGATCCGGTCGCGCCCCGCCAGGCGGTAGATGAAGGCTCCCTTCTCGTAGAGCTTTGGGCCGGTGCCCTCGGCGTTGGGCACGATCTCCTCACGCTTGTAGTGGCCCAGCTGGCTGCGGGGCACGAAATGCCCCACCTCCAGCTCATCGTGCGCCTTGCCGCGGGCCTCCAGGCCACCGTCCTCATCGTCCTCCGGGTCGTCGCTGTCGATCTCCTCCTCATCCACGGGGCCGGCGGCCTTCTTCGGTGCCGGCTGCACCTCGTACAGATCCTCCGGCGCAAAGAACCCCCGGAAGCTCAGCAACGCCTCATACACCGACCCCAACTGGTTGATCCCCAGCTGGGCGTAGCTCACCCTCCCGCGCTTGCGGCCTGGCTTTTTCTTGGTCAGTGACATCAGCTCGATCACCTCCCGCAGCACCCCATTGCGAAAGCGCACCCGCGCCTTGGTGATCTGCCCACCCAGCAGCGGCATGCGGCTGGGATCGAACAGGTGGCTCTTGAGCGGCGTGATCCGGAAGCTGTCGGCGTAAACGTCGGCCGCCCCATCACCGCTGAGCTGCTCCTGAAACGTGCTCTCGGGCCGTTTGGGGTAGCCCTCCCAGATCATCTGGAAGAGGCGCTCCAGCGAGTCGTGGATGTAGGTGCTCTCCCGGTCAGCATCGCTGAGCAGGGGCATCTGCTCCAGATCGCGCAGCCGCTCCAGGCTGTAGCCGCGGCGGTACAGCTCCGAGCCCATCGGGATGTAGTTCAGCTCCGGCCTGGCTTCGATGTAGAAGAGGAACAGCAGCCGATACATGAAACGCAGGCACTCTTCGCTGAGCTGCTTTTCATCCACCAGCTGGAAAGCTGCATCCTTCTGCTTGTAGCGAATGTGATGCACCGCCTCATTGCCCAGCAGCTCAATCGATCGGCGCAGGGCGTATTTGAGATCGCCACTCACCTCATAGGCATGCTTGTGGCTGTTCTCATCCAGGCTGTCCAGCAAGGGCGTGCCCCCTGCTTCTGGACACAGGTGTTCGCGGTGCAGCAAGGTGGCCGCCGCTAGGAAGGCATCGGCCTGCCGTTCGGCATAGAGCGTGCCCACCTCAAACCGCAGCAGCCGAGACGCCCCCCACTTGAGCCGATCGATCAACAGCAGCTCATCACGACTGAGCAGCACGAGCCATCGCGGTGGGTTGTCCTGGGCGAACACCCGGTTGTTGATCAGCTGCTCCCAGCTCTCCCCGGGCAGCACCACCCCATGGGAGCCGTCCAGGCACTGGAAGCCACTGATCCCAAGCTGCAGCGGATCGGGATTCAGCTCCGTGTCGCTGGCAGGCTGAAGCTGAAAGGCCTCCAGAACCCACAGCCAGGGCTCTGAGCCGCCGCGATCCACGGCGGCAAGCACGGGCACCTGATAAGCCTGACCACCCGCCAACGCCACCTTGATCTGCGGCTGCCAGCGATAGCCCAGGGCCTCCAGCAGCGGCCGGAACCATTGCTCGCGCTGCATGGCCAGCCGCCCCGACGCCGATAGCCCGGACTCCTCTTCGCACAGCTTCAGCCAATCGCGCCGCAAGCCCGCCAGGGCCCGATCCGGTGACACCGCAGCGGGATCCCTCTCTGCCTGCTGTTTCCAGCGGGCCTGCACCTCCTTGAGGTCGCCCCGGAAGATCGCCTCCAGGTAGTAGTCGGAATAGAACTCCTGCTCGTTGCGGATCCCCAGCAGCGCCATCTCAACCCTCCTGTGCGACTGCTTCAACCGGCCGGTGCAGCACCGCAACCAGCTTCAGATAGGGCGCCTCCTCGGTGGTCAGCACATCCTCCACATAGCGCCGGTGGCTGTCGAACAGTCGCTCCACCTGCTGCTCGCCCTGCCGCAGCTTCTCGGCCTTCACCGCCACCACGCTGCCGTCCTGCTCGAAATTGCGCTTCAGCTGCTGCACCTTTTTGCCGCGCAGTCGCTCCAGCCGTTCGCTCTGCTCCGTCAGCAGCGGCTGCATCCGCTCCATCCACTCCTGGCGGCGCTGCAGCAGGTAGGCATGGGCCTCCCTCACGGCCTGGCCCCGCTGCAGCTTGAGGCTCTCAGGCACCGGCAGCTGACGATTGGGGTAGTCGCGCTGCCCCAGCTGCAGGCGTTCGGCGATCGCGGCAAAAGGCTCCACCGCCTCCACCTTCAACCCGGCGCCCAGGAAGCGCACGCCCAACCATTCCTGGATCACCGGCTGGCCTGACCGGTTGGGGATCGTGCCCTGCAGCACCATCACCACCTCATCGGGCTCCAGCCCTGAGGTGAGCTGCAGCACCGGTGCCTCATGCCGCCCGAAGGTGGCCAAGCCCCGATCCACCAGCCACTCCACCAGCGGATGGAGCGGCCAGAGGTACTCCAACTCCAACCCTTTCCCCTGACGGCTTCGGGAGCGCTCCAGCTCCTGCTCCAGCTCCCGCGCTCGAGTGGAGAGCACCAGCTGGCGCTTCTGATCCGGCCGGAATTCCCGAGGCAGCCTCTCGTAGCGGCGTAGCAGATCAGGCGGCGGCGTCAGCTCCAGTCGTTCCTGCTCGTCGTAGCTGCGGAACTGGATCGGCTCATGGTCGGAGGCTGCCCGTTCGGCCTCCGCGCGCAGGGCCTTGTGCACATAGGCCCAAAGGTTGGCGAACAGCGAGGGCATCTCACACCTCTCGACCTCCGGCAGCTCCTCGGTGGCGTCCATGGCAGCCGATGGCTCCTCCGCGCCGACCAGCTGGCCATACAGCTCGGCGATCAGGCCGCAGCTTCCCTGCAGGAACGGTGCGGCATTGGCATCGAGCTGCGCCTCAAAGACACTGGCATTTGCCGTTTCGATCGCCGCCGCGGTGAGATCTTCCTCCTCCGCCTCGTCGTAGCGCTGCATGAACACCGAAGGATCGCCGATGTTGCGCTGCGCCTGCTCGTCCTTGCGGATCAGCACCTGCAGGATGCGCTCCACATCCCCCATTCCCGCCACCAGCGAGCTGGTGAGCAGATAGCGGATCAACGGTTGCCGGCTCTGCCTGTAGCGGTCGATGCGGCCATTGCGCTGCTGCAGGGTCATCAGCGACCAGGGGATGTCGAAGTGCACCAACCGGTGGCTGAGGTAATGGAGATTGAGGCCCTCAGACGCCACCTCCGTCGCCACCAGAATCCGCAACGGATCGGCTTCCTGGCCGAAGCGCTCCACGCGACTGCTCTGCTCGGTGTCCACCATGCCGCCATCGAGGCGCTCCACCGCGCCGGCGGGCAGGCCGAGATCGTGGGCCAGGTGGTCGCAGAGGAAGCGCTGGCTTTCCCGCCGCCCCGTGAAGATCACGATGCGGTCCTTCGGGTTGTCGCCGTGCCACTGCCAGTCGCTGCGCAACAACTGCAGCAGGCGCTGGTACTTGGAGAAGTCATCGGCGCCGATCGGCTCAAGCAGAGGGATCAGTGGCTCCAGGGCGGCCTGGTCTGCGCCGCTGGGGTTCTTGCTCTGCTGCAGGGTCTTGAGGCGATTGCGCACCGTCTCCAGGCAGGCCATCGGGCTGGAGAGCATCGCCTTCTGGAGGGTGGTACGGAACAGCTGGCCGGCTTTGGCCCCGCTGTCACTGTCGGGCAAGCGCAGCTCCGCCAGGGCGGCGAACACCGCCTCCTCCCGGGCGCTGGCCGGGGCCTCCAGGTTGGCGGCATCGCGCTCCGGCACGCCCTGGGCGGCGCGCATCTGGCCGATCACGTCCTTGCGGAAGCGCCGCACATAGAGATCGCGGATGTCGTCCGGTCCGTAGGTGCTGCGATCCGCAATCGCTGTCGGATCGAGCATGTTCATCAGGCTGGCGAAGCTCTCTGGCTTGCCGTCATGCGGTGTCGCCGACAGCAGGATCAACGTGTCGGAGCGGGTCGCCAGCCGTTCCGCCAGCTTGGAGCGCTGGCTCCGCTGGGCCCCAACACCGCGCTCCGCGACGTTCTGGCATTCATCGATCACGATGATGTCCCAGTACGCGTGCTCCAGATAGGCGCGGTAGTCGCGGTCGTTCTTCAACGTGTCGACCGAGACGATCGACCTGTCGAAATGGTGAAACGGGTTTTGCCCGCTGGGCAGCTGCTCGCGGATCCGCTGGATCCCCACCGAATCCAGCCGCACCAGCGGGATCGTGAAGCGGCCCCAGAACTCCTTCTGGAACTGCCCCAGCATGCTCTTGCTGGTCACCACCAGCAGCCTCCGCCCCCTGCCGCGACGGATCAGCTCGCTGCAGAGGATGCCGCACTCCAAGGTCTTGCCCAAACCCACCGCATCAGCGATCAGCAACCGCTGTCGTGGCATCGCCAGGGCCTTGGCCGCCGGCTGGAGCTGATAATCCATCACATCCATCGCCGCCCGATGGCCGATCACCAGCTCCGCTCCGGTGGGTACGGTGCGGCGCAGATGGGCCTCGATGAACAGAAGGCTGTCACGGTAGTTGTCGGAGCTGTCGCCCACCAGTTCGGTGTCTTCCGGCTGCAGCACCTTGAGATCAGGCTCCAGCGCCTCCAGGAACAGGGCCGTCTGCCCCTGCAGGTAGGGCGAGACGCCGACCACATCCAGGAGCCGCTCCTCCTCACGGGTGAACTTCACATTGCGCACCAGCCACTCCGCGTCGCGGCACTGGATCCGGGCTCCTGGAGCGATAACCGCCTTAGGCATCAGAGCTTGCGGGGGGGAGCAGGTGGTTCCGTACAACCATCTTGCCTCCTGTGAATACAGCGATCAGCACAGGTCCCTAATCAGAACGTGCATAGCTTTGAGCTCGCATCGAGCGCCATTGGCTCATGGCTCCTCTCCCCTCTCCCCCCACCATCCCCCGCGCCATCGCGTACTCCCGCCCCAGATCAATGCCCGGATCGTGCCCCGGCAGCAGCAGCTGCACCCCCGGGTAGTAGACGCAGGCAGCCTCCAGGGCTGAGACCGTGCTGCCGCCGCGGTAGTGGCGGAGGGGGTGCTTTTGGTTGGGGTTTTTGATCGCCAGGCCCCG
>JBILGK010000073.1:0-8999 GCA_044351065.1 Cyanobium sp.
GCGGGGTTGCGCAGCGCTCCTGAAACAAAGAATCTGATAAAATCACTTCAAGCCGGCACAAGAAATAGGCATGGCGGGCAGAAATGGCGTCCGGGACGGCGCTATGCGCAACAGGCTCCTAGAGGTCCAGCGGGGATGCTGGTGAACGAAACCAGGGCCTCCTCCCCAAGGGCCCTCAACCTCCAGTTGGCGTCGGTGAACGACACCCCTCCCAGGCTGCCGCTGATGCCCGAACCGGTGGCGGTGTATTCCTGCAGGGCCTGGCCGGCGGGGGGCGCCGCCAGCTGGAGAAGCAAGCCGGCCGCGAGCCCGGCGAGAGGGGCATGGAGGGAGGGACGCATCCGCAGGGGGGAGGTGGTTCATTCCATCTAGCGACACCCGCGGCCCCTGTCAGTGTCGGTGGACAGGCTTGTGCGACCGCGGACGCACCGCGTTGAACCTCAGAATCCGGTGAGCACTTCGCTCCCATCCCACAGGCCCTCTCGTTCCCCCTCGCGCTGGAGCACCACCTCAGCCGACCCGGCGCCAAAGCGGCCGATGGGGGCGGCCAGCAGCTCCGGAAACGGCGCCAGATGGCGCCGCAGGGCCTCGGCTCGGTCGGGGGGCACCGCCAGCAGAAACCCGAAGCTGGGAAAGCAGCGAAGCCAGGCCTCCTCCTCCACCCCGGCCGGCCTGGGGATGGCGTCCAGCTCGATCGAGAGGGCCAGACCGGCGGCCTCGGCAAACATCACCGCCGTGCCGGCCAACCCGCCCATGCTCACGTCCTTGGCGGCATGCACCAGGCCGGCGCGGGCGAGGGCGGGCAGCAGGGCCAGGTGGGCGCGCAGCCGCTCGGCTGGCGCGGCGGTGGCCGCATCCCAGAAGGGGTACTGCCGATAAAAAGCCCCCTGGCCATTGGCCAGCAGCCAAAGGTCATCCCCGGCGCGGGCGGCGCGAGCCGAGAGGGCGGGTCCCTCAAGCACGCCCAGCACCGCCACCGCCAGGGCCGGGTAGGGGCTGCTCTGGTTGGCGTGGCCGCCCACCATCGGGATGGCGAATTTGTCGCAGGCGAAGCGCATCCCCGCCAACAGGCGTTCGGCAGCCTCGGCGCCGGGACTCCAGAGGCTGTTCACCAGCGCCAGCGGCCGGCCGCCCATCGCGGCGATGTCGCTGAGGTTCACGAGCACGCCGCTCCAACCGGCGAACCAGGGGTCCTCCGCCACCAGCTCCGGATGCATCCCCTCGCAGGCCAGCAGCAACGCACCGTCCACGGCGGGCAGCAGGGCGGCGTCATCACCGAGGGCAGCGGCAGCGCCGAGCTCGGGGAAGGGCTGGTGGGGAAAGGCGCGGGCCGCGGCCTGGATGTCGCGCTTGGCGAGCAGGCCGCTCTGGCGCTGAAGGCGGCCGACGAGGGCTGCCAGGCCGCCGGGTTCCTCCGCCCCGGGATCGCTCATGCCGCCAACAGGGCGGGTCGGCGCTCGCGGGCGGGGGCGTAGTACCCGAGATCGGCCTCCATGCGGTGATGGCGGATGCCGCGAATCTCCAGCTCCTCGATCGATCGCCAGTGCAGGCGCTGAAAAAAGCGCACGTTCTGGATCTGCACGGTGGCCAGGAAGCGCTCGCAACCCCAGCCGTGGGCCGTGGTGACGGCCTTCCAGATCAGGCCCTTGCCGATCTGGTTGTGGCGACGGAAGTCGTGCTGCACCCCCAGCCGGCCGCCATACCAGAGGCGCGGTGCGGTTTCGAGGATGCGCACCACCCCCACCACCTGCCCGCCGTGGCTCTCGCCATGGTGCACGGCCGCGATCGGGTAGCTGGTGGCATCCAGATCGTCGCGGTCGGAAGCCTCAAACAGGTGCTGCTCCTCGCAGAAGATGGCGCGGCGCAGCTGCCAGTAACCCTCCAGCAGGGGCGAGCGCTGGCGGAGGAGGTGAAAGGAGAAGCGATCGGAGCTGGCGGTGGGGGAAAGGCGGAAGTCGTCGGCGTCGATGCCGAGGCCCCAGCGCACCGAGGGGGTGAAGGAGGCGGGCGCCGAACTGAGGCTGCGGCCGATCGAATGGGAGCTGGGATCGATGAAGAACATGGCTCAGGGTGCGGCCGGCGCGGAGGCGGCGGCTTCGAACAGGGAGAGGGCGGAGCAGGCGCCGCATTTGGCGCAGCCGGCGGCCATGGTTTCGGCGCGCAGGTCGGAGGCGCGCAGGCGCTCGGCCACGGCGGTGTAGACGCCCACCATGAAATCGGTGGAGGGGGCGGGGTGGTGCTGGAGCGGGGTGCCGGCGATCGGCACGAAGGGCACCACGAAGGGGTACACCCCCAGAGCGATCAGCCGCTCGCTGCAGGCGACCAGGGCCTCGCTGCTGTCGCCCAGTCCCGCCAGCAGGTAGGTGGTCACCTGCCCGCGCCCGAACACCGCCACCGCCCGGGCAAACGCCTCGTAGTAGTGCTCCAGGCTCAGCTCCGACTTGCCGGGCAGGATTTTGCGGCGCACCTCCGGCTCCACCACCTCCAGGTGCATGCCGAGGCTGTCGACGCCCGCTTCCTTCATGCGCGTGTACCAGAGCGGATCCTCCGGCGGTTCGCACTGGCCCTGGATCGGCAGGGCAACGCGGCGTTTCACCGCCCGGGCGGTGTCGGCCATGATCCGGGCGCCCCGGTCGTCGCTGTTGGGGGTGCCGGTGGTCATCACCAGCTGCTTCACCCCATCGAGGCGCACGGCGGCTTCCGCCACTTCGGCCACCTGCTCGGGGGTTTTGCGCACGATCGTGCGGTCGTCTTCCAAGGATTGCTCGATGGCGCAGAACTGGCACGATTCGCGCCGATCCCGGAAGCGGATGCAGGTCTGCAGCAGGGTGGTGGCGAGCACATCGCGGCCGTGCAACAGGGCGATGGCGCGGTAGGGAACGCCCTCGGCGGTGTGCAGCCCGTAGAACGCCGGTTCGGCCGTGGGCTGAACGGCGCTGAGGGGTGTGCCGTGGCGATCGGCAAGGGCCACGGTGCCGCCGTCGCTCTGCAGGCGGTAGGGGGAATCCCGGGCAACGCTGTTGTAGACGGGCACCATCACGGTGGTGCCGTCGATGGTGAGGGCGCGGTGGTCGGAGGGTCCGGCGCCGCCGCGGCGACCGGGATTGCCGGCCACGGCGGCTTCCGCCACCCCGTGCACCTGCAGTTCGGTGATGAGGCGGCCGAGTTCAGACATGGGAAACCTCCGCTTCCGGGGCCGGGGAAGGGGCGGAGACCAGAGCGGCTCCGGCGAAGCCAGCCTCTGCTCCCATCGCCATCACCTGGCTGGCGGGCGCCGCGTTGATCCGCAGCCCGAGCAGATCCGGCCGGCTGTAATGGCCCACGCTGTCCATCATTCGCTTGCGTTTGGTGATCAAGGAGCGATCGAGTTCGGCGATCGCCAAGCCCTCCCCCTCCGGCAGTGGCCCCGCCAGATAGCGACCCTCCGGACTGATCACCGCCGTGTGGCAGCCCCCCTGAAACGCCTTGTGCAGAGACACATCTGGCGTGATGGCGGCGTAGTCGGCCGGGTCGAGCCAGGCGGTGGCGCAGACCACGAAGCAACCGGCCTCCAGGGCATGGTGGCGCAGGGTGACGGCGGTCTGCTCGCTGAAGATCGGCCCCACCAGCGAGCCTGGGAACTGGGCGCAGTGGATCTCCTCGCCCTGGGTCATCAGGGAGAAGCGGGCCAGGGGGTTGTAGTGCTCCCAGCAGGCGAGTGCGCCGATGCGGCCGAGGGCGGTGGGCACCACTTTCAGGCCGGCGCCATCGCCCTGTCCCCACACCATGCGCTCGTGATAAGTGGGGGTGATCTTGCGCCGCTTCAGAATGATCTGACCGGCGGCATCGATCAGCAGCTGGGTGTTGTAGAGGCTGCCGCCATCGCGCTCATTCACCCCGAGCAGCACGTGCATGCCGTGTTGCTGGGCGGCAGCGGCCACCGCTTCGATCGCCGGGCCGGGCACCACCACCGCTTGCTCATACAGAGCCAGGTGGGAGCGCCCCATCAACACCGCCGGCTCCACAAAGGAGAAATAGGGGTAGTAGGGCAGGAAGGTCTCGGGAAAGACGATCAGCTCCACCCCCTGCTCGGCCGCCTCCGCCATGGCGGCCAGCACCCGCTCCAAAGAGCCCGACAAGCTCCCGAGAACGGGGCGGACCTGGGCAGCGGCGACCTTGATCGTGGGCTCCATGGCGGGCAGATGCGGCGCTCGGATCAAAGGGTCCAGGTATCGAGGATGAAGGCGCCTTCCTTGCGGTGCAGCAGCACGATGTCGAGTACATCGAGGGGGTTGATCGGTGTGATTCCGGGCATCAGAGCCCCTTCACCATGGCCGTAGAGGGCCTGCAGGGCGAAGCGACAGGCATACACCTTGCCGCCCTGGTCCATGAACTTCTGCAGGCGGGCATTGAAGTTGAGGTGGCCATCGAAGGCGGCATCGCCGAGCTTGGGAAAGCCGCGCTGCACGCCGAGGGTGACACCCGGACCGTAGAGGAGGATGGAGGTGTCAAACCCCTTGTTGATCAGGCGGCTGGCCTGCAGCAGGTTCACCAGGCCGATCGAACCTTCGAAGGCCACGGTGTGGAAGGTGATCAGGGCCTTCTCGCCAGGCTCCGCCTTCACATCCGGGAACACCTTTTCTTCGTAATCGACAAGAAAATCCCCGGGTTGATTGGCGGGTTTGCTGACGGCTGGCATGGCGGAGCGCAGGAGAGCGAAGCGCAAACCTTGCCGCCAGGCGTGCGACAGAAGTGTCGCCGATGCCACCAAAACCGGGGGGCTTGGAGAGTGGCAACCAAAACCCGGCATTTGGTGTGCGTCGCTACGAATTTCCAAGGGAAGCAATGGGAACGTTTGCAAAACTATCTGCTTTGCATCCATGCGGCGACCTGTTGTGGTGATCGGCGCCGGCCAGGCCGGCCTGTCGGTGGCCCGGGCGCTGCAGCAGCGGGGTTTGCCACCGCTGGTGCTCGAAAAGCACCGCATTGGCTATGCGTGGGATCAGCAGCGCTGGGATTCGTTCTGCCTGGTGACGCCGAACTGGCAATGCCGCCTGCCGGAGTTTCCGTACCGGGGCGACGACCCGGAGGGCTTCATGGCCAAGAAGGAGATCGTGGCCTATCTGCAGAACTTCGCGGCTTGGGTGGGGGCGGATGTGCGGGAGGGGGTGAGCGTGGAGCGGCTGCGCGCCAGCGGCATGGGGTATCGGCTGGACACGAGCGAAGGTGAGATCGAGGCGGAACACGTGGTGGTGGCCACCGGTGGCTACCACCAGCCCCGCCGCCCGGCCGATGCGGCGAAGCTGCCGGCGGAGCTTTTGCAGCTCGATGCGCGCGAGTACCGCAACCCGCAGGCTCTGCCGCCCGGTCCGGTGTTGGTGGTGGGCAGCGGCCAATCCGGCGCCCAGATCGCCGAGGATTTGTTCATCGCCGGTCGCGAGGTGCACCTGAGTGTGGGTTCGGCGCCCCGCTCGCCGCGCCGCTACCGGGGCCGCGACGTGGTGGATTGGCTGGATCGCATGGGCTATTACGCCATGCCGATCAGCGACCACGCCGACCCCAAGCTGGTGCGCGCCAAAACCAACCATTACCTCACCGGCCGCGACGGCGGCCGTGAAATCGACCTGCGCCAACGGGCCCGGCAGGGTCTGCACGTGCACGGCCGCCTCGCCAGCATCAGCGCCAGCCAGATCCAGTTCGCGGACGACCTGGCCGCCAACCTCGACCAGGCGGACGCGGTGTACTGCCGCATCCGCCACAGCATCGACAGCTGGATCCAGGCGCAAGGGATCGATGCCCCCAGCGAGCCGCCCTACACCCCCTGCTGGCAACCCTCACCGGCCGCCGACCCCGGTCTGAACCTGCAGCACCAGCCCCTGGCGGCCGTGATCTGGTGCACCGGCTACCGCAGCGACTACCGCTGGATCGATGTGCCGGTGTTCGACGGCAGCGGCCAACCCGCCCACGACCGCGGCGTCACCCCCAGCGCCGGCCTCTACTTCCTGGGCTTGCCCTGGCTGCACACCTGGGGCTCGGGCCGCTTCTGCGGCGTCGCCGACGACGCGGAATACCTGGCCAGCCTGATCGCGATGCGCCTGCAACGGCGCGATGCCAGCCAGGAGCGGCTGGAGTGCACGGCGTTGCTGGGGTCTTGAGGGGGGAAATACTGCCTGAGGAGAGAGCCTGAGGCAGGGGCACGTCTGCGTGCGTGAGGCAAGAGCGAAGGTATGGCTGCCCGGATCAGAGAGTGAAGCGGGGAGGATGATTCCTCCCTGAGCTGTTTGGAACTGACCCAGGCACAAGCCTTTTCAACGCTGCCGAGTGGCGAATCCCACGGCCCTGCGCAAGCGGCTTGGCCTGTGCATCAAGGAGCTGGCCCGCTGTTTCGTGGTCGAGGAAGGCGCCGATGTTGCCACCAGCATCATCGATTTCTGGAGCGGCAAAGGGCTGGTGAAAAAAATAGTTCGTGCGTTGATTGAAACAGCGTGGATTCCTCTGGTTGATCACTCGGAGCAGCGCATATTTTTCAATGATGGGTGGATGAGGCAGTTCGTAGCAACCATTCATTACGAGCACATCTGCCAAGAACTGGCTGCGGTGACCAGGGTTGGCTTGGCAACAAGGAGGAGGTTTTCGGACAAACGCAGGAGTGTCGCCGTGGTTCTCGGAAACCACCCAAAAGCGTTCGATGGATCGTGGCTCCAGCCTATTATACAAGCACTTCTCATCGCTTATTATGCTTTTCTTGCTAAAATCCTGCATCCAACTACGCCAATTCCCTTGACTCGTGCATAATAACTGGCAAGCCAGTTATGTCACCGCATCGCAAAGCCCAGGAAATCTGAAGTTCACTCGCTAGGGAATCAAAGCACTATTGGTCGTACTTTCTGATAGGTGAGCATGTTTGAATGCGGATGACACCAGTCCGCCAGAGTTCCTGTAAAGAAGTCGAAAAGCCTGGCCGGCGATACCGGGTCCGTATAATATTCCCATGTTCCCACCGTACAATCCCCCAGACCCATTGCACCGCCTGTCCTTTGGGAGCAAGTTGCCGGCTTCCCTTCGGCTGCATAGGCCGACAACGGCACCTACCGCAAAGCGGATACCGGACCCGCCCATACAGCGTTGGATGGACCCGGCCAGGGGTTAATGGCTACCATGTGAGCAACTAAGCAGATCAAAATGGTCAGCAGGATCGGAGTCCTTACGGTTCCAACACGCTATGAAGGTCTTCTCGACTCTGTTGGCCAACAGCAGATCGGCCAGATTTTACTCGAATCAGAACCTGATTTAAACGCAGTTAGGGCTGCGTTAGTTGAGGTTGTCAGTGCCAAGCAGGGAAAGCTACTTTTTCTACTGGGGTCCACTGGTACAGGCAAAACCACTCTTGCGGCTTCAACCCAGATTTATCTGGCGAGCTATGTATCGGCTGTTGTAACACCTCCCCCTGACTATGAACTTGCTCTCACCGAGCTACCTGCATGGCTGCACAAGAACATCAACGCTTCTGATCGCCGGAAGGGAATTGTTGTTGTGAATCTAGATGGGCGGGAGTTGCCAGCCATTGATGAATCTGCGAGGCAAGCCGCAATGGTCAACTTAAACGCTTACTTTCGAAGAACCAGCAACCTTCTCGCTGTATGGCCGGTAATAAATCGTCAATTTGCCGATGATCTTATACGTCTGCTTGAAGAAGTAGGGGGGAAGAGTGCACTGGCGCAACAACCCATCCATGAACTGTCCGGCGTTCCTAAAGAGCGCTTTTACGATGCCCTGAGCCTGCTACTCACAGCTACTGGGAACAGATTGGAAGATGCGGCGATTACGAGAGAAGAAGCGGAGTCATTAGTTGAGACATCGGAATCAATTGGTGATTACATGAGACAAGTCAATGATTTGGTTGTTTCGCGTTATGACATAGGCGAATTAGGGGCCAGTCTTCCTCGCCTAAGCATTATTGTCTCATCCAATGCTGATTCAGCTGATTCTTGCAGAATGCTCCGGAGAGGAAGCAAGTTCCTGGTTGATCCTGAACGCTTGCTACAGTTCAGCCGAGCAAATGTAGCTGACGACTGGCGTACTTCTGGAACGAGAGACGCACGCCACAGCCTTCCTTTTATTACCAGCTTGTTCGAGGTAAAGCTTCTCAACCTAACAGGAAGCATGGTAGTCAATGCTTGTGCATTTTCCCAAGATGCCAAACTTCAAGAGGAGGTAAGAAAGAAATATCCGTATCCAGTCAAGAGAAACGCAGCAAATACACTGAAAAGGAGTTCGCTTGTCAGATCACTGCAAGGGGAGGAGGATGTAGGCCCTGCGGGAGGTGCAATTTCGCAAGGCGTTTCGGATTCGTACATAGATGTTCAAAGGTTCTCTAAAACAGCTCACAAATTGATCAATCAGGCTATTGTGAGGGTATTAACCGAAGACCTTGAGATTGACCTTCCTGAATTAAGGTATGAGTATCAACCTCATGAGCACGAAGGCTTACAAGTTGATTGCTGGTATCAACGCGACGGGAGGCCCGAGACTCTTGAATTCACGCATAGACTAGCGGATGAGCTTTCTCCCGCATCAATATCATCATACTGTCTCGCCAAGATTCGGGATTATGCAAGAGACTACGGGCTGATTTAGCACTGAGCGGCCATCCAACAAGCCCCTCGAGTGGACAGGCCACCACCAGCTTTCGGCTACGCCACCCCACACTCTTCGCCTGCCACTCAGGGGCAGCGTTGGACCAAGCCGCTTCGCGGCAGATTTCAAGAAGTAAGCATAAGCAACTGCCACGGGCGCGCGCGGCAAGGGGCAACACGACTTAATAAAAACCGAAGATTCTTTTGATCCGACCTGGCTGAACAGCTGGGCGGTCGGGACAGTCAAGACACTGTGAGCAGTGCATTCAGCAGTCAGGCTGATTGTACCTGATCTCATGATTGTTCCCCCAGGAGGATCTTGCCATGAATCCAGAAGAACTTGAAAAATTCAAGCAGTTGCTTGCCGCTTATGAGCAGGCTCTA
>JBILGK010000042.1:0-26864 GCA_044351065.1 Cyanobium sp.
ACCCGATCTGGGAAGCCGCCAGCCTCGACGAGTGGCTGTACAACGGCGGTCCTTTCCAGCTGGTGGTCTTCCACTTCCTGATCGGCATCTACGCCTACATGGGCCGCGAGTGGGAACTCTCCTACCGTCTCGGCATGCGCCCCTGGATCTGCGTCGCCTACAGCGCCCCCGTGGCCGCTGCCAGCGCTGTGTTCCTGGTGTATCCCTTCGGTCAGGGCTCCTTCTCCGACGCCATGCCCCTGGGCATCTCCGGCACCTTCAACTACATGTTGGTGTTCCAGGCGGAGCACAACATCCTGATGCACCCCTTCCACATGCTGGGTGTGGCCGGTGTGTTCGGCGGCAGCCTGTTCTCCGCCATGCACGGCTCCCTGGTGACCTCCTCCCTGGTGCGTGAGACCACCGAGAGCGAGAGCCAGAACTACGGCTACAAGTTCGGCCAAGAGGAAGAGACCTACAACATCGTGGCTGCCCACGGTTACTTCGGTCGCCTGATCTTCCAATACGCCTCCTTCAACAACAGCCGCAGCCTGCACTTCTTCCTCGCTGCCTGGCCTGTGATCGGCATCTGGTTCACCGCCCTGGGCGTGAGCACGATGGCCTTCAACCTGAACGGTTTCAACTTCAACCAGTCGATCCTCGACGGCCAAGGCCGTGTGGTGAACACCTGGGCGGATGTGCTGAACCGCGCTGGTCTGGGCATGGAAGTGATGCACGAGCGCAATGCTCACAACTTCCCGCTCGACCTGGCGGCTGCTGAAGCCACCCCGGTGGCCCTGATCGCCCCGGCGATCGGCTGATCACTCTCTCTGGAATCCCCCAACCGGTTTCGGCCGGTGCATCACCCCCTCCTCGGAGGGGGTTTTTGATTGAAAAAGAGAAAAAGCCATTAAAAGCGGGGCTGGCCAAGGCCCCTGGCCCTGGCGCCACCCCACCGGCGCTGTGCGGATCCCGGCCAGGTGGGCGCGGATCACGGGAGCGGGTCTGGACCCCTCGGGCACTCCCGCCGGATTCCCATCCGACGGCTCTGGCAGTGAAGGGTGCTGGGGGGAGGCAGCAGACGCGGAACCCAACGTTGTCGTTGGAGTTGGCCGGGTGGTTGCTGTTCCGGTAAGCCGAGCGGCAGTTGTGGGGTTCGTTGAACCAGGAGCCGCCGCGCAGCAGCTGGGCGACCCGCCCAATGGGAACCTACAGCGCTCAGGGCAGATCGCTCGCGAAGGGCACCCCGGCGAACAGGCGGCGTCGAAGACGCAGGGTATGGCCATGGGCGAGGTGCGCATTCCAGCTCAGCAGGGACTGACGCGCGACCTCAGGAGCGCAATGACCGGCTGCCACCGCCAGCAGCTGGCGCTTGAGGCGCCGCCGGCCTGCGATCAGGTTGTGGTTGCGCACCCGCACCCGCGCAGGCCGTACGAAAAAACCAACGAAACTGGCGCCATCACCGCAGCGACGGATCTGGCTTTTGATCGGATGCAGCCGCAGGCGAAGCGCGGCCAGCTCGCGATCGATCACATCTCGCGCCTGGACCAGCGCTTCGCGGTGGCTGGCAAACAGGGCGAAATGCGATGCACGCGGTGATCGAAGCGATCGAGGTGAAAGTTGGCCAGAAACTGGCTGGTGAGGTTGCCGATCGGCAGGCCGCGGCGCCGCTCCAGAGGCGTGAGGAGGGTGTCGCCGGGAAAACCGTCGATGGCAGTGGCGGGTTCGGCGCCGTTGGCGAGGATGGTGGCCAGAAGCCAGAGCGTGGGTTGGCAGCTGATCACCCGGGCGAGCTGCCCCATCAGAAGCTGGTGATCGATGCTGGGGAAATAAAGGCGGATGTCGGCAGTGAGCACCCAGCGGTGGGCCTTTGAAGCCTGGATGAAGTAACGCAGGGCGCGATGCGTGCCATAACCGGTGCGGTTGGCAAAGGTGGTGCGCAGAAAGCGCCGCTCCAGGTGCGGAGCGATCACGGTGCAGAGAGCGTGATGCACCACCCGGTCGCGGTAGGGCGCGGCTGAGATGAGACGCGGCTTGGGATCGCGAATCGCGAAGCGGCGGTAGGGGCTTGCTTGGTAGGTGAAGCTGCGCAGCTCGTTCTGGAGCTGGAAGATCTCAGCCTCCAGGCGACTGTTGAAGGCCAGCACATCCGGGCGGAAGCGCTTGCCGCGCTGGGCGGATTTGGCGGCGGCCAGCAGGTTGCGGAAGCTGGTGAGGCGAGGGTAGAGATCGTGCAGAAAAGGACCCCGCCGACGTCCTCTACTGAGTTCTGATGCTGGGTGGGCCATCAGGCGGGTTGACGCCGCTGTTGCTGCTGCAGCCAGCCGCTGAGTTGGCGGGCGACGGCTTCCAGAAGCCGGCTGGCGTGTTCGTAGCGGCGGGTATCGATCAGCTGGAAATCGTGCAGCAGGCGGGTTTGGATGCGCAGGAGATCCAGCCGGGCGGCGGCAGGCTCTAGCAGGGGGAGCTTGTCGCGGCTCCAGCGGGCGGCCACGAGCGCCTCGAGCACGGCGTAGAGATTGCTGATGATGCGATCGCCGAGGGCGAACTTCTGATCTCGGGGCAGGCGGTTCAGGAGTGGAACGAACCACTTGATCAGATCGATGGTGGCCTGCAGGATCGGAAGTTCGCCGCGGCTGGGGTTGAGGGAGGGTGATGCACTGCTGGCCGAGCTGGTGCTGCGGTTCGGAGGTGTAGGGGCAGCCAAATGAGGCGGGGAAGGAGCGGCATCCTTCACCATGGATCGCGACGCTTTGGCGCGGAAGCGCTTTTCAAAAAAATTGTTGGGCGCCTACGGCGCAGGGGAGCACAACCGCCAACAGCAGGGCTCCAGATCCGCCACCCACCCCTGTGGAAACAGGGGAAAGCCGGGAGAGAGCCAAGGGCTCAAGGCTCAAAGGACCAAGAAGGCAATCCTAGGGGGAGGCAGCAGACGCGGAACCCAACGCTGCCGATGGAGTTGGCCGGGTGGAGGCAGTCCCGGAAAGCCGAGCGGCAGAAGCGGGGAGCGAGGAACCAGGAGCCGCCGCGCTGCATCACCCTCTGCTCCTCGACCACCAGGCCATCAAACAAATCCATCCAAGGGCGACCATCCTCTGGCGCACCAAGCGGGGAGGGATGCCACAGATCTGCGCACCATTCAGCTACATTTCCATGGAGGTCCGCCAGACCCCAACGATTGACCAGCCCGTAAGCGCCTACCGCTGTTGGACGCTGTATGTAGGTGCCTTGGCGCCCACCGGAGTAGGTGTAGGTGCCATTGTAGTTGGCCCAAGCAGCATCCAATGTGTCTCCGAAATGGGAGGGCAATGGCAAAGTGCTTCCGGCCCGACTGGCAATCTCCCAAAGGCTCTCGGCGGGCAAGGCAAGCCTTAAGGGCACACCCTCTTTGGATCCCTTTTGCCATTCATCGTTCAGCCAACGGTTGAGGCGCTTGATCCATTCCTGGCAGTCGTACCAACTCACGTTTTGGACAGGCAGGTCAACTCCCTTGTGCTGGGAGGGATCCGGATTCAAGGCACGGTCTTTTTCCTTTTGTCGTTCTGCACCCGCCAGGGTTCGCCACTGAACCTGGGTGATGGGAAAGCGGGACATGGCGAAGGGAGCACCCCAGGCAGAAGTGAAATCCAGCCTCACCTCGCGCAAGGCCTCGGCCTCACTCCGCTCCGCTTGAGGTACCAGAGAATAAGCATCACGGTCAGCTTCCGACGGCGGAGAACCAATGGTGTAGTTCCCGTCGGGAATAGCCACCACCTCCAGGGGCACTCCACCGGGCAAGGGCACCTGCCAAACCTCTACGTTGGCCAGCAGGCGGGTGGTTACAGCCTTGCCATTCGTGGAGAGCGTGAGCATCGGCACCTTCAGGCCTGGCCCGGTTCCCCATACGTGCGATGGAGCGGAGTGCGATGGGGAGGCCAGAGAGCTGGACGCCAACCGTTGCAAGCCGCGCGACGCACCCTGCAGTAGGGGGAGCTTGGCGTCGATCACGGCTTGGTTGGTCTCACCATCGAGGTGATTGGCCTGATCCGCCAGAATTCCCTCTAACAAATCCCAATGCCGCTGGCGATCGTCGGGGCTGGCGTCCAGCAAGCCCAGGGCCTCGGCGGCAGCGCGGCGCACCGCCACCCACCTTTCCTGATCATCGTTGATCATCCGCTTCAAAGCACCCGCTGCCTTCTGGCCGCCGATCAAGCCAAGGGCCTCGGCCGCCGCTGCGCGGTCGAGGCCATTCAGAGTGGTTTTCTGCAGCGTGTTCGTGAGCGGCCCCACGGCCTCCTGCAACTCCTTCGGCTGATTAGCGCCCGTGAATTCACGGGCATAGGCGCTGAGCTCCGCAATGGCTTTGGGGCGCAACTCTGGATTGGCCCAGACCAAATCACCGGCATGGCGGCGGATCAGGTGCCGAGCCTCAAAGAAGCGCTCCTCCAGTGGGTCGATGCCGGCCAGCTGGGCAAAGCGGAACGGGATGAGATTGCACTGTTGTCGTAAGTGGGGATCGACACTCTCGGGAAGCCGCGTCGCCCAATCTTTGCTGACATCACGGCAGGCTGCCAGAAAGCCATGCATCGAGCTGCGCCGATCTTGATCCTCACGTTCGAGCCGGTCCGAGAACGTAGCCAACCAAGTTTGCAGAGCAGAAAGTTGATCCTCAAGAGACGAACGATTCGTCGGATCCGTCAACTCTTCGATGAGGGCCAGCGCCGCCAGATAGTCAGCCAAGGGATCGAGGGAGATCCGATATTCAGGACTAGACCTGCTTTCGTTTTTACACTGCAACAGGCTGTGATTCTGATCAAGATAGCGCAACAGAGACAGAAGCTGACTGTTATCTTTTGCGACAGCATCATTGAGGAGAGTTTTAGTCAGCGCTTGCTGGGCCACCTTCAAGCCAAAATTCTGAGGTTTGTAGGCATGGTCCTCCTGCTGATGGGCTGCCAGAGCCAACGCCTTGAGAATCGTCTCAATCAAGTCAGAATCAATGATGGTTTTAGGCTCGCCGACAAGATATTGCTTTTCAGGCTGAATGGCTTTGCTACAGCGCTCCACATAATTGAGCATCAAGTCAGGTACTGAGCTGGGCAAGAGATCCACCCTGCCCTTCTCAATATGCTCAATGGCCTTTTCGATCACCATCCAAGCCAGCAAGACGGTGATCGGCTTGTTGCCCACCATCCGCTCCAGCAAATCGCGCGTGCGCACCTGATCTTCGGGCGATAGTAGGGGAGTGGTGGCTTTGAAGGAGGACTGGGAAGTGGCTGCTTGCTTGCTTCGTGCGAAAAGATAATCCTCAAAGAATCGGAATAGATCAGCATCCTGCAACCGCTGAGGTCGAATTTCGTGCCTCTGCCATCCACGAAATTTGTCCCCCTCGTTCTGACGGGAGGTTAGGAGAAGCAAGCTCAGATTCGATGGAGTGCATTGGGCCAAAAGCCAGCTTTGCTGGGCGCCTGTGCATTCGGAAAAGTGGTCCACAATCACCAGGAGACGGCGTTGCTCAAGGAGAACCCCTACATTGTCGAGGGTGAGATCCTTATCGACATAACTCAACTGACTCTTCAACGATTCCACCAGATCCGTGGCGTGATTCTGAAAATCAAGAAGAATAGGCAGTATTGCAAAATCCGCCAACTTACCATCCATCGCCCAGCGTGCAATCTCAATAGCGAGACTGGTCTTCCCTGCTCCGCCTTCGTCCCAGATCATCAACAGCTGGGGTCGCTTATTATTCGCCACGATTGATTGGATGTCTGAAGGTGCTGGCTCTCGGATTTGGGCTTCACCCCGCTGTTGTACAGTTCCAGACTGATTCAAAGTTATCGCTGCTTTCAATGGCACATGAAGCTCACGATCTCTCACATCTGGCAACTCTTGAAAGAGCTCACGCCATTGCTTCAGATGGCTGTTGACCCAGGCTTCAGGGTTGAAAACAGCGTGGGCGCCAGCCTTTCTCCCGGCTGGCTTTTCGCTCCGAAGATTCTCCCATTTGTTTTCGACATACTTCTTGCATTTTTTTCTATTGGGTATTACGAAGCCCTCGAAGTAAATCCACATGCTCCGAAACCCAACACGGATATTGTCCTCCTCTATGGTTTTCTCCTTGCCATCAACCATGACCGTCTTCTTCTTTTTAGGAAACTCTTGCGTTAAGATTCCAAGGCGATCAAGCAGCCCGATTGCATCGTTGACAGGCGTTGTGTCTTGGTATTTTGGATCATCTGTCTTTATTCGACTGGTCAGCTTGAGGCATTCCAGGATGGCAGCAAGAGTCCCTATCTGGCTTATGTCTCCAGAATCTTTCACACCTTTTTCGCCGTCATGATCAGCCATCCGATCACAAGTCACAAAGAGGCGGCTGCGATCCTTCTCCCACTGAACAGTGAGTGCGCTTTTTAGGAGACTTTTATATTTCTCTCCTGCTTTCTCCTCGATCATCTTCCACCCATTTGCTGCAGTGCTGTCACTTAAGTCGAAGAAAAGATCCAGGATCAAAAGGAGGAAATCAAGGTAGTCCTTAGTTATTCCAATCTTTCTTTTCGGCATGTTAGCTATTCTTGGCATCGGGAAAGCAGGAGTCTTGTGGAGTTTATATTAGCCTGCTTGTCAATATAGCCAATGCCTTGGTGTCGCAATGGCCTAATCGAGCCTCCGGCACCACGGTCCGATACTGGGCGCCCCTCGGGTCGTTGTCAGACCCTGTGTTGATTCGGTATTGATGATTTGCGAAGGCGCTACCAGCTGACCTTCAGCGGCACTGATGGGCCCTTGCGACTCCTGGTGCCCAGCTGCCTGCATGTTTGGGTGCCCAAACGCAAGCGCGGCATGCCTCAAAACCCTCATGGCCATTGGTTTGGGGGAAAGGGGTCGGAATTTCGTCTGTTCATGGGCGCCCAAACCCACCTCAAGTGAACGCCCCTGACGGGCGGCCGACCGCCGCCCCTGGCCAAGCTGGCAAAAAACCTACAAAAAGCCATAAAACCCTGGCATCGCCCCCTTAGAGATGGCCGCTGCAGGCCAGATTACGAGAGCAGAAAGATGGGAGGTCAGATCTCGGCTTGCTTCTACTCAATGGCAAGTCATTTGGGCGCCCATACATCTTTTGCCCAAACCGAGAGCCCAGTCATAGCAACGTTTGGGCGCAAAGCCTGATTTGTCGCCCAAACACTAGCGAAAACAGGTTGGTTTCGCCAACTTCAACAGGAGGGCCACTCCATGGCCACCCCATTTCCCCTCTCAACCGCACAGCACCACGTCTCCCTCTCCAACCATGACAAGCAGCAGCTGGTTGACTTCGTCGCCAGCCATTGTTCAGCCTCAGCGAACCTCACCGACCAGCAGGTATTGGCCCTGTTACAACGCCATCCCGTGACCCTGGCTTCCATCGAGGCCAGCCTGCGCTCCCTCAGAGACGACCACCTCACCTCTCTGCTCGTGGAGAACCTCCCAGTCGACCCGGCGCTTCCCGCTCCACCGTCCAACGGACTTCGACCGCAGGGCAAAAATTGGCTGACTGAGACCACCTTGCTCCAGCTGGCATTGAGCAGCTCCCTCCATCCCCTGGGTCTGGACGAGGAAAACCAGGGTGCGCTCGTGCATGAGATTGCCGCCGCGATGGGCCGCCGAGCTGAATCATCTAGCCAGGGTGTTGTCGCCCTTGGCTGGCACACGGACCTCGCCATCCTCCCCTCTGCCTATCGACCGGAGTACCTGTTTCTACTTGGTCTGCTGAATCAATCCAACGTGCCAACATTGATCGCCGACCTCGATGCAGCCATCGCCGCCTTGGACGATACGATCATCAACATTTTGCGAGAGCCGAGGTTTCGCGTGGCTTCCCCCGCTAATCTCCGCTTTGGCAAAGGCTTGACAGTGATTTCCGAGCCCCGGCCACTGCTTTCCGGTGGTCCGAGTGGTCTGGACCAGATTGCGGCCAACCTGGAGCACGTTACGTGCCTTGATCCAGACGCTGCGGTGGCCTTGGCGGCCTTCAAATCCGTGCTGGCTGGCTGTGCCCGCCCGATGGTGATTGCACCTGGGACCGCCCTTCTATTTTCCAACCTACGCACCTTGCATGCTCGCCCAGGCCTTGAGGCAGGGGGGCAACGGTGGCTGGAGCGCCTTTACTGCTCCCGCTCTCTCAAGCAGATCCGTGAAGCCACAGGCTCCGGGCCCGATACTGTGGTCTTCCCCGTGAGCCGCCTGATTCTCGAGTGAGGCGACAGGCCAACCCTTCCTCGTGCCTCCCCTGAATCCCCCCGGCAGGGCCCTGGCTATCGGGGCCTGCCGGGCTTCGTTCTCTCCAACTGTTCCTTGCCGCAGACGCTTTTCGCGACGCAGTGCCGATCTGAAACTTGGAATCAGCCCTGCGGTTGATGGAACGCTTGAGCCCATCAGCCGAGGCCACCGATGGCAAGTACAACCAGCTGCCGGAGCTGTTGCAGTTCAGCTGCGCTGATCCGTGAGCCCGTGACTGCCCGAATCCTGGTCTTGGCCACACAGGTCAGATGCTGGGGCAGGAGGTAGCTCACCTTCGTGCAACCGTTACTGGTGCTGGGCTGGAGCACCACCGTCAGATCTGGAATCGCCAGTTCAGGATCACCCGTCATCGGCACCACCAGAACCGTGGGATAGGAGGGGTGAAACAGGTCGGAGGCCTGGACGACCACAGCAGGCCTGAGCTTGTTTGGCTCCGGTGGTTGGGGATCCTGCGCCGGATTGAGCGGATCACGGCGCCAATCGACGCTGACGATCTGTCCAGCCGTCAGCTCCACGTCCGTGATCAACGGCTCAGGGGCTCCGGCGTGGCCCAGTCATCGAGGAAGGCCTGCGCATCTGGATCAACCGCGATGTGCTCGGCAACGACCCTGCTCTGGGAACGGATCCGCGCACGCAACGCATCCATCTCGCTCAAGCTGCTGCTCACCTGCACCACGGTTCGCCCGCCACGCTGCCGGCGGCGCACGAAGAAGGGAGCCTCGAGCTTCTGGTCTGCATTTTCGGCAGGAGTCATGGCAGCAGAGGGGGGCTCGGCAGCGGCATCTGCCTCCCGGAACGAAACAACGCCAGCCTAGATCCGATCCAGCCGCTGCGATCTGGAGTCCCTTCGGCCCGTGGGCGGGATGACTCTCTTCGGCCGTGGCCGCTGCCAGGGCTGTGTTCCTGGTGTATCCCTTCGGTCAGGGCTCCTTCTCGGACGCCATGCCCCTGGGCATCTCCGGCACCTTCAACGACATGCTGGTGTTGCAGCCTGAGCACAACATCCTGATGCACCCCTTCCACATGCTGGGTGTGGCGTGAGCACGATGGCCTTCAACCTGAACGGCTTCAACTTCAACCAGTCGATCCTCGACGGTCAAGGCCGTGTGGTGAACACCTGGGCGGATGTGCTGAACCGCGCTGGCCTGGGCATGGTAGTGATGCACGAGCGCAACGCTCACAACTTCCCGCTCGACCTGGCGGCTGCCGAAGCCACCCCGGTGGCCCTGATCGCCCCGGCGATCGGCTGATCACTCTCTCTCTGGAATCCCCCAACCGGTTTCGGCCGGTGCATCACCCCCTCCTCGGAGGGGGTTTTTTATTGGGGTGGCCATGGGACGCGTACCCATCCAGAATCCAGACTTAACCCGGTCGATTAGCCATGCCCTTGCGCTCAGCCAGCGACTTTCCCGCGTCCCCGGTACCCGAGGCCCTGGAGGGCGCCTACCAGGAATGCCGGGCCGCACTGGTGTCCGCCAACCGCTCCAGGGGCGCCTTGAAGGCCCAGAGCGATCGACGAGGGGTGGTGATTGCCGAGCTGCAGCGGGAGCTGGTGGCGCTGGAGGCGGATCTGGCCGATGAGGCACGCGCCAAGGCCCGACTCCATGCCCTCAACGCCAAGCTCGGCACCGTGATCCGCGAACTGGAGGAAACGGGCGATGCCATGGCGGGGCTGATTGAGGAAAGCGAGCGGCAGAGCGGCTTCTGGCTGGTGGAGATGTTCCGCCGCTTGATCGAGCAGGCCACACGCTGGCGAAAGGCGAAAGCCAAGGCAGCCGCACTGGCGGCCGAGGCCAGCGAGGCGACCAAGGCGACCGATGCAAGTCATCCGACCAACCAGATCGGTGGGCAGCCATGAGCGCAGGGTCTTCGATCGCCGATCTGCTGGAGCAAACCAACCGGGAACTGGCCGGCACCGATGCCCGGGTGTACCGACGGGTGGCCGACCACCTGCAGCGCACTGGATCAGCACTGCAAGCCCTTCAGGAGGGGCAGCCAGGAGCAACCCCGGCGCCCGCAGCCCTGCTGGGGAAGGGAAGCTTCCAGAAGCAATCCGTGGCCAGCCTCAAGCGACTGTGCCGAGAGCATGGCATCAAAGGCACCTCCAAGCTGCAGAAGGCAGGCTTGGCCAAGGTTCTGGAAGAACATGGCGTAACGCCACCACCGCCGCCCTTGGAGAGTTTCAGCAAGAAGGAGCTGATCGCCCTGGTGCGGCAGTTGCTGGGTGAGGCGTAGGCGATGGGCACGAACTTCCTCCCCCTGCAGAACTACGACGAGCAGCTCTTCCGCCTGGGGGTGCTGGCGGAGCAGTATTTCCAGGATGATCCGAACACCGCCCTGATCAAGCTGCGACAGCTTGGCGAGCGTCTGGCGCAGCAGGTGGCTTCGCGGTTTGGTTCATTCACGAGCATTGAGGAATCACAGCTTGCCTTGATCCGGCGGCTGGAGTTTGAGGGTCTGATCGAGCGAGAGGTGGCAGGCCTCTTCCACGATCTGCGCATCAACGGGAACGCCGCCACCCATGGTCTTCAGGGTGACCATGCCAGCGCCTTGAGCACCCTCAAGATCGCCTGGCAGCTGGGGGGGTGGTTCCACCGCACCTTTGGCGATCCCCAGTTCCGCAGCGGGCCGTTCCAGCCACCCCAGCCAGCCGAGAAGGCAACTCTCACGGCCCAGCTACAGGACCTTCAGAGCCATGCCGCTCCGCCATCGGCCGTGGTGGCCTCGGGCCTGCGGAAGGCGGCCCGCACGGCCGCTGCGGCGATCGACCTGGACGAGGCGGCCACACGCCAACTCATTGATGAACAGCTCCGGCAGGCTGGCTGGGAAGCGGATAGCCAGGCGTTGCGGTATGGAGCAGGGGCACGACCACAAAAAAACCGCAACGTGGCGATTGCTGAATGGCCGACCCGCAGCGGTCCCGCCGACTACGTGCTGTTTGTGGGGCTCACACCGATGGCGGCGGTGGAGGCGAAACGGGCGAACAAGGATGTGGCAGGCGTGTTACCCCAAGCGCAGCGCTACTGCCGCGATTTCGAGCCCAGCGACGAGGTGGTGGCAGCGATCCAACACTGGGGGCAGGAAAGCGAGTACCGCATCCCTTTTGCCTTCTCCAGCAATGGACGGCCCTACCTCCGGCAGCACCGCACCAAAAGCGGAATCTGGTTCCGGGATCTGCGCCGCAACGACCATCTCGCCGTTCCCCTCGATGGCTGGTATTCCCCGGACGGACTGAAGGATCTTGCCCGACAAGACGTGGCCGCCGCCGATGCCCAGCTGCGGCGCGAGGCCTTCAGCTATGGCTTCCCACTGCGCCCATACCAGCGGCGGGCGATCGAGGCCACCGAAGCAGCGATTGCGGGGGGCCAGCGGGAGCTGATGCTGGCGATGGCCACCGGCACCGGCAAGACAAAAACCTGCATCGCCCTGATTTACCGCTTGCTCAAAACGGGCCGCTTCCGGCGGGTGTTGTTTCTGGTGGATCGCTCGGAACTGGGCACCCAAGCCGGCGATGCCTTCAAGGAAACGCGGATGGAGAGCCTGCGGAGCTTTGCCGACATCTACGGCATCAAGGAACTGAACCAGCGCGAGGCGGAATCCGACACCAAGGTGCACATCGCCACGGTGCAGGCCATGGTGCAGCGCCTACTGCTCGGCAGCGAGGAAGACAAGCCGACGGTGGACACCTACGACCTGATCGTGGTGGACGAATGCCAGCGAGGCTATCTGCTGGATCGGGAGCTTAGCGACCGAGAACTGCGGTTCCGCGATTTCAACGACTACGTGTCGAAATACAGGCGGGTGCTGGACATGTTTGATGCCGTGAAGATCGGCCTGACGGCCACCCCCGCTCTACATACCATAAAGATTTTCGGGCAGCCCGTGTTCGTGTATCGCTACCGCGAAGCGGTGGTGGATGGCTTCCTGGTGGACCACGAACCTCCGATCCTGATCGCCACAGATCTCTCCCGGGAAGGCATCGTTTGGGAAGCGGGAGAAGAGGTAAAACTCTATAATCCACAAACAGACCAGATCGAGCTGTTCACCACACCAGATCAGCTGCGCTTTTCGGTGGAGGCATTCAACCGCCAGGTGATCACCGAGTCATTCAACAGGGTGGTCTGCAAGTTTCTGGCGACGGAACTGGATCCCCTATCCCCTGGCAAAACGTTGATCTTCTGTGCCAGCAACGCCCACGCCGATCTGGTGGTATTTCTGCTCAAGGAGGCCTTCCGGGAGTACTACGGCGAAGTGGCCGATGACGCCGTGGCCAAGATCACAGGCGCCATTGACAAGCCGGAGGAACTGATCCGCCGCTACAAGAACGAAGCCTTCCCGAATGTGGCCGTTACGGTGGATCTGCTGAGCACTGGCGTGGATGTGCCCGCGATCAGCAACATTGTCTTCCTGCGTCGCATGAACAGCCGCATCCTGTACGACCAGATGATCGGCCGCGCCACTCGCCTGTGTGAGGCGATCGGCAAAGACAGCTTCCGCATCTTCGATGCCGTGGGCATCTACCAGGCCCTGCAGAACTTCACCCAGATGCAGCCGGTGGTGGTCAACCCAAAGATCAGCTTCAGCCAGCTGCTCAAGGAAATGGAGAACACCACTGATGAGGAGAGCGAGCTGGTGCGGGAGCAATTGATCGCCAAGCTGCGCCGCAAACAGCGTCACCTCAGCGAAAGCGCCGAATCCCGGTTCCGGCTGCTCACGGGCGAGGAGCCGGCGGCGTTCATCAGCCGGCTGCAGCAGCTGCCGATCGCGGAGGCGCGGCGCTGGCTGGGCACGATCCAGGGCCTGGGCGAGCTGCTGGATGAGCAATGGCAGGGGCCAGCGGAACCCCAGTTCCTCTCCGAGCATGACGACCATCTGCGATCGATCGAGCGCGGCTATGGCAACGCCAGCCGCCCGGAGGATTACCTGGAGGGCTTCACCGCCTTCGTACGCGATCCCGGCAACGATCTGCCTGCCCTCACCACGGTGCTGCAGCGCCGCTGGGAGCTCACCCGCCAGGACCTGCGCGCGCTGAAGCTGGCCCTGGATCAGCGGGGCAACACGGAGGCCACCCTGGCCACGGCCTGGCGGGAAACCACCAACCAGGCCATGGCGGCCTCGATCATGGGCTACATCCGCCAGGCGGCCCTGGGCGATCCGCTGATGCCGTATGAGCAGCGGGTGGAGAAGGCCCTGCAGCGCATCCTGGCCTCGCGGGCCTGGACCACGCCCCAGCGGCAGTGGCTGCAGCGCATCGCCAACCAGACCAAGGCGATCACGATCGTCGACCGCGAAGCCCTCGACGACGACGCCCTGCTGTTCCGCCGTGAGGGAGGCGGCTGGCAGCGGCTGAACAATCTGTTCGGCGGCGAACTGGATCAAGTACTGCAGCGCTTCCAGGCAGCGGTGTGGGAGGCGGCATGAGTGCGGATTAAATTGGCGTGATGGGCTTGATCCGCGGCACCTTCTCCCTCAGCAACCCCACCCGGCCCGAGCTGGCGCCGATGGAGGTGACGGCCCTGGTGGACAGCGGAGCCGTGCATCTGTGCATCCCCGAGCATCTGGCGATCCAGCTGAGCCTTGCGGAATTGGAGCAGCGTGAAGTGGTGCTGGCCGATGGCCATCGCCGCACCGTGCCCTATGTGGGCCCGGTGGAAGTGCGCTTCCGCAACCGCCGCTGCTTCACCGGTGCCATGGTGCTGGGCACGGAGGTGCTGCTGGGCGCGATCCCGATGGAAGACATGGATCTAGTGCTGCGTCCGCAACTGCAGAGCGTGGATGTGAATCCGGAGAGCCCCAACATTCCGCTCAGCGTGGCGAAGTGAAGCGGTCGCGGCGGTCCAGGGGAGGACTAAACTCGGTAGCGATTCCGGGAGAGGCGCCATGGTGCTCACATCGGTGGGGCCCTCGGCCAGCGCCTTGCTGGAGCCCAGGGATGCGCTGCTGCGTGAGCCTGGCTTCCGAGACGAGCTGGATGCGTTGTGCGAGGGATTGCACGACACCCGTCCTGCCGAACCGGTGGACGTCCCCTGATGGCCGCGGGACAGCCGATCTGCAGCTGGAGAGCTGGTGATGGCTGGCAACAGCACGGGCGACATCGTCGGCAAGCTGTGGAACCTCTGCAACGTGCTCAAGGACGACGGGGTGACCTATCACCAGTACGTGACGGAGCTCACCTATCTGCTATTCCTGAAGATGGCCAAGGAAACGGGCCAGGAGGAAGGCTTTCCGCCGGAATGGCGCTGGGATGTGCTGGAGACCCTGCAGGGACTGAGCCAGTTCAACCACTACAAGGAGTTGCTGCTGAAGCTGGGAACCACCTCCGAAAACGCAGGCAAAAACGCTGACTCCAAAACGCAGAGCAACGAAGCCGAAGCGGAAGACGAAGAGAAGGAATCCAGCCCAGCCTCCCCCATCGTTGCCGAGATCTATGCCAACGCCAGCACATTCATCAAGAAACCGGTCACGCTGAAAAAACTGGTCGACGAGATCGACAAGCTCGATTGGTACAACGCCCGCCAGGGGGGATTGGGCGATCTGTATGAGGGATTGCTCCAGAAAAATGCCGAGGAGAAAAAATCAGGCGCTGGCCAATACTTCACGCCGCGGCCGCTGATCGATTCCATGGTGGCGGTGATGCAACCCAAGCTGGGGGATGTGATCCAGGATCCGGCCGCCGGCACCGGTGGCTTTCTGATCGCCGCGCAGCACTGGATCCGCGACCACGAGGACGTATACCAGCTGGATGAGGCGCAGCAGCAAACGTTCTACGGGCGCACCTTCTACGGCATGGAGCACGTGCAGGACATGCACCGCCTGGCGCTGATGAACCTGATGCTGCACGGTATCGATTCCCGGCCCGGCCAAGCCGGCATCTGGTATGGCGACACGCTCAGCGGCGACGGCCAGAGCCTACCGCCGGCGAGCTTGATCCTCACCAATCCACCGTTCGGCACCAAGAAGGGCGGCGGCCTGCCAAGCCGCAAGGATTTCACCTTTCCCACCAGCAACAAACAGTTCTGCTTCCTGCAACACATCTACCGGGCCCTGAAGCCCGGCGGCCGCGCGGCGGTGGTGCTGCCCGACAACGTGCTGTTCGAGGGCAACGTGGGCAAGCAGATCCGCGCCGACCTGATGGACAAGTGCAACCTGCACACGATTCTGAGGTTGCCCACCGGCATCTTCTACGCCCAGGGCGTGAAGACCAACGTACTGTTCTTCACCCGCGGCAGCAGCGACAAGGACCATACGCAGCAGGTGTGGGTGTACGACCTGCGGGCCAACATGCCGGCCTTCGGCAAGCGCACGCCGCTCACCCGCGAGCACTTTGCGGAGTTTGAGGCGGCCTATGGGCCGGATCCGCTGGGTTTGGCGCCTCGCACAGCAACCGGGCCCGAGGGCCGCTGGCAATGCTTCAGTCGTGAGGAGATTGCTGGGCGTGGTGACAGCCTTGATCTGGCTTGGCTCAAGGATGATTCCGCCGATTCTGCTTCCGAACTGCCGGAACCGGCCGAGTTGGCCCGCGAAGCGATGGGCGAACTGGAAGGCGCGTTGGATGATCTGCGGGCGATCCTGGCGGAATTGGGGGAGGAGTTGGAGGAGGTGGTGTAATGGAGGAGGGGCGAGAGCTGCCGGTGGGGTGGGTCGAAACTTCGCTCGGTGATCTCATTGACCGTATTGAGGCTGGGAAAAACTTCCGCTGCATTGAGCGACCGCCGTCGTCTGGAGAAGTGGGGGTTGTCAAAGTCAGCGCAGTCAGCTGGGGGCACTTCCGTCAAGACGAGAGCAAGACCGTCCCTGTCGGGGTGGAGCTGAGCACCGGATCAGCCATCAAGCCTGGGGACCTCCTCTTCTCACGCGCAAATACGATTGATCTTGTTGGGGCCTGCGTTCAAGTTTTCTCGATCGATAAAGAGCTCCATCTGAGCGACAAGATTCTCCGACTTATCACGATCGATGAAAACTTCAAGCCTTGGATGCATCGCTTTTTGTCATCTCCAAATGCTCGCAAGCACCTTTCTGAAGCATCAAGTGGCAACCAGTTATCGATGCGGAATATCTCGCAGAAAGTTCTGCTCGAAACCGCGATTCCTATCGCCCCCCTCAACGAACAACACCGCATCGCCGCCAAGCTCGACACCACCCTCGCCGCCGTCGACGCCTGCCGCCAGCGACTTGTTGACGTAGAGGCTGTGCTCAAGCGCTTTCGCCAAGCGGTGCTGGCGGCGGCCACCTCGGGGGAGTTGACGCGGAAGTGGCGAGAGAAGATACGCATGGACATGAATTGGAAGTCCTGCAGGCTGGAAGAAATAGCTTATATCCAGGGCGTCATCACAAAGGACTCAAAGAAACAACTGGACAGCTATCCAGAGCTCCCTTACTTGAGGGTGGCTAATGTCCAGAGAGGCTATCTTGACCTTAGGGAAATCGCCTTTATTCGAGTCCCTCCAGCAAAGCTTGACTCCTTGCTACTGAAAGAGGGCGACATCTTATTCAATGAGGGAGGCGATAGGGACAAAGTTGGGCGTGGCTGGGTTTGGGAGGGACAGATTGAGGCATGCGCATTTCAGAACCATGTTTTCCGGGCACGACTGGTGAGTCCTGATGATCAACCAAAGTTTGTCTCATGGTGGTCAAATACTCGTGGAGCCGACCACTTCTTGGGCGAGGGCAAGCAAACAACAAATCTTGCATCTATTAGCAAGAAGACGCTCGGGCAACTTCCCATTCGAATGCCGCCTCACGATGAACAGCGGGAAATTGTCAATCGCGTTGAATCACTGTTCTCCTTCGCCGATCAACTCCAAGCCAAGCTCACAGCCGCCCGCCAAATCGTCGATCGGCTAACGCCGTCATTGCTGGCCAAGGCATTCCGCGGCGAGCTGGTGCCCCAAGATCCCAACGACGAACCGGCGAGTGAACTGCTGGCAAGGATCCGCGCAGCCCGCCAGGCAGACCCCGCCGCAGGCAAACCGTCGCGCATTGGCCGCAGGAAGGCGGCAGCCACCCCGGAAACGACCCTGATCGACACCGCCCTCGGGCCGCCGGATCAGCTCGCCACCCTGCTGCGCGAATGCGGCGCCCTCAGCCGCAAGGCCCTGCTGGCCGCTTCTGAGCTGAAGCCACGCCGCTTCGAGACGCAGCTGGCGCTGGAGCAACAGAGCCGCCACATCCAGCCAACCTGGGAGGATGGCGAGGAGCTTTGGGAGGCGGTGGGATGAAAATCCTCCACTGGCTGGAGATCAGCAACTTCAAAAGCTACGGATCATCCGGCCGCATCCCCCTCGATCATCCCTCTGTGCTGATCGGCCCCAACAACTGCGGCAAAACGACAGCCCTTCAGGCCATTGCCCTGTGGTCGATCGCCATTCGAACCTGGCAGCAGGAATCCAAAGACTCCAAAGCCAAGAAACGCACTGGCAAACCGCTCAATCGCCTCACGATTCTCTCGGTTCCTGTCCCCAAAACCCGCCACTACTGGAAAAACCTCAAGGTTTCTGGCAAAGATCTGCACATTTCTGTTGGCCTGGAGATCGATGGCTGTGTTGAGTCAGTCACGATGGTTTTTCGCCATCACGCCAGTGATGAACTGATCTACGCTGAGCCGCACCCTTCAACCGCCAATAAGCCTCAGGCTCTGGCAAAAGCGGCTCGCCTGGATGTGGCCTTGCTCTACCCCATGTCAGGGATCGCCGCCGACGAACCGCTGATCACACGCAACCGCATCGATTACCACATGGGCCGTGGCAGCACCGCCGAAGTGTTGCGCAATCTTTGCCTGGTAGTGCAGCAAGATCATCCCCATGATTGGCAGGAGATCACTGCCTTGATGAAACGGTTGTTTCAGGTTTCACTCACCACTCCCAGGGAAAATGAGGGTGGATCCTTGGATCTTTTTTACGAACAGGAAGGAGCCGATCGGCCACTGGACCTTTCGTTGGCTGGCCGTGGCTTTCAGCAGATGCTACTGATCCTTGCCCATCTCTATTCGCACAAGGGCAGTGTGCTACTGATCGATGAGCCCGATGCCCACCTGGAGATCCTGCGACAACAACAAATCTACGCCCTGCTCACGAACATCGCCGATCGCAATTGCTGCCAGGTGCTGATCGCCACGCACTCCGAAGTGGTGATGCAGGAGTCTCTGGACCGTCATCTGACGTTGATTCTTGCCGGCCATGCCGAGGATCTGGCCGCCAAACCAGACATCAAGGAATCGTTGAAGCGCTTCGGCGCCGCCCACTATGTACGAGTCCGGGAGACAGGCCATGTGCTGTATCTGGAGGGCAGCACCGATCTCGCGATCCTCAGGGCATTTGCCAACCGCTTGCATCATCCCGTGGGCGATCTGATTGCCGATGGAGCTCCTCTCAATGTTTATTACCTACAAGACAACAGGCCCGAGCCAGGCCACACACCAGAGGAATTGCTCGATGCCGTAGAGGGAGCTTTTGGCCAGCGCGCCAGAGACCATTTCTTCAATCTTCGGCGAATTCTTCCCCAGTTGCGCGGTCTTGAGATTCTCGACAATGACAACCGCGGTTTAACCGAAATCCACGAAGGCGGATTCACGCGCTTGCCATGGAAGCGATATGAACTTGAAAACTACTTGATTTCACCGGAAGCTATACTTGAATTCACGCAACCGGAGACGCCCGATCTGTTCAGCGATCAGCGGAGCGCAATCCTAGACTCCCTTATTCTCGAGAAGATCTTTGACAACAACGCCGTTGACTATGCAAACTACACCGAGGCGAATCCGGCTACCCAAAGCACGATCTGGAGAGCCCAGACGCAAACCAAGAAACTCAGCCTTTTTGCCGAGGAGTTCTTCCGACGTATCGCCCACGCCACCGGTGGGGCCATGCTGCTCCGCAAGCGCGATCTCTATCGCCTGGTGGAACGACTGAATCCTGCGTCCATGGATCCAGATATCTCGCTGAAGCTTGATGCAATTCATGAGTTACTCCGGCCGAATCCCATGGATTAGTAACCACAATCCACATGCCTGACAACGACAAATCACCCCGCTGGCATCGCCCCATGGCAAACCAGAGTGCAACTGCCTGCACCAATCCCGCCCACGCTGGTCAAACGCGCAGCCGGTCGTCAAGTCGTCGATCCTCTGTCAAATCGCCGCCTCCAACTAAGCTGGGAGGACAGCGACGAGCAGTGGGGTGATGGGCCAGGGGCCACAGTTCGATGTATCACCCTTCCTTTCTCAGGACGAAGGGCAACATTTCGATCGCAAGTCATTGCTTCATGGGTTGCCGGGGCAGAAGCAACCCCGCGATCGACGCGAGGTGCGCGATCAAGTAGCGCGTTATGTGGCCGGTTTCGCCAATGCCGAAGGCGGCGTACTCATCCTTGGAATCGAGGACGACCACACCATGACAGGCCACCGGCTTCCCCCCAAAACTCTGGAGTCCCTTTTGGCGGTTCCCCAGTCGCGACTGCAGCCCCCGCAACCTCCGGGGTTTGTGGGGCCTGTTGAGGGCCAGGAACTTGTGGTGTTAGACGTCCCCAGCGCCGATACCCCCGTGCAGGTGACCGGCGACGGCTTCCCGCTGCGCATCGGTGATCAGACCATCGAGGCCACAGAAAGCCAGATCCGGGCGCTCAAATTTCAGGGCCTGGTGGAGAGCTTCGAGAGCCGGCCGTCCTCCCTGGCTCTGGCTGATCTCGATCCCGCCCTGCTCGCCCGGACGCGGCAGGGTGCGGGCCTCGAGGCCCTCAGCGATGAGGACTACCTGCTGAACCGGAAACTCACCGATCGTCGTGGCAGCGGGCTGGTGCTCAGGCAAGCGGCCGAGCTGCTTTTTGCCCAGCAGGGCCCGGAGCATCCCAACGCCGGAGTGCGGGTGTTTCGCGTTGTCGGCACCGAGCGACGTCTGGGTGCCGAGCACAATGTGGAGGAACGCCCGCGCATTGAAGGCAACCTGCCTGAAGTGTGGCAGGAAGCCCTCAACGTGGTGGGCAGCCTGATGCGGCAACCCTCTCGGCTGGTGGGCAACCGCTTCCGGCCGGTGAGTGAATACCCGCGCTTCTCCTGGCAAGAAGCCCTGCTCAACGCGATCGCCCATCGCGACTACAGGGTTCAGGGCGCCGGCTCGGCGGCAGATGGCCGAGCTAACATTGCCACATGGCAACGCAAACCACACCAGCCCCTGCCGCCTCCAATCCCGAACCAGGAGGTCCGGCCTCAATCCTGCAGCTACAAGCCAGCAACCTGGCTGAGCTTCGCGATGCCGTACGACGTGGCCTGCCGTACTCCGCCTTAGAAGCGCTAACAAAGCAACTCGAACTCTCCCCCCAGCAATTCACAGCGGTTTTCGGGATTCCCGCCCGAACCGTGGCCCGCAGGAAAGAGGCACGACAGCTCACCCCCCAGGAGTCTGATAGGGTCTATCGGGTGGCTAGAACGGTCTCCCAGGCCGTCGAGGTGCTCGGCTCCATCGACAAGGCGCGCACTTGGCTGAAAACCCCCAACCGCGCCCTGGCCTGCGAGATGCCGCTCGATCTTCTCGACACCGAAATCGGAGCACGGCAGGTCGAAGAAATTTTGCTCCGCATCAACTACGGAATCTTCAGCTGATGCGCGTTTGGCGGATCTGCCGCATGCCCTACGTGGAGACAGCCCTGGATGGCACCGGCGGGCTGTACGCCTCGGGGCGCTGGCACTGCAAGGGGGATCCGATCGTCTACACCGCGAGCTCAGCGGCCTTGGCGGCGCTTGAAGTTCTTGTCCATGTGGATCCGCTCACGGCTCCGAGTGATTTAAGGCTGGTTGCCATCGAACTTCCCGATGATCTGTCTACAGAAGTCGTCGAACCGGCCACCCTGCCGCAGGACTGGCATTCGCTGCCAGCTCCCACATTTCTCCAGACAATCGGGTCGTCTTGGCTCAAAAGCACACGAACTGCGGCGTTGATCGTGCCCTCCGCCGTGATCCACGTGGAATCCAACATCCTCCTCAATCCTCGCCATCCGGAAGCGCAGCAGATCCGCCGGATCCGTGATGAGGCTTTTTCGTTCGATCCACGCCTCTTGTAGCGCAACCCCTCACCCCCGCAAATCAAACCGATCCAACTCCATCACCTTCGTCCAGGCCCGCACGAAATCCGCCGCAAACCGCTCCGCTCCATCGCTCTGGGCGTAGATCTCGGCGATCGCCCGCAACTGGCTGTGGGAACCGAAGATCAGGTCGGCGCGGGTGGCTGTCCAGCGCAGCTGGCCATCGCTGCGGTTGCGGCCTTCGTATACACGGCAGGTCGCATCAGCGGGGGCCCACTGCAGCTCCATATCCAGCAGGTTGGTGAAGAAATCGGGGCTCAACACCCCCAGCCGCTCCGTGAACACGCCATGGCGACTGCCGCCGCTGTTGGCGCCGAGCACCCGCAGGCCGCCCACCAGCACCGTGAGCTCCGGGGCGCTCAGGCACAGCTGCTGGGCCCGATCGATCAGCAGCTCCTCGGCGCGCAACTCCAGAACCCCCGACTCCCAGTTGCGGAAGCCATCGGCGCGGGGTTTGAGCACATGGAACGAGGCACTGTCGGTCTGGTCGTCGCGGGCATCGGTGCGGCCTGGATGGAAGGGCACCTGCAGCGGCAAGCCCGCCGCTGCCGCCGCCTTCTCCACCGCAAAGCCGCCCGCCAGCACGATCAGATCCGCCAGCGACACGCGCTTGCCGTCGGAGCGATCGGCGTGGAAGGCAGCGCGGATCTGCTCCAGCTGCTCCAGCACCTGCGCCAGCTGCGCTGGATCATTCACCTCCCAGCTGCGCTGCGGGGCCAGCCGCAGCCGCGCCCCGTTGGCGCCACCTCGCTTGTCGGAGCCGCGGAAGGTGGAGGCGGACGCCCAGGCGGTGGCCACCAGCTCCCCCACCTCCAGGCCGGCGGCCCACACCCGCTGCCGCAGTTCCACCACCTCCGCCGCCTCGATCAGCGGATGGTCCACCGGCGGCAGCGGATCCTGCCAGATCAGCTCCTCCGCCGGCACCTCCGGCCCCAGATGCAGCGCCCGCGGCCCCAGATCGCGGTGGGTGAGCTTGTACCAAGCCCTGGCGAAGACATCGGCGAACGCCTGAGGATCAGCGCGGAAGCGGCGGGCGATCGGCTCCAGGATCGGATCGAACCGCAGCGACAGATCCGCCGTGGTCATGATCGGTGCCGCGCTGCGGCCCGGCACATGCGCATCGGGGATCATGTGCTCCGGCGCCACATCCTTCGCCAGCCACTGCCACGCCCCGGCCGGACTCTTGGTGAGCTCCCACTCGTAGGTGAACATCATCTCGAAATAGCCCTGGTCCCAACGGGTGGGATGGGGTTTCCAGGCGCCCTCGATGCCGCTGGTGATCGTGTGCTCCGCCATGCCGCTGCCGTGGCGGTTGTGCCAGCCCAGCCCCTGCTCCTCCAGCGCTGCCCCCTCCGGCTCGGGCCCCAGGTTGTCGGCCGGCGCGGCGCCGTGGCACTTGCCGAAGGTGTGGCCGCCGGCCACCAACGCCACGGTTTCCTCCACCGTCATGCCCATGCGCGCAAATGTGTCGCGCACGTCCTTGCCGGAGGCCAGCGGATCGGGGTTGCCGTGCGGTCCCTCGGGGTTCACGTAGATCAGCCCCATCTCCACCGCCGCCAGGGGTTGCTCCAGGGCGCCATCACCGCCGTGGCGCTCATCGCCCAGCCAGCCTTTCTCGCGGCCCCAGAACACATCCTCCTCCGGGGCCCAGATGTCGGTGCGGCCGGCGGCGAAGCCGAAGGTGGGGAAGCCCATCGATTCCAGCGCCACATTGCCGGTGAGGATGATCAGATCCGCCCAGGAGATGCTGTTGCCGTAGCGGCGCTTGATCGGCCACAGCAACCGCCGCGCCTTGTCGAGGTTGGTGTTGTCGGGCCAGCTGTTCAACGGAGCGAAGCGCTGGTTGCCGTGGGCGGCGCCGCCGCGGCCATCGGCGCTGCGATACGTGCCGGCGCTGTGCCACGCCATGCGGATGAACAAGGCCCCGTAGTGGCCCCAATCGGCCGGCCACCAGGGCTGCGAATCGGTCATCAGGACGCGCAGATCGGCCTTGAGCGCCTCGTAATCCAGCGCCGCGAAGGCGCGGGCGTACTCAAAGGCCTCCCCGAGCGGATTGGCGGCCGGGTGCTGCTGGTGCAGGATCCCCAGATCGACCACCTCTGGCCACCACTGGCGGTTGGACGGTCCGGCCGCGGGGGTCACCGCGCCGAGGTGTCCGTGGAACGGGCAGGTGAGATCCGACATCAGACGGGGTGCGACCGGGGGCGGTCCGGGCAGGGAACGTTCAGCTGGAACCTATTCACAGCCGCCGCATCCGGCCACAGCACCCCGGCCGCCCAGCGCGCCCTCCCCGCCGATGCGCCGCCTTCCCCTCACGCCTTGCTGGTCACCACCCCCCGCCGCCGCGCTGGGTACAGCTCCCGGCACAACCCGCACACCGTGCCATCGCAGCCGCGGGCGGTGCAGTGCTCGCGGCCGTAGAAAATGATCTGCAGGTGCAATTTGTTCCAGGCCTCGCGCGGGAACAGGCGCTTGAGGTCGGTTTCGGTGCGCACCACGCTCTCGCCGCCACTGAGGCCCCAGCGCTGGGCGAGGCGGTGGATGTGGGTGTCCACCGGGAAGGCGGGCACCCCGAAGGCCTGGGCCATCACCACCGAAGCGGTCTTGTGGCCCACCCCCGGCAGGGCTTCGAGGGCCGCGAAACTGGCGGGCACTGCGCCGCCGTGGCGTTCGAGCAGGAGCTCCGCGAGACGCCGCACGTTCTTGGCCTTGGTGCGGGCCAGCCCCAGCTGGCGGATGTGGCCGAGGATCGTGGCCTCGCTCAGGGCCGCCATCGCCGCTGGATCGGGCCCCGCCGCGAACAGAGCGGGCGTCACCTCATTCACCTTCTTGTCGGTGCACTGGGCGCTGAGCAGCACCGCCACCAGCAGGGTGAAGGGATCGCTGTGGTCGAGGGGCACCGGGGTTTCGGGGTAGAGCTCCTCGAGCCGCCGCAGGATCAGGGCCGCCCGCTCCGCTTTGCGCAAGGAAGAATCGAGAGGGACTCCCCTGAAGCTAGGCAGCCGCCGGTTTGTAGGCTCAGCCCAGCGCAGATCCCCCATGGGCAGCAGCTTCGGCAGCCTCTTCCGCATCCACACCTTCGGCGAATCCCACGGTGGCGGCGTGGGGGTGATCGTGGATGGCTGCCCGCCCCGCCTGGAGCTCGACCTGGCGGCAATCCAGACTGACCTCGACCGCCGCAAACCCGGCCAGAGCAAGATCACCACCCCCCGCAAGGAGGACGACCGGGTGGAGATCCTCAGCGGTCTGCTCGATGGCGTCACCCTCGGCACGCCGATCGCGATGCTGGTGCGCAACAAAGACCAGCGCCCGCAGGACTACCAGGAGATGGCGGTGGCCTTCCGCCCCTCCCACGCCGATGCCACCTACCAGGCGAAATACGGCATCCAGGCCCGCAGCGGCGGCGGCCGGGCATCGGCGCGGGAAACGATCGGCCGGGTGGCGGCCGGGGCCATCGCCCGCCAGCTGCTGGCCCGCGCCGCTGGCACCGAAGTGATCGCCTGGGTGCGGCGCATCCACGACATCGAGGCCCAAGTGGATCCCGAGCGGCTGAGCCGCGACGACGTGGAGGCCAACATCGTGCGCTGCCCCGACCCCGAAGCCGCCGAGCGGATGATCGAGCGAATCGAGACGATCGGCCGGGAGGGGGATTCCTGCGGCGGCGTGATCGAGTGTGTGGTGCGCCACCCGCCGGTGGGCCTGGGGATGCCGGTGTTCGACAAGCTGGAGGCGGACCTGGCCAAGGCGGTGATGTCGCTGCCGGCCACCAAGGGCTTCGAGATCGGCTCCGGTTTTGCCGGCACCCTGCTCAAGGGCAGCGAACACAACGACGCCTTCCTGCCCACGGGCGACGGCTCCCTGCGCACCGCCACCAACAACTCCGGCGGCATCCAGGGCGGCATCAGCAACGGCGAACCGATCGTGATCCGGGTGGCCTTCAAACCCACCGCCACGATCCGCAAGGAACAGCAAACGATCAACGATCGCGGTGAGGCCACCACCCTGGCAGCGAAAGGACGCCATGACCCCTGCGTGTTGCCCCGTGCCGTGCCGATGGTGGAGGCGATGGTGGCGTTGGTGCTCGCCGATCACCTGCTGCGTCAGCGGGGGCAGTGCAGCTTGTGGTGAGGGGCAGGCCCAGCTTCACCCCCTGGAGGTGATCGCCCTGGCGGACACGGGTGCCCTGATGCTCTGCATTCCGGAGCATGTGGTGGTGCAGCTCCAACTGGAGCAGGAATCGCTGCGGGAGGTCACCGTGGCCGATGGCCGGGTGATGCAGGTGCCCTATGTGGGGCCGGTGCGGGTGGCTTATCAGGGCCGCTCCTGTTTTGTGGGGGCGTTGGTGCGCGGTGACTCCGTGCTGCTGGGCGCGGTGCCGATGGAAGACATGGACTTGATCGTCCATCCCGCCCGCCAGCGCCTGGAGTGCGGGCTCTGTGGCCTTCTGCAGCAGCGGGTGCCAGCGGCCGTAGACACGCTTGGTGTCTGTGTCGTTCCACCACCCCAGCACGATCAGCCTGAAGCGAGCGGGAAAACGAAAGAGCAGGCGGATCGAGCGGCTCCATCTGGCTGCTGGCCAGCGGTACAGCCGTCATGGCATCACATCCAGCTGAAGAAGCTGGGCGGCCTGGTTCAGGCGGCGGTCGTAGCAGGCGAAGAGGACTTTTACTCGGTGTTGACGTGCAGTTCATGGGCTGCGGCGAGCTGCACGCTGTCGAAGCCCCGAAGGGCAAAGACGTCGGCGAAGCGCCCAGCCTTTTCCACCAATGACTGGCTGACCTCAACAATGGTGAAGGTCTTCCATGACTGGCTCAGTTGCTGCCGAGCCAATTCGAGATCTTCGTTGTTGATCGGGTCTTCCCGCTGTAGCCGAGCAAGGGCAGCCATGATTTCGGCCCAGCTGATTCGGCAGACCCCAATGGCATCGGCCGTGGTGCTGATCTGCCGCATCTGATTCGATTGGGCTTCGTCCACGAGCAACTTCCGTTGCCCCCGCAACTTCACAGGAGGGGGCAAGTTGGGCTTCTACCCGCTCCAGCTGATCAGGCCGGCGTCAATCGCCTTCTGGAGCGGGCTGGTGGACGATGACTCCGCCGGCTGGACCGCCGTGATGCGGGCAATGGGCTTGCGATGGGAGGTGACCTCCACCACCTCGCCAGCCTGGGCGCGGGCCAGCCACTCGGAGAGGTGGGTCTTCAGCTCCCGCACCGAAACCTGACTTGCGACCACATCCGCCATACCTGACTCCGCTACTGCGACTACAATAGGTCGGATTTCGCAGCTCACGCTTCTCCCTCAACCACGCTGCGGCGCTGGTCGATGACACGTCCCTCAGGGCTGATCAGGCCGAGGTCATCGGTCCAGCTCCAGCACCGCCCAGCAATGGCGATACGGAGCAACTACACATGGCGATGCCTCCGCGTTCAGGAAAGATGACCCCTCTCAATCGCACACCTGGGGGCTTGATGGAGAGGATCAATGCGTCGTTACAGCGAGGCGGTCAAGGCTGATGTCAGGAGGCGGATGAGTCCGCCGAATCGGCAGAGCGTGGCCCGGATTTC
>JBILGK010000014.1:0-78401 GCA_044351065.1 Cyanobium sp.
GCGACCTGACCCTGGCGGTGCTGGAGGAAGCCGGCCACTGCGCCCACGACGAGGCATCCACCGCGTTTAACGATCTGCTGCTGGGCTGGCTGGAGGGTCTCGATCCAGGCGGCAGATGAAGGGCCGGACGCGTACCTTTGGACCGACCCCTCTGAACTCCCCCGGGACGGGCCCGCAGGCATGAAGCACACCCTCTCGGTGCTGGTGGAGGACGAGTCCGGCGCCCTCAGCCGGATCTCCGGGCTGTTCGCACGCCGCGGCTTCAACATCGAGAGCCTGGCGGTTGGGCCAGCCGAAAATCGTGGTGTCTCCCGTCTCACGATGGTGGTGGAAGGAGACGACCGCACCCTGGAGCAGATGACCAAGCAGCTCGACAAGCTGATCAACGTGCTCGGAGTGGTGGATCTGACCACCATCCCTGCCGTGGAACGGGAACTGATGCTGCTCAAAGTGGCGGCGCCGGCCGAAAACCGCGGTGCCATTTTTGATCTTGTGCAGGTCTTCCGGGCCAAGGTGGTGGATGTGGCCGACGACGCCCTCACGCTCGAAGTGGTGGGCGACCCCGGCAAACTGGTGGCGTTGGAGCGGTTGCTGGAGGGCTTCGGCATCCTCGAGATCGCACGCACTGGCAAGGTGGCCCTGGAGCGAGCCTCCGGCGTCAACACCGAATGGCTCAAGGCCACCAGCTCCGAGAAGCGCGTGCCGGCCTAGGGCTTGCCCTTCACCAACGTGCCCCCCTCCAACACCCGGGCACGAACGAGCCGGTCGCCCTGTTGGATGCGATCGACCACTTCCATCCCTTTGCTGACACGGCCGAAAACGGCATAGCGGCCATCGAGCTCCGGCAAGGCCTCCAGGGCCACGTAGAACTGAGCGCTCGCGGAATTGGGGTCGCTGGATCGGGCCATCGCCACAGCGCCGCGCTGGTGGCCGAGACGCAGCTGGCGACTGATCGAGGGGGCGGTGAGCTCCGCACCGTAACGGGGCTCCGCCTCTTCCTTGAGCCCGATCTCCAGGGGAATCATGCGCGCCTCACCTGTGGTCGGATCGACGAAACTGCCGGTTCCGAACTGCGTGGGCGAGACCTTCGGGTCGGCGCTGATCGGGTCGCCCCCCTGCACCACAAAGGGCACCGGATCGCGGACGACACGGTGAAACACGGTGTTGTTGTAGGTGCCGCGCCGGACAAGATCGACGAAGTTCCCCGACGTGAGCGGAGCCGCCTTTCCGTCCAGGGTGATCTCAACCGGCCCACGGCTGGTTTCGAGACTGATCACAGCGGCTCCCTGCAGGCACGGAACCGGGGAGTTGGCGCACCCCAGGGACCCTCTGCCCCCATCGTCGGCACAGGCCGCCAGGGAAAAGGGTGAAACCACCAGAAGGGCCAACAGCAGAAAGCGCCAGGGGTGGAGGCGAGACGGGGGAAAGGACACGCGGCAGGGGGGAGGAGGCTTGCATCATCCCAGCGGGGGAAAACCCAGCAGCAAGTCGTCACGCCGGCCCGGACTGCCGGCGGGTCTAGAGCCCCTCCAGGGGAACGCCGAGAAAGCGGGCGAGACGAGCTCCGGCCAGTTCCAGATCAGCAAGGGGAATCGGCTCCCCCACCCGGCTAAGGGGCAGCTCGCGGCGTCCTTGAACCCGCAGGGCGAGACGGCGACGGGGGCTCAGGCCCTCCCGGATCTCCACCTTCACCGCCTGAATGTCCCGCAGCGGGATGGTGACTTCGATGCGCTGACGAAAGCCGCGACGGCTGATCACCGCTTGGCCGCTGGAGCGATCGAAGCGGTTGGAGCCGGACCCGACATCGAGTCCGATCACGGTCCAGAGGTAGGTGGCCAGCAACACCGCGGCCAGGCCGTAGAGCCCCATCACCAAACCCTGGGGCACCCAGACAAGCTCGGCGGGGTGCCCCACCGGCAGAAGGTCCCGGCCGAGGCGAGACGAGGCGCTGGTGAGAAGAAAGCCAACGCCGCCGAGGCTGACCGCCAGGGCCACCAGGAGGTTGGAGAGGCGACGGGATCCAAGGACGGGCTGTTCCAGCACGGAGTCGGACGGGTCAGGAGCAGAGGCGGCGGAGGACGCCATCGACAGGCGGAGGGGCGGGAGTGCCCATCCTGGCCCGGAGCGAGGCCGGACAGCGGCAGGAACCGGAAGAAATACCTAGATACCTGTCGCGACAAGGCATGTCAGGGCATGTCGACCCGACGCGAAGGCATGTGCGGGATTGTTACCATCGCCCGGTAACCACAGCTTCGCGGGGATTCCCGCACCGCCACCACTCATGACGATCGCTGCAGGGCGCTTGCCGCAGCGGGGATGGTTCGACGTCCTCGATGACTGGCTCAAGCGCGACCGCTTCGTTTTCGTGGGCTGGTCCGGTCTGCTGCTCTTCCCCTGCGCCTACCTGGCGCTGGGCGGCTGGCTCACCGGCACCACCTTTGTCACCTCCTGGTACACCCACGGCATCGCTTCCTCGTACCTCGAGGGCTGCAACTTCCTCACCGCTGCCGTCAGCACCCCCGCTGACGCGATGGGCCACAGCCTCCTGCTGCTCTGGGGCCCCGAAGCCCAGGGCGACTTTGTGCGCTGGTGCCAGCTGGGCGGTCTCTGGCCCTTCGTGGCGCTGCACGGAGCTTTCAGCCTGATCGGCTTCATGCTCCGCCAGTTTGAGATTGCCCGTCTGGTGGGCATCCGCCCTTACAACGCGATCGCCTTCTCCGGCCCGATTGCGGTTTTTGTGAGCGTGTTCCTGATGTATCCGCTGGGCCAGAGCTCCTGGTTCTTTGCCCCCAGCTTCGGGGTGGCGGCCATCTTCCGTTTCCTGCTTTTCCTGCAGGGCTTCCACAACTGGACGCTCAATCCGTTCCACATGATGGGAGTGGCAGGCATCCTGGGCGGCGCCCTTCTCTGCGCCATCCACGGGGCGACCGTGGAGAACACCCTGTTTGAAGACAGCGAGCAGGCGAACACCTTCAAGGCGTTCGAGCCCACCCAAGAGGAGGAGACCTACTCGATGGTCACCGCCAACCGCTTCTGGAGCCAGATCTTCGGGATCGCCTTCTCCAACAAGCGCTGGCTGCACTTCTTCATGTTGTTCGTGCCGGTGATGGGTCTCTGGACCAGCAGCATCGGCATCATCGGCCTCGCCCTCAACCTGCGGGCCTACGACTTCGTGAGCCAGGAGATCCGGGCTGCGGAAGATCCCGAATTCGAGACCTTCTACACCAAAAACATCCTGCTCAACGAAGGCCTGCGCGCCTGGATGGCTCCCGCCGACCAGCCGCACGAAAACTTCGTCTTCCCTGAAGAGGTTCTGCCCCGTGGAAACGCCCTTTAATCCAGGTCTCATTTCTGTCGGGGGCAAAGACCTCGACTCCACCGGCTACGCCTGGTGGGCTGGCAATGCCCGGCTGATCAATCTGTCCGGACGTTTGCTTGGCGCCCATGTCGCCCACGCAGGCCTCATGGTTTTCTGGGCTGGAGCGATGATGCTCTTCGAGGTGAGCCATTTCACCTTCGACAAGCCCATGTACGAGCAGGGATTGATTCTGTTCCCCCACGTCGCAACCCTGGGCTATGGCGTCGGCCCCGGTGGTGAGGTTACAAACCTCTACCCATTTTTCGTGGTCGGCGTACTCCACCTGATCAGCTCTGCCGTGCTGGGTCTTGGAGGTCTTTATCACGCCCTGCGCGGCCCTGAAATCCTGGAGAACTACTCCACGTTCTTCTCCCAGGATTGGCGCGACAAGAATCAGATGACCAACATCATCGGCTATCACCTCATTCTGCTCGGTGTTGGCGCCCTGTTGCTTGTCTTTAAAGCCATGTTCTTTGGCGGTGTCTATGACACCTGGGCCCCAGGCGGAGGCGATGTTCGCCTGATCACCAACCCAACCCTCTCACCAGCTGTTGTTTTCGGCTACTTGTTCCGAGCTCCTTTTGGCGGCGAAGGCTGGATCATCGGTGTTGACTCCATGGAAGACATCATCGGCGGTCACATCTGGATCGGCCTGATTTGCATCTTTGGAGGAATCTGGCACGTGATCACCAAGCCTTTTGGCTGGGTTCGACGCGCCTTCATCTGGAATGGGGAGGCGTACCTGAGCTACAGCCTCGGCGCGCTCAGTTTCATGAGCTTCATCGCCTCGGCTTACATCTGGTTCAATAACACAGCCTACCCCTCCGAGTTTTACGGACCCACCAACGCCGAAGCCTCCCAGGCTCAAAGCTTCACCTTTCTGGTTCGCGACCAGCGCCTGGGCGCCAACATCGGCTCTGCCATGGGACCCACAGGCCTTGGCAAATACCTGATGCGCTCCCCCTCCGGAGAGATCATCTTTGGTGGAGAGACCATGCGCTTCTGGGATTTTCGTGGTCCTTGGCTTGAGCCTCTGCGTGGCCCGAACGGCCTGTCTCTCGACAAGCTGCAAAACGACATCCAGCCTTGGCAGGTTCGTCGTGCCGCGGAGTACATGACTCACGCACCGAATGCCTCCATCAACTCCGTGGGCGGCATCATCACCGAGCCCAATTCGGTGAACTATGTGAATATCCGCCAGTGGCTTGCCTCCACGCAATTCGTGCTGGCTTTCTTCTTCTTGGTTGGACATCTGTGGCATGCGGGTCGGGCCCGCGCTGCCGCTGCCGGTTTCGAAAAAGGGATCGACCGTCAGGCCGAACCCACATTGGCAATGCCGGATCTCGACTGAATCTCCTCCTTTCTTTTGCCCCCGCCACCAGCGGGGTTTTTTTTAATGAAGTGGGTTTTGAGGCACGCGCCGATAAGGTATGGCTGAGCGCCATCGATTCATGAAACCTGCAACGATTGCCCTACCGCTACTGCTTTGCCTGGTCGGCCTCCCTTCTCCACTCTCCCCAACCACCCTCTGGGCGGCTGGCATGGTCGCAACTCCCGAAGCTGGTGTCGTTTGCGATTCGGTGGAACAGCTCTGCTACGACCGAGGTGGACTGGCCCTGGATGCGACGCGGCGCAACTTCGGTCGACGCGGGGAAAACAAGGCTCGCCGGCTCCTCGACCAGGGGGAGACGGGACGCAAGTTCAAGCTCAGCAACGGCATCGCCTGCGACACCTCGGTGCGTCTCTGCTGGGATGACGGTTGGAAGCGACGCAACGTCGCCAAGAGCATGACGCGCCAACTCTTCAGCGGCAGCTCCCAGAGCTGGAACGAGACAAAGCCCGGCGGAGGCAGCAGCACTTCCGCCGAGTGCCTGCTCAGGCAAGCCGGTCGCACCGTGTTCCAGGGGAGCTGCGAGCTGCAGAAAGTCGACGATGGGGGCGAACGTCGCGTTATCGCGACGCTGCGCAATGGTCCCCGCTATGTATTCCAGAACCAGGGTGGCAAGGTTTGGATCAGTGATGCAAGAGGCGGCCGATGGCCCGTCAAGCATCGCGATCACGGCCAGGCGGTGGTGTTCGTGTGGGCCGATATGAACCTGGAGGCCCGCCAGGGGTCCTATGGCGGGGGCTCCGCAGGCAATCGCACCCGTTCGCTGGAAGATCTTCTCCGCCAGCTGTTCAACTGAGCCAATCCGGTGCCGCGGACCTCAGCCAGCGACGCAGCAGCGGCAGGCTCAGGCCGATCACATTGCTGTAACAGCCCTCGATCCTCTCCACCAGTGCGCCACCGCGACCCTCCAGGGCGAAGCCACCGGCACAGTGCAGAGGCTCACCCGTCGCCACGTAAGCCTCGATCTCCGCGGCGTTGAGGGGCGCAAATTTCACGCGAGTGGTCACCGTTTCGAGCAGAACTTCTTCCCGCTGCGGGCCCAACAGGCAATGACCCGTATGCAACGCGGCCCAGCCACCGGCCATGCGCTTCCAGCGGTCGGTCGCCTCTGCCGCATCCGCCGGCTTGCCAAACACCTCGCCGTCGCACACCAGCAGCGAATCGCAGCCCAACACCGCTTCAGAGCCCGCGCCAACGGAGGGGAGCACTGCCGAGGCCTTCGCCTTTGCCAGCAACGCCACCAACCGGCACGGATCCAGTTCGCGCAGGCTCGCCTCATCGACGCCGCTGACCTTGACGCGATGGGGAATGGCAGCCTGCTCGAGCAAGCGCCGACGGGCAGGGGAGGCGGAAGCGAGCACGAGCATGGGAGAGGCCCCGGATCGATCCATTCGAGCCGATGGGCGGCCGGACACAATGGAGGAATGACCCCAAGCACTCCAAGCACCGCGATTCCCCCGCGCGAAATGCTGCAAACCAGCGCCGGGGAGCGGCGCGCTCTGGAGCGGGCCGCACGCTCCCTCCGCTGCTTGCCCTTCCGCCGTGCCTTCTACCAAGAAGTGGACACAAACGCGATCAGCGCCGACGAACTCTGTGCCCGCTCCGACTGGTCGTTCCTGGTCTTCGCCCCGTTCGGGCCAGAGCGTGCCGAAGGTCATTTCCGCTGGCTGATCCAGCTCGGGGTTCTGCGGCGGGAGGTGGACGGGCAGGGGCTCACCGAACGGGTGCGACTCACGCCGATGGGCCGAAGCTTGCTCAGAGCCTGGTCCAGCGAAGTACCGCGAGCAGGCCTGCGAGAGCGGATCCAGGAGAACTTCCGCCGCCACCGCCCGCGCTTCTGATGCCGCCACTCCCGGGCCATCCCCCCGCCTGCATGGTGCTGGGCACCAGCAGCGGCGCGGGCAAGTCGCTGATGAGCGCCGCCCTCTGCCGGGTTCTGCAACGCCGTGGGGAGATCGCCGTGCCGTTCAAGGGTCAGAACATGAGCCTCAATGCCTGGGTGGACGAAAGCGGCGGGGAGATGGCCTATTCCCAGGCCCTGCAGGCCTGGGCGGCGGAACTGGAACCGGTGGCGGCGATGAACCCGGTGCTGCTCAAGCCCCGAGGCGACCACAGCAGCGAGGTGATCCACCTGGGGCGCTCGGTGGGAACCGCCCAAGCCGAGCACTACTACCGGGACTGGTTTCGACCCGGCTGGGCCGCCATCCGCGAGGGCCTGGAGACCCTGCGGCGCGACCATCCCCGAGGTCGGTTCGTCCTGGAGGGGGCGGGCAGCCCGGTGGAAATGAACTTGCAGCCGCGGGACCTCACCAATTTGAGATTGGCCCAGTTTCTGCGTGCCCGCTGTCTGCTGGTGGCCGACATCGAGCGTGGCGGTGTGTTCGCCCAGGTGGTGGGAACCCTGGCCCTGCTGCGGCCGGTGGAGAGGCCCCTGATCCGGGGCATCTTGATCAATCGATTCCGGGGCCGCCGCGAGCTGTTTGAGGAGGGGCGCACCTGGCTGGAGCGGCGCACGGGTGTGCCGGTGTTGGGGGTGATGCCCTGGCTGAAGGAGATGTTCCCGCCGGAGGATTCCCTCGATTTGCTGGAGCGCCGCAGCCGCAAGGCAGGTGCTGACCTCACCCTGGCGGTGGTGCGCTTGCCCTCGCTGAGCAACTTCTCCGATCTCGATCCGCTCGAGGCTGAGACAAGCGTTCAGCTGCGCTGGATCCGACCGGGAGAGCCGCTCGGGACGCCCGACGCCGTCATCCTGCCGGGCAGCAAGCAGACCTTGCGCGACCTCACGGCACTTCGGGCCAGCGGCCTCGCCGATGCCCTCACGGCCTACCTGGCCGACGGGGGGCAGGTGTTCGGCCTGTGCGGAGGCCTGCAGATGCTCGGCCGCAGCCTGGCGGATCCGGATGGACTGGAAGGAGGCGGCCGCGACGAAGTGGCGGGCCTCGGCCTGCTCCCCCTCCACACCCGGTTCGCGGGCGCCAAGACCCTGCGGCGCCGACGCAGCCGCTCCCTCTGGCCGGCCGGCGAGGGCCTGGAGCTGGAGGGCTTTGAGCTGCACCACGGCCGGAGTTCCTGCGGAGCCTCCCCCCTGTGCGAGGACGCTGGACTGGGGTGGTGGCAGTTTTGGGGCGAGGGCGGCGGTCTGGTCTCCGGCACCTACCTGCACGGGGTCTTCGAGAACGGAGCATGGCGACGCCGCTGGCTCAACGGCCTGCGCGTCCGCCGCGGCCTCCCTCCCCTGAGCGAGGCGCAACCCCACCACCACCGCCAGCGGCAGGCCCTTCTGGATCGGCTGGCCGAGGCGTTCGAGCGACATGTCAACCTGGCGCCCCTTCTGGAATGAACCAGCCCTCCGAGCGGAAGTCCGGAATGAGCCCCGTTCTCATCCACTGGCCGGAGGGTCGCACCTCTCGCGCCCGGGTGGGCCACGACTGGCTTGTTGCAGCACGAGAAGCCGGTGTTTCGATCCCCACCGGCTGCCTGGGCGGGAGTTGCGGCGCCTGCGAGATCGAGGTGAATGGTCGCGTGGTGCGTGCGTGCATCGCCAGGGTTCCCCCCAGCCGTACCGGTGCGCTGACCGTGACCCTGACGGGAGATCCCTACTGGTAAGGCTCGATCAGGCCGCCCCCCAACAGCACAGCGTCGGCGTAGAACACCGCGGCCTGGCCCGGAGTGATCGAAAACTGGGGATCCCGGAACTCCAGGCGGCAGCGGTGAGGCCGCTCCGCCGCGTGGTCCCGATCCGTGGGTTCCAGCGGCACGAGCAGGGCGGGCACCGGCTCGCTCCGATAACGCACCTGCACCGCCACCTGCAGGGGCTCTGCCGGAGGGGCCATCGACACCCAGTTGACAGCCCCCACAGTGCATCCGCTGCGGGCTGCCTCGGCGCGGGGGGCCACCACCACACGATTCATCGCCCCATCGAGCTGAACCACATGCAGCGGCTCACGCCAAGCCACGCCGAGGCCCTTGCGCTGGCCGATGGTGAAGTGCTCGACACCGTCGTGCTCGCCGACGATCGTGCCGTCCGCCAGCACGATCTGGCCCGCGCGCGCGGGAAGGTAGGCATCGAGGAAGGCGCGCATGGAGCCGTGATGGTCAGCCAGGCAGAGGTCCTGGCTTTCCGGCTTCTGAGCCGTTCGCAGGCCCAGCCTCGCCGCCTCGGCCCGGGTGTCGCGCTTGCTCAGCTCCCCGAGGGGGAAGATCAGTCGGCCGAGATCCGCCTGGGGCAGGTCATAGAGGAAGTAGCTCTGATCCTTGAGCGGGTCCAGGCCCCGCAGCAATTGATGCCGGCCTTGCCCGGACCCCGGCACCGGCAGAGGGTCGCCAGCCCCACGCGGGCGGACCCGTGCGTAATGCCCGGTGGCGATCCTCTCGACACCCCGCTCGCGACTGGCCCACGCCAGCATCGGGGCGAACTTCACCGAGCGGTTGCAGCGGGAACAGGGCAGGGGTGTGACGCCGCCGCCATACCCCTCCACCAGAAAATCGACGATCTGGTCGCGGAAGCGGTCGCGGGAATCGAGCACATGGTGGGGGATGCCCAGCTCCTCGCACAGCCCTGCGGCATCAACCAGACCATCGGAGCAGCAGGCGCCCTTGCCACCCATCAACCAGAGCGTCAACCCCTCCACCTGCCAGCCGGCCGCCTGAAGAAGGGCCGCCGTCAGTGAGCTGTCCACACCTCCGGAGAGACCCGCCACCACACGGTGCTCGCCCGGCCAGGCGCGCAGACGCTCCAGGACGTCCAAGACCGCCGGCAAAACGGTGTCGGGAGGCGCGGCGGCCAAGCGTGCAGAAGCGATCCAGTTCAGCCTAGACACCGGGTTGAAGCGGAGAAACTGCTGCGCGCGCGACAGGGCCAACGGAGCCGCGCGGCTGCCCGCGAAGCCGCCGCCCGGATTCCATCGCCAGGAGACAGCTGCTTTCCCCCTTCCCAACGCCAGATCTCGCTGCCTGCGCAACCAAGAATCCCTCTGCCAAGTTCACCGCATTCACGACCGTTGCCGCGCAGGCTCGACAGACCCTTGCGGCCGGCAGGCTGCCGAGAATGGCGTTCCGCCTGCCGCCCCCGTTCCCCCAGGCCCGCAGCCGATGCGATCCGCCTCCCCCTGCCCTGCTCCGATCCGCTCCTGGCCTCTCCGGGACGCCGACCATCTGCTGATTCGCAGCGCCTCGATGGTCGCTCTGGAACAGCAACTCTTCGACAGCGGTCTGCCGGTGGCGTCGCTGATGGAGAAAGCCGCACTGGCCATCAGCGCTCGCCTGCTGGCCGAACCGCCCGCGGCGGCGGTGGTTCTGGTCGGACCCGGGCACAACGGCGGCGATGGGCTGGTGGTGGCAAGGGAACTGCACCTGGCGGGCATCCCGGTGCGGATCTGGACTCCGTTTGCGCGCCACAAACCCCTCACCGAGGCCCACCTGCGCCACGCCCGCTGGCTGGGGATACCCCTGCTGGAGGAGGCTCCCGACCCCGCGGATCCGGCCCTGTGGATCGACGCGCTCTTCGGGATCGGGCAGCACGCTCCGCCGGGGGAGGAGATCGAGCTCAGCCTGGGCGAGCGGCAGCAGCGCAGCGCCGGGCGGCTTGAGGCAATCGATGTGCCGACCGGCCTCTGCGCGGACTCCGGCAGGGCGCTGGGCAACCTTGCGGCCACCGCCCGCCGCACGTGGTGCCTCGGGCTCTGGAAGCAGGGCTTGGTGCAGGACGAAGCCCTGCGCTGGGTGGGTCGCCTGGAGCGAATCGATCTGGCTCTGCCGGAGCCCTTGTTGGCTTGTCTGGATCGGGAGACACCCCTCGCCCTCACTGCGCTGGATCGGGGCTCGGCCCCCTGGCCCGCCTTGGATCCCGCGGCAGGCAAGTACCAGCGCGGCCGCTTGCTGGTGGTGGCCGGCAGCCGCCGCTTTCGCGGTGCGGCCCATCTGGCGCTCAAAGGCGCCAGCGCCTCTGGCTGCGGCAGCCTGCGGGCCGCTCTGCCCTCGGAGCTGGCCGACCAGCTCTGGAGCGTTCATCCCCACGTGGTTTTGCTGCCACCTCTGGGGTCCAACCGCAGCGGCGGGCTGGAACTGGCGGGGCTCCAGCAGGACTGGCTGGACCGGCTCGACGCGGTCGTGCTCGGTCCGGGCCTGGGACCGGGGGAGGAGGGGCAGGGGCAAACCCGGTTGCGAGAGGAGGAGCGCTGGCGGGAGCTGCGGGAGTTCCGGGGCCTGCTGGTGCTTGATGCTGACGGCCTCAACCGGTTGGCGGCGCTGCGGCAGGTGGGGGTGGATCCGATCGCCTGGCTTCGCCAGAGAGGAGGGCCGACTTGGCTCACCCCACACGCAGGCGAATTCGCCCGGCTCTTCCCCGCCTGGGCGGATCGGCAGGCCCTCGAAGCGACGGCAGCGGCTGCCGAGGCCAGTGGCGCCTGCGTGCTGCGCAAGGGCGCACGAAGTGTGATCGCCAGCCCGGATGGACGGCTTTGGCAGCTGCGGGAAGCCGCGCCTGTGGCGGCGCGGGCGGGCCTTGGGGACGTGCTGGCCGGCTACGCAGCCGGCCGGGGTGCGTTGGCACTGGCCGCCGATGGCGGCAACGGGAGCTCTCTCGACGGGGCTCTGTTGGCGGCCGCGGCCCTCGATCACGCCACGGCCGGACAGACCGCCTGGACCGCGCACGGGGCTGGTGGCGCCTCGCCGATGGCGATATCAGAAGCCCTGGCCCAGCTGGGCGAGGGCGGATGACGAATCCAACACAATCCCCGCACAGGATCGAAGAATTCAGGTGATCATCCATGCAGCAACTGGGCCCCCAGGGCACTGCCATCCCAGCAAGCGTGGCGCTTTGCAACACAAAGCTAAAAGGTTGCTAAAAGAACGGGCTCGTCCTTGACGCAAACCGTGATAGTTACCAAACCCGCAATTTTCCATGACTGCCTCCCAGGTCCAAGCGAGTGACAGCCTCAGCCGCAGAGGCAGTGATTCCATGACCTGGTACCTGGCCTCGATTGGCCGGGAGCCTCTGCTCACCGCCTCCGAGGAGATCGAACTCGGCAATCAGGTCCAGGCGATGATGCAACTGATGGAGCAAAAACGCGACAACTACTCTCCCCACGAACGCAAGATCATCAAGGTGGGCCGCCGCGCCAAAGAGCGGATGATGAAAGCAAATCTGCGCCTGGTTGTGAGTGTTGCCAAAAAGTATCAGGGCAAGGGCTTGGAACTGCTCGATTTGATCCAGGAAGGTTCCCTGGGCCTGGAGCGAGCGGTCGAAAAGTTTGATCCAACCCGCGGATATAAATTTTCCACCTATGCCTTCTGGTGGATCCGGCAAAGCATGACCCGGGCGATCGCCTGCCAGAGCCGCACCATCCGTCTCCCGGTTCACCTGAGCGAACGGCTGACCACGATCCGCAAGGTCAGCCTCGACCTGGCCCACAAGCTTGGAGCCATGCCCAGCCGGCAGGAGATCGCCGAGGCCCTTCACATGCCCATCGACGAACTCGATTCCCTGCTGAGCCAGGCCCTCACCACCTCAAGCCTCGATGCCCCGGTCAACGCCGACGAAGGCCGCAGCTTCCTTGGCGATCTGATCGCCGACGCCTCGGCGGAGGAGCCCCTGGAACTGGTTGAGCGCGGCATGCATCAGGAGCAACTGGTGCGCTGGCTGGGCCATCTGACTGAGCAGGAACGGGAGGTGCTGGGTCTCCGCTTTGGGCTGGACGGCAAAGAGCGTCACACCCTTGCCGAGATCGGCCGGCTGCTGGAGGTCTCCCGCGAGCGGGTGCGTCAGGTGGAGCTCAAGGCCCTGCGCAAGTTGCGCAACCTCACCCGCAAAATCCCGCCAAGCCTTTAAGGCGGCCTCTCCCCCTCCCCTGGCCCCGGTCTGACCCTCCCCCTCGTTTACCACCCGGCCTACTCCGTGCCGCTGCCGAGCAGCCATCGCTTCCCGATGGCCAAGTTCCGACAGCTGCACGATCTGTTGCGGCGGCAGGGCTTTGAAGATGATGCCCACTGGCATCAGCCGCTCCCCACGCCGCGGCGCTGGATGGAGACGGTTCACAACCGCGCCTATCTGGAGGATTTCGCCCGGGGACGGCTGGATCCCGCGGCTCTGCGGCGCATCGGCCTGCCTGCCACCACTCCGCTGGTGCAACGGACCTGGCTGGCTGTAGGGGGAACCGTTCTCACGGCCCGACTGGCCCTGCAGAACGGTATCGCCTGCCATCTGGCGGGCGGGACTCACCACGCTTTCCCCAACCATGGCAGCGGCTTCTGCATCGTCAATGACGTAGCCGTCGCCACCCGCGTGCTGCTGAACGAGCGCACGGTCGAGCGGGTGCTGGTGGTGGATCTGGATGTGCATCAGGGAGACGGCACCGCCTGGATCTTTGCGGGGGAGGAGCGGGTGTTCACCTTCTCTGCCCACTGCGCGAGCAACTTCCCGGCCCGCAAGCAGAGCAGCGATCTGGATCTGCCGCTGCCGGACGGCCTGGAGGACGGGCCCTACCTTGCCGCCATCCGGGGGCTTCTGCCGGATCTGCTGGATCAGATCCAGCCAGAGTTGGTCTTCTACAACGCCGGGGTCGATCCCCATCGGGACGACCGGCTCGGACGTCTCTGCCTGAGCAGCGAGGGGCTACGGCACCGGGACCAACTGGTGGTGGCTGCCTGCTTGAGCCGAGGCATCCCGCTGGCCACCGTGCTGGGTGGGGGCTACGACCGCGTCGAATCCCTGGTGGAACGACATGCGCTGGTGTTCGAAGCGGCGGCCGCTGGGCTGCGGCGGCAAGCCTGAGACGGACATGGCAGCAGCGGGGGGCTGCCCTGGCGTGCTTGTGCACACAAGGCAGCGGTTCTGGCCCTGAGTAAGTGGGGGAATAAACCCCTCAATCCTCTGCCCAGATGTAGCGAGTCAGCTCACTGCCATCCGGCTCCGGTGCTGCCAATGCAAATTCCACACAGTCGGAAATTTCAGAATCCACCTCCCGCTCGATCACTTTGAGTTCCTCGGCTGTGGCCAGGCTGCTGGAGGTGAGATGGGCAGCGAACTGCTTGATCGGGTCGCGCTGGGCCCAGAATTCTTTTTCGGCCGGGGAACGCAGCTCGTCGGGATCGGCGAGGGAATGACCGCGAAAGCGGTAGGTGAGACACTCCAGCAATGTGGGCCCCTCGCCCGCTCGAGCCCGCGCGAGGGCGCGCTGGGTGGCAGCGCGCACCGCCAACACGTCCATGCCGTCCACCTCCTCGCCGGCCATGCCGAAGGCGGCCGCTTTACGCCAGATCTCTGGATCGCTGGTGGCGCGGTTGTGATCCATGCCAATTGCCCAGCGGTTGTTCTCAACCACGAAGAGGATCGGCAACTTCCAGAGCGATGCCATGTTCAGGCATTCATAGAACTGGCCCACATTGCAGGTGCCATCGCCGAAAAAGGCGGCGGTGACCGCATTGCTGTCGGCTTGGCCGAGGGCATCACGCTTGTAGCGGCTGGTGAAGGCGGCCCCGAGGGCAACGGGGATGCCCTCTCCGATGAAGGCGTAGCCCCCGAGCAGGTGGTGCTCCTTGGAGAAGAGGTGCATCGACCCTCCGCGTCCCTTGCTGCAACCGGTGGCTTTACCAAACAATTCGCTCATCACCTCGCGTGCCGGAACGCCGCAACTGAGGGCGTGCACATGATCGCGGTATGTGCTGCAGAACCAATCGTGCTGCAGCTGCATCGCCCGGATCACACCGGTGCTGACGGCCTCCTGGCCATTGTAGAGATGAACAAAGCCAAACATTTTGCCCCGGTAATACATCTCGGCGCATTTGTCCTCAAAGCGTCTACCCAACATCATGTCGCGGTAGAGCATGAGCCCCTCGTCCCGTGTGATCGACAGCGGTTCGGAGGGGTAGAGCGATTGATGACGGAGGGCGTGGCTGCCGGCCTCCACCGGTGCGGCCGAGGGAGCGCGTTCTGCCGCCTGGGAGGCGGCCATCTCCTGGGTCATGGCAGGCGGTGCTCAAATCGGAAAGGCGACTGTAAGAGGTCCGTCCCCGCGATTCGGTCAGAATGGCTGCCACTGCTTACAGTCGCACCCCAGCCACCTGGACGCGTTGGACCTGCCGATCGATCACTTCCGGCTGCTCGGGGTCGGTCCGTCCAGCGACGCCCAGACCGTGCTCCGCACTCTGCAGCTGCGTCTCGATCGTCCGCCCTCCGAGGGGTTCACCACCGAGACCCTCCTGGCCCGCTCAGAGCTGCTCCGTTCCAGCGCAGACCTTCTCAGTGACGCCCCCCGGCGTGCGGCCTACGAGGCCGACCTCACGGCCCTGGTGGGCGCTGCCGCCTCCCTGGTGCCGGCCCTGGAAATTCCCAGCAGCCGGGAAGTGGGTGGGCTGCTGTTGCTCCTGGAGGCTGACCAGCCCCTGGAAGCCTTTGAATTGGCTTGCGCCAGCTTGCAGCCGCCCCAGGCGCCAGCCCTGGGCAGCAGCCGCGAGGGTGATCTCGCCCTTCTGGCGGGCCTGGCCTGCCTGGGGGCCTGCCAGGAGTTCGAGCAGCAGAGGCGCTTCGAACGTGCCGCCCAGGTCCTCCAGCAAGGACTCCAGGTGCTGCAACGCATGGGCCAGCGGCCGGAGCTGCGCGAGCGCATGAATCGGGAGATCGACCGGCTCACCCCCTACCGGATTCTCGATCTGCTCAACCGCGACCTGGCTTCCACCGCCGAGCGCCACGAGGGGCTCGCGCTTCTGGAGCAGCTGGTGGAGCGACGTGGCGGCCTGGAGGGCGAGGGCGACCCCTCGTTCCCCGCCGAGGAGTTCCGCACCTTCTTCAAGCAGATCCGCGCGCTGCTCACCGTTCAGGAACAGGTCGACCTCTTCAGCCGTTGGGGGGACCGCGGCTCCCCCACCGCGGACTTCCTCGCCACGACGGCCCTCACCGCTTCCGGCTTCGCCCAACGCAAGCCCGAGCGGATCGCCGCGGCCCGGGAGAGGCTCCTGGCCAGCCAGCGTTCCGGCATCGAGCCCCTGCTGGCCAACCTCAGCCTGTTGCTGGGGGAGGTGGATACGGCCCGGTCCAGCTTCGAGACCGGCGCCTCCCGCGAGCTGCGCACCTGGGCTGCCCGGCAAAGCGCTGAGCCGCTCGGGCAACTCTGCGCGTATTGCCGCGACTGGCTGAGTCGGGATGTTCTTCCCGGATATCGCGACCTCGAAGCCGACGCGGACCTCGACGCCTATTTCAGCGATCGCGATGTGGTGGCCTATGTGGAGCGGGAGGACCGGATCAGCGGTCGCAGCTACGCCGCTGCCGATCCTGCCCCCGCCCGCGTCACCGCTGACTCCGCGGAGAGCCCGGAAGGGGCGGCGGGTCTTGCGGAGAACCGGGAGTTTGTCTGGAACTTCCCACCCCTGGACTTCGGGCAGGGGGCGATCAGCCCTCCCCCCACCAGCCCCGGCGGGGAGGTTCGCGACGAGGAGGAAGCAGGGCTGGGCTGGTCGCTGCCCCAGCTGCCCCAGCTGCCGCGGCGGGGCAGCGCAGTTGCGGCAGCCGTGATTCTGGCCCTGGCCGGCGGCTGGCTGATCCGGAACCGCCTGCCAACCAACACGCTCCGGCCTGCCCCCCCATCATCCCCGATGAGCCTCGCCCCGAAAGCGCCGCCCGTTCCGCCCCGCCAGAGCCCGCCGCCGGCGGCCACACCCGGGGCGGCGATCCTTCCCCTGCGGGATCCCCAACCCAGCGAGACCCGTGTGCGCGCCCTGCTGGAGAGTTGGCTGCAGGCCAAGAGCCAGGTGCTCGGGGGTGGCGCCATGCCGAAGCAGATCGACGCGATCGCGCGGCCGCTGCAAGTGGACCGTTTGGCCTCCGAGCGCAGCTCGGATGCGGTGCGGGGCGAGAGCCAGGAGATCGACGTGCGTGTGGGTGAGCTGCGGATCGAGCAGACTTCTCCGAGCCGAATCGCCGCCACGGCGGAGCTGCGCTACAGCGATCGACGCAAGGCCGCCGATGGTCGGGTGCTGGAGAGCACCCCGCTCCAGACGATCCGCAACGTGTACGTCTTCGGACGCGACGATGGCCAGTGGCGCTTTGCCGCCCAGACCCCCGCTCCCTGATTCCTCCCCTGCATGTTCGACGAGCTTTCCCAGCGTTTCGAAGCGGCTGTCAAAGGCCTGCGCGGCCAGGCCTCGATCTCCGAAACCAACATCGAGGGGGCCCTGCGGGAGGTGCGCAGGGCCCTGCTGGAGGCCGACGTCAGCCTGCCGGTGGTGAAGGAGTTCGTCGATGCGGTGCGGCGTCGGGCCATCGGGGCTGAAGTGGTGCGGGGGGTCAGCCCCGACCAAAAATTCATCCAGCTTGTGCATGAGCAGCTGGTGGAGACCATGGGAGGCGAGAACGCCCCCTTGGCCCGGGCCAGCGACAGACCCACGGTCATCCTGATGGCCGGTCTGCAAGGGGCGGGGAAGACAACCGCCACGGCCAAGCTGGGACTGCACCTCAAGGAGCGAGGCCGCCGCGCCCTGTTGGTCGCCGCGGATGTCTACCGTCCTGCGGCGATCGAACAGCTCAAGACGCTGGGCGCGCAGATCGGGGTGGAGGTGTTCAGCCTGGGAGCTGAGGCTCGCCCGGAGGAGATCGCCGCCGCCGGGGTCGCGAAAGGACGGGAGGAGGGCTTTGACACGGTGCTGGTGGACACGGCCGGCCGACTCCAGATCGACACCTCAATGATGGAGGAGATGGTGCGCATCCGCGAGGCTGTGCACCCCGATGATGTGTTGCTGGTGGTCGACGCCATGATCGGCCAGGAAGCAGCGGAGCTGACTCGGGCGTTCCATGAGCAGGTGGGCATCACCGGGGCGGTGCTGACCAAGCTCGATGGCGATTCGCGCGGCGGAGCCGCCCTATCCATTCGCAAGGTGAGCGGGGCGCCGATCAAGTTCATCGGCACCGGTGAGAAGGTGGAGGCACTTCAGCCGTTCCATCCCGAACGGATGGCCAGTCGCATCCTCGGCATGGGTGATGTGCTCACTCTTGTGGAGAAAGCCCAGAAGGAAGTGGAGCTGGCAGATATGGAGCGCATGCAACAGAAGCTGCAAGAAGCGAGCTTCGACTTCTCAGACTTCCTGCAGCAGATGCGACTGATCAAGCGGATGGGGTCGCTGGGGGGGTTGATGAAGTTGATCCCGGGCATGAACAAGATCGACGACGGCATGCTCAAGCAGGGCGAGCAGCAACTCAAGAAGATCGAGGCCATGATCGGCTCGATGACCAAGGGGGAACGGCAGGACCCCGATCTTCTCGCCGCCTCCCCCTCTCGCCGTCGACGCATCGCTGCAGGCAGTGGCCACACCAGTGCCGAGGTGGACAAGGTTTTGGCCGATTTTCACAAAATGCGCGGTTTCATGCAGCAGATGACCCGCGGGGGCATGCCGGGGATGCCCGGCATGGGGGGATTTCCCGGCATGGGGGGTATGCCCGGCATGGGAGCCCCGGCCGCGCCCCAGGGCCGCGGCGCGCCTGCAAAGTCAGCTCGCCCCAAAAAACCGCGCAAAGGTTTCGGGGATCTGTAAGGCCATCCCAGCCCCGCGCAGAGGTGCCGGCGAGGCTCCCTGCCTCCGAGCGGGAGGACGGGGTGCAGCCGCAACAAGGTCGAGAACAACCCGATGGTAGGGTGAAGAGTCGCCAAGTCCTCGATCTGGTTCCAATGATCAAGCTCCGCCTGAAGCGGTTCGGCAAGAAGCGGGAAGCGAGCTTCCGCCTCGTAGCCACCAACAGCACGTCCCGCCGCGACGGTCGGCCGCTTGAGGAGCTTGGTTTTTACAACCCCCGCACCAAACAGACGCTCCTGGATACCGAAGCCATTCGCACCCGCTTGAGTCAGGGGGCCCAACCCAGCGATTCCGTCCGCTCCCTGCTCGAAAAGGGCGGCCTGCTGGAGGTGAAGACACGGCCTGCGGAGATTGTCGGCAAGCAAAAGCAGGCTGCGGAACGCGAAGCCGCGGCGGCAAAAGCCCGCAAGGAGGAAGCCGAGGCCAAGGCCGCCGCAGCGGCAGCCGAAGCGGCGGCAGCAGCTGAAGCGGCAGCGGCGGCGGCCAGCCCAGAGCCTGAGTCCGAATCCGAGTCCCAGGCACCGGAATCCCCTGAGGCCTGAACCCGGGTTCCCCCCTCTGAGCGAATCCTCCGCCATCCCCTCGCCCGCGGATGTTCCACCCAATGGGTTGACGATCCTGCCGCTGGCCACTGCCACGGCTGCTTTGTCGCTCGCTGGGGAAGCCGAGTCCACGCTGCGCCGGGTGGAGGCACTCACCGGCGCAAAGCTTGTTTTGCGGGGACTGGACCTGCGCATCCAAGGCCGTACAGCCCAGGTGGAGCGAGCCCGGGAGCTCATCGAACTGTTACGACCACTGTGGGAAAGCGGCGAGCGCATTGAGACAGTGGATCTCCAGGGCGCCCTGACCGCCCTGGACACCGGACGAAACGAGCAGCACAGGGAACTCGGCCGGCAGGTGCTGGCGATCTCCCGCACGGGCAAGCCGCTCAGGCCCCGCACAGCGCGTCAGAAATGCTTTGTGGACGCCATGGAGAGGCACGACCTCACGTTGGCGATCGGTCCGGCTGGCACGGGCAAAACCTTCCTTGCCACCGTTCAGGCGGTCCGCCTGCTGCAGGAGAGGCGGGTGGAGAGACTGGTGCTCACCCGACCGGCTGTGGAGGCCGGCGAGCGGCTCGGCTTCTTGCCCGGCGATCTTCAGCAGAAGGTGGATCCCTTCCTGCGCCCCCTGTATGACGCCCTGCATACGTTGATTGGGCGCGAGCGCACGGACCAGCTTCAGGAGAAGGGCGTGATCGAGGTGGCCCCGCTGGCCTACATGCGCGGCCGCACCCTGGCCGACGCCTTCGTGATCCTCGATGAGGGCCAAAACACCACCTCGGCCCAGATGCGGATGGCCCTCACCCGGCTCGGCGAGAACTCGCGCATGGTGGTGACAGGCGACATCACCCAGATCGACCTGCCACCCGGTCAGATCAGCGGACTGGTGGAGGCGGAGCAGGTGCTGACGGGCGTTGAGGGGGTGGCGATCTGCCGGTTCGGGGAGGCTGATGTGGTGCGCCACCCCCTGGTTCGGCGGCTGGTCCAGGCTTACGAGCGCAGAGGACGCGGTCGATAGGGAGATCCGCACAGGCCGGCCCGGCGGCACCTGAATGGGGCTGGCAGGATAGGGGAAGTTCTCGCGAGTCCTTGCCGCCATGCCGGCCAGCAGCAATTTCCAACAAGCCATCCAAGAAGCCCAGTACGGCGGGCTCGTCGGCCCCAACGTCGTGCGTCGGGCTCTGCCGTTTGTCGGTGGCGGCATGGTGCTCACCGCCGCCGGCGTGATCGGCGGGCTGTCGATGATCGCCTCGCCGCTCTTCCAGCCCCTGTTCATCGTGGCGATCATCGCCAACCTCATCCTGTTTTTTGTCTGCCAAAATGCCGCCCTCAAGGGCAACAACGCCATCGCGTTGCCATTGCTTGCCACCTACAGCCTGATCACCGGCTTCACTCTGAGTGGGCTGGTGGCCATGGCGATCGGTACGGCTGGCATCGGAGCCGTGGGCACCGCTGCCCTGGCAACCGGCATCACCTTTGTGATTGCTTCTGTAGTGGGCCGTCGCATGAGCGATAGCGTCGGTCAAGCCCTGGGAGCCGCGGTCGGCCTGGGCATCGTCGGCCTGTTGATCGCCATGGTGATTCAGCTGGTGGGCTCAATCTTCGTCCCAGGATTCGGAGGACAGGGGTTTGAGTTGCTCATCGCCGGATTTGGCACGGTCCTCTTCGTCGGGGCTGCGTTCGTAGACTTCTATACAATGCCCCGCACCTACCGTGACGACCAGTATTTGGCTGGTGCACTGGGCATGTATCTTACTTATATCAACCTTTTCATCTTCATTCTTCGACTGATCATCGCCCTTCAAGGCGGCGGTCGTCGCGATTGAAATCTCAGAAATTCTTGATGGTATCGGGGGTCTGCCAGTCAGACCCTTTTTTTGTGGATGCCCTGCGGCTCCCCTCTGCCAGAGGCGCTCAGCCGGTCAGAACGCAAGCTGTGCCCCGTTGTGCTTGGCCGGGGAGACGTACAGCTAGGTTGGGCCACGTTCGCTCGTGAGCGTGCTGAAGTGAGGGTTTTGGTGACCGGAGGGGCTGGCTACATCGGTAGTCATGCCGTAAGGGCTCTTTCGCGGGCAGGCCACCAGGTTGCCGTGCTCGACAATCTCGTCTACGGCCATGCCGACCTCGTCCATGATGTTCTCGGTGTTCCTCTTGTGGAAGGCCAGGTGGGCGATCGGAGCCTGCTCGATTCTGTACTCAGCGGCACTCATCCCTCCCTGGCACAAAGCAGCCTGGAGGGTCGACCCGTGGAGGCCGTACTCCATTTCGCGGCCTATGCCTATGTGGGCGAGTCCGTCAGCGATCCCGCCAAGTACTACAGAAATAATCTGGGCGATACGCTTTGCCTCCTTGAGGCTTTGATTGCTGCCCCTACCAGAATTCCGATCGTCTTCTCCTCCACTTGTGCCACCTATGGAGTTCCCCGGCAGGTACCGATCACGGAGGACCATCCCCAGGAGCCGATCAACCCCTACGGCCGCAGCAAGTGGATGGTGGAGAGAATTCTGCACGATTTCGCCGCAGCCTACGGTCTGCCGAGCGTGATTTTCCGCTACTTCAACGCCGCCGGCGCGGACCCGGAAGGAGGACTCGGCGAGGACCATGATCCCGAAACCCACCTGATCCCGAGGGTGCTGGATGTGATGAGCGGCCGCGAGCCCTATCTCCAAATTTTTGGAGACGACTACCCCACTCCCGACGGCACCTGCATACGCGACTACATCCATGTCAGCGACTTGGCCGACGCGCATCTGCTGGGCCTGGAGAGGCTGCTGCGCCTGCGAGAGCGGGAGGAGAAGGTGGCGACACCGCTTGTGTACAACCTGGGCAACGGCACCGGCTATTCCGTGCAGGAGGTGATCGAAACCGCAAAGGCGGTCACAGGCCGGGGCCTGCTGGCCCATGTGGCCCCACGACGGGGAGGGGATCCTGCCCAGTTGGTGGCCGCTGCCGACAAGGCGCACCAGGAGCTGGGCTGGCGACCCCGCTATCCGGAGCTGGGCACGATCCTGGAGCACGCTTGGAGATGGCACCGTCAGCGGCACGGGGTTTAAAGGCCGCAGGCCAGGGCCGTGCCAAGGGCTCCCCGATGAACAGGCCCTGATCCGGCATGGCCACGCTGCGCCAGTAGGCCTCAATCAGGGTGTCGCCGCGCCGGTAGTAGCCCAACATCAATGCGGGATCGGGAAACTTTTCCGGAAAGTTGCATGGTTCCACGACGGTGCCGAAACTGGCCGTTGCCCCGGCTTCCAACCAGCGCAGCGAACTCATCTGGGAGGAAACACCGGTCAGCTGGCCTCCGAACGAGGTGAGGTGATCGGCGACCGCCCCTGGACGAAAGTGATTGGTCTGGATCTCTGGCACGGCCGCAAGGCCGGTGAAGTAGGCCATCACGTCTGGCGCGCCCTTCAACACATCGGCCCGCAACACCCGCACTCGGAACGCGGGGGAGAGGGAGGCGACCGCGGAAGCAAACCCGGGGGCCCTCACATTGCGGGGCGAATCAGAGGTGCTCAACAGGTAGGCCGTGCCGGGGGGAGCCGTACCGTCCGCCGCTAAGCCTCGCAGGATCAAGCGCTGTCCCTCCTTCAGGTCAGAAGCGGCCAGCAGCATGCTGGGGCGGAAGCGGAGCTCATCCCAGGGACGACGGACGTCACCCCGGGCGTGATAAGGGCTGATTCGGGTCGCTCGGCAAGTGTCAGCACAGCCGCCGGGGTCCTGCCCGAAGCTGACGGCGGCTGTGATCGACTGGCAGCCGACCCTCCAGGGGGTGGTCCAGGCGAGCGCATAGGCCTGAACATGGGCCGGTGTGCGTCGATACAGCTCTCGCCGGAGCTTGAGGAAGGCTTCGGAGGCAAGGTCTGCCTGGTCGTAAGGGAACCGCAGCCGGATCACCTGCACCTCGGGAATTCGTCGCTGCTCCTGGTACAGACGGCCGATGGCCACACTCAGGGGGTTGGCCTCATTGATCACGAGGGCCAGATGGCGGCGGTCCAGCGGACCTCCCCGGGGGTTGTCAGCTGTGCTGAACCCTGGCGGCGGAAGCTGCTGATCGGCGCCAAGCCCGGCAACCAGCCCCAAAAGCAGAGTCAATACGGCAGCGGGCACCGGCAGACGACGGAGGAGGACCATAACGGTGGCGGCATCCCCAACCTCTACCAGCAGCTTGCTGGGCTGGCCCCCGAAGCGGGGGAGGGGACCGGGCGAGGGTTTAGAAAGGTGGAGCTGGGACCTGTTTCCATTGGCCAGAACGGCGCTTTCCTCCTTGAAGAGCTTCCACTGGCGGCTGATCGGCCAGTTCCTCCAACCTTTTACATCCGCCACCCCCGCTTCGCAGCTGATTCGGCGATCTGCAAGACAGCAGTGGCGGATGCTCGCGGTCAACATTGGCACGAACCTGATCAGCAGCCTGAGTGAAGGCGCTACGTTGGGTGTGATCTTTCTTGCTGTCAGTTTAATCACAGCCCCGAATCCGGATCGCTGGAGCCAGCTTCCGATCGTTTCACTTACGACCAACTTACCGCTGATCGGGGAGGTTCTGAAGTCTGCGATCCAATCCAGCGAGGGGAGAAACATACTTTTTTTAATCCTAATCGGATTCGCACTATTATTACAACTACTAATGGCTCTGATGATGTACGTGAACGCTGTGAGCGCCGGCATCATTGGCTCCCGCTTAAGCGCACAAATCACCGGCCTCCTGCACCGCAGGACTCTATCCTTCAGCTTTAGCTGTGCCTGTCAATTCAGGGTGGGCGATCTGCTCAACTACATCCAGACTGGCGGCCTGGCAGTAAACACTCAGATTACGCTTACGAATACCCTTCTGGTCAACCTTATTCAATTCCTGGTCTATCTGCTTATTCTTATTGCAATCTCCCCCTGGCTGCTTTTGCTCGCCATCGGCATGGCGGCCGTCATGGCGGCCATACAGAATCAGGTTCTTCCTCGCTTGCGCTTCATTTCAGACACGATGACGGCAATCGGCGTGGAGCTCAGCAGCCGTGTCACGGAACACATCCAGGGCTTGCGACTATTACACAGCTCTGGCGAACTCACCAACGCCGCCCAAGAAACCGAAGGACTCCTTGACCAGTGGCTAAAGCAGGGCGTTCGCATGGCGATGGTTTCCAACCTGATCACTCCGATCTCGAATATCTTGCCGATCTTTGCCATTGCTCTGATCAGCATCATTAGTCTATTCCTCCTCAGTGATCGTCAGAGTGGCGTCCTGCCAAGCCTGGTGACCTTCGTCCTGGCACTGCAGAGGATGAATTCAAGACTCGGCACCCTGAATACGGTTGCTGTTGGCTATGCCAACAATTCAGCCCTCGTGATTAGACTCAATTCAATTTTAGACGACGAAAACAAGCAATTTGTCCGTACGGGTGGCCTCGCTTTCAAATCGCTTCAGAAAGAGATTAGGCTGGAAGGAGTCAGTCTACGTTACAGCGCCGATCTTCCGCCGGCACTCGATGGCATTGATCTTGTCATTCCCCATGGCCAGAGCATCGCATTGGTGGGCCCAAGTGGAGCTGGCAAGAGTTCGGTTGCCGATTTGCTTGTCGGCCTCTACGAACCTAGCAAGGGATCCGTTTTGATTGATGGCAACAATCTAAATACCATGGATCTTGCCACGTGGCAGCATCGATTAGGAGTCGTCAGCCAAGACACATTCTTGCTGAATACCTCGATCGCTGGAAATATCGCTTACGGGTGCCCAACCGCAACGCGAGAACAGATCGAAGCTGCTGCAATCAGCGCACAAGCTGCCGGCTTCATCAATGGCCTACCCGATGGATTCGACACATTGATCGGTGAGCGGGGCTACAGGCTGAGCGGTGGCCAGCGTCAGAGACTATCACTTGCACGGGCAATCCTTAGGAATCCTGAGCTGCTTATTCTCGATGAAGCCACAAGTGCACTCGATACGCAAAGCGAGCGTCTTGTTCAGCAAGCAATCGAACGCTTTGAGCGTCAACATACAGTTCTGGTGATCGCACACAGACTGAGTTCCATCGTGAATGCGAATCTGATTTGTGTAATGGAAAACGGCCGCATTATCGAATCCGGCCGCCACGAAGAACTCTTGACAGCTTGTGGCGCTTATTCCCGACTTTGGCAAATGCAAGCCGATGCCGCCAAGCAAATCCCCAGAGAAGATGCCCTTGACTCCTGCGAGCTTCAATCTTGAACTGATGGTTGCAACCTTCGATGACCTGACGCCATCAAGTCAAGAACAATGCAAGACAAGTCGTTGCCATCAATCATCATTCTCAAGAAGGTATTCCCTGCCCGGCTCATACCCAAACAAGACCACCAGATCACAGCCAACATCCAAAAGGAAAAAATATCTCCATGTGTACGTTTAGCGATCGGCAAAGTCTCTTGATACGAGAAATGCCGACTACGGCCAGCCAGCATTTCCCAGGGCTCTTTTGCTGGTTATTGCAGGCAGAGGCAGAGGCAGAGGCAGAGGCAGAGGCAGAGCGAAGCAGACCCCAACCCACCGCATGCGACGCTCGACACCAGTTTCGGACATAGGACAGTGTGATGAGCGCAACCTGTCGGAGGAGGGACAAGTGCAACTAAGGATAGATGAGGCCAGTCTTCAAGCATTATCATTGCCGCCACGCCAGCAGGACTGCTCCAGTGGGTTTACGGTAGAGTTGAGTTGTACCATAGAGAACATCTACCGCCTCGCATCCACTGCCTTCTTCCCCCCTCCATCCTGGATTGCGCTACCGGAGGGCAGCGGCCACGGTCGGCAATCCGAACCAAAACAGGCCACCCCTGACCGGTCATCGGAAAATTGCGAGTCAATCCCCTAGGAATTCTCTAGACCATTCTCCTCAGGGGAGATGTCGCATGATTCTTTCCTCCACCTCTCCGCAGCCTCGCCCGGCGTCTGCGCGAATTCCCTCCCCCTAGTCGTGAAGTTCTCGATTGTCATTCCCTCCTTCAATCAAGGTGATTTCCTCGGGGAATGCCTGGAGCTGCTGTTGCGCCAGAGCGGTAGCGACACCGAACTCATTGTGGTGGATGGTGGCAGCCAGGACGAATCCCCGCAAATCATCCAACGCCATGCCCAGCGCCTCGCCTGGTGGTGTTCGGAGCCGGATGCGGGGCAAAGTGATGCCCTCGCCAAAGGCTTCCGACAGGCCCGGGGAGAGTGGCTTGGCTGGATCAATTCTGACGATCTGTTGCTGGAGGGAGGCCTGGATGCGGTACGGGTCTTCCTCTCGAAACATCCGGAAGCGGAATGGGTGGTGGGAGGCGGGCGCATGATCGATGCCGCAAGCAAGATGGTGCGTCCCTACCCCTACCCGCGGGGCCCCCTTCGCGCGGAGGATCTGAGCCCCTGGACCGACACCTGGTTCGGCCAGCCGGGCTGTTTCTTCCGTCGCTCTCTCTATGAGCGTGCCGGTGGCACGGTTTCCTCCCACCTCCGCTACGCCATGGATCTAGACCTCTGGCTTCGGCTCGGACGCTTGGCGCCACTCCTGCCGATCCCAGCGGAACTGGGCGCCTACCGTCTTCATGACGAATCCAAGACGGTGGCCCAGCGCGCACCGATGGAAACGGAGGTGGTGCAGGTGCTGCTGGAGCACCTCGGCCCTGGAGCGGCCCTGGAGCGGGTACGCCTGCTCGCCGAAGAAAAATTTGCGCTCGAAACCCGCTACCGTCGTCTCACCGAGGACCTCTCCAGCCCCCTGGGCTGGGGGCGCATCCTTCGCCGTCGTCTTCATCAGCCATGACCCAAGCCGCTGCACCCGCTCAGGAGCGGCGGCTCCGCTTCGTCCTCAACGCCCATGGGCTGAAATTTGAGGCCTACGGCTTGTTGTGCGTGGCCAGTCTTCGCCATTGGTGCGGCGATCGTGTCGCGATCCGCGTCTACCAACCCGACAACCTGCCACCCTGTAGTGAACGAGCCCTGCAATTCCTTCAGCGGCGCAATGTGGAAGTTGTCAATTTCCACAATCCCTGGCTACCCGATCGCCTCAACGATCTCCACTCCGTTCCAGCCCGCCATCTGACCTATAACAAGCTCTTCACCCTGCTAGACGTCGAACCTGGGGAGCAGCGGGTTTTTCTCGATGCCGATCAAGTTCTGCTGGGCGATCCCACATCCCTGTTGCTCGCGCAGAAGGCGCCCGCTGGCCTCGTCGCCGCAGATACCCCGGAATCCTTTGCGGGCGACTGGGATGAGCTTTATCGACAGATGGGTGTCTCACCCACCTCACGGCGAATCCAGATGTGGGAAAGTTACAGCTATGGCAAAAAACCCGAGCCAGCACGGATTAAAACCCATCCCTATTTCTGTTCCGGACTAGTCTCCGTCACCGCCAACAGCATGCTGCCAAATCTCTGGTTGCGCTTCTCAAGGGAACTCGAACTTCAGGCTGATATCCTCACATTCACCTATTTTGTAGACCAGGTCTCTCTGCCGCTGGCTGCGGCGGCTAGCGGGCAGGAATGGGATCTACTCTCCAACCGCTTTTCGGCAACCCCCCATGTATTCCGCTTCATCCACAACCCCCTTCATTTTCACTATTGGGAGTTCCATGCCCTGGCTGCCCAGGCCGCCCGCACCCCCTCTCTGCACACGCACCTCAGGCAGATCACAGGGGAGCTGAAGCAGGAGACGGGGATTGATTTGCGCTTTGAGCTGCTCACCCAATGGCCACGCCTTTTCGGAAGAGCTAAGCATCTTGCACGCAATCAGATGGAACGAATTGGACTTCTAGCAGCCAAGCCGAAAGAGCAGTAATGAACGCCGCAAGCAATCACTGCCTAGCCGTTTATTTTGATCCGTCTTGGCTGGCGGATGTCGATCCACGGGATTGGCAATGTCTGGCCATGAACCTGCTGACCGCCAGCGATGACCCACTCCGTCAGGACAGCGAAGCACACCTCGATTTCTATCGCTGTTGTCAGGTCGTCGACCTGAGTGGATCGCTGCGGCTGGCACCGATAGAACAGGCGGAGGCCATCCTGCTTCCGATTTGCCACCGCGATCGTTACTGCGGCAGCGACGGCGCGGATTCCTTTCGGCGCGCCTGCCGAGAAGCGGAGCAGATCTCGCATCGCACCGGTCTGCCCATTTTGGTGGAAGGCAGCACCCGGGATCTGAATCATCCGGGCCGGGATCTAAAGCTTCCCTTGCAAAACTTCCTTTATCTCAACGCATCGCTTGTGGCCGGGGATCCGACACCCCGCGTGCATTCTCACAGCTACTTTATACCCGATTATCTGGCGAAATACTTTCACGGGAAAGTAGATGCAATTACCACTTCCAAAGAGCCAAGTGTGAGCTTTTGGGGAGTGTGTGCCCCCTTCGCTCAACGCTGGTCAAAAACACGCCTCTTTGATTATGGACGCTATGCCCTCACCTACCTTGATGACATTGGCGTTGACAGTGAACGGGTGGCACGCCGTCTCGGCACAAACATGAAGCATGCCCACCGCGCCAGGGTCGTGCGCAGCGTCCAGAGCTGCCGGAGCATTCGCTTTGATCTCCAGCTCCGGCCGATGGGCGGATTGGTAGATGGCAGCTTCTGGCTTGAATCAGATCAGTCGGAATACCGACGAGGATTCTACCAGAGCATACACCAGAGTCTCTACAGCATTTGCTGTCGTGGCACAGAGAATTATGCGATCCGTTTCTATGAAACTCTCTGCCTGGGCCGAATCCCGGTCGTGGTTGACACCGACCTTCGCCTTCCCCTGGAGGATAGGATCGACTACGAAAGGCATTGCCTTATAATCTCCAAAAACATGGCAGGTCATGCCGCCCAGCTGATCCTCGACCACCACCGACGTCACAGCAGCGACGAACTGCGCCAGCAGCAAATCGCCAATCGTCACCTCTGGGAAATGCATCTCAGCCCCCAAGCTTTCTACGGCGAGCTTCTGCCGCTTCTGCGCCGCTTTCGGCAGGTGCCCTCATGATCCGAATCTCTGTTCTGCTTTGTACCCACAATCCGCATCCAGGCAGGCTTGCCCGCTGCCTTGAAGGTCTCGCCCTTCAGACCCTGGATCGCACACGATGGGAGTTGCTGGTCATCGACAACGCCAGCAGCCCTCCCCTGAGCCAGGAAACCTTCTGCAGCGCTGCTGCCTCAACCCTCCGGCTGATCCAAGAGCCGGAGCTCGGACTCACCCCGGCCCGATTGGCTGGCATTGCTGAAGCCCAGGGGGAAATCCTGGTGTTCGTGGATGACGACAACGTTCTGGCGCCCGATTTTCTCAGCAACGCCCTGGCCTTCCTGGATGCCGAACCACGCATCGGGGCGGCCGGAGGGGTTCTTGAAGGGGAGTTCGAAATTCCTCCTCCGCGTTGGATTCTGCCCCACCTCAATCTTCTCGGCATCCGCGACTACGGCGCACGACCCATCCAGGCTCTCATTTACAACCAGGTGGGTCCCTGGGAACCCGTGGGCGCCGGCATGGTGATCCGGCGCTCCGTCGCCCTCCATTACACCCGTGTTGCCGACGATCCCCGCCGACGCCGCCTGGATCGTCGCGGAGGTAGTTTGGCAAGCTGTGGCGACACGGACATGGCCCGCTGCGCACCGGAGATGGGCTTTTCCCTCGCCTACGAGCCCAGCCTGCGGTTGCTTCATCTGATGCCCGCCGCGCGCCTGCGCTATCGCTACATGCTCCGGCTGGTGCACGGCATCCGAAAAAGCGGGACCATGCTGGATCGCATCCGCACGGGCGAACCCTCACAGCTGGTCAGTCCCCTGGCAGCGGGGCGGCTGTTCCTGATCCGGGCTGGGAGACTCTTCACCCCCAACCTGCCCCAGTGGCTGCTCGGCCTGGCCGCCGTATGGGGCGAGATTCAGGCACGGCGGATGAGGCTGGAGTGATGGCGACCCACCTGCCGCGCATCACCTTGGTCACACCGTCTTTTCAGCAGGGCCGTTTCCTGGCCGATACGATCGAGTCAGTGTTGGATCAGCACTATCCCAACCTGCAATACATTATTGTCGATGGAGGAAGTCGCGACGAATCCGTCTCGGTGATCCAGCGCTATGCCAGCCATCTCGATTGGTGGGTGAGCGAACCTGATCAAGGCCAGACTGACGCCCTCCGCAAGGGCTTTGCTCGCGCCGATGGCGTGCTGCTCAACTGGCTCAATTCCGATGATCTGCTCCGGCCGGGAGCCCTCCATGCGGTGGCCGAGGCCTGGCTGGCGAGCGGCGCTGACCTGATCGTGGGCGAAGATCTTCCCTTCACCGACGACCCCGCCAAGCCCGTGGGCCATTTCCGCCCCAGCGGCCATCATTGGCCGGAGTGCCTGAGGTTCTGGACCGACGAGTTCCGCTATCACCAACCCTGTACGTTTTTCTCCGCCCGGGCCTGGTCCGCCAGCGGCGGCCTCGATGCGTCGCTGCACTACGTGATGGACTACGACCTCTACTGTCGCATCCTGGCCTTGCCGGACTGTCGCGTCGAACTTCTGAAGCGCCCCCTGAGTGCCTTCCGTTTGCACGCCGAGGCCAAGACCAGTGCGCAACGCCCCCTCTTTCTGCAAGAGCAGACCCAGGTTTCGCGCCGCTACTGGCAGGGGGGTGGTCTGGACCGAGCCCAAGCGGAACGGGAGCTGAGTGCTTACACCGCCCGCTGCCGCTTTCACCAGGGTGTCGATGCATTGCGCCAGAGGCATCTGCGTGAAGGATTGCTGCAGTGGATTCAGGGATTCTCGGCTGCTCCAGTCACCTTCCTGCGCCATGCCGCCTCCCGCCTGAACGGTTCTGCCGGAGGTGCTGCATGAAGCTCAGCATCGCCATCGCAACCTATGGGCGGGAACAGGTGCTCGTCGAAACGGTGCAATCCTTGCTGGCACTTCGGGACGACCCCCGGGTTCCAACCGATTGGGAGCTTCTGATCGTCGACCAGACGCCCGACCATGATCCGGCTACCGTGCGGCACTTGGAGGGATGGAATGGCGCGGGCTGTCTGCGGTGGCTGCGACAGTTTCCGGCCTCAACAACGGCAGCGATGAACCGACTTCTGCTGGAGGCACAGGGGGACCGGGTTCTATTTGTCGATGACGATATCCTGCCTGATCCGATCCTCTTCCAGGCCCATCTGGATGCAGGGAGGCGTCATCCCGGAGCCCTGATCGCCGGCAGGGTTCTGCAGCCCTGGCATGGCGGCATACCAGATCCAGCGGGAGCTCCCTTTTCCTTCAACAGCCTCCTTCCCCAGGCTGCGGATGAATTCATCGGTTGCAACTTCAGTCTGCCGCGTCAGCAGGCCCTCGACCTGGGGGGCTTCGACCGAAACTTCGTACGCGTGGCTTATCGCTTTGAGGCAGAATTCGCCCATCGCTGGCGGCAGGCTGGCCATGCCATTTTCTACGAACCCTCCGCACTGATTCATCATCTCAAAGCCAAAGGTGGCGGAACCCGCAGCTTTGGCCATCACCTCACCACCTTGCGACCCGATCATGCCGTGGGCCGCTACTACTACCTCCTGCGCACCGAGCCTCTCCCCGCAGCCCTCACCGCCAGCGCCAAGGAGATGGTCCGCTCGGTGCGCAGCCGCCACCACCTCCGCCGACCCTGGTGGATCCCGCTCACGCTGATGGCGGAGATGCGTGGGCTGGGCTGGGCCCTGCGCCTCCATCGCCAAGGGCCAAAACTCCTGTCGCCGGCCCGTCCTCGTCTGCTGATCGCCAGCAGCCATCCGATCCAATATCAGGCCCCCCTTTTCCGCTCTCTGGCGGCCTGTCCAGACCTCGACCCCGAAGTTCTTTTCCTGACTCTGCCCGATGCCGTTCAGCAGGGCGATGGCTTCGGTGTCGCGTTCGACTGGGATGTGCCGCTGCTGGAAGGTTACCGCTGGCGCCGAGCTGCCTCCAGCCGCGGGGCCGGACTCGGGAGAGGCTTTCGGGGTCTGCGCCTCCGTCACCCTGCCCGGGAGCTGCTGGGCAGCGACCGCCCCCCGGATGCCGTCCTGATCACGGGTTGGCAGGTTCAAGGCCTGCTGCAGCTCTACCTGGCGGCCTGGCGACACCGTGTTCCCATCCTGCTGCGCGTCGAGTCAGCAGACCGACCAAAGCGCCGCTGGCCGGTGCGGATTTTGCATCGATTTCTAGTGCGGCAGGCAAGCGCCTGCCTCCCTATCGGGAAGGCGAACCTCCGCTTCTATCAAGAGTGCGGAGCGTCTTCGGCAAAGCTTTTTGCTTCCCCCTACTTCGTCGACAACACCTTCTTCACGGGCCGAGCGGCCGCGCGGCGACCCCAGCGGTGCGCGTTGCGTGACCGCTGGAACATCCCGCCGGATGCCTTCTGTTTTCTGTTCGCCGGCAAGCTGCAGGCGAAGAAGCACCCCCTGGATCTCCTGGAGGCACTGCGGCTGGCGCTCGCCAACCCCTCCACCCCGCGACTGCATCTGCTCATGGTCGGAAGCGGCGAGCTGGAACAAGCCTGCCGCGCGTTTGTGGCGAGCTGCGCTCTGCCGGTGTCCTTCGCCGGCTTCCTCAACCAGGGCGAGATCACGGATGCCTACGTCGCCGCCGACGCTCTGGTGCTTCCCTCCGACAGCGGCGAAACGTGGGGGCTGGTGGTGAACGAGGCCATGGCGTGCGGCCTGCCGGCGATCGTGAGTGACCAGGTGGGCTGCGCGGAGGATCTGATCGAAGTGGGCCAGACCGGTGCCATCTTCCCCTGTCGGGATGTCGAGGCCCTGGCGCAAAGCCTGCGCTCGATGGCCGCCGATCCTGCCGGGGCGGCCCGGATGGGGATGACGGCGCAGGCCCGGCTGACACGCTCCCACGGCGTGGAACAAGCGCGAGATGGCCTGCTTCTGGCCCTGCGCCAGGCGCTCACGACCCGTTGAGGGGGGGCACGGGATGGGCTTGCCCGGGCAACTGGCCGTGCGAACATCAATTCCTCCCGCTCAACCTTTTTTCCTGCCGCCGCTGCCCTCGCACGATCCATGAACGTCCTGTTGGTGCTGTTGCTGCTGCTCCCCCTGGCACTCTTCGTGGCCGATGGCAAGTGGCGCCAGTCCCTCCTTTACACCACGGTGATCGGCTTCCTCCAGGATCCGTTGCGCAAGATCACCCCCAACCAGCCACCCCTCTACGTGGGCTTTGCTCTTGTTGGCATTTTACTTACGGCAATCACACTTTATATTCGCGTTGGCCGCGTAAACCTGGTCCAATTGTTTAACGGTGATCGCCGTCTCGTTTCGGCCGTAGAGTTGTTTTTTGTGCTCATTGTCCTGCAGGTGGTCAATTCCTTATTCAACGTAGGCTCCTCCACAAACGCATTAATTGGCGTTGGATTTTATACCGCCCCATTCATCGCCCTGTGGTTGGGCTTCCAATTCGCATTGAAGCCTTCCGCTGTAGAGCGCTACTTGTGGATCTACGTGATCATGGCCCTGTTGTTTGCCTTCACGTTGCTTCTCTCGTACTGGGGCTACAAGGGCGCACTGTTCACGGAAGTTCGCGGCGGGACGCAAATTCTTGTGGCGGGACTCGGTAAATACACCCAGGGATTTACGGGTTTTTGGCGAAGCAGCGAAGTTGCGGCCTGGCACCTCTCCACTTGTGCCTGTTTTGTTTTCATCCTTGGCGTCAAACGAAGGGAGCCATGGCCCATTGCGGTTGCCTCGGCCATCACCATCACCCTCATGGTGCTTGGCACGCTCACGGGGCGCCGCAAATCCTTGGCCATGGTGGGCGGATTCTTCGTTATCTTCATCGTCCTGATCCTGTGGCGTGGTGACACCAGGCTGCGCAGTACCTTGATCGCGGGTCTGGGTGGAGGATTCATGCTCCTGCTCCTTTTTGTGAGCGTGGGGGGAAATCCCACAACCGGAGGAACCTTCGGGGCCTTCCTCGATCGCGGCAACACGGTTTGGACAGACATTTTCTCTCGCCTGAACGATATCGGCATCGCCTCGATCGGAGACGCCCTCGAGGTGGGCGGTCCTCTCGGAGCGGGCATCGGTGCCGCCGCCCAGGGAGTGGGCGGCCTGGCCTCGGGGGTGAAGATCAATGTCGGCTCCGCCGAAGGAGGATTGGGCAAGATTGTGCTTGAGCTTGGTCTGGCAGGTGCTTTTTTCTTTACACTCATTCTTGCCCTACTCGCCAGGCTCTTCTGGCGGACTATTTACATTCTTCGCTATGCGCCGCCCTCCTACGGCCTGCTCAATCTTGGTTTGATCGCCTTCCTGGCTGCCAATGTGTTCAATTTCACAGGCGCCAGCCAGGTCTATGGCGATCCCTTCGTGCTCAGCATCATCGGCTTGAGCGCGGGATTTGTTCTGGCCAGTCCGTCGGTGATCCAAGCCCACCTGGCCGCCCAGCGCCAGACGGCGGCAGACCTGCCTGGCCTCCCTGCAGCTGCTCTCCCCTAACCGGCGCCAGCGAGCGTCTCTTCCCCCTGAAGGTCCTCCACCTCATCCCCTCGATCGGTCCGCGCCGCGGTGGACCCAGTGAAGCCGCCCTCGCCATGGTGGCCGCCCTGCGGGCGGAAGGCCTGGAGGCGGCTCTCGTGGCCAGCAACGATGATGGCCCCACCCTTCTGAACCAGCCCACGGGACGTTGGATTGAGGTCCGGGGGGTTCCGGTTCAGCTGTTCCCCCGCTGGAGCCCTCCGATCCGCGTCCTGCGGGAGTTCGCTTACACCCCTGCGCTGGGCCGATGGCTCCAAAGCCATCTGCGCAGCTGGGATCTCTTGCACGTCCATTCCCTGTTCTCCTGGCCCGCCACCCGGGGCATGGCGATCGCCCGCGCCCTGGGCACCCCCTACCTGGTCCACTGCCTCGGCCACCTCCAGCCCTGGAGCCTCGACCAAAGCCCTCTGCGCAAGCGGCTGTTTCTGGCCCTGATCGAGCGGCGCAACCTGAATGGAGCCGCGGCTCTCCAGGCCACCTCCGCCATGGAGTCGGCCGACTTCTCCCGCTTGCGACTGCGGCCGCCAGCCCTGGATCTGCCCCTTGGAGTCGACATCCCTGAACTCCACCAGGATGCCCGCGCAAGGCTGTGCCAAAGCCTTCCCCAGATCGATCCACAGGCACCGCGGCTCCTCTTCCTCTCCCGCCTGCATCCCAAGAAAGGGCTGGAACGACTTCTGGAAGCATTGGCTCTGTTGCGTCATCGCCAGCCCCAACGCCCTTGGCAGCTTCTGATCGCCGGCAGTGGCGAACCCGCCTACGAGCAGCAACTGCGTGGCCTGACTAACCGACTCGGCATCGCGGATCGTTGTCATTGGCTTGGGTTCGTCAGTGGCGAATCCAAGGAATGGCTGCTCCAGGGATGCGACTGGTTCGTTCTGCCCTCCTCAGCGGAGAATTTCGGCATCGCTGTCGCGGAGGCCCTCGCCGCCGCCACGCCAGTGCTTCTTTCCGCGGAGGTCGGCCTGGCAGCGCCGGTGGTCGAGGCCGGGGCCGGACTCCTCAGTCCCCTCGACCCCGCCCTGCTGGCGCAGAGCCTCTGCGAGGCCTTGGACCAACCCCGCCTCCCCTTCGCCCGGGCAGCGCGGCGCCTGGCGGAGGAGCAGTACGGATGGCCCGTCCTGGCTCGACGCATGATCCATGCCTACGAGGAGATCCTGCGCCGTCATGGCTGAGCCGATCCTCCCGATTCCGAAGACCGTTTGCCGGGCGATCACCCCTTTGCTGATCTGTTGCGACGAAATCGCGAACATCGAGCGCACGCTTGGGGCCCTCCGCTGGGCGGAACGGGTGTTGGTGATCGACAGCGGCAGCCGGGACGGCACCCTCGAGGCCATCGCTCGGGTCTGCCCCGGGGCCGAGGTGCTCCACCGCCGCTTCGACTCCTTCGCGCGCCAGTGCAATTTCGGCTTGCGCCAGATCCGCACCCCCTGGGTGCTGAGCCTGGACGCGGACTACGTTCTCAGCCGAACCTTCCTGCAAGCACTCGCGCGGTTCGATCCGGAGGCTGGGGAGGCGGGTTGGCGTATTCCGCTAACGTACTGCATCGCCGGCAAGCCCGTGAGGGGCAGCATGCTGCCGCCGCGAATCTGCCTGTACCGAGCCGAACGCGCCAATTACGAGGACGATGGTCACGGTCACCGGGTGCACATCGATGGACCCGTGCGGAACTTCCCGGGGGAGATCCTCCACGACGACCGAAAACCGTTGGATCGCTGGCTGGCATCCCAGCAGCGCTATCTGAGGCAAGAGCTGCACAAGCTGCGCAGCACCCCCCCGCAGGAGTTGAGCCGTTTCGACCAGTGGCGTCGTCGGCGCTGGTTGATGCCCCTGCTGGTCCTCCCCTATTGCCTGGTGCTACGCGGCGGCCTTCTCGACGGCTGGCGCGGCTGGTACTACGCCTTCCAGCGCCTCTACGCCGAACTGCTGCTGAGCCTGATGCTGATGGAGCCCCCTGCCGATCACAGCGCAGCGGAGAATTCGTGACCTCCACCCCATCCACGCCTGCTGGGTGCGGCGTCCAAGCTCGCGCAGGCCCGCCCTGGTTCCGGATTCCCCGGGCTTGTCCTGCCCCTGATCCCTGGGCGGCTGGCTTTTGGGGAACCCGGAGTCCGAGACAGCCCGGATCCCGCGGCCCGGACTGCCGGGTACCGTGCTGACCAGCAGCCCCCCTTTTGCCCATTCGGCGCTGCTTTGCTTGGCTGCAATCCCCCGTGTCACGCCGACCGTCGGCCCCCCTTCGCTCCATGACCCTGATCCTCGGCATCAACGCCTTCCATGCCGACGCCGCCGCCGCGCTGATCCTCGATGGCCGCATCGTCTCCGCCGCCGAAGAGGAGCGTTTTCGGCGCATCAAGCACTGGGCAGGCTTCCCCAGTGAAGCGATCGCCGCGTGCCTGGCCGACGCGGGAGCCAGTCTGAACGATGTCGACCATGTGGCCATCAACAGCCAGCCGAGCGCTCATCGGTTCCGCAAGATCGCCTACACCCTGCGCAACCGCCCCAGTCCCCGCTTCCTGCTTCAGCGCTGGCGCAACAAACAAGAGCGGGCGGATCTGTCCGGTCAGCTGGCCGCTGCCTTCCCGGGCCAGGAGATCCGGGCCGCCCTCCATTTCGTCGAACACCACCGCGCCCACCTTGCCTCGGCTTTTTACAGCTCCCCCTTCCCGCAGGCGGCGGTCGTGTCGGTCGACGGATTCGGCGACTTCGCCAGCGGAGCCTGGGGCTTCGGGGACGGGACCCAACTCGCTGTGAACGGCCAGATCTGGTTTCCCCACTCCCTGGGGGCCTTCTACACCGCGATCACCCAGTACCTGGGATTCCCTCACTACGGCGACGAATACAAAGTGATGGGTCTGGCCCCCTATGGCAGCCCGAACCAGTTGGAGGCGATGCGCCAGATCGTTCGGCTTCAGCCGGACGGCACCTACCGGCTGGATCTGAGGTTCTTTCGGCACGCCACCGAGCGCCTCCCGCATCAGTGGAGCCAGGGCGCGCCGGTGGTGGGGGAACACTGGGCTCCGGCCCTCGAAGAGCTGCTGGGGCCGGCACGCCGTTCCGACGAGCCCCTGGAGCAGCGGCACAAGGACATTGCCCGCTCTGCGCAAGCCATGTACGAGGAGGCCTTTTTCCACCTGCTGCGGGCCCTGCACGCTTCACGCCCCGTCGATCAACTCTGCATCGCCGGTGGCTGCGGGGCCAACTCCGTGGCCAACGGCAAGGTGACCCTGGCCACCCCGTTCCGGGAGGTGTTCGTGCAAGCGGCGGCAGGGGATGCCGGTGGGGCTCTGGGAGCGGCGCTGGAGGTCTGGCACCAACAGGGTGGATCCCGCTGCACGCCAATGGTGAACGCCTATCTGGGCAGGGGTCCCGCGCAGGGCGAGGTGGCAACGCTGTTGGCGGATCCCGCCACGCTTGCGGCCCTGGAGGCAGCCCATTGCCGCGTGGAGCAGCTCCCCGATCAGGTGCTCTGCGACCAGGTGGCCGAGGCGATCAGCCAGGGGCTGGTGATCGGCTGGTTCGAGGGAAAGATGGAATGGGGACCCCGGGCCCTCGGCCATCGCTCGATTCTGGGCGACCCCCGCCGGGCGGATATGAAGGACATCCTCAACCTCAAGATCAAACGGCGTGAATCGTTCCGGCCCTTCGCTCCATCAGTGCTGCGCGAAGCCGTGGGCGAATGGTTCGAGTTGAACGGGGATGTCCCCTTCATGATGCAGGTGTACCCGATCCGTCCCGAAAAGAGGGCTCTGATCCCCGCCGTGACCCATGTCGATGGCAGCGGCCGGCTGCAGACCGTCAGTGAGAGCGCCAACGGTCGGTACTACCGACTGATCCGGGCCTTCGCCGCGCAAACCGGAGTGCCCATGGTGCTCAACACCTCCTTCAACGAAAACGAGCCGATTGTCTGCAACCCCAACCAGGCCTTGGACTGCTTCCTACGCACTCGCATGGATCTGCTTGTTCTCGAGGACACCGTGATCCGTCGCCATGGCTGAGTCGTCTGCCGCGCCTCCCTGTCCGGCGATCGAGGTGGTGGTGCCGACCCTGGATTCCCATGCCCTGCTCCCCAGGCTGGTTCGTTCCCTTCAGGAGCAGAGCTGGCCCCATTGGCGGCTCTGCTTCATCGATGGCCCCAGTTCGGCGGTTCACCGCGCCGTTCTCGACCAACTCTGCCGGGAGGATCCACGCTTGCACTGGACTCCCCAGGACCCTCAGGAGCCCGGCATCTTCGGCGCGATGAACCAGGGGGCTGCTCAGGCCCCACCGGATGCCTGGCTTCTCTTCTGGGGCAGTGACGATTGGGCCGCCGGTCCCACGGTTCTGGAACGGCTCGCGGCGCGGCTGCAGCAGCGCACCCGCCCGGGTCGGGAGCCCGATCTGCTGGTCTGCCGCGGTCGCTACGAGGATGGCCGCGCCAGCATCTTTCGCTGGCGGCACTCCTACCGCCGCTCCCTCTTTCTGGGGAGCACCCCCCCCCATCAGGCGACCGCCATCGGCCCGGGGGCCCGAAGATGCCTGCCGCGCTACGCCGAGGGGTTTTGCCTCTCGGCGGATCTCGACCATTTCCTGCAGCTCTCGGGCTTCCCGGATCTCCAGGTGGAGTGCCTGGATCTGGAGCTGGTGGGCATGGGAAGCGGCGGCGTCAGCGGCGTGCAGACCCGGCGGCGCCTGCAGGAGGTGCGCAGGGCTTACCGTCGGGCCTTTGGTGCCGCCTGGCCTGTCCCCTTTCTGTTGCGGTACCTGCAGCGGTTGTTGAGCCTGGTGAACCGATGACAAAATTGCTGCTCTTCGGAGCCGGTACCCCAAGCGGTGCCGCCCTGATGGCCGCCGCCGGGGCGCGACCGGTGATCGCCGTCGGCCGCCGGCCGCCCCGACTACCGGTCGGCCTCGCCGAGGGGAGTGGCTTCCTGGGTGCCGATCTCACCCGTCCTGGCGACTTCCAACCTTCGGAGGGGGACCAGCGGTGGATCAGCTTCGCTCCGATCTGGCATCTGGCGCCATTCCTGGAGACGCTGCGACTGGAGCACCCCGAGCGGGTGCAGGAGCTGCGGGGCCTGGTGGCCTGCTCCTCCTCTTCGGCCCTCACCAAGCGGTACGCCACCAACGCTTTCGACCGAGATCTGGTGCGACGGCTCCGGCATTCGGAGGAGAGTTTGCGGCAAACCTGCCAGGCGCTGGGGATTCCCTGCCGGATTCTGGCTCCCACCTTGATCTATGGGGCGGCGGGGGGATACGGCGATCGCAATCTCAGTCTTCTTCTGAATCTGATGCGTCGTCTGCCGCTTCTGCCCATCCCTGCCCGCAGCGGGCTGCGCCAGCCCATCCATGCCCGCCAGCTGGCGGCGGTCGCCCTCTGGGTCAGCGATCGGTTGGAACGGGGGGATCCAGGCGCAGAAATTCCCGGCATCCTGGCCATCGGTGGCGACGAAAGCCTGAGCTACACCGCGATGCTCGAGCGACTCCGCCAGGCGGCTCCCGCAGAAGATCGGGCACGGCGTTGTCGCTTTGTGCCGCTGCCACCAAGGTTGCTGCTGTGGCTGGCCCATCCCCTGCTCCTGCTCTCACCGAAGTCCTTTGAGGCGATGCAACGGACCCAGGCCGATCTCGCGGACTTTCTGCCCGCTCACCGCCTGCTGGGTGAGGATCCCCAGCCTTTTCCAGTGCACCCCCTCGCCCTCGGCTCGGATCCCGTTGGCGAATGACTCTTCTGCTCAACCCCGCCATGCTGCCGTTCACGCCCCCGGCTGCTGCCAACTTTGGCGCCTTCCTGTTGGCCGCCCTGCTCAGCTGGTTGTTCGTAGCAGCTCTGATTCCCTGGCTGCGGCGGGGCCTCCTCGATCATCCCAACGCCCGCAGCTCCCATCAGCGGGCCACACCCCGTGGTGGCGGTTTGGCCTTTGTGCTGGTCGGCAGCCTCCTCACGGCGGGGCTCGGCCAGGGGAGGGAAGCGCTGGTCCCCCTTCTCTGCTGCCCACTGGCCCTGGTGGGGCTGCTGGACGACCGCTTCAACCTGCCGGCGATCCTGCGCTATGGCGCGCAGTTTCTCACGGCGATTCTGCTCCTGGCCGTGGCGGAAATCTCCCTGTCCCCTTGGACATGGCCCCTCGTTTTGGTCGCCATCACAGCCGTGATCAACTTCGTCAACTTCATGGACGGCCTGGACGGACTTGTGGCGGGTTGCGGACTGATGCTCCTCACCTTGGCGGCAACCCTTCCAGGTGGCGGTGCTCTTTGGCCTTTGGCAGGGGCGCTCCTGGGATTCCTGGCCTGGAACTGGAGTCCGGCCCGGGTGTTCATGGGAGACGTGGGCAGCACGTGGCTCGGAGCGGTCTTCGCGGGGCTGGTGCTGCAGCAGCCAGGGCCGAGCGAGGCTCTCGGGCTTCTCGTTGCCGGGCTGCCGCTGCTGGCCGATCCTCTGGTCTGCGTCCTGAGACGACTGGCTGATGGACAGCCGGTTTTTCAGGCCCATCGCCTCCACCTGTACCAACGACTCCAGCAGGCCGGCTGGAGCCATCGCCGCGTGGCGGGGCTCTATGGCGTAGCCACCGGGGCCCTTGCCCTGGCACTAAGGCTCTGGGGAACCGGAGCGGTGCTCGCCCTGGCGGCACTGGAGCTGGCCTTGGCCTTGGGGCTGGAGCAAAGGGAAGCCCTGCCGTTTGCGGAAGCGAGTGCCACCAATCCAGGCCAAGCGAAAACCAAGGTAAAGTGAACACATCCATCAGTACTGTTCGGAAATGGGCACAACTGAGCCACCTCGGGCCCTCATGCTGATAGCGAAACCTGATCCCGCCGGGCCCTCAATCGCGCCCCGACCCCCACAAGAATCAGGCGGAAGGAATGGTCTCTAGTCCAAGGCCCGCCCACACCCACGCCACCGTCTCCCCTGCGTTCGGCACCCCCTCGATCATTTCATCTCGGCCCAGAAGATGCTCAGAGCAGGTAAACACCATCAATCCCAGCGGGTCCTCCATCGCGAGAACGGCCCTCTGCCCTGTGGAACACTCGCCACTATTTTTCTTGACCAATCATTTGATTTCCATCCCCACGAACCGGGCAGGTCGTCAAGAAATCCCGCCATCACGCCGCGGCACGTCCCTGGCCACGTGCCGCTGGCAGTTCTCCCTGTACAAATCAGGCACCGAGCCCATCCCATTGTTGGGGATTTGAAGGCTGCCACTCAGAGGCTCCGCACAAGCGAACTCCTCCCATTCGTCTCTGTTGATCTGTTCCAGGAGATTGCTCACTGATGATCCAGATGCCCTGGTTCCAATCCATACAACGGCAAGTCTTGTTGCGACGCCTCGCCATGCTGGCCTTTGACGGCCTGCTGATCGTAGCTTGCTATCTCGGAGCCTTTTTCCTTCGCCTTCGGGATACCGACACCCTGCTGGGAGCTCTCCAGACCTCAATCCACCTTCTGCCCTTGGCGGTCCTCAGCGGTCTGCCGGTTCTGATGTTCAGTGGCTGGTACCGCGGTCTCACGCGTTACGCGGGCAGTCACTCTCTCTACGGCTTGATTCCCCGCACCACGATCATGGTGTTGGTACTTCTATTGATCAGCACCCTGATTGGCGGAAGCCAACCACCAAGATCATTCTGGATTCTTTATTGGTTACTTTTTACCGGCAGCGCCATTGCCAGTCGAATCATTCTGCGGGACGTTTTGGTTCGACAATTGGAACGGCAACAGAGCTATGCAGCCGATCCAAACGCACAGATCCCCACTCTTATCTATGGCGCCGGATCCTCTGGCCTGAGCTTGCTCTTGGCTCTTCGCCATGACCCGCGCTTCCGTATCATCGCCTTTCTCGACGACGACACGCTTCTGCACGGGAGAACCTTGCAGCGAGTGAGTATCCACAGCCCCAGCGAACTACCGTCTCTGGTTGAACGATACGGCATCCGTCAGGTGCTGCTGGCCTTGACCAAGATCTCTCGCAAGCGCAAGCGCCTTCTGGTGGACCAGCTCACCCATCAAGGCCTGGTTGTGCTTTCAATTCCATCCCTGGCCCAACTGGCCAGTGGCCAGAGGATCGTGACCGACCTGCAGGGTGTCTCGATTGAGGATCTGCTCGGCAGGGAACCCTCAAGCCCAGAACCACAGCTGTTGCGGGCGTGCGTCACAGGCAAGGCGGTTCTGGTGACCGGAGCCGGCGGCTCGATTGGCAGCGAACTCTGCCGTCAGATCGTCGACCTGGAGGCCAGCTGCTTATTGATGCTTGAGCGCAACGAGTTTGCCCTCTACGCCATCGACGGCGAACTGCAGGGCAGGGTGAGCCAGGCAGGAACGCAGACAAAACTCATCCCTGTTCTCGGGGATGCCGCTGAATCCAATCGACTGATTCAGCTTTGCCGCGAGCATGGAGTTGCCAGTATTTTCCACGCAGCAGCCTACAAGCACGTTCCGATGATGGAGGCAAATCTCTGCGCTGGAGTAGCCAATAATGTACAGGCGACAAAAGCGGTTATTGCTGCCTCTCATTTAACGAATGTAAAGAATCTCACCCTGATTTCAACCGATAAGGCGGTCAGGCCTACCAATGCCATGGGAGCAAGCAAAAGGGTTTGCGAGCTGCTCATCCAGGCTGCGGCCGCCGAAATTGCCCGAGCGGGCGCTGGGCCGACCATGGCAATGGTTCGATTTGGCAATGTGTTGGGCTCGTCAGGATCGGTGATTCCTCTCTTCCATCGCCAGATCGCCTCCGGCGGTCCTGTCACCGTCACCCATCCAGCAATCACCCGCTATTTCATGACCATCCCCGAGGCCGTTCAGCTTGTGCTGCAGGCCAGCGGCATGGCCCAAGGTGGCGATTTATTCCTGCTCGACATGGGCGATCCTGTGCGCATCGCCGACCTTGCCCGGCAGATGATCGAGCTTTCAGGCCTGCGGGTTCGTGATGAGCACAATCCGGATGGGGACATCGCCATTCAGTACACCGGCCTCCGACCAGGCGAGAAACTTTACGAAGAGTTGCTCATCGGCAGCGACGACCAGCCCACCGAGCATCCGTTGATCCGCCGCGCTTGTGAGCCGATGCATGCGAGCCAGGATCTGCCGAGCCTGGTCGAGGCTCTTTGCCAGGCCTCCGCCCGATGGGACGAGCCAGCCACGGCGGCCTTGCTGCGCCGGCTCGTTCCCGAATACCGTCCAGAGCGGCCGGTGAAACGCCAAAGTGGCCCCATGCCGAGCCTCCCCGACCCGGCCTTCCGATGAAGCCAATCCTGAACCCGTCCCACGTCTCTTGGCTGCGCACCCAGTGGCTCAAGCTTCCTGAAGCTCCCCGCCAATGGCTCGTCAGCCAGATTCCTGACATACCACCGGCCACACCGCGCAATCTCTGGTTGCTCTTGGCCGCGGCAGTGGCCACCCAGAATGTCGCCGTGATCAACAGCAGCCAAAACAGCCACACCGGAGTCTTCGCGCTGCTGGTCTGGGGCGGTGCGCTGATCTGCATGGAGGATCTGATTGAGAGCCTCGAACCCAACCCCAGAAAGTGGGGTCTGATTTTAGGCAGTCTTGGCATCTTCTGGGTACTCCTCCGGACGGCACGCATCCTTTTTTGGGATGGCATCATCTTCATCATGGCGCCGCTGGCTGGCATTTTCCTCGTTCTTCTCTGCCTGCCCCTGCGGCAGATTCCGAAACTACGGGAAAGTTTAATATGCTTATGGATGCTCCCCTCTTTTGCGGTACTTACCCGCACCCTTCCGGAGGAACCCCTCAGCCTCCTTACCGCCAAGGGGGCTGCACTTTGGGTCAGCATTCTCGGAGTGCCGGTAACCGTTCAAGCTCGCAATGTGCTGCTTGATGGTGGCGGCGTTACCGTACTTGGCGGCTGTAATGGCTTGGACATGATTGCCCAGATCGTTTGCGTTGCTTTGATCTTTATGATGGCCTTTCCGATTAAATCTAATATAAGCCGGATTCTCATTCTTATTTCAGCTCCGCTTGTCGGCTTATTCAGCAACACCATCCGCATCGCGCTCCTGGCGATGATCACCACTACGGGTCAGGGCAAGGGAGATTGGTGGTTCGAATTTTTCCATACCGAAATGGGTTCTTTGATTTTCTCTGGGGTCGCTGTGTTTATCTTTGGACTCATCTACCTTTGGCTCCTTGAGCGGGAATTGCCACCTCTGCCTGAATCCCGGCCATGACAACAAGTTTCGCCTCCCTCTCCCCCCTGGGCCGCTGGTATGCCTTGTTGGCAACGATCGCCTCGGTGGCTGCGATCCAGGCCAGCATCTTCCCCCGCTGGCCGAAGGCTTCCCAGCTTTCCTCGGATTCAGTGCTTGTGGCCTTGCGACAGGCTGGTCTCCGCCCCGAACCTGTACAGCTTCCGACTGCCGAACAACAGGAAAAGCGAAGCGCTGACGTGTCACTTTCCTCCCCACTGGTCTACCGCTTTGCCGGAGGAGAGGAGCTTCGTATCGTCCATGGCGCCTTCCGCCAGAGATACGACCTTCAATTGGCAGGCTTTTCCACCAACAACCCAGTCTTGCGCCTCGACAAGCGAAGCATTGCAGCGGGGCCGCCCCCCTTTGCCCAGGGTTGGATCAAGGGCCATCCAGCCCGCCAGACTTGTTTCATGCCCCAAGCCCTGCAAGCCGACGCCTTCGGAGCAACCAACGCGCAAATCCTTTTTTGGGTCGATGGATCGATAGAGGGAAGAGCGGCAAAAATGCGACGTCTGCTGGGCCTCCAGTCCAATCGTGACTATGACTGCACCTTGATCAGCTTGCGCAGTGGTGACGGCACCCCTTTGTCTGACAGACTATGGCGCAACATTGTGACGGCGCTCCCGGCCGGACTGGGCGAAGGCAAAGGCAAGGCGAGGGCCAAGCCCCAAAGCCTGTGATCACCCCCACATCGCTCCCATGGCCTAGCTTGGTTTTCTTTTATGTCCGAGGCTGACCAACCAACCACGAGCAACCGGAGTCCCTCCGGTTCTGAGCACACCGCAAGCCAGCTCGACAAAGGGCTGCATACGCGCCCGTTGCGGGGGCTTGAACCATCAATCGTACAGCTGGGCGGCTATGGTTTACTTGCTTATGGCTTATTAAATATCATTCGTATTGTTTTCCTCCCTGAGGTCGGATCCGGCCCAGATGGTGCCCTGGCGAGGATGGCGCAGCTTGCCTCCCTCTACCCCGTCCTCTTGCTCGGACCTGTTCTCCTCTTTGCTCCCCAGGGAGCCCTCAAGGAAAAAGGCCTTTGGCGAGCGCTGAGCCGCTGGCTTGTGCTGCTGCTGGCGCTCATATTTTTATTGTTCATCCCCCTTTCCCTTTACCATCGCGTCATCATCATCCAGAGGGATGCTAACCAGGTAAACCGTTTTCAAGAGCTTCTACAGAAGAGGAAGCAAGAAATACTCGCCTCTGTTCAGACCCTGAAAAGCATACCGGAATTTGGGGCTGCTCTTGCCAATTTTCCCGAAGTCAGGAGAGTTGTGATCCGGCCCGATCAATCTCCCGATTCTATCCGAGAAGCGATACGCGTGGGTCTCGATCGTGGCATCGCGAACGAATCGGCACGCCTCAAGACAGGTCTTCAGAAGAGAAGGTCCGCCATTAACGCAACCGTGCGCGATGTGATTTCTGTCAGTGGCATGGCCGGCCTCAGCTTGCTTGTTCTGGCAACCTACCTCCTCCCGGGTCTAAGTCCGGCTCGCCTTGCCCTGATCAAATTCAAAGAAAACCTTGGCAAAGCTGCACCTCCACCTTCCAAAAGATCACGGCGAAGAAAATTAGCCCGACGCGTGACAGGTTATTTTTCTTACTTAGCCAAGGATGTGGCTCGCTCTTTCAGCCTGCCTCGCTCCCGCAAACGATCCTCACGAAACTCCAAGCGGCGCTGACACACCATGGCCCCTTTTGAACGATTACTGCGCCCAGGGGGACTGCTCGGCCGTCGTAAACCGGCACCCCAGCAGGAGACCCTACCTCTGCCCTACAGCTGGATTCTCACGAACCAGCTGGCCATTGGTCCCATGCCTCGCCATCCGGGGCACTGGCAACAATTGGAACTTGCTGGCTTCCGCTCCCGGTTCAGCTGCTGCTACGCACAGGAAGAGAAGCTAAGCCCAGTACCCGACCAGTGGCGCAGCACATCTGTGGCCTTACCGGATCATCGCGAGCAAGAGCCCCTCACCCCCGAGCGGCTGAAAGAAGCCCTCAAGGGCGCGTGGCTGTTGATTGAGGCAGGAGACCCTGTTTACTTGCATTGTTTCGCGGGTCGCGAACGCTCGTCGCTAATGGCGGTCGGTTTGACCGCAAAAGCCAGGGATATGGACGTGTTTGCTGCATTGGATTGGGTGCGTCGTTGCCACCCTGCAGCAATGCCGATTTACGAACATCTTGATATTCTCGATCAGATTCTAAAGGCGGGCTAAAGACCGCGATAGGCAATAAAGTAATTCCTCAAAATCGAATATCTTTCCTGCTCACTTGTCCTGGCTATCTGATTCTGATTCGGCAGTAGAATCATTGTCTCCAAGCTCTTGCTGCCTGTAGGGCGAGGAAGGTTGCTTTTTGCCCTTGCCTCGATCACCGAATGGAAGGCGTCCTGCCATCCAACCGCGCCACCCTGAGCGGGAAGGGTCGCCGCTGCTCGCCGGGCTAGCTCCATGGGTGCTGGAACCTGATCGTTGCTCCTCCTCCGCGCGAACGGAAGCGTCTTGATAGCCCTGCTTGTTGTAGGCGTCTCCCATGTACAGATTGCCGGGAGCAGACCGAGTTGAGCGACCCAGCAGGGAATCGCCATTGGCCGCGGAAGAGATATAGCTATCGCGATAGCCCTTGATTTGACCTTTGATGTACCCCTTGAGGCCCTCACCATAGGAACCATAGGCCCGTTTGTTCTTGCCGTAGGCACCGGCATAGGCGTAGTGATAATAGTAGCCATATTCGTAGCCGTAGTCATTGAGGCGACTTGGGAAATTGACCTGATTACAAATCAGACCAAGCACATCCACGCCGGTAGCTTTGATGCGACGGCAGGCTTGGGGGGCCAAATCCCGACTGACCTTGCCCAAACCGACGAGGAAGAGTATGCCATCCAGTTTTTCGCCCAGCAGGATGGGGTCGGCGAGCATCAAGCAGGGCGGAGCGTCCCAGAGGATTATGTCGTAATCAGGCAGTGCCCGGACCTGATCCACCACTTCCTGGCAACGACTGGAGTTGAGGAGTTTGGCCGGATCGGGAGGCTTGGGGCCAGCAGGAATGATATCGAGGTTATCCTGAATCTTCTTAATCATAGACACTGCTTGCAGGGAGGAATTTGAAAGCAGGGTAGAAAGCCCGTCTCCCTGCTCAATGCCGAGATAGCGACCCTGCATGGGCAGACGCATGTCGGCATCGATGATCAATACCTTCAAGCCAAGGTCAGCAAGCGTACGGGCAAAGATCGAGACCGCTGTTGATTTACCTTCCCCCTGGGTAGAGGAGGTGACTCCGACCAGACGAATGTTGCGGTCCGCGCGAAGGAGCCTGAACGTGGTGAACAAACTGCGTAGCGACTCCTTGATGGCAAATCGCTCGCTGGCCGTCATTTTGGAAATACTGGACGAGATCTCCACACCTGGCTCCAGCGGCAGATAGGGGATCAGGCCGAGTACCGGAAGGAGTAGTTCTTTCTCCACCTCCATGGGGGTGTGGAAGACGTTGTCGGTGCGTTCGCGCAGAACCGCTGCACCGAGGCCAGCCAGAAGGCCAATCAGCACAGCGCGGAGAAGATCGCGCTGGATGTTGGGCTCCACAGGCACGTCGCCAAAGTCGGCGGGAGTGATGATCTGCCACGGGGTGGTGGAACGGGCGAGCTCCAAGCGAATGCGCTCGCGGGCCGCTACGTAGGAGGAATATTGCTCACGGGCGCCGTCCAGGCGGGTTTGCAGATCCTCGTAGGCACTTACCCGTTGGGGGCTACTACGAAAGTTTTCGTTGAGCAGGAGAATCTGTCGATTGATCTCATCCTGTTGAGCCAGGTTGGCAAAGAGCTCGGCACGCTTCGTATCGAGGGATCGCTGACGCACGAACAGACGAAGCTGGTTGCGTCGGGCCAACAGGGATTGAACGACGGGGGAATCTTCCTGGAACGTCCCCCGCGCCACGGCTAGTTGCTCCTCAAGGTCGTAGACCTGCTCGGTGGGGGTTCGCGCTCCCTTGACGGCCTCAGCACCTTCACCCCGCCCGGGAATCAGCAGACCTTGACGGCCCATCTGGTCCATGGCTGCGGGGGCTCCGCTGGGGGTGAACTGCAGGGTTCCTGTTTCGATGGACTTCAGTTCGCTGGAAAGCTGGACCTGATTGGTTTGTAAATCTCTGAGCTGCGCGACCAAACCCTCTCGAGCCTCGAGGATGGTGGAGGCAGTTTGGGAGGGATCGAGAAAATTATTCTGCTTGCGGAAGCGCAGCATCTCTTCCTGCAGCTGATTCATGCGGGTCAGGATCTGAGGACCCTGGCGGCTCAGAAAGGTGATCGCTGATTCCAGAGCTGCCTGTCGTTGTGTGAGCGAGAAGCGGGTGTAATCCTGCGAGAGGGCATTCAAAATCGCCCTTCCCTTGGTAGGATCACTCCAACGCAACGAGATATTCAGAACATTTTGAACATCCTGGGAGGCGGGATTAATGGTGAGATTTTTGATCACATCCATCACAGGAATCCCTTGCTTGTCCGCCATGGGGCGGATCAAGAGCGGGCTGCGCAAAAGCACAGTCAAACTGGGAACATCAGGTTTGAAAGTGCTGCGGGCGATGCTTTCGATCGTTCCATTGTCGCCACTGGTGCTGGCGGCTCGCTCCTCCAGCGGATTGCTGATCTGCAGCTGAAAGCCACCCTCGTACACAGGCGTGAAGATGCGCTGGCGCAGGGTATTGACGGCAAGGGCGCCGGTGACCAGGGCTGCGGTCAGCAGGAACAGCCCCTGCCTCCTCTTGACCGTGCGCAGGAGGCTCGCCGCACTGCCCCCACCGGAATCATCGGCGCCGAGCGGCGAGGAGGGAGAGGTGGTGTCGTAAGTGCTGATGCGACCGAGGACGGAGGGCGAGGAAGAAAGGTCGGCCCGCCCCCCTGCCAGGGGAGACCCTGGTACGAGATCGGATTGAGCACCCGTGCTGGTCACGTAGCTGCGAAACGGATTAGTGGGAGTGTAAGGCCAGTCGTGAGACGGTCAGTACGGCAACCTGTCCCTTTGGCTCGCTGACGTTAAGGTGGCCTGCGGCTTGCCTGCCTCCTTGCCACGGAATCCTGCCAGTGTCCACGTGAGCCTCCGACCCTGCCGGCCCTCCGCCTTACCCCCTGACCCGATGCCTGCCCCCTCCACGGCCTTGCGTCCAGTCGCCGTATGGCTGCGCCTTGCCGCTGTGCTGACCGCGGCCGCCACAGCCCAGCCATTTTCCGCGCTGGCCTTACCCCCCTCCGCCGGCAGCCCGGGCATGCCCTCTGCGAAACAAGCGAAATCGGGGCCAGCTCAGAACCTCACTCTCTCAGAGGTCTACACCGATCTGTACGTTCTCGGCCCCGGGGACGGAATGATCCTCAATTTCCTCGACCCCGCCGCTCGCGAGGTTGGAGGTTCATTCAGCATCCTGCCCGATGGCACCAGCACTCTGGCCCTGATTGGTACGGTCCAACTCAATGGCCTGACGATCGGCCAGGCAACCCGCTGGCTCACCTCTCTCTACGCCAAGCAGCTGGTGCGTCCCCAGCTGACCCTCAGCTTGACGGAGCCTCGCCCGATGAAGGTGACCGTGCTAGGCGAGGTGGGAAGACCGGGCCTGTATCCCCTCCCCATATTCTCCACGCCGGTTTTCGCCATACAAACCGCTGGCGGCGTCACGCTCAACGCAGACATTCGCCGGGTGCTGTTGCGCCGACTGGTGAGTGCCGATGGTTCGCAGAAGCAGACCGTTCTTGATATGGCGCAGCTGTTCCAAGTAGGGAACCAGCGCCAGAACCCGATCCTGTTCGATGGCGACACCTTGATCGTAGGCCGGACCGAAGCTCCCCCCTCCGACGAGGTGCTGCAACTGGGGGCCACCAACCTCGCCCCGACTTCGATCAGCATCACGGTTCTGGGCGAGGTGAAGTCTCCCGGCACCCTCACCGTGCCTGCGAACACGCCTCTGATCGAGGCCATCATGCGGGCCGGCGGTACTCGCCAGTGGCGTGCCAATAAAAATAGTGTGGAGCTCGTGCGTCTCAACCGCAATGGTGTCACCACCCGAGAGGTGTTCAGCTACCGGGCGGACCGCGATATCTCCCAAGCCTTCAACCCGCCGCTTCGGGATCGAGATACGGTGATTGTCAACCGTAGCTTCTTCGGGCAAGCCCTGGACGTTGTCAACGATGTGCTTGTGCCCATCAGTACAGTTGGCAGTCTCTTGAATAACAACTATTTCTGGTACAACAATCGTTGATCGCCTGACCAGCAGTCGAAGCAGCCATCCCCAGTTCCCTGTTCATGCCTCGCCAACCGTTGCCATCGGCCCCTCGCCCTGTGGCCTGGGCCCTTCTCAGCCAGTCCCTCTGGTTACCCCTCCTGGCGATTGACCTTCATGACCGCTGGCAAGCCCGCCTCCAGACCCAGGCACCCAGGCCAGGGGATGTCGGCTTGCTTCCGGACGCCCCTGGCTCCCGATCCCCGAGCCTGGCGCCTTTCACGCCCGGTCTTGCCGGGAGAAGCAGCGGCGCCGGCGCCGGCATTCTGCTCGGATCGGGCCCCACGGGAGCAAGGCCGACAGCGATTTCCAGGCCTGCCTCGCTGCAAGGCTCGGCAGGCTCTCGGTTCGTCGTCGCCACCGAGGAGGCCGGCTCCCTTCCATCCGGCCTTGGCAACCCCAGCCCGGCCAGCCCAGCGGCGGGGTTGCTGAAAGGAACCTTCACGCGGGCAGAACAACTGGGGGGACCGATCACCCTGGCGGATCTCCAGGCGGTGTCCATGCCTCCCCTCGCCCTTGCCGAGCAGGGCCGTCGCAGCCTCAGTGGCGACCCGATGGCGGCTCTGCCGGAAGCCTGGCGGGAGCCAATGCGACAGGCCCTGAAAACCCTTCCAGCCCCCGGGGGAACCCCGACCCAAATCGAGACGGCACGACACATCCACGTCCCCTCACGCCGCATCAGCGCTCCCACCGAAGTCCCTCTGGCCCTGCAGGCCGATGGAAGCGTGGACATCCTCAGTCAGCCAAAGGAGGCAGCGGTCGTCGAGGTCGTGCGGGATTGGTCGGCGCGACAACCCCTGCCGGCCGAAGGCCATGTGGCGCCAGCGGTCCTCCATCTCCATCCGATTGAGGAGACGCAAACCCTTCGCCCCCCGGTCCTGAACAGAAACGAGCCACCTGCGGCACCTGCCTCACCCTGACCCTTGCGACCGATACACTTCCGCACAGCTTTAGCCCGAGGCGCAGCCGCGATGTTCAGCTCCCGCGCGCCGCGTTTCCGCCGCAGTTCCTGGCTGTCTGGAAGCGCTCTGGCCATCGCGCTGCTCTGCTCCTCTGCTCCGGGCCAGGCCTCCCTGGCGCCGCCGGAACCCCCCGCGGCCCTTTCACCCGGCGGCAGAACCGCCAACCCCAGCCTGAACCCAGCCCCCTGGGAGCCCGTCTTGCCGGGTGGCCCGCCCTCGGCTTGGCTGCCTGTGGGCAATGTTTTCGTGCTTCCCGCTCCCTTCTCACCGGAGCCAGCGATCTTCAATCCCGTGGAGCAGGCGGTCGTGCCACGCACAAGCCTCCCCTACGAGGATCCAGGTTTCTTCGGGATCGGCGGAGGCGTTCGTTGGGGACAAGCGGCGGGGACCGACAGCGGCGAGCCCACCAGTGGAGTGATCACAGCCCGGGTCGGCTACAAGCTGGGGACTGATTTCTCGCTATCGCTTCGCCCCAGCTACATCTTCGGCAACCGCGACCTGCAGGGCAACAACAACAACGAGGGCGAGTTTCAAATGCCCCTCACGATCGATCTGTTCCGCAAGGCGTTGATCTCCCCCTATTTCGGAGGCGGCATCGCCACCAACACCGATTCCACCGGCGCCACCAATCCCATGCTCAGCGGCGGTGTGGATATCAATATCACACGCAACATCGTGCTGGGTCTAAACGTCAACTATATCTTTCAAAACGATATCGGCGACACCGACTGGCAAGGGATGACCTTGCTCTATCTGCGGTTCTGAGCCCGCTCCGCGCGCCTGGCCAGCGCCCTTCCTCACTCCACCACCCTCTCCACCGCAGCGGCGATGCCCGCGCGCTGATCCGCGTCGTAGCCCCAGCGATCGAGAAAGGCCACATCCTCTCCTCGCCCGTCGCGGGCAGCCGCCAACAGCGTCTCCAGCCGCTCCTTCACCGACGCGGGGTCGAGCTGTCGCAGCAGCTCAAGGCTCCTGGCCTGCACCCGTTCCGACGCCACCTGCCTCTCCCTGTCCCCGCTGCGCCCATGGGCCAGGGCCATGGCGGAGCTCATCGCCAGATTGCGCACGGTCAAGTCCACAACCCCGACACCGGCGGCGCGCAACTGCACCAGCAGCGGCTCGGGCAACCGGTCCATCAGCGGCGCCTCGCCCGTGAGAGCCACGACAAAGAAACCGCGGGCACCATCCCGGCTGCGCACCAGGGCTCCCACCCGATCGGCGAGAACCTCATCGCTGAGTTCCCCCGATTCCCAGGCGGCAAGCCACTCGCCACTCCTCTCCATCGCCTCCGCGAAGGAGACGGTGGCGGGGTCAGAGGGGGGCGCACTTTCAGAGGAATCGCTTCTCACGATACGGCTGGCTGACCGGAGTGCGGCGACCCTACCGTCCGTGGCGGTGCGAGGGTGAAGGCATGGACGCCTTCCCCCTGCCAACGCCGCTGCCGCCCACGCCGAGCGGATTCCGCTCCGGCTTCGTAGCTCTGATCGGGCGGCCCAACGTGGGCAAGTCGACCCTTCTGAACCGGCTGGTGGGGGAAAAGGTGGCGATCACCTCACCGGTGGCCCAGACCACACGCCACCGACTCCGGGCGATCCTGACCACCGACAAAGCCCAGCTGGTGCTGCTGGACACGCCAGGCATCCACAAACCCCAGCACCTGTTGGGGGAGCGGCTCGTGCGCAGCGCCCGCAGCTCGATCGGGGAGGTGGATCTGGTACTGCTGTTGATGGACGGCAGTGTGCCGGCGGGCCGAGGGGATGCCTTCATCGTCGAACTGCTGCGCCAGGCCCTCACCCCGGTGCAGGTGGCCCTCAACAAAAGCGATCGCGTCGGCGCCGATGCGGATGATCTGGAGGCCAGCTATCGCCGCCTGATGCCGGACTGGCCGCTGCACCGCTGCAGCGCCCTCAACGGCGCCGGCTGCCCGGAGCTGGTGGCGGCCCTCACCACTGCGCTGCCGCCGGGTCCCCTGCTTTATCCCCCGGATGCCGTCACCGATCAGCCGGAGACGCTGTTGCTGGCGGAGCTGGTGCGCGAGCAGGTGCTCCAGCACACCCGCGAGGAGGTGCCCCATTCGGTGGCGGTGGCGATTGAGCGCATTGAAGTGTTGGAAGGGGGTGGGCGGGGTCCGCGCACTGCGGTGCTCGCCACGGTGCTGGTGGAACGCAGCAGCCAGAAGGGGATCCTCATCGGCCGGGGCGGCCAGATGCTGCGCACCATCGGCCAGGGGGCCAGGCTGCAGATGCAGAAGCTGTTCGACGGACCGGTTCATCTGGAGTTGTTTGTCAAGGTGGTGCCGAACTGGCGCCGTCACCCTGGACGGCTGGCGGAGCTGGGGTATCGGGGAGACTGAGTCACACCACCCGGCGATCCCGGCCCCTCCCATGAGCGAGAGCGCCTTCCCCCCCAGCGATCTGACGGGCTTTCTCCAGCTCTGCGCCGGGGAGTGGCTGGCCCTGCGCAGTTCCCTGGCGCTGGCGGAGGCGGAGGCAGAGGCAGAGGCGGAGGCAGAGGCGGACGAAAGCTGGCATCGCTCCGAGCGGGGGGAGCTGCGCATCGCCTTCCTGGCACCGAAGGATCTTGAAGATCCGGGGGGTCTGGAGATCTCGCCGCCACAGCGCCCAACCCGACAGCTGCGATTCTCGAAGGATGGCTGCTTCCACGATGGGGAGGGTGGCGAGGGTTCCTGGAGGCTCTGGCCGGATGGCGGCTTGGAGCTGGAGCTGCGCATCGGGGAACGGGAGGTACGGGAGCGCATCTGGTTCACCCAGCCCAATCTGCGACTGCGCAGCTGCGTGGAGCGCCGGATGGACGGCAGCCCCGGGCGGGCCAGCTTCAGTTCGGAGATTCGCCGGGTGAGCCGACCGCCGGCCCCATGACCCCCCTGCGCCTCGATGTGATCAGCCTGGTGCCGGAGGCATTCGCACCCCTGCTCGGCTCCGGGGTGATCGGCCGCGCCTTCGCCGCCGGGATCGCCGAGCTTCATCTGCACAATCCCCGCGACTTCACCACCGACCGCTATCGCAAGGTGGATGATCAGCCCTATGGCGGTGGAGCCGGCATGGTGCTCAAACCGGAACCGGTGTATGCAGCCTTCGAGGCGGTGCCGGCGCTGTCGCAGCGGAGGGTGCTGCTGATGAGCCCCCAGGGCCGCCCCCTCGCGCAGGAGGATCTCTGGCGCTGGGCCCGCAGCTGCGACCAACTGGTGCTGCTCTGCGGCCATTACGAAGGCTTCGATGAGCGCATCCGCAACCTGGCAGACGAGGAGGTCTCGATCGGCGACTTCGTGCTCACCGGCGGCGAACTGCCGGCGATGGTGGTGATCAATGGCGTCGTGCGCCTGCTGCCGGGCACCGTCGGCAGCGCCGCCTCCCTGGACGAGGAGAGCCACAGCGACCTGTTGCTGGAGCACCCTCACTACACCAGGCCGGCCGAATTCCGCGGCCTGGCGGTGCCGGCGGTGCTGCGCAGCGGCGATCACGCTGCCATTGCCTTGTGGCGAGCGGAGGAACAACGACGGCGCACGCGCAAGCGGCGCCCTGATCTCTGGCGCCGTTGGCAGGAGCGGAAAGCCCTGGAGGCGAGCGAGGCACCGGTGGGGGAGAGAGCCTCCGATCCACTCAGAGATCGGCCTGGAGGGGAAACTCCAGACCACCGTCCCGGGGCGTGAGCTGCAAAGCCGCCAGGCGCACGAGCTCCGGCCCGCTGACGCCAAGCTTGGCAACGATGTTCTTGCGATGGGTCTCGACCGTGCGCTGCGAGAGATGGAGTTGGGCCGCGATCTCTCGGTTGCTGCGGCCGCGGCCGATCAGGGCGAAGACCTCGTCCTCCCTTTGGGTTAGCCGCCGCGTGGGCAAAAGCCCCGGCTCGGATCTGGCGGGCATGACCGTGGCCTCGCCCGTCCCGGCAAGACGCTGGCGGCAGAACTCGCCGATCTCCTGGCTGAGGGTGCCGTAGGCCCGGGTCTTGTCGACAACGGCGTGCACCATCGCTCGCAGGGGCGCTGGACAGACAAAACTGCTGGCCTCCCCGGAGAGAACGATCACACGGGCGGCCGGAGCCACCTCAAGCAGGGTGTAAGCGACCTCCAGACCCCGGCCATCGGGCAGGGCCAGATCGAGAATCAAAAGATCAGGGCGCTGCTGAAGGCAGACGGCCCGCCCTTCCGCCACGGTGAGGGCGGTTCCGACCACATCAAGCGCCTCATGCCCCCGCAGCATGGCGACCAGCAGCTGGAGAAACATCACCTGGTCTTCAACGACCACGCAGCGGAGGGGCTTCAGGGAAGTTTAATCCGGCATCCATGCAGCTTAACGCAAGTATTCATCCTTGTGTCCGAGGAAGCCCCCCGGAAGCTTTGCCGGGGGGTCGCCCATCAAAGTGGCGTTTTCTGGCAAGTCATGGAGCTGCGCATCGGCAACGGGTACGACATCCACCGCCTGGTGCCGGATCGCCCCCTGATCCTCGGGGGCGTCAGGCTCCACCATCCCGACGGCCTGGGGCTGGACGGTCACAGCGACGCGGACGTGCTGGTGCATGCCCTGATGGATGCCCTGCTCGGCGCCCTGGGCCTGGGAGACATCGGTCGGCACTTTCCGCCCGACGATGGCCGCTGGCGAGGGGCCGACAGCCTGGGGCTGCTCCAACGGGTGATGGAGCTGGTGCGCGAGCAGGGCTGGCAGGTGGTCAATGTCGACACCGTCGTGGTGGCGGAGCGCCCGAAGCTGCGGCCCCACATCGAGGCGATGCGGGGATCGATCGCCACGCACCTCGGCGTGAACGCCGATCGGGTGGGGGTGAAGGCCACCACCAATGAAGGCCTCGGCCCCACGGGCCGGGAGGAGGGCATCGCCGCCCACGCGGTGGCCCTGTTGAGCCGGGCTGGAAGCGGGACCGAGGCCGGAGCCGGGAAAATCCCTTAAGCTGCCGTTACGTTTCTTCGCAGAATTCGGTGCACGGCTTCTCCCCGCGGTCTCCAGGCAAACCGCCGGAATTCGAGGCCACCCTCACCGCCTTTGCCGATCCGGACGGCTGCCTGGAGGTGGCGGTGATCGAGCACCTGCGGGTGCGGGTGCAGGCCGATGCTCGGGCGGCCTGGCTGCACGCCGAAGCCCACAGTTGGGATCCCTGGCTGCGCCGCCAACCGGGTTACCTGGGCCGGGATCTCCATTGGGATGCGGAGCGGGAGGAGGGGGTTCTGCTGATCCGTTGGGCCAGCCGCGAGCAGTGGAAATCCATTCCCGAGTCGGAGGTTCAGGCTGTGCAGGTGCATTTCGAAGCCCTGGCCCACCGCTGCCTCCGTCCCGATGCAGCACCGGAGGCTCACCCTGCCACCAATCCCTTCCCCCTGGTGCATGCCGGTGAGCTCGATCCCGCAGCCCTCCTCGCCTGACGCCAGGCTCGACCTGGGACGCCGCGAGCGACTCGGCATGGTGGAGGCGATCTGGGGTCAGAACAAGACCCCGACCCAGATCGCCGCGATCCTGCAGGAACTCCACCAAGTGGGCGAGATCGGCCTGGTCACCCGGGTCACAACCGCCAAGGTGCGGGCTGTGGTCCGTCAGCTGCAGCGGTTGGATTCGGCGAGCGCGATCCCGTTGCAGCACCATCCCGAAGCCCGCTGTCTGCTGGCAGGCATGCCTCCTCCTCCCAATCCCGCCCTGGGGGAAGTGGCGGTGCTCGGGGGAGGGACCAGCGACCGCACGGTGGCGGCTGAAGCAAGCCTTGCCCTGGCCTGCCATGGGGTGGCCAGCCGAGTGGTGCTGGACGTGGGAGTGGCGGGGTTGCAGCGCCTGCTCGGCCAGCTGGCCGCATTGCGTCCAGCGCGGGTGTTGATCGCCTGCGCCGGGATGGAGGGCGCGCTGCCCACGGTGCTGGCCGGGCTGCTTCCCCAGCCGGTGATCGGGGTGCCGGTGTCGGTTGGTTACGGCGTCAGCGCCGGGGGGGTTGCCGCACTGCACTGCATGCTCGCCAGCTGCGCTCCAGGACTCACGGTTGTGAACATCGACAACGGCTACGGAGCGGCGATGGCCGCCCTGCGCATCCTGCAGATGCCGCCTGCAATCAGAGGTGCTGAAGCTGCGGATAGGCAGTGAGCAGGTCTTCGGTGCTCAGCACCTCGCCGGCGCCCTCGGGCTGCCAGATCACCTCCAGGGCGAGAAGATCGCCTGCCCCCAGGGCGCCGATCTTCTGCAGGGATTCGCGCAGGTCCTCGGCATTGTCCGAGCCCTTCAGGTTGAGCGGGCGACGGCTGGCCACGAGAAGGGTCACGGCGATGTAGTCACTGGTGGCGTCACTGCTCCCGGCTCCTGTTCCCGTCTCCTCGCCACTGATGCGGCCGGCGACGTTGGTGGTGAGTTCGCGGCTGAGCTTGCTTCGCTCCTGCACCGACAGTCGGTTGAAGGCACTCTCCGCACTGACGAAGGGAACCTGGCCTTCTTCGAGATTGGCGTAGACCCACAGCTCGGGGTTGCGGAGCAGGGAAAGAGTGGTTTCCTGCAGGACCCGCTGCAATCCCTCGCTGGAGGAGGTGTCGGATGCGCTGGCGAGGCGACGCAGATCTGCCTGCAACTGCCGCGCCGAAGCCAACAGTCCAACCTGGAGCTGCGCGATCGAGACGGGGCCATCGCCGGAGTAGGGAGGCAGTGCCCCGTCCCCGGGGGAGGGGAGGGGGTTCGCTCCGCCGCGGAAGGCATTCGTCAGGAGCCCGACCACAGCCATCAGCACCAGAAGACCGAAGAGTCCGCCGCCGAAGCCGAAGACCGGCACGATGAACGGGAAGCCGAACCCTCCACCGCCGCCGTAGTAGCCGCCGCCGCCTCCGTAGTAACGCCCGCCGCCGGAGTATCCGCCGTAGCTGCGAGCCCCACCGCCGCCATAGCTGCGGGGGCCGGAGGGGGCGGAGCGGAAGCTGCCGCCACCGATGCGCCCACCGCTGGCGGCATCCGCCGGGAGGGGATGGGCAAACAGCAGACCGCTCAGAAGCACGGGCATGACCAGAAGGCTGGTCATGCGCCGCAGCAGTCGCGCAGACATTGCGTCAGAAGGAAGTGGGGGAAATCTAGGAACCCCCCCCCACGATGGTGACCACCTCCAGGACATCGGATTCCACCACCGGCTGCTCGCTCCAGCGCTGCCGCGGCAGGATCGCGCCGTTGAACTCCACCACCACCAGGCGCGGTGCAAAGCCCAGCTCCTGCAGAACCGCCTCCAGGTGGAGGCCCCCCGGCACGAAGCGCTCTTCGCCGTTGACCCGGATCCATACGCTCGCCGGCTCGCTCATCGGGAGCCCTCCTCCGGGAGGGCGGCCAGCAGGGCGCTGGTGGCGGCAGCCGGATCGGCAGCGCCGGTGATCGCCCGCACCACCGCCACCCGCTTGGCACCGGCGGCGCGCACGGCCGCCAGATTGGCGGTGTCGATGCCCCCGATGGCGAAGAAGGGGATCGAAGCGGTGGCCGCCGCGGCCCGCACGGTGTCGAGGCCGACGGGCTCGCGTCCCGGTTTGGTGGGGGTGGCATGGATGGGGCCGACGCCGACGTAGTCACAGCCCTCCTCCTGCGCCTGGCGGAGCTGCGCCACCCCATGGGTGCTGCGGCCGATCAATCGTTCCGGTCCGAGCAGGCGCCGGGCCACGGCCACCGGCAGATCCCCCTGACCCAGGTGGACGCCATCGGCGTCCACCGCCAGGGCCAGATCGATTCGATCGTTCACCAGAAACAGGGCACCGTGCTCGGCGCAGAGGCGGCGCAGGGAGAGGGCCTGCTCCAACCTCTGGCGGTCCTCGAGTCCGGCCTCTGCTTTGGCCCGGTACTGGACCAGCCGCAGGCCGGCCCCCAGGGCGCAGGCCACCACCCGATCCAGCTGGGGCATCGGGGTGGTGACGAGGTACAAACGGGCCTGCGCGAGGCGGCGACGGCGGTCTTCGCCGCTGTCATCGCCTCGGCGGCACGCACGCAGCAGCGCCACTTCGAGGTCATACAGGCTGTAGCGAATCGCCGCCGCCTCGGCCGCCAGCCGGGGATCCACACCGCGGCCGAACTCCTCCAGCACCCGCAGTGCCTCCTGCACCCGGGCCGCGTTGGCAGCCAGGATCTGCTCGGGGGAATGGCGGGCCTGCTGGGCCGGGTGGCTCATGCCGGCCGCCGCATCACCGGCACTGTTGCGAGCCAGCTTGTAGCGGCGATGGTGCAGGCGGCCCAACCGCTGGCGCTGGTCTTTGCAACGAGCAACCAGATCGGTGCGATCCAGGGCGAAGCGGGCCCAGTCCTCCAGCACCCGCAGACCCTCGCGGGCCCGGTCGAGATTGGCGTCGAGCAGCCGCTCGATCGCGGCGGCGTCACCGGGCAGGGAGCTGGGGCGGTCGGCAGAGGAGCTCATCAGTGGCGGGGACCGCACAGTTTCTTCCTGTCTAGGGTGTGGGCTCGCCCGTGAGCTCGATGGCCGACCTCCCCAGCAGTCCCACCCCCGGCGGCTCCGACAACCCGATGCTGGTGCTCGTCTCCGGAATCCTTCTGCTCGGAGGGATTGCCGCCTTCATCGGCTGGGGGCTCACCCACGCCTATCCGGGTGCCTGAACGGCCAGGAGACTGCGAGCCCGGGCCGCATCCTGGCCGATTTGGGTGCTGAGGGCTGAGAGGCTTTCGAAACGCCGCTGCTGGCGCAGCAGGGTGACGGGCTCCACCAGAAGCTGACGGCCAACCAGGTCGATCGTGCGGTCGAGCAGATGCACTTCCACCGCGGAGGGGGCCAGGGGGTCGATGGTGGGCTGTGGCCCCAGATTCATCACCGCCGGCATCGATCCGTCGACCGCACCGGGTTGGTCTGCGCCGGGAACGCCCTCCCCGCCCACCAGCCAGGCGCGAGCCGCGTAAACCCCCTCCCGGGGGAGGAACTTGCGGCCGTCCACCTGCAGATTTGCCGTGGGCCAACCCAGGGGGCGCCCCAGGCCGCGACCGCGCACCACCCGTCCGAGGAAGCGATAGGGCCGCTCCAGCAGTCGCGTCGCCGTCGCGATCTCACCGGCCGCCAGGGCATCACGGATGCGGCTGCTGCTCAACCGCCCGTCGCTGTCGCCCACCATCGGCACCACGCTGACCGCGATGCCATGGGCGGCCCCCAAGCGCTCCAACTCGGCCACTCCGCCGCTGCGCCCCGCCCCGAAGCGGAAGTTTTCGCCGACCGCCAGGCGGCGGGCCCCCAGCTGCCCCGCCAGCACCTCCGCCACGAACGCCTCCGGCGTCAGGGCAGCCAGGGCGGCATCAAAGGGCACCAGGACCAGCTGGCGGATGCCCAGGGGCTCCAGCAGTTCGAGCTTCTCCTCCGGCAGATCGAGCCGCAGCCGCACCTCCCCGCGCAGCACCTCGCGGGGATGGGGCCAGAAGATCACCACCGTGGGCACCTCTCCGGCTGCCTCCACCTCCGGGCCAGCGACGGCCGCGATCACACGCCGATGGCCTCGGTGGAGCCCGTCGAAACTGCCCAGCGCGATGGCGGTGGGACGCAGGGCATCGCGGGGAACGTGGAGCGGAATCAAGGACTCTTGGCAGGGCGCGCTCGCCCCGGCGATCCTCCCATGGCAAGTTTGGAGGGCCAGCCCGGGGCTTCATGGCCGATCCGCTCGACCTGCAGCGCATCTCTTTCGCCCTGCGCCGTATCGGCTGGGCACGCTTCTGGATCCAGTTGGCCCTCGGGGTGGTGGTGGTGGGGGTGCTGATCTTCAACAACATCGGCGGCCAGATCGCTTCCCGCGCGGACAAAGCCCTGGGGTTGGGACCGGGGCTCTCCCTCACCACCTTCTCGTTTTTCGTGCTGTGCTGGAGCTTCTGGCAGAGCTGGCTGGTGGTTCGTTGTGGCCGGGCGCTGGGCAGCCCGGTGCGCCCCAGCAAGGGGGAGACAGCCCGGCTGCTGAAGCGCGGGATCCTCGGGGATCTGGTCGGTCTGACCCTGGCCTCCGTGGGCTATCAGGCCCTGGCCGGAAGCCTTTTCGTGCAGGCCTCGATGCAGGCCGGCTTCGCTTTCGGCGGCATGATGACGACCCCCGGCGGCCGGATCACCAACTACCCGATCACCTCCCTGGAGATGCTCAGCGTGCTGAGCAACACCCAGGTTCTCTTCGCCCATCTGATCGGACTGGGTCTGAGCCTCTGGCTGCTGCAGCGCATCTACCGGAGGGCCTGAGTGCCGCGGTCCGTCAGGGCCTCGGGCTCCGGCAGGCGATCGGTGTGACCGCGCCAGAACAGTTCCGGTTGCAGGGGCACCAGGGCCACGCCCCCCTGGCGGATCCAGGCGACGTCGGAGGGCCAAGCGGCCGGCTCCGCCAGCGCGGATTCCAACTCGTCCACCACCTCCCCCGCCAGCCAGTAATAGGTGCGCCCGCGTGGATCGACGCGGCGGTCGAATTGATCGGTGTAGCGGCGCACCGCCGTGCGGCACCAACGCAGCGGACCGATCTCCCGGGCTGGCAGGGCGGGAACGTTCAGGTTGAGCAAAAGGCCCGGCGGCCAGCCCGCGGCCAGCATCCCCTCGGCCACGTCCAGGGCGAGGCGAGCGGCAGCACCGAACTCGCGCCAGTGGAAATCGGCGCTGCTCACCGCCAGGGACGGCAGACGTTCAATCGTGCCCTCCATCGCCGCGGAGACCGTGCCTGAGTAAAGGACATCGGTGCCGAGATTCGGGCCATGGTTGATGCCCGAGAGCACGAGCTCCGGCGGCTCCTCCAGCAGGCGAAACAGACCGAGCTTGACGCAGTCGGACGGGTTGCCGCTGCAGGCCCAGGCGGTGACCCCGGGGGCAAAGAGTTCGTCGGCCCGCTCGGCCCGCAGCGGGGTCTGCAGGGTGAGGCCATGGCCGGTGGCGGAGCGCTCCTGATCGGGGCAGACCACCGTGACCCGGTGTCCGCGGCGGACCGCTTCGGCGGCCAGGGCCTGGATGCCGTCTGCGAACACCCCGTCGTCGTTGCTGAGCAGGATGCGGAGAGGAACCATCGGCGACGGCGCGTACCTGTCCTTTGAACGCTACGCGGGACAGCGGCGGCCGCTGCCTACAGTCGACGATTCACTGCCAGCCCCCCGCCACCGTGAGCGCCCCCGTCAGCCTGCAGCAGCTCACCGACCAGCTCACCACCCTGGAGGCGGAGGCATCCGCAGCGATCGCCGCAGCCGCGGACCCCGCCGCCCTGGAGGAGCTGCGCGTGGGCTTGCTCGGCAAGAAGGGACGGCTCTCGGCGGTGCTGGGGGCGATGGGGCGGCTGCCCGGCGAGGAGCGGCCGTTGGTGGGCGAGAGGGCGAACCGTCTGAAAGAGCAGCTGCAAGCCCTGCTCAGCGAACGGCAGAAAGGGATGCGGGCGTCGGTGTTGCAGGAGCGTCTGGAGCGCGAGCGCCTCGACGTGACCGCGCCGCCGAGCTTTGTGCCGCCGGGTCATCGCCATCCGCTGATCGCCACGATCGAGGAAATCGTGGACATCTTCGCGGGACTGGGCTATCGCGTTTCCGAAGGGCCGGAAATCGAGAGCGACCACTACAACTTCACCGCCCTCAACATCCCACCCCACCATCCTGCGCGGGACATGCAGGACACCTTCTACCTGGCGCCTGGTGCCGATGGCGGCGAACGACTGTTGCGCACCCACACGTCGCCGGTGCAGATCCGCTACCTGGAACAGAACCCGCCTCCGGTGCGGGTGGTGGCGCCTGGCAGGGTGTTCCGCCGCGACGCCGTGGACGCCACCCATTCGCCGGTGTTCCATCAGGTGGAGGTGCTGGCGCTGGACGAGGGGCTCGACTTCAGCCACCTGCGCGGCACGGTGATGGCCTTCCTGAAGAGCTTTTTCGGCGACCTTCCGGTGCGCTTCCGAGCCAGCTACTTCCCCTTCACGGAGCCCTCTGCCGAGGTGGATGTGCAGTGGCGAGGGCGCTGGCTCGAGGTGATGGGCTGCGGCATGGTGGATCCGGCGGTGCTGGAGGGGCAGGGTCTCGATCCCCGGCGCTGGAGCGGATTTGCCGCCGGACTGGGGGTGGAGCGGTTCTGCATGGTGCGCCACGGCATCGACGACATCCGTCGGCTGTACACCAGCGACCTGCGCTTCCTGGAGCAGTTCTGACCCGCCGTGCCGCTGCCCCCGACCTCCCCCCATAAACTCGAGGGATCCTCCCGCCTGCGGCCGGTGTCCCGGGTCGGACTGATCGTCAACGACGGAAAGGATCTCGCCTTGGCGACCGCCGATGCGATTGAGCGCCGGCTCAGCGCCGCTGGCCTCGAGGTGGTGCGCGTCAGCAGCGCCGGCGGGGTGGTGGGCTTCGCCAACCCCGACCAGCTCCTGCGGGCCAAGGGCTACGCCGCCTGCGTGCCGCCGACCTTCGACCCGGAGATGGTGCTGGCGCTCGTGCTCGGAGGCGATGGAACCGTGCTCTCCGCCGCCCGCCAGACCGCTCCGATCGGCGTTCCGATCCTGACGATCAACACCGGCCACCTGGGATTCCTGGCCGAGGCGTATCTCAAGGATCTTGACCAAACCCTCGACCAGGTGGTGGCCGGCCATTGGGCGGTGGAGGAGCGATCGATGCTGGTGGTGAGCGTGATGCGGGGGGAGCAGCGGCGCTGGGAGGTGCTCTGCCTCAACGAGATGGCGCTGCACCGCGAGCCGCTCACGAGCATGTGCCATTTCGAGATCGCCATCGGCCGCCATGCACCGGTGGATATTGCCGCCGACGGGGTGATCCTCTCCTCCCCCACCGGTTCCACCGCCTACGCCCTCAGTGCTGGCGGGCCGGTGATCACACCGGATTGTCCCGTGCTGCAGCTCACACCCATCGCCCCCCACTCCCTGGCGTCGCGGGCCCTGGTGTTCAGCGACCTGGAACCGGTGACGATCTTTCCGGCCACGCCGGAGCGCCTGATGATGGTGGTGGATGGCAGCGCCGGCTGCTACGTCTGGCCGGAGGATCGGGTGCTGATCCGCCGCAGCGACTTTCCGGCCCGTTTCGTGCGGCTGACGGATCATGAGTTCTTCCAGGTGCTGCGCAACAAGCTGGGCTGGGGTCTGCCCCACATCGCCAAGCCGGGCGGCAATGGTGTCAGCGGGGAGGGCGTGACGTGACCGGGGCGGGTGGCGAGCGTGCGGGGCACGGCGATGGGGCCCGGGTGCTGCTGGTGGGGGAGGCGGCCGAAGCTCTGGCGCCCCGGCTGGCCCTCTCCGGCTACCACCCCCTGGAGGGCAGCCCCGCCAACCCCGCGCCCCAGGCGGTGGTGCTGGCACCCGGTGGAGAGGAGAGCCTTGAGGGTCTGCGGCGGCTCTGGGGAACGGTGCCGATCCTGCTCGGGCTGCGGCGGGATTCGCTCGAGGGGCGCGTGCGCTGCCTGTGCAGCGGCGCCGACGACTTCTGGCTGACCGATCGTCCCCCCAGCGACCTGCTGGCCCGTCTGCGACTGCATCTGCGCCTGGCAGGCCGAGCCACTTCCCCCGAAGCCGAACTGCGCCTGGGGGATCTGGTGCTGGACCCCGCCCGTCGCCTGGTGCGGCGGGCGGGTCAGGATCTGAATCTCACCGAGCGGGAGTACCAGCTGTTGGAGCTGCTCCTGCGCCACCGGAGCGAAGTGGTGAGCCGCGAACGGATTCTGGCCTCCGTCTGGGAGGGGGGCGGGGGGGCAGCCAGCAATGTGATCGAGGTGTACGTGCGCTATTTGCGCCAGAAGCTCGAACAACACGGGGGGCGCCGCCTGCTCCACACCGTGCGCGGCCAGGGCTACTGCCTTGCAGAGCGTTGGCCGCCCAGCGGAGAGCGGCGATGAGCGGGGCCAGGGTCTGCCCGTGCCGCGCGGCGCTCACGCTGCTTCTGGTTGTGGCCGGGGCCGAGGGGCCAAGCAGCCTGGCCCAGCCAGGCGCCGTTCCGCCCCAATACCTGCCGGTGCGCGCCCGCTGGTGCCTGGAGGGCTCCGCGCAACGCTGCCTCGAACTGGAGGTGGCGGAGGAGCCCCGCGAGCAGGCCTGGGGGCTGCAGCTGCGGCCTCGCCTGCCGGCGTTGCGCGGCATGTGGTTTCCCTATGCCAACCCCACCCCGGTTCAGTTTTGGATGCACCGCACCCCCGAACCGCTCGACATGCTGTTTGTGGGCGGGGGCCGGGTGGTGGCGATCCAGGCCGGCGCCCAGCCCTGCCCGCGGCTTCCCTGCCGCAGCTACGGCCCCGAGGTGCCGGTGGACGGAGTGGTGGAACTGGCCGCCGGGGAAGCGGAGCGGCTGGGAATCCGTGTGGGAAGTCCCGCGCGGATCGAAGCGATCCCGCCGCCATCCGCTGGATCGGGGCGGCACCGCTAAGCGCTGCGAATCACGCTTGCGCCGATCCAATGGGCCCCGGGCAGCCCCGCTCGGGATCGAGGCTCGCAGGCCGACGCCCCGTCAGCACCAGAACGGGATTGAGGGGCGCCAGGCGGGTGCCCTCCCCCAGCGGGGCCCCGCGCCAGCTCTGGTGCTGGCTGACGGACACCGCCAGGCCGTGCTGCTCCAGCAGCGGCCGAAGTTCCGCCAGAGCTTCGATGGTCGCCAGGGGGATCACCACCACGCCAGCGGGGCGCAGTCGGGCGAGCACAGCTTCCAGAAGGGCGGCACGCCCACGGCCACCGCCGCCGAGCAGGACCCGATCGGGGTCGGGCAATGCCGCCAGGCCTTGGGGCGCGGAACTCTCCACGACGCCGGCGGGGCGCACCCCGAGCCGCGCGGCATTGGCCTCGATCAGCGCCTTCGCGCCGGGACGGCGCTCCAGAGCCCAGAGCGAGAGATCCGGCCGCAACCGCAGGGCTTCGAGGCCAATGGAGCCGACACCGGCCCCCAGATCCCACAAGACGCCGCTGGCGGGGAGGTCGAGGTCGGCCAGAAGCTGGATCCGCAACTCCCGCTTGGTCATCAAGCCGGGGTGGTCGTCGTGCTGCAGCCAGAGACCGTCCGCGAGGCCGAACAGGGGCAGGGCAGCGGGATCAGGCGGCGGTGGCGGCTGGGCGATCAGCAGCACCAGGTGCAAAGGGTCGAGATCGGTCGGCAGGGGATCGGCAGGCAGCAGATGCAGCAGCCGCTCGGCCGGATGCCCCAGCCGCTCCCCCAGCCAGAAGGCGTAGGCGGGCTCCAGGGCGGAGGCCCGCAGGATCACGCGAACCTCGGCGGCACCACCGCGACCGGGGTCGGGCAGCACCGCCAGGGCTGGGGGGCGCTTGGCGAGGGCGTTGGCGAGGGCGTCGGGATCGCGCCCGTGCAGGCTGACCCAGCTGGTGTCGTGCCAAGGGCGGCCGAGGCGGGCGAAGGCCCATTGCAGGGAGGTGGGGGCGGGATGGAAGCGCAGGCGCTGCGGCGGCAGCTCCGCCAGCAGCAGCCGCCCGAGGCCGAACCAGAGGGGATCGCCGCTGGCCAGGAGGATCCCCCGTTCCCCAGCCTCCAGGCAATGGCGCAGCCTCGGCAGCAGCACCGCCGGCTGGTCGCTGGCGATCAGCTCCGGCCCATCCCCTGTCGTCTTCAGCCAGGTCGCCAACTCCGGCAGCAAACGTCGCGGGGCAGCCACCAGATCGGCGCGGGAGATCTCGGCCCGCCAGTGGTTGCTCAGGCCGGCGAGTCCGGAGGCGTCTGTACCCACCACCTCGAGCGGGGCCTGGGGGCGGAGGCTCTGCAGGGGTCGAGCGTGGCAGCCGCCATGATGGCCCCATCTTCTGCGAAGCGATGGCGCTCTTCGGCCTCTCCGCCCTCCGGAACCTGCGCGGCGGCGGTGACCGGGCCGGGCAGGACGTGGCCTGCTGGCAGCGGCCCTTCGGCCTGGGCTGGGAGCGTCCGTACACGGTGCGGTACGCCAGCAATCTCGACGACGGCCCGAACCACGGCGCCCCACTCGGCGGTTTCGGCGCGGGCTGCTGGGGCCGAGGCCCGGACGGCGCGGTCAACCTCTGGCACCTGGATGGCGGCGAGCACTGGTTCGGCCTGATCCCCGACTGTCAGTTCGCCCTGCATGAACGGGATGCCAGCGGCAGCCGCACCCATGCCCTGGCCACGGCCCCGTCGCGGGACGACACACGCCCCGAGGCTGGCGCTCCCCTGGACGCGTGGTGCTGGTACCCGGCCAGCGACGACCAGCGGCGCACCGGCACCTACTCCGCCCGCTACCCCCTGCAGCGCTTCACCTATGAAGGGGTTTACCGCGCCCGGGTGAGCGCCGAAGCCTTCAGCCCGATCCTGCCTGGCGACTACCAGCGCACCAGCTACCCGGTGGCGGTGTTCGTCTGGCAGTTCACCAATCCGACGGACGCACCGCTGGAGCTTTCGCTGCTGCTGAGCTGGCGCAACAGCAGCGGCTGGTTCACCAACACCGACCCCGCCGCTGCGGTGCACTTCCGCGACGACGGCAGCCCGGAGCACAACTATGTGCCGGCGATTGGCCGCACCCGCGGCCAACGCAACCGCCAGTGGGACGGCGACGGGCTCCGGGGCATCGTGCTGGAGGGCGAGCGGGCCGAACCGCTGGCGGAGGGCCAGGGTCAGTGGTGTCTGGCGGTGCCCGATCCCGCCAGCCTGGCTGTACCGGTGGAGCTGTTCCGCTGCAGCCGCTGGAATCCAGCCGGCGACGGCTCCGAGATCTGGCAACCCTTTGCCCGCGACGGCTCGATCCCCGAGAGCGACAACGATCGCTGCAGCGGCGATGGCGATCCTGCCAGCGCCGCCCTGGCGGTGCGCTTCCGCCTCGACCCTGGCGCCAGCCTGGAGCTGCCGGTGGTGATCGCCTGGGACCTGCCGGTGACAGCCTTCGCCACGGGTACCCGTGCCCTGCGCCGCTACACCGACTTTTTCGGGGCCGGTGGGGACAACGCCGCGGTGATCGCCGCCGAGGCCCTGCGGGATTGGCGGGAGTGGCGGGGCGGGATCGACGCCTGGCAGCGTCCGGTGCTGGAGCGCTCCGACCTGCCGGAGCCGCTGCGCATGGCCCTGCTCAATGAGCTCTACGACCTGGCCAGCGGCGGCAGCCTCTGGAGCGCGGCCACCCCGCAGGACCCGGTGGGCCGCTTCGGGGTGCTGGAGTGCCTCGATTACGCGTGGTACGAGAGCCTCGACGTGCGCCTCTACGGCTCCTTCGCCCTGCTGCAGCTCTGGCCCGAGCTCGACAAGGCGGTGCTGCGGGACTTCGCTCGCGCCATCCCCGCCGCCGACCCCACGCCGCGACCGATCGGGTGGTATTTCACCCAGGGCAGGGGACGGGTGGAAGCCCCCCGCAAAGTGGCCGGTGCCACCCCCCATGACCTGGGCGCGCCGAACGAGCGGCCGTTCGACGCCACCAATTACACCGCCTACCAGGACTGCAACCTCTGGAAGGACCTGGCCAGCGACTTCGTGCTGCAGGTGTGGCGCACCTTCCGCCTCGCCCCGAGCGGTGAAGACCTGCGCTTCCTGGCGGACTGCTGGCCCGCTGCGGTGACCGCCCTGCGCTACCTCAAGAGGTTCGACGCCAACGACGATGGGCTGCCCGACAACGGCGGCGCGCCCGACCAGACGTTCGACGACTGGCCGCTGCAGGGGGTGAGCGCCTACTGCGGCGCCCTGTGGATCGCGGCCCTGGAGGCGGCCCTGGCGATGGGCCAGCGGCTGCAGCTGGAGCTGGGGCTGGACACCAGCGGCGAGCAGCGGCAGTTCGGAGAATGGCTGGAGCGCTCCCGCGCCAACTTCGACCGGCTGCTCTGGAATGGCGAGTACTACCGGATTGACGCGGAGAGCGGCACGCCGGTGGTGATGGCCGACCAGCTCTGCGGCGACTTCTACGCCCGTCTGCTGGGCCTGCCGCCGGTGGTGGCGGACGAGCGGGCCCGCTCCACCCTGCGGGCGGTGCGAGAGGCCTGCTTCGAAGGGTTTGAAGGCGGCCGGCTGGGGGTGGCCAACGGCCTGCGCCGGGACGGCACGCCCCTGGATCCGGACGGCACCCATCCGCTGGAGGTGTGGACGGGAATCAATTTCGGGCTGGCGGCCTACTTCCGGCTGATGGGCGAGACGGAGACGGCCCTGGCGATCTGCTCGGCGGTGGTGCAGCAGGTGTACGAGGGGGGCCTGCAGTTCCGCACGCCGGAGGCGATCACAGCAGCCCACACCTTCCGCGCCTGCCACTATCTGCGGGCGATGGCGATCTGGGCCCTGTGGGCCAGCCACACCGGCTGGCAACCGATCCCGGGGGCCGAGCGGCAGCCCCGGGCCCTGCCATGAGCCGTCCCCAACCGATGGCACCGGCCCCGCTTGCTCTGCTCTGGGCAACGGCTCTGGCCCTAACGTTGCTGCTGGCCCCCCAGCGGGCGCTGGCGCAGATCCAGGCCAGCCCGCAGGAGACGGGCACCGGCCTGGTGCGCAGCTTGGAAAGCCTGCGGGATCTCGATTATCAGAGTTGGCAGGTGGTGGCCTACCGGGAGGGCCCGCCAGGCCCGAACGCGACCGAGGTGCTGCGGATCGTGGGCTATCCGGGCCAGGTGCGGATCGACCACCCCACTCCGCTGGTGGTGCGGGCGGGGCGGCGCGAATGGCTTCTCGACGACATCACCCTGGCCAGCCCCAAACTCTCCGGCGACAACCGTGCCGCCGCGGCGGAGTTCGACCTCACCCCCCTGCTGGCCGATCTGCGCCTGAACCGGCCCCTGCGGCTGCAGCTGAGCGGTGTGTTCGTGGAGCTGCCGGTACCTCCCTACGTGGTGGCGGAGTGGCGCAGTCTGGCGGAGGTGTCGCCGCCACCGACCTCGAACGAGCGGTGAGCACTGCGGAGCCCGCGCCCCGGGATCACGACCCCTGGCTCCCCTGGATGCGCCGGGCCCTCCAGCTGGCCGAGCTGGGGCGGGGCCGCACCAGCCCCAACCCACTGGTGGGGGCCGTGGTCCTCAATGCCGCCGGGGTGCTGGTGGGGGAGGGCTATCACGAGCGCGCCGGAGCCCCCCATGCCGAGGTGGGCGCTCTGCGTCAGGCGGGCGAAGGGGCCCGGGGCGGCACGTTGGTTGTCAGCCTCGAACCCTGCTGCCACCACGGGCGCACGCCACCCTGCAGCGAGGCGGTGATCGCCGCAGGAATCCAGCGGGTGGTACTCGCGATGCGCGACCCCAACCCGCAGGTGGATGGGGGCGGCATCGCCCGGCTGCGGGCCGCGGGCCTGGAGGTGATCGAGGGGGTGGCCGAGCACGAGGCCAAGGCGCTCAACGCGGCCTTCCGGCACCGGCTGGCGACGGGCCGGCCCCTCGGGATCCTGAAGTGGGCCATGAGTGTCGATGGCCGCACAGCCCTGGCCAACGGGGAGAGCCAGTGGATCAGCGGTCCCGCCGCCCGAGCCTGGGTGCACGCGCTGCGGGCGGACTGCGACGCGGTGATCGTCGGGGGTGGCACCGTGCGCCAGGATGACCCCCTGCTCACCAGCCGTGGTCGGCGCAACCCGGAGCCGCTGCGGGTGGTGCTCAGCCGCCGCCTGGATCTGCCGGAAACCGCCCGCCTCTGGGACCTGCGCAGCGGACCCACCCTGGTGGCCCACGGGCCGGAAGCTCCCGGGGAGCGACGTCACCAGCTCGATGCCCGGGGGGTGGAGCGCCTGGAACTGGCCGCCTGCGAACCGGCGCTGTTGCTGGAGGCCCTGGCGGAGCGGGGCAGCCTCCAGGTGCTGTGGGAATGCGGCCCGGAACTGGCCGGCGCCGCCCTGCGACAGGGCTGCGTGCAACGGATCGCCGCCGTCATCGCCCCGAAGCTGCTCGGTGGCGTCGCCGCCCGTACCCCCCTGGGGGATCTGGGACTCACCTCCCTGGCCCGGGCCCTGCCCTGGCAGGAGCGGGGCCTGCGGCACCTCGGGGAGGATCTGCTCTGGAGCCTGGAGGGGCCCACCCCGCCGCCATGACCCCCCTCGCCACCGTTTCGGGAACGGCCTCCACCCTGCCGATCGCGATCTTCAGCCTGCTGCTGGCCACGATCGCCTGGCTCGGCCTCGAGCTGCTGGCGCGCCAGTTCGCCCCCGACGCCCTGGGACGGGTGCTGCTGCAACGCGCCCGCCTGAGCATCAGCGTCACCCTGCTTCTGGGAGGCCTGGGCTGGTGGCTGCTGGATGCGCTGGGGCGCTTTGGCTGGCAGCTCCCTCTCGGCGGTCGTGATGGGCGCGACGTGGTGATCAGCCTCGGCATTGCCTGGACCCTGCTGCGCTGCAAGCCCCTGCTGATCAACCAGATCGAGAGCGATCCCCGCTGGCTGCCCCAACGCACCCCGGCCGACCGCAGAGCCCTGCTCGACCTCACCGACAAACTGGTCTCCACCACGGTGCTGCTGCTGGCGGGTCTGGTGGTGCTGCGGCTGTTGGGCGTCTCCCCAGCCCTGCTGCTCACCGCCAGCGGCGTGGGAGCCGCGGCATTGGGCTTCGGCTCCAAGGCCCTGGTGGAAAACCTGCTGAGCGGGGTGATGATCTATCTGTTTCGCCCGTTCACTGTGGGCGACTGGATCGAGCTACCCGACAAACGGCTCTCTGGCACGGTGGAGGCGATCGGGAGCTACTACACCGAGCTGCTCACGGCCGATCGGGAACCCCTGTTCGTCCCCAATGCCCTGTTCGCGGGCTTCGCCATCGCCAACGCCAGCCGCCGCGAGCATCGGCGCCTTTTGCTGGAGGTGGCCCTACGCCCGGAGGACGCAGAGCGGGCCGGGGCCATCACGGCCGAACTGCGCCAGAAGCTGAGTGCCAATCCCGCCGTAGCGAGCCACCTGCCGCGGCGGGTGCACGTGAGCGCGCTGAATGGCCAGGGCCTGCAACTGCGGCTGGAGGCCTTCGGCCCCCCCGATCCCGACGCGTTCCACGCCCTTCGTCAGGAGCTGCTGGTGGATCTGGCCGGTGTGGTGAGCCGCCACGGCGCCCGCTTCCGATCCGCTGCGGAGGGCGCGGATGCCGCGGCAGGGGCCGCCCCGGCTCGCTCCTGAAGACCCAAGCTGGCTGACGGGGAGCCGCTTGATCAGCGCAACTCCGGATGGAGCGGATCCCCCTTGAACGGACCCTCGACGTCGCTGCTGATCCAGCCCCCGTAGAAACCGCCCGGCTGGGGATCCACGGGCTCCCCGTCCAACCAGCAGCCTTCCATCCGGCCGGGGTAGAGGGAAAACCAACCCGCCAGGGCCGCGAAGGCAGGGGTGGGCTCCGGGTACTGCCACACCGCCCGCTCCAGGGTTCGGCCATCCGGGGCCACCACATCGAAGTACCGGGCAATTCCTTTCCATTCGCAGAAGCTGCGCCCTCCGGCCGGCCGGAGCCGGGAGAGATCGAAGGCCTCGGGGGGCAGGTAAAAGGTGGGGGGATGGAAGGTCTCGAGCACCCGCAGGGAGCGGTGGCTGTCGACAAGAACGCTGCCGAAAACCTCGACCCGCACATGGCGGTCGCAGGGCACAAGGGACGGGGGGCGGGGGTACTCCGCCACCCGCTCACGCGGGAAGGACATCTGCTCAGCCGGGGATGAAATGGCGCAGCCGACGGGCCTCCTCGCCAGCCCGCCGCTGCAGTTCGGCGTCGCTGAGGCCGGCCTCAGCCCGTTGCTGGGCGGCGATCACATCGTTCTCGTCCACCGCAAAGCCTGCCTCCCGGGCCAGGGAGAGAAAGGTCTCCAGGTCCACCCCCTCGTGCAGCTGGCCGTGCAGCTCGGGCTGGCGGTGGCTGGCTTCGAGAAAGGCATCGAGCTGCTCAAGGCTCACGGGTGCGTGGGGGCGGATGTCCCTGTCTAGCGGAGGCGCTCTCGCTGGCTGGCGGCAGCAGGCTGCCCGGATCCAACCGCACCGCCTCCCAACCGGCGGGATCCCAGGGAGCGAGCAGCGGCTCCAGGGCGCGCAGGGCGGGGCCATCGTTGGGCTCCAGCCACGCCTCCTCGAGCCCGGCTGGGATCAGCACCGGCATGCGGTCGTGCACCCGCCGCAGGAGGTCATTCGGAGCCGTGGTGAGAATCACGGCGGTGTCGATTTCGCCCCCATCAGCGCCGACCCACCGCTCCCACAGGCCGCCGAGCCAGAACGGTTCGCCGCTGCGGGGCCGGAACAGCCAGGGCTGCTTGAAGGGCTTGCCGGTGGCCGGATCGGTGCGGCGCTGCCATTCGTAGAAACCATCGGCTGGCAACAGCGCGCGGCGGTGGCGCCAGGGGCCCCGAAAGAAAGGCTTCTCCGCCACGGTTTCGCTGCGGGCATTGATCGGGCGACGCAGGCCACGGGGATCGCGGCACCAGGCCGGCACCAAGCCCCAGAGAGCCAGACTCACCTCGAGCCGGCCGTGCTCCTGGCGCTGGAGGAGCAGCGGCTCACCGGGGCGCACCTGGGGGCGGGGGGCGTAGTGCGCCAGCAGGCCCTCGGGCAGGGGCCCCTGGAGACGCGGCAGCAGCCGGTCGAGGGTGGTGGTGAGGGAGTAACGGCCGCACATGGCCTGCTTCGGGAGCGTTCGGTTCTCCCGACCGGGGCGTGGGCGGCTAGGAGATGCTCCCCCTTAGCTTGGAGCCAATCCCAGCCCCCTCGCATGGCCATCCGCCAGGACGACAACCGCCCCAGCCGGCGCTTCGGTCTGATCAACCTGGTGCTGATCGGTCTCGGCGTATTGCTGTTGGTCAGCAACTTCCTGCCCAACCCGGCGATGCAGGTGCCACGCGTTCCCTACTCCCTGTTCATCGACCAGGTCAACGACAACAACGTGCGGCGGGCGTACATCACCTCTGACCAGATCCGCTACGAGCTGCTCAAGCCGCCGGCGGAAGGAGCGCCGACGGTGTTGGCCACCACGCCGATCTTCGACATGGACCTCCCCCAACGCCTGGAGGAGCACGGCGTCGAGTTCGCGGCGGCGCCGCCGCGCAAACCCAACCTGTTCACCACCCTGTTGAGCTGGGTGGTGCCCCCGTTGATCTTCATCCTGGTGCTTCAGTTCTTCGCCCGCCGCAGCGGCATGGGCGGCGCCCAGGGGGCGTTGAGCTTCACCAAGAGCAAGGCCCGCGTCTACGTGCCGGATGAGGAATCCAGAGTCACCTTCGCCGATGTGGCCGGTGTGGACGAGGCCAAAACCGAGCTCACCGAGATCGTCGACTTCCTCAAAACCCCCGAGCGCTATGCCGCCATCGGCGCCCGCATTCCGAAAGGGGTTCTGCTGGTCGGCCCTCCGGGCACCGGCAAAACCCTTCTCTCCAAGGCGGTCGCTGGCGAAGCGGGCGTTCCCTTCTTCATCATCAGCGGTTCGGAATTCGTCGAGCTCTTTGTGGGCGCGGGTGCCGCACGGGTGCGCGATCTGTTTGAGGAGGCCAAGAAGAAAGCCCCCTGCATCATCTTCATCGACGAGCTCGACGCCATCGGCAAGAGCCGCTCCGGCTCGATGGGCGTGGTCGGGGGCAACGACGAGCGGGAGCAAACGCTCAACCAGTTGCTCACCGAGATGGATGGCTTCGCCGCCAAGGACAAACCGGTGATCGTTCTGGCTGCCACCAACCAGCCCGAAACCCTGGATGCGGCGCTACTGCGTCCGGGCCGCTTCGACCGCCAGGTTTTGGTGGATCGCCCCGATCTCTCCGGCCGCCGCATGATCCTCGACATCTACGCCAAGAAGGTGAAACTCGCCGCTGGCGTCGACATGGATCGGATTGCCCAGGCCACCGCTGGCTTCGCCGGCGCCGACCTGGCGAACCTGGTGAACGAGGCTGCCCTGCTGGCCGCCCGTGTCAACCGAACGTCCGTGGAGCAGGGCGACCTCAACGAAGCGATCGAGCGGGTGGTGGCCGGGCTGGAAAAGAAGAGCCGCGTGCTTCAGCCCGATGAGAAGAAGGTGGTGGCGTACCACGAGGTGGGCCATGCGATCGTCGGACACCTGATGCCCGGCGGCAGCAAGGTGGCCAAGATCTCGATCGTGCCCCGGGGGATGAGCGCCCTGGGCTACACCCTGCAGCTGCCCACCGAGGAGCGCTTCCTCAACTCGAAAGAGGATCTCGAAGGCCAGATCGCCACCCTGCTGGGGGGCCGCAGCGCCGAGGAAATCGTGTTTGGGGAGGTGACCACCGGTGCCGCCAACGACCTGCAGCGCGCCACCGACATCGCCGAGCAGATGGTCGGCACCTTCGGCATGAGCGACACCCTTGGCCCGCTGGCCTACGACAAGCAGGGAGGCAGCCGCTTCCTCGGCGGGCCCACCAATCCCCGCCGGGTGGTGAGCGACGCCACCGCCCAGGCGATCGACCGGGAGGTGCGCTCCCTGGTGGACCGAGCCCATGAGCGGGCCCTCTCGATCCTCCAGCACAACCGCGAGCTGCTCGAATCAATCTCCCGGGAGATCCTCGAGAAGGAGGTCATCGAGGGAGACGAGCTCAAAAATCTGCTGGCCACCAGCGTGATACCAGGCGAGGCGGTGGCGGCCTGAGACCGGGGGCTCTCCCCGCTCCGCTCCGCGGATCACGTAGCCAGGCTGGTTCCCCTCGAACCCCTTGACGTCGCCCCCCCCGATCCCCCATAAGGGTTCTTTGGAAAGCGTCGATGGCTGCCGCTGGTGGCGTTCTCCCCCTGGCGGGGCTGAAGGGTCGGGATTATCTGTCGTGTGCTGATTTCGACAGCGCCCAGACTGTTCGGTTGCTCGAGCTGGCCGCCGACCTCAAGGCCGGACGCAAGCCTCTCGACCTGAGCGGCCGCACCCTGGGGCTGATCTTCACCAAGGCCTCCACCCGCACCCGGGTGAGCTTCACGGTGGCCATGGCCCGCGCCGGAGGCCAGACGATCGACCTCGATCCCAACGTCACCCAGCTGGGTCGCGGCGAGCCGCTGGCCGACACCGCCCGGGTGCTGAGCCGCTACGTGGACGCTCTTGCCATACGCACGTTTGCCCAGGCTGAATTGGAGGACTACGCCCACTGGGCCTCCATCCCCGTGATCAATGCCCTCACCGATCGGGAGCACCCCTGTCAGGCCCTGGCCGATTACCTGACCCTGCGGGAAGCCTTCGGTTCGATTGAGGGCCTCACCATGGCCTATGTGGGGGACGGCAACAACGTGGCCCACTCCCTGATGCTCTGCGGCGCCCTGCTGGGGGTGAACGTGCGGGTGGGCAGCCCGGATGGCTTCGCGCCCGATCCCGCAGTGCTGGAGCAGGCCCGGCGGCTCGCGGCGGGCCGCTGCGCGATCGAGGTGGTGCACGACCCCCTCACCGCGGTGCGGGGCGCCCATGCCCTCTACACCGACGTCTGGGCGTCGATGGGCCAGGAGGGGCAACAAAGCCAACGGGAGGAGGCCTTCCGCGGCTTCTGCCTTGACGAAACCCTGCTCTCGGAAGCGGACAGCCGCGCGATCGTGCTTCACTGCCTGCCCGCCCATCGGGGGGAGGAGATCAGCGCCGGGTTGATCGAGGGAAGCGCCAGCCGCGTGTTCGATCAGGCGGAGAACCGCCTTCATGCCCAGCAGGCCCTGCTGGCGACGGTCTTGGGGGCCCTCTGACTGGACAGAAACGGCGCGGGGCGATACACCTGTACCAGAGTGATGCTCCCCCTCCTGATGCCGCAAGATCTCACCCCCGCCCAGCAGGAGCTCTATGACTGGCTGGCCGACTACATCGCCAGCCAACGCCACAGCCCTTCGATCCGGCAGATGATGGAAGCGATGGGACTGCGCTCGCCGGCTCCGATTCAGAGCCGTCTGCGCCATCTGCAACAGAAGGGCTGGATCACCTGGCAAGAGGGGCAGGCCCGCACCCTGCAGCTGTTGGCGAGGGTGGCGGCTCCGACCGGCATCCCCGTTCTCGGGGCGGTGGCCGCCGGCGGCCTGATCGAAACCTTCGACGACGTGCAGGAACGGCTCGACCTGGCGCCCGTGCTGGAAACCCGCGGCCTGTTCGCCCTCACCGTGCACGGCGATTCCATGGTGGACGCCCACATTGCGGAGGGGGATGTGGTGCTGATGGAGCCCGTGCACGATCCCTCTCGCCTGCGGGAGGGCACCATCGTCAGCGCCCTGGTGCCAGGCAGCGGCACCACCCTCAAGCACTTCCATCGCCAGGGAAGCCAGGTGACCCTGGCGGCCGCCAACCCCTCCTACGCCCCGATCGTCCTGCCCGCCGAGCAGGTGAGCGTGCAGGGGAAGCTGGTGGCGGTCTGGCGGCAGGTCTGAGAGCCTCCGGCTGGGGGTCGACGGCGGTGTACTCTCACAAAGCGCATGACTCGGCCCCCGGGCCAACCCGATCCTCCAGCCGTTCGGTGTCTGCGTCTCCCACGGGGCCATAGCTCAGCTGGTAGAGCACCTGCATGGCATGCAGGGGGTCAGCGGTTCGAGTCCGCTTGGCTCCATTCCGTCAGACTCTTTGCGTTGCAAGGAGTCTTTTTTGTCGGTCAGGGTGTCGCTGGCAGGCGCCCCGGGCGGGGCCAAAAAGCGCAGAATCAGCGGCCAGGGTGCGGTCTCGAACAGCCGCCTCAGCGATGCCAGCACGGGCAAGGCGATCGAGGTCATGCCAAAGGCGTGAATAGTCGACATCCTCCGAGAAGCGGTCAATCAACCCATGGGCCTTGGAGAGCGAGGTGCCGCCTTTGAAGGTGAGGCTCTGCAGGAGTTGCTGATCTGTGCCAAGGATCTGCAGGGCCCAGACCACCCAGATGTCCTTCTCAAGCAGAATGTCAACCGACACGCAGAAAGTCCTCACTGCCGACACGAAAAGGTCCTCACTTTTTGGGGGGGTGTTGCCGCTTGTTTCGGCCATGGTCTGGGGCGTTGGCTGGGGCTGTTGCCCAGCGTCATGCC
>JBILGK010000101.1:0-2545 GCA_044351065.1 Cyanobium sp.
ACGACACCCACCGATGAAACATCGATCCAAGGGCCGCCGTCAGGCCCCCATCAGCAGGCCAACAGGTGGACCAGTTTTCGTGTCGCCGGAGGACCAAAAGCGGATGTCGCTTGACACGCGGAGCGTCAGCCCCGTTGGGCTGGCGTCCAGGCGGTGCTGCTGGGGGAGCTGCCGCTGCAACTGGTCTGCCATGCACCGGCATCAGCGGAAGAGCCGATCTCCCGGAAGGTGCTGCTGCCCCGCAAGGCGGCCACACCGTTGCTGCATGAAACGCTCGCCTGGCATGGCTTCCAACTGGAGCAGCAGCCGATCGGCTGCCAGGAGGTGCCCGCCTGGCTGAAGCGCATGCGTGACCGTGAGCTGGCGATGCCGATCTGTCCAGACCTGCTTGAGCCCGGCTGGCTCCAAGCGCAGAGCCTGATCCCCCATCCCCAGCAGCCTCCCCTGCGGGAGACGCTCTGGCTGCTGTTGCCCGAGGGCCGGATGCTCTGCAAACACCCAGCTCGTCATCCGATCCGCATCCTGCGGCAGCGGGTGGAGAAGGCCCAGGAGGAGTGGATGCCAGCTCAAGCAGACGCTGCACAGGAGGGGGAGGCTGCCAAGGCAAGCCTCCTGCGCAGGCCAGAAAGGGAGCAAACGGAAAACCATGCAGCGCGTGCATAGATTTGCCCTCCTGGGATGCAGATTCCACTCCAAATGGAGCCAGCACGCTGTAAGTGGCGGCAAACTGGGGCGGAGCTGAGGCAGGCGATGGCCGCCAACCAGCGGACGGACCGACCTTCGCATGACAACTGAGTGGGTTTGGTGCCCAACCAGGCATCGTGAACCCCATTGAGGCCAAGCACCGCCCCGGGCCCCGGCTCTGCTTGCCTGAGTCCAGCATCCACTTCCCCAACCTGATGCCCGTCCTCGCCGACCTCGTCAACGACCTGATCGCCCTGATCCCGGAGGACGGCAGCCGGATCAGCAACGACCAGATCCGCAAGGCCCTGGAGCAGGAGGCCGAGGAGCCGCTGAGCGATGACGTGTTGGAGGAGGTGAAGAACAGGGTGGTGGCGATAGGAGCTGCCGAAAAGGCTCGCGGCCCCGGAGGCGGCTTGAAGGCCCCAGGTGTGGCACCCCCGCCGCGTCCTGCCGGGGCAAGCACTGGCCAGCGCACCCGCCGCATCGGCAACGGCGCCGGTACTCCTGCACCCCAGGCCGCCATCGCCCCCGGCACCACGGCGGCCTCGGTGCTCACCGGCGAGCTGCGCAACCAGATCGACCGGATCTGGGATGCCTTCTGGAGCGGCGGGATTGCCAATCCGCTGGAGGTGCTGGAGCAGCTCACCTACCTGCTGTTCATCCGCCGGCTCGATGAACTGGAAACCCTGGAGGAGCGCCGCAGCCAGCGCTCAGGCCAGCCGATGCGGCGTCGCATCTTCCCGGAGGGCAGCGATGCGCAGGGGCGGCCCTGGAGCGAGCTGCGCTGGAGCCGCTTCAAGGAGCTGGGTGATCCTGCCTCGATGTTTCAGGTGGTAGGCGAGAGGGTGTTCCCCTTCCTGCGGGAGCTGGGCGGTGAGGAATCGGCCTACGCCACCCACATGCGTGACGCGCGCTTCACGATCCCCACGCCGGCGTTGCTCACGAAGGTGGTGGAGCTGCTCGATGCGGTCCCGATGGAGGACCGCGACACCAAGGGCGACATCTACGAGTACATGCTCGGCAAGCTGGCCACCGCCGGCACCAACGGCCAGTTCCGCACGCCGCGCCACATCATCGAGCTGATGGTGGCGATGACCGAGCCCACCCCACGGGATGTGATGGTGGATCCGGCCTGCGGCACCTGCGGCTTCCCGGTGGCGGTGGGTGAATACCTGCGCGAGCACCACCCGGAGGTGCTCAGCGATCCGGAGCTGCGCGAGCACTTCAACCATGGCCTGTTCCATGGCTTTGATTTCGACACCACGATGCTGCGCATCGGCGCGATGAACATGCTGCTGCACGGGGTGGAGAACCCCGATGTCAGCTACCGCGATTCGCTCTCGGAAGACGGCGCCGTTGAGGAGAACAAATACACCCTGATCCTGGCCAATCCACCGTTCGCGGGCTCACTCGACTACGAGAGCACCAGCGCCAAGCTGCAGCGCGTGGTGAAGACGAAGAAGACCGAGCTGCTGTTCATGGCGTTGTTCCTGCAGCTGCTCAGGCCCGGCGGCCGGGCGGCGGTGATCGTGCCCGATGGCGTGCTGTTCGGCTCCAGCAACGCCCACAAGGAACTGCGCCGCACCCTGTTGGAAGACCATTTCCTTGAAGGCGTGGTGTCACTGCCGAGCGGGGTGTTCCGCCCCTATGCCGGCGTGAGCACGGCGATCCTGCTGTTCACCAAGACCGGCCGGGGCGGCACCGATCAGGTGTGGTTCTACGACATGACGGCCGACGGTGTCAGCCGACAGCGAGAAAGTCACCAGATCCGACACGAAAAGTTCCCCACCCGGATCGAGAGATGGACGCAATCGCCGGTGCCGATGTCAGCCGACCAGCTGAGCTGTTGACGGCGTCGGAG
>JBILGK010000102.1:0-2507 GCA_044351065.1 Cyanobium sp.
ATTGACGGGCCAGAGCAGGGTCGCGCAACTCCTCCAGGAGCGCATCGATCTGCTCACGCCGCAGCGGCCCAGAGGCTGGGGTGGAGGGAGGCCTGCTTGGGGTGGAGAGTGTCATGCGATGGAGAGGGTCCAGTGCTGGACACTGCCAGGCGAGCGGGGGTGGTGGACTCGTTGGCTGACTTCTGACGATAGATGGATGCCAGGGCGGCGGTCTGTGAGTTCCGCAACCTTCATCATTACTGCGCGGGCGCTGGCCCGTTGCCTGCAGATCAGTCCTCAGGCTCGGGACTGAGGGGCGACAGTCGCCGCTCCACCTGCAGGAACACCAGCCAGGCCACCCCAGCGCTGAGGCCGCCAATCCAGTCGTTGCGCAGCAGCTCCACGATCGACACCGTGCTGGCGCCGATGCGCAGGCCGCGCAGCAGGAAGCGGCCCAGCTTCTCCAGCGACTCCCGGTTCACCGTCATCAACTGGGACCAGCGCAGAGGAGTTTCAGGTTGGCGGAGCAGCCGGCGGCAGCAACCGCTCGATCGCTTCCGGGGGGACCCCCACCTGCTGAGCGATCAGCAGCACCAGTTGCTCCAAGCGAACGAGGCGCTGCTCCAGGGCCTGGAGCTCAGCGGTGCCGGCCTTGCCGCCCGTTGCCCCCGTGCCCTTCCCAGCTGAGGGGGCTTTGGTCTTGGGAGGGGGCAGCAGGGAAAGAGGCGGCGGACCGTTGGGGTCTGCCAGAAGCAGGCCCACCATCACGTCCTTCCTGGGGCGCTTGGCAACCTTGATGCCCCTCTGGGCGCAGAGCTCCTGCAGGGCGTCGTTCTTCAGGGCCAGGAGTTGGGCTTCCGTGGCGGGTGCCCCGCCCTCCGGCTGGATCAGGGCGCGGGGTTCTTCGACGGTGGTGCCGCCATCGCCCAGCTCTTCCGCCAGGCCGCGATAGAGCCGGGCATCGGCCTGGGCCAGCTCACGCAGGGCGGAGCGCATGGTGTCGGCGATCTCACCCATGGTCGTTGGCTCCCTTGGCTTGATCCTGGGGCTGCTGTGGCGGCTGCCACTGGGTGCCTGTGGGCTCTGCTGGCTGTTGGGACTGACTCCCGTTCATGCTGACGTCGATGGGTCGCAGCGCACTGTCCCCCGGCGACGTGGGTGTCCCGGCTGCGGGTCCGCGGCCGTTGCCATTGCCGCTGGGGGGTGGCGGTGGCGGGAGAAGATCCTGGGACTTGTTGATCAGCTCCTCCTGCTTCTGCTTGAGATCGCCGAGCCGGTCCTTGGTGCGACCCCAGCGATTGATGAAATGAATCACTGCACGGACGAGATCACCGATATACCCGCCACCTTGGAAGCTATGGCGGCCTTTCTTGTAACGGCTGAAGCCATTTACCAGATCATCGCCGGCATCTTCAATATCACCAGCGATGGCCGTCACGATCTCCAGGAGCTCATAGAGCTCCTTGCGCTGGGGCAGATCGCGGCCGGCCAAGGCTGTGATCCGTTCCTTGAGCAGGGCGGTTTCGTCCTTGGCCTTGTTGGCCAGACGCCGATGCTGGGCGCGGCTGCGCATCAGGCTGGAGTAGCAATTCCTCAGCTCCAGATAGGTGCTATTGAGCACCTGGCGATCCAGCGGTTCCGGATCTGGTGGGAAATCAGAGGTTGGGGGCAGGAAGACCATGCCAGGCAGCACATCGGCTTCCATCTTCCGAATGCAGCTGCAAGGTGTGGCGATTCAGAAGAGGCTGGATCTATTCGTGTGGTGAATAGTTCCGGCATCACCCCGCGTGGCGACTGAGGCGAGAGGGGTGCTGAAAGAGCTGCAGATCCGCAGCAATCTTCATAATCTCGCTGGAATCGTCCGAACAAAGCGGAATTGGTCCGCGCAAGGCCGCAGGCTCGCTCCCGGCCCCCAGCCCCGGGCACCGGCTCAGCCTGGGACGTACACCGCTAGGGCGGCCTGCAGCCACTGCTCTTTCGCAGGAGAAATGATCCAGAACGGGGTCACGGGGCTGAGGCTGTGCTCACTGACGCCTGATCCCTTCTCGCCATGCCCCAGATCGACCTGCTCCTCGCTGCTGAGCTGCTGGTGGTGCTTCCCATCGTTGCCACCATGAACCGACCCTCTCCGCGGTCTGGGGCGCCAGATCCGCCAATGCAGGAGCCAGAGCCGCCCGTGCATTGGTCTGCCGAGACCGACCTGCATGCCCAACGCATCCTGCGGCTGGAGAGCCGCCGGACCGCAGGCCCGGCTCTTCTGCGCTGAGGTCTGCAGCGATGACGCTCCTTAGGATCGGTTGGCTGTCTGGTGCTGGTCAGGAGGGTTTCGGGATGCTCGGCGGTGCAGACCAGAAAGCTCTCTTCGATTACTGGCACGACCGGGTGCGGCTGACCAACCTCACGCGCCTAGGGGCGCGCGAGCATGTCACCACCCAGGAGCTACGGCATGAGTGCACCAACTACGACGAACTGCGGCGGCTGAAACCTGTTCAGGAGCTTGATGAACTGGAGCGCTGCCGCGTCATCGC
>JBILGK010000074.1:0-8444 GCA_044351065.1 Cyanobium sp.
TGTGGAACTCGGGCACGGAGAGCCCCTTCTGAAACTGAATGGCGTTGCGGCCCATGATCGGAGTGGTATCTGTGTACCACTCTAGGGGCCAGGCGCGCGGTTCGCGGAGTGAGCTGCGTAATCAAGAAGATCCTTGCCTTGCCAGCGTCTCGAAGGCGACGAATCTGCAACGGAAGAAGGATCAGGAGATGAGGCACTTGGAAGATAGCAATCATCGCTTGAATAGAGTCGGGGCCGGGAGATTTTTAACTTGCGAAGGCAATTAACGTCAAGATGATGGCAAAGAGGACGGCATCCAGCGCTGCCCACCAATGTTCTGACCTTGTGGAACGACCTTTGTAGTCACAGGCACGCCGCCAGACCAGCGCATAGTACTTAATGAAGGGCGCCATCTCACAAAAAAATCTAAATTATCGCCACGCCATTTATTTCCTGGGGTGGTGTGTCTATTGTTGCCGTTCAGGGGGCTGGATGAGTCCAATGATTCAATCCTTCGATCTGGCGGGCTAGAGCCACGCCAGGATCCGCTCGGCCAGCCCATCGATCTGGCGCTGGCGGGCTGGATCATCGGCCCAGTCTCCGAGCAGGTTGCGGCGCAGTCCGGCGCTGGCGGGGGTGAGGTGATCGCCGGGCAGCTCCACCAGTTCGCTGCGGTCGTCCGGGCGCTGCCGCAGGGCTGCCAGCAGCCGGCCGCTCTGGTCGAGGTTGTCGCGGCGAAACCGCAGCAACAAAGTGCGGGGCTGGTGGTAGTTGCCGCTCACCTGTCGCAGCGTCTCCTCCGGGGAGGGGCTGAACTCACTGCGGAAGCCCAATTGTTGGCCCATTTCCGCCAGCAGCGGCACGGAGCGTTCCGCTGAAAAGTTGTTGAAGCTCAGGGCCACCAGGCCGCAGCAGCCCCGGCCGCCGTCCGGGGCGAGCAGGTGGAGCTTGCAGCCGAGGCTGTGGCCCAGGCGCAGCACGGGGCGCCGGTGCTCCGTTTCCGCCGCCGCCAGGGGGTGGCTGCGGCGCAGGGTGCGGAAGGCCCGCCAGGCCTCCACTGCCTGCCGTTGATGGTCGAAACCCGGCACATAGCTCCAGGCGTGGATCGCCCAGCCCCGCCCCGCCAGTGCCTCCAGCAGGCGCCTGTAGCTCAGCTGGGGGTTGGTGGCCAGGTAGCTGCCGCCGATGAACTCCACCAGCGGTGATTCCGCTGCGGGGGGCGTGGCGGACTCCAGGGTCCAGATCGCTCCGCGCTGGCGCCAGGCGGGCGCCACTTCAGGCCGCGCGAAGACGGCGCAAGGCCTCGATCGCCTCGCGCCGGTGGGCCGCCCCATCGAGCAGGTTGTTGAACACATGGCGGATCACCCCCTCCCCGTCGATCACGTAGGTGACGCGGCCGGGCAGAAGGCCCAGCACGGAGGGCACACCGAAAGCCTTGCGCAGGCTGTTGCCGCTGTCCACCAACAGTGGAAAGGGGAGGCGATGGCGCAGGGCGAAGCGCTGGTGGCTGGCCGCATCGTCGCCGCTCACCCCCCACAGCTCAGCCCCGAGCTCTTGCAGATCGGCGAAGCTGTCGCGGAACGCGCAGGCCTCGGCCGTGCAACCCGGCGTGTCGTCTTTGGGATAGAAGAACAGCACCAGGGGCTTGCCCGCCAGGGCGTCGCTGCGCCGCTCGATGCCCTCCCCGTCCGGGAGGGCGATCAGGGGGGCTCGATCGCCGGCGACAAGGGCGGAGGCCACGGCAGGGGCATCAAAAGGTGAATCAACCCTAAGGAAGGCCGGGCGGCGGGCGAGGCAGACCGCTTGCCTGGCTTGCGACGATGGGGCCTTGACGGAGTGCAAGGAGCTGGCCGCCGATGGAGGAGCAAGGGAGCCTCTGGGAACAGCCCGACCTGCTGGGAGCCCCACTTCCGGCTCCGGCCGTGCCCGCGCCGGCTGCGGCTCCGGCTGCGGCACCGGCACCGGCACCGGCACCGGCACCGGCTCCGGTGCTACCGGTCAGCCTGCCAGAGCTTCCTGGCGCCGCGGGCCGCACCCTTCCCCCCGCGCCGGAGCGCCTGTTGATTCTCGACACCGAGACCACAGCCCTCTCCCCGCGGGAGGGCCAATGCATCGAGGTGGGCGCCGTGTTGTTCCACGTGCCGAGCCGCATGGTGCTCAGCCAGGTTTCGTTTCTGTTGCCCGCCGCCAGCAATCCGGCCGAGGCGATCAACGGCATTCCCGCCGCCGCCACCCGTCTCCCCCAGCCCTGGCAGGCCGGCCTGGCCTGCTTCGAGGCGCTGGTGGCCGATGCCGATGCCCTGCTGGCCCACAACGCCGCCTTCGATCGCCAGTGGTTTGGCCATGGCCCCCTGCCCTTCCTCGCCAAGCCCTGGATCTGCTCGATGGATGACATCCGCTGGCCGCCGGAGCGGCAACTGCGCTCCCGCCCCTCGGTGCGGGATCTGGCCCTGGCCCATGCCGTTCCCGTGTGGGCCGCCCATCGCGCCCTCACCGACTGCATCTACCTCGCCCAGGTGTTCGAGCGCTGCGCCGACCTGGAGGTGCTGCTGCAGCGGGCCCTCGAACCCCGACGCCTCTACAAGGCCTGCCTCCCCTACGCCGATCGCCACCTGGCCCGGGAAGCGGGCTTCCGTTGGAACGAGCCGGTGAGCAGCGCCTGGAGCCGCCGCCTCAGCCAGCGGGAGGTGGAAGATCTCCCCTTCACCGTGGAGCCCGTGCCGGAGCAGCAGGCCGGCCTGGAAGTCGCTGAGATTGCCCCCTCCCTGGCGGCTCTGCCCCGCAGCGCCTGATCCGGCGCCCGGACCCCGCGCTTCCACAGGATTCTTCCTGAATCCGGAAGCCCTTCGGGATATCCGTGGACTCTCGCGTCGCGACCGCCACCCTGAGGGCATCCTTCCACTGGCGCCCACGATGATCGTCCGGCCGCCCAGGCTGCCCTCCGCGGTGGATCCCCTGCTCGATCGACTGCGCCGTTGGCAGTCGGCCCGCAGCTGGGCCCGGCTGATCCGTGAGGCGGAGGGCCTCTGGCGGGTGGACGTGCGGGTGCTGCGCCGTCTCGCCGCTTCCGAGCTGATGGGCCTGAACCAGGAGGTGCCGCGGCGTGAGCGCGGTCGCGTCAACCGCTGGCTGCATCGCTTCCGGGCGGCCACACGGCTGCGCTGAGAGGGATTGGCTGCCGTGCTGTTCACGATCCCCGCAAACAACCGATCCCTTTCTCTACCTCCTCTGCCATCGGATTGGCAGGGCTAAACTTGGCCAACCTTGCCGGCTTGTGTGCGCAGGTCCCGCAGCCACTTCTTCGCGGGAGTTTGCCTCGCCGCGATCGCCACGTCCGGGGTGCACGCCCAAGCCGTGCCAAAGGCGGCCGACCGTGGTGGTGATGATCCTCTCTCCGCCATCGCCGGGCACCTTGGCTTGCCCGTGGGCGTGGTGCTGGCTCTCGGTCTGCTGTGGGGGTTGATCAGCCAGGCCGACAAGCTCCGGCTGGTGTGGGGTTGGCTGCGGGCTGGGTTGGTCAAGAAGCCAGGCGGCCAGAGCGAGCCAGAGCCGGCCGACCCCAGCCCGAAGGCTCCGGCAAGCCCAGCCCTCCACAATCTGCCGCCGCCCTGCGAAGGCTTCGTGGCCCGCGATGAGCCGCTCCACCAGCTGGCGATCCACCTGGTGCCGGAGGGAAGCCAGGTGGTGGTCCATGGCCTGCCAGGCGTGGGCAAAACAACCCTGGCGCTCCAGTACGCCCGGGAAAACCGGGATCGCTACCCCGGCGGCACCTGGTGGCTGGATGCCAGCGAAGGCTTCGCTCCCCTGGCCCGGCGGGCCTGCGCCGAACTGGAGGCCACGATTCCGGGGTTGCCCCCGGGCACCGGCCTGGAGCCGGAGCCGCGCCTGCGCCGCTGCCTGCAGGCCTGGCCGGGCGAGCCGCAGCTGCCGGTGCTGCTTGTGGTGGACAACCTGCCGCCGGGCCGAGAGGGCCGGGAGCTGCTGCAGCGCTTGCGCACGGGCCTGCCCTCCCGTTTCCGCTGCCTGATCACCCAGCGGGCGGAACCGCTCGCCGCCGCCGCCGCGATCGACCTGCCGGTGCTGGCCCCGGGCGATGCCCTCCACCTGCTCCAGAACCGGGCCGGCGAGAGCGGCCGGCAGCGGATCGCGCAGGAGCCGGAGGCGGCGCTGCAGCTGGTAGCGGATGTGGAGGGCCTGCCGCTGGCCCTGGTGTTGCTGGCGGCGCACTTGCAGCGGGTGCCCGTGCTGCAAGTTTCGCAGCTGCGGGAGGATCTGGCCCGGCCAGAACTGGGCGCTGAGGCCTTCCAGCAGGCCCACGCCGATCTGCTGGCGGAGAAGGGCTTGGTTGCCTCCCTGCTCACCAGTTGGCGGCCCCTTTCCCCGCAGGCCAGGTTGCTGGCCCAGTTGCTCAGCCTCACCCTGAGCGCCCCGATTCCCTGGGAGCTGATCCAGCGCTGCGAACCCGCCGAGGCCAGCACCGCCCCGGGCCAGTTCTGGTACGCCGCCCTGGCGGATCTGCTGGGCGCCAACCTGCTCGACCGTCTGGCGGGCGAGCGGCAGCGCTACGCCCTGCATCCCCTGGTGCGCCAGTTCTTTGCCATCCAGCGCCAGGGCTGGCCCGAAGAGGCAGCCTGGCGGCAACGGCTGGCGGCGGCGGCCGAGGCCCTGGGCCAGCTCGTGGAGGGTGAGGATGCGAGCGGCGCAGTGGAGTATTGGCGTCAAGCCTGCCTTGCGGATCCCAACCAGGCATCCGCGGCATTCAGCCTGGGCTACGGGCTGATCCGTCTGGGAGATTCACGCGGCGCCCTTGGAGCCTTTGAGCAGGCACGCCACCAGGCCGAAGCGGCTCAGGACCAGCGGGGAATCTTCATTGCTTGCAACGGCATTGGCGATGTGCTGATGGCGCAGGGGGATCGCCCAGGGGCACTGGCGGCGTACCAGGCGGGGCTGGCGATCAGAGAAGGCCTGGCGCAGCGCGATCCGGCGAACACGGAGTGGCAGCGCGATCTCTCGGTGAGCCATGACCGGATTGGCAATGTGCTGGTAGCGCAGGGAGATGGTCCAGGGGCACTGGCGGCGTACCAGGCGGGGCTGGCGATCGCCGAAGGCCTGGCGCAGCGCGATCCGGCGAACACGGAGTGGCAGCGCGATCTCTTTGTGAGCAAAACCATGATTGGCAATGTGCTGGTGGCGCAGGGCGATGGGCCAGGGGCACTGGCGGCGTACCAGGCGGGACTGGTGATCGCCGAAGGCCTGGCGCAGCGTGATCCGGCGAACACGGAGTGGCAGCGCGATCTCTCGGTGAGCAAGGAAAAGATTGGTAATGTGCTGGTGGCGCAGGGAGATGGGCAAGGGGCACTGGCGGCGTACCAGGCGGGGCTGGCGATCCGAGAAGGCCTGGCGCAGCGCGATCCGGCGAACACGGAGTGGCAGCGCGATCTCTCGGTGAGCAAGATCAAGATTGGTGATGTGCTGGTGGCGCAGGGAGATGGTCCAGGGGCACTGGCGGCGTACCAGGCGGGGCTGGCGATCCGAGAAGGCCTGGCGCAGCGCGATCCGGCGAACACGCAGTGGCAGGTGGATGTAGCGATCTCTTGCGGCAGGCTGGGATCGCTGAGTGCTGTGCTGCCGATCTCAACCCGTAAAGAGTATCTTGTGCGCGGGCGGGAGATCCTTCTGGCCCTGAAACGCGCTGAGCGGCTCCATGCCAGCCAGGATGCAACGCGCTGGTTTGATCAGGCGATTCATGGCCTTGGCGAGGGAAGATATAAACGATTTACAGACGTGGCTCCGCTGTGGCGAAGCCATTGATTGCATCCTGACTGCCGAAGTCCTTAGCCAGGTATTCCTGAAAAAAGATCGCAGGCTCCAGTTCAGCCGATGCTCGGCTACGATAGTGGGCCACTGTTAGCGGCCCATGATCTCGACCAGCTTGTCGTATTGCACCGCGCCCAAAACTGACGTTCATCGCCCTCTCAACCTCACCTTCTCCTGCTGAAATGCTTCCCTCGCACCTGGCCGATCAGCTGGGCTGTGTGTCTGAGAGCAGTGCAGCCGCCCATGCCGGCAGGGGATCCTGTTGCAGCTTCAAGGAGCCGTTGCTGATCGTAAACACGGCAGCAAATGGATCCAGAGCTGAGGAATTGTCGTAGACCTGAAGCACATCCACCAGAGGGATCGAGGCACGCACCTGATCCAGCAGACGGGGAATGCGGCTGATCACCTTGTCGGCCGGGACGCTATGGCCCCCTTCACTGACCCGGCCCGCGATGCGCGCTTGGTTGAGATCGGTGCTCTCCAGGTGGATCAGCACCATGATCACCTCGTAGCCCAAGGCCTTGGCGCGCGCGATGAAATCGATCTTGGAGGGATGGGAATAGACCGTTTCAAAACAGAAGCTCAACCCCTTCTCCAGCAGCTGATGACGCTGCCGTTGCGCCAGCTGGGCGGCGAAATAGCTGTGGGCTTCCGCGGCTTCACCAAAGACGATCCTGGCCAGCACATCGGCATTCACGAAGGGCAGCCCGAGCGGCTCCAGCGCCAGCCGGTAGAAAGTGCTCTTGCCGGCACCGTTGCCGCCCACGAGGATCCACAGCTGGGGGCGTTCGATCAAGCTGTCGCGGCATCGCAGGGCTGGAACACGCCATTGGCAAAGGTGCCGGCCGTGCGATTACCTTCGTTGTCGATCCGCTCCAGCAAACCAGGCCGGTCGGGGCAGGCCTGATAACGCCATGAACCCGTGCTGACGGATGCGGCCAGAGTGCCGCTCGAGCGCTGGACATCGAGAGAAGCGAACACGCTCTCCGGGACCACCGCCGCGACCCGCACCGGTTCTACCCGCAGCCGCGCCAGTCCCGCTTTCACATCGAGCAGAAGGTCGGGATCAAGCAGTGCCGCCACCTCCTGCCCCAGGGCGGCCCAGTATTCGATCTGCTGAGCGGCACTGCGGTGGTGACGGGCACCGGCCAGGGCAGCCCTGCGCATCAGGTCGTCCTGCAGGCGCAAGGGGGAGGCGGATTTTGCCATGGAAGTCGGATCAACGCCGTCCTAGCCTTTGATTGTAGCAGTCTGCTACGGAGCGGAGATGCCTTGGATGGATCACGGAAGTTTCGGCTCAGCAGATCGCACATGCCAAGGATCTGCTCTGTACGCGCTGAGCTGAACTCCCGGGGCGTCACGATCCGATCGCCGTGGATCAACTGTGCAGCGGGGCCGCGCTGCTCGCACACTCGCCCCTGCGGACTGCCAGGCGGTGGCAGGTGGACGGAGCGATCTCTTGCCGCAAATTTAAATTATAGCATGCTGTGTTGCCGATCTCAACACGTAAAGGGTATCTTTTCGCAGGCTGGAGGCACTTCTGGCACGGAAACAAGCTGAACGGCCCTATCCCATCCAGAATACAATGCTCAGGATTAATCGGGCTACTCAAAATCCTGGCAAGGGAAGATATAGCAGGTTCATAGATGTAGTCCCGATATGGCGAAGCTATTGATTTCACCCTGTCAGCCGAATATCTTAACCAGCACCTTGGCAGCAAACGCCGAAATCAAAGCCAACTTGCCAGATATCCCGTCTCACTTCTCTTCTGTTTCCTCAAGAGGGGTCGGCCTTGGAATCGGAGCGGCGGGATTTGAACCCACGACCCCCACTACCCCAAAGTGGTGCGCTACCAAGCTGCGCTACGCCCCGTCAGAGGCCGACGATTGGGAAGCTACCACACCGACTTCGCCGCTCCACCGGGCGGTGGCAGCCGTTGGAGCAGCCGCCGGGTGAGCCGCTGCCGATCCAGCCGTCCGTAGCCCCGGATGCCCTTCTGCCGGGCCAGCTGGCGCAGTTCCGCCAGGCTCAAGGTGGCCAGCCGCAGCTCCGGAAGCTTCTGCCAGGCGGCGGAGGCCACCGGCAGATCGGCATCCTCCCGCCCCAGCCGCAGACCCAGCAGCGCCCCCCCCGCCATCCACTCCGGCACCAGCACGAACAGCACCGCCAGCAGCCCGTAGAGCTCCACCAGCCCCGGTGGCAGGGGATGGAGCTGGCGGCGCACCAGGGTTTGCAGCGCCGCCGGATCGCTCTGCGGGGCCTCCTCCTCCGGTTCCGGCTCGGCAGAGGGCGAGGGGGGGAGGGCCATCAAGCCGTCAGGGCGGGGGCAGCCGGCGCCGGCTGCAGCTGCGCTTCCGGTGCTCCCTGGCGCCACTGCAGCCGCGGTTCCGCCGACGGAGCCAGCCGCACGGTCCAGAAGACCAGGGCGAAGACCAACGCCACCGTGGCGATCAGCAGGGTGATCACCACCCGATCAGACAACGGGCTCATACCTCCTCCGTGCGGATGCAGATCAGCCGCTGCGGCAATTCTTCCAGGGTGAGTTCATCGCCGCGCAGGATCAGCCGCTGCCGGCCGTTCAGAAAACGCAGGCCCGGGGCTTCGGAGGCCTCCCGGAACAGGGTGGTGCGGTACCGACCGCTCAGCAG
>JBILGK010000043.1:0-25204 GCA_044351065.1 Cyanobium sp.
GCAGCGAAGGCGAAATCCAAGTCTATGACTGGCCGTACAAGGAAATGCGCGCCAAATATGATGAGTTGTGGCCGCAGGGTTGGCGGCTCAAGATCCTTTCTCCCTATGTAGTGAATGGCCAGGTTCGTTACGCAGCAGTCTGGAAGCCCAGCAGCGAAGGCGAAATCCAAGTCTATGACTGGCCGTACAAGGAAATGCGCGCCAAATATGATGAGTTGTGGCCGCAGGGTTGGCGGCTCAAGATCCTTTCTCCCTATGTAGTGAATGCCAGGTGCGTTACGCAGCAGCATGGAAGCCAAGTACTGAAGGGGAAATTCAGGTCTACAACTCGACGTATAAGGACTGTCGAGCTTTGTACGATCGTATGTGGTAGTGCACATGAGCTCTATTCTCCATGTGGATTCAAGCTTGGCCAGGCCTTTTCGTGTCGGCAAGGCCGGGCGGTTCTGGCTCGGAAACTTGGTGATCTCTTCTGGAGAAGACTTCTACTGCAAAGAGAATAGTGAAAACCCTTCCCTCCCCCAGTTAAGAAAGCCCCGCCACTCTTACCCGTCAAGGAAGTAAGGTGATAGCTTTGTCTCGTATTCACTTTCAAGTGTACTCCAAGAGTAGGAGGATCCAATGCCACTTCCCGCTTTTCAGTTCACCGCCACCACCTACGCCCCATTCCTGTATCCGCAGGGCAGCAGCGGCCGAGCCCGCATCAACCTTATCGGCACCGATGGCAACAGGCTCTTCCTGATCTTCGGGGTCACAGGCAGCAATTCCTGGGATGCCGCCACCAAGACAGGAGTTGCCTACGGTACCGATGCAGAATTCGATCGCTACATCGATCTGCTCCGCAATGAGAAGCCCATCATTGTCACGGTCAACCCCAATGCTCCCGTTGCGTTCGTGGTGTATGCATCGGCGGAGCCGGTTGGAGAGGGAGAGATGTAAACCGCGCTGTGGGGGTCAGCCTGCAAGGGGATCAGCTCCAGTTGCCTGGCAATCCCTCACTTGCATCCCACATAGCCCTCTCCACACCCACTGATGCATCCGTCATAGAGGCTTTGAATCAAGAAGAGAAGACTGCCGCATCTCCTGGACGGAAAAGGTTGCCCTTGGCCATTGCTGCACTCCTGTTTGCCACGAGGTCTTCGCCTCAGGGAGCCTCTGGATACAGCTCCCGCAGCCCCGCTTCGCTCGCTGCCGCCACCCCCCGTTCGGTGATCAGGGCCGTCACCAGTCGTGCGGGTGTTACATCAAATGCCGGATTGAAACCGCCGCTGCCCTGCGGCACCAGTCGCACCTCCCTGGGCTCCCCGCCGTCGGGGCAGCCCACGATATGGGTCACCTCCCGGTCGGAGCGGGCCTCGATCGGCACCTCCGCCACCCCGTCCCTGAGCGTCCAATCGATTGTGGAGCCCGGCAGGGCCACATAGAACGGCACGCCGGTGTCATGCGCCGCCAGGGCTTTGAGATAGGTGCCGATCTTGTTGCACACATCCCCCCGGCGTGTGGTGCGATCCGTCCCCACGATCACCGCATCCACCTGGCCGTGCTGCATCAGATGGCCGCCGGCGTTATCCACAATCACGGTGTGTGGCACCCCCTCGCGGCCGAGCTCGAAGGCGGTGAGGCTTGCGCCCTGGTTGCGTGGCCTGGTCTCATCCACCCACACATGCACGGACAGCCCGGCGCGATGCGCCTTGTAAAGCGGTGCCAGGGCCGTACCCCAGTCGACGGTGGCCAGCCAGCCCGCATTGCAGTGGGTCAACACGTTCAACGGTTGGCCCTGCCGTTCGGCTCCTCGCGCCTCCGCCAGCCGGCGCAGCAGCGCCAGGCCGTGCTCCCCGATCGCCGCACACATCGCCACATCCTCCTCGGCGATCCGGCCAGCCTCCTCCGCTGCTGCCTCCGCCCGCATCGGCGGCGGCAGGGGCGCCACCCGCGCCCGCACCCGCTCCAGCGCCCACTGCAGATTCACGGCGGTGGGCCGGGTGGCCAACAGCTGCGCGAAGGCCGCCGCCAACGCTTCATCGCCTGGATCGGCCCGCAGGGCGAGCATCAGCCCGTAGGCCCCGGTGACACCGATCAAGGGCGCACCCCGCACCACCATTGTGCGGATCGCCTCCGCCGCCTCCGCCACCGTCGCCAGGCAACGAACCTCCAGGCGATGGGGCAGTCGCGTCTGATCGATCACCGCAACCCGGCTTCCCCCCGCTTCCAGCCAGATCGTGCGCCAGGGCTTGCCGTCGATGTTCATGGCTGGTGCGGAGTTCCATCACTCACTCGCCAATCCTCGCGGACGGCCGCCGACCCTGATTCGCCCCCGAGGGGCAGCAACGGCGGAACGTTCAGCGGCACATCGCTGAAGCGGGCCAGGATCTGCCGGCCCAGCATCAGGATTCCCGAACCCAGCACCCGCTCGACCGCCACGGCTTCAGGGCGGCCATCCCGCAGCCGCAGCATCACCCCATCGAGCCGCAGCTCCAGTGAAAGGTCGAAGACCACCTCCAGCAGAGGCCGCTCCCCCACTTGCAGCTGCAGGACCGGACGGTGCCGGGACTTCAGCCACTGCGCCGGCAGGGGGAGGTCCCCCGCCTCGGCCTGCCAGTCCGGCGGCAGGGTGCGGAACGCCTCCGCCACCACCGCGTCGAGCCGCGTGTCGATCGCTTCCGGCAATCGCCGCACCATGCGGGCGGCCACCTCGCCGATCACCTCCCGGCCGCAGCCGCTCAGCCAGGGATGGCCCGCCAGTTCCTGCTCGATCAGCAGCCGTTTCAGCCGTTCCGGGTCCACCCGCAGCAGCTCGGCGAGGGGGGCCTCCACCGCTCTCAGGCCTCCCCGGACGGGCCGGAGCTCTCCCCCAGCCGCTCCACAGGGCGGAGGGTTTGCACGCCGGGGTCACGGCGGGGCTCGATCCGGATGCCCAGTGTTTCCAGCGGTCCCTCCACTGCTTCCGGACGTCGCCGTGGCTGCAGCAGAAACACCGCAGCACCTCCCGTGCCGAGCCCCAGCAGCAGCCACGCCCACGGCACGCTCTGTTGTCGCACGCCTTCGCCGTTCCGATTCGCCCAGGGCGGTGGCGGCACCGCCTGCGGGGAGGGCGGCGGTGCCGTGGGCGGCGGCGGCAGCTCCGGCAGGGGGGGTCTTGATCGGCTGCCGGGCAGGATCTCGCCGGGCAGCGGACGGATCGTTCCGGGCGGAAGGCTCTCCAAGATCGAGGGGAAGGGCTGGCGAGGGGCGGCCCTCCTTGGCAGGGGCTGGGGGGCCGGCCGTGGCACGGTCGTCGGAACGGGGCGGGGAACCACCACGACGGGCGGGCGGAGCGGGGCGACGAGGGCCGCGGGCGGTGGCGGGGGTGAGAGCTTGCGGGGCTGGGGGCGTACCCCGGCGCCGGGCGTGATGCGGATGTCCGGCGGGCCGGACATCGGATCGGGTGCGACGCGATTCCTCTGGCCCGGCAGCAACGGCGCCGGAGGACGGCGAAATTCCGCCGGGGGCTGAAGCACCTGGCGGCGAGGCGGGCTCTCCGGCGCGGCTCGTGGAACGGTCGGCTCACCCGTAACAGCAGGGATTGCCAAGGGCCCGCCACCCCAATCCTCAGCGGACTGGGCCGTCGCCGGGCCGGGGGGCACCGCCTGGGCAGCGAGCAGTCCCAGGCCCAGGGCCATCTGAGAAAGGGATCGCAGCAGCCGGTCCATGATCAGAGCCCCCCCGCGTCCTGTGACGTTTCCCGCAGGGCCCACGCTATCGGCAGCGGGTGTCATGGGCCGGCCCGGCCGGTGTCGTACCCGCTCCAGCCGCAGGAGCGGGCCGCCCCCTGCCAGGCGGGCATGAAGCGCTCCCAGCGGAAGCTGCGGGGGTCGTAGCGGCTGCGGCTGCGGTCGACCGCTGCATGGGTGGTGAGTCGATGAAGGGGGATGCCCCAGCGGCCCTGCCAGAGCAGCACCTGCGCCGCCGCTGCGCGGTACTGGGCGGCGCTGTAGCCCGCGTGCCCGTCGCTCTCGCCACGGCCATCCTCAGGACTCTCCAGGCTGAGATGCAGGGCCACGTTGTTGACCGAACCCGGGGAGCTGGGTCGCGGCCGCACGGTCATGTCGCCGAAGGCCGACAGCCCTGCGCCAAAGGCCCGCTCCCCATCCGGAACCAGGCGCAGCCTCCGTCCGCTGCGGTCGATCAGCAGGTGGTAGCTGGCCTGATCCTCGTCGCGGGGGTGGGGGGTGGCGAAGAGCCGCACCGTGGCGGGGGCGCTGATCACCGTTTCGTGCAGCACAATCAGGCGCGGCTCGTGGGGCAGGGAGCGGCCCCAGCTGTCACGGGGCTGGCGTTCGCCGTAGTTGGTGGGGTGGGCCGGCCGAGGCAGCTCCGGCACCAGGCTGAGACGCGCCGCGCAGGCGGCGAGCTCCGCTTCGCTCCGGCGGGGCAGGCGAGAAGCCGGCAGATCCTGCACCGGCCAGGGGGCACGCGGGGCGCAGGCCCCGAGCAGGCTGGCGGCCAGGACGCCCGGGGCGGCGGCCGCGAGGCGGCGACGCTTCATCGCGGCTCAGCTGTGCTCCCGCAGGAACTCGATCGTGCTCTGCAGCTCCTCGGCGAAGCGGTCGATCTCTTCGAGGGTGTTGGTGAAGGCCAGGCTGGCCCGCGCCGTACCCGCCAGCCCGTAGTGACGATGCAAGGGCTGGGTGCAGTGATGGCCGCTGCGGATGCAGATGCCCGCCGAATCGAGCAGGGCGGCGATGTCGTTGGCGTGCAGTCCCTCCACGTGGAACGCGGCCAGGGCGGCGCGGTCCGGCTGCTGTTCGGGGGTTGGTCCGAGGATCCGCAACCCCTCGATCTGCCCCAGCCGCTCGAACAGATGGCGCGTGAGCCGCTTCTCCCAGTTGTGCACCCGCTCCATGCCCAGGGCCTGCAGGTACTGGATGGCGGCCCCCATGCCGATCGCCTCGCCGATCGCCGGGGTGCCGGCCTCGAACTTGTGGGGCAGATCCGCCCAGCTGCTGTGGTCGAGGAAGACGTCCTGGATCATCTCCCCGCCGCCCAGGAAGGGGGGCATGGCCTCCAGCAGCGCCTCGCGTCCCCAGAGGAAACCCATGCCGGTGGGGCCGCAGAACTTGTGGGAGGAGCCCACCAGGAAGTCGCAACCCAGGGCAGCCACGTCCACCGGCAGGTGGGGCAGGCTCTGGCAGGCGTCGACCAGCACCAGGGCGCCGACGGCGTGGGCCAGGGGCGAGAGGGTTTCGATCGGGTTGCGGCATCCCAGGGCGTTGCTCACCTGCACCACGCTCACCAGCCGGGTGCGGTCGTTGAGCTTGCTGCACCAGTCGTCGAGGTCGAGTTCGCCGCTGGCGGTGAGGCCCGCGTGGCGCAGCACGCAGCCGGTGCGGGCCGCCAGCAATTGCCAGGGCACGAGGTTGCTGTGGTGCTCCATCAAGGTGAGCAGCACCTCGTCGCCCTCCCGCAGGTGCGCCTCCCCCCAGGTGCGGGCCACCAGGTTGATCGCCTCGCTGGCGTTGCGGGTGTAGACGATCTCCCGCGACGAAGCCGCCCCCACGAAGCCGGCCACCGCCGCTCGGGCGGCCTCGAAATGATCCGTGGCCCGTGCACTCAGCTGATGGGCGCCGCGGTGCACGTTGGCATTGTCGTGGCCGTAGTACTGCTGCAAGGCGTCGAGCACAGCCCGCGGCTTCTGGCTGGTGGCGGCGTGATCGAGGTAGATGAGCGGCTGGCCAAGGCAGGCGGTCTGCCCCAGCAGCGGGAAGTCGGACCGGGTCAGCGCGGCCAGGTCGTCCGCCACCGGAGCGGAGGCGAGGGTCATCGGGAGGGGACCTCCGGTCCGAGGACGGTTGCCAGAGGTTGCCACAGGGCCGCCGCCGCCGGCAGTTCACGCAGGATCTCCTCGCAGTAGCCGCGCAGCAGCAGCCGGGCGGCGACATCGACCCCGATGCCGCGACTCTGCAGGTAGAAGAGTTCATCCTGGCGCAGGCGGCTCACCGTGGCCCCATGGGCGCAGCGCACGTCGTCCGCCACGATCTCCAGCTCTGGTTTGGTGTCCACCCGCGCGCGATCGGAGAGCAGCAGGCTGCGGCTGAGCTGGGCGGCATCGGTGCCCTGCGCCGCCCGCGGCACCCGCACGGCGCCGTTGAACACGCTGCGGCCCGCCCCATCGGCCACCACCTTGTGCAGCTGGTCGAGACGACCCTCCGGTCCGGCGAACAGCACCTGGCTGTGGGTGTCGGCGACGCGGCGCCCCCCCACGTGCTGGAGACCCCGCAGACGGGTGGTCGCCCCCCCGCTGCTTTGCACCACCCGCGGCTCCAGACGGCTCAGCCCCCAGCCGGCACTCACAGTCGCCAGGGAGTAGGTGCTGCCAGGGTCCTGGCTGACCGCCAGATGGCCGAGCAGAACGCTGGCCTCGGCGCCGCGGGACAGCAGGGTTTGCTGCAGGCGGGCTCCGGCCCCGAGCCGGGCCTCCACCACCACATTGGTGAGACTGGCTCCGGCCGCCCGGTGCACCTGCAGCAGCTCCAGGCTTGCACCGGGATCGAGCAGCAGCAACACCCGCAGAGAGGACACACCGCGGCTGTCGCCAGCGTCGCTCACCAGTTCGAGTACGGGCGCGATGGCGCCCCGCACCCGCAGGGCCAGCACCCGGGGGGCGGTCACTTTGTTGAGGCACACGGGCCAGTGCTCCCGGCAGCCCGTGGCCGCCAGGGTCTGCCCGAGGGCCTGTTCGAGGTCGGTTTCCGAGAGGGATGCGAGGCCTTCCGGCAGGCGCACATCGGCCAAGGGATCGACTCCGGCATCCAACCGCAGCCGCAGGGTGCCGGCCGCAGGGGCGGGCCAGTCGGGGGCGGGGTGGATGGCGGCGGGGAGGCGGGCCGGGGGGACCGCGGCCAGGGCGCTGAGGTCGGTGAAACGCCAGGCTTCTTCGCGCCTGGAGGGCAGGGGTCGCGAGAGCAGACCCTCGCGGCCCCGCCGTCGCACGGCCGCCAGCGGTCCGTCGGCATCGCGGGGAGCGACCTGCTCCTCTGCCGCCAGGGAGGCGAGCAGGGCCTCGCTCCAGGAATCGGCCACCACACCGTCAGCCGACGGCATGCCGAGGGATGCGGTCACCATCACGCCACCTCCGCCGGGGCCCGTTCCAGCGGGCCGAGCTCCTCATCCACCCAGTCGTAGCCGCGCTCCTCCAACGCCAAGGCCAGTTCCTTGCCGCCCGTGCGCAGGATGCGCCCCGCCGCCATCACATGCACGAAGTCGGGGGTGATCACATCCAGCAGGCGCTGGTAATGGGTGATCAACAGGGTGGCGTTGTCGGGACCGGCGAGATGGTTGACACCGCCAGCGACGATGCGGAGGGCGTCGATGTCGAGGCCGGAATCGGTCTCGTCGAGGATCGCCACCGCCGGCTCCAGCAGGGCCATCTGCAGAATCTCGTTGCGTTTCTTCTCGCCCCCGGAGAAGCCTTCGTTCACCGAGCGATCCAGGAAGGCGGGATCCATCTGCACCAGCTGCAGCCGCTCGCGCACCAGATCCTCGAAGGCGAAGGTGTCGAGTTCCTCCTCGCCCCGCGCCAGACGGCGGGCGTTGGTGGCCACCCGCAGAAACTCCAGGTTGCTGACACCGGGTATTTCAATCGGGTACTGGAAGCCGAGGAACAGGCCGGTGCGGGCGCGCTCTTCGGGCGAGAGGGCGAGCAGGTCGTCGCCGCGGTAGAGAACCGTGCCGCCGGTCACGCTGTAGGCCGGATGGCCGGCCAGCACCTTGGAGAGGGTGCTCTTGCCGCTGCCGTTGCGGCCCATCACGGCGTGGATCTCCCCGGCGCGCAGGGTCAGATCCACACCCCGCAGGATCGGTTGACCCTCCACATCGGCGTGGAGAGCACGGATCTCAAGCAGAACCGGGGCATCGGGGCGGATCACGGCGAAAGGGGCAGGGGGAGGGGGGAAGGGAATGGGACGGAGAACGGAGGGCGGGACGGCTCAGCCGACGGAACCCTCCAGCTTGAGGGCCAGGAGCTTGTCGGCTTCGGCGGCGAACTCCATCGGCAGCTGATGGAACACATCGCGGCAGAAGCCGCTCACCATCATCGAGACCGCCTGCTCAAAGCCGATGCCGCGGCTTTGCAAATAGAAGAGCTGGTCGGCGGAGATGCGGGAGGTGCTGGCCTCGTGCTCGATGCTGGCTTCGGGCTGCTGGCAGCGGATGTAGGGGTAGGTGTTGGCGGCGGCTTGATCACCGATCAACATCGAATCGCATTGGCTGTAGTTGCGCGCTCCCACCGCCCGGGGGCCTATCTGCACCAGCCCCCGGTAGCTGTTGGCGGAGTGGCCGGCGCTGATCCCCTTGCTCACAATCGTGGAGCGGGTGCGCGGTCCGACGTGAATCATTTTGGTGCCAGTGTCGGCCTGTTGGCGGTTGTTGGTGAGCGCCACCGAATAAAACTCCCCGACGCTGTCGGCGCCGAGCAGGACGCAGCTGGGATATTTCCAAGTGATCGCCGAGCCGGTCTCCACCTGGGTCCAGCTGATGCGGCTGCGTTTGCCGCGACATTGGCCACGCTTGGTAACGAAGTTGTAAATGCCTCCAACGCCGTTCTCATCGCCGGCATACCAGTTCTGGACCGTGGAGTATTTAATCGAGGCGTCGTCTAACACCACCAGCTCCACCACGGCGGCATGGAGTTGGTTGGTGTCGAACATCGGCGCAGTGCAACCTTCGAGGTAGCTGACGGAAGCGCCCTCCTCGGCCACGATCAAGGTGCGCTCAAATTGACCCGTATCCCCGGAGTTGATGCGAAAATAGGTGGAGAGTTCCATCGGGCACTCCACACCGCGGGGGATGAAGACGAAGGAACCATCGCTGAAAACAGCCGAGTTGAGGGCGGCGAAGAAGTTGTCGTTGCTTGGCACCACCGTGCCGAGGTAGCGCTCGATCAACTGCGGGTGTTCCCGCACCGCCTCGCTGATCGAACAAAAAATCACACCGTGTTCCGCCAGCTTCTCCTTGTAGGTAGTCGCAATCGAGACGCTGTCAAAAACAGCATCTACGGCGACATTGGTCAGCCGTTTCTGCTCGCTCAGGGGAATACCAAGCTTTTCGAAGGTTTCAAGCAGGCGGGGGTCGACCTCATCGAGGCTCTGTTTTTTCTCCTGCTCCTTGGGGGCGGCGTAATAAATGATTTGTTGGTAGTCGATCGGCGGATGGCCGAGAGCTGCCCAGTCAGGCTCCCGCATGCGCAGCCACTGGTGATAAGCGCGCAGGCGGAATTGCAACAGAAAATCAGGTTCCTGCTTCTTGGCGGAGATCAGGCGAACAACATCTTCGCTGAGACCTTTCGCGATCTTCTCCGTTTCAATATCCGTGACAAATCCATACTTATATGGCTGACTGACCAAATCACCAACGGCACTGCTCATGGATCTCAACCCGAAGTAAGGGACTTGATCTCCTCCAAAGAGATCGTTTGACGCTCACCCCGGAAGGGGTTGTCCTCGGTGAGGAAGAGCATGCAGTGGCACTCCTTGCGCTCGCGCATCGGCACGCAGGGGCAGTTCCAGAAGGCCTGCTGCACCTCCGCCTGCTTGTCCTCGTAATGGCGGCAGGGGCAGAGGGCTCCCCCCAGCTCGTCCTTGTGACGGGCCAGGCCCTCAAGCACCACGGCGGTCACCCCGGGGTCGCTGCAGAAATAGGTACCCGTCCGCTGGGCGTAGGTCTCCGCAAACTTGCGGATGACCTCCAGGCTCTCGGAGCCGGGGGCGGCGGGACTGGCAACAGGGGCTTCGGACATGGGGTGTCGGGAGGAAGAGCCGGCGAAGCTCGCGCCGCGGGGCTGACACGGTAACGAAACGTTCTGGTTTCGTTACCGCAGGAGCCTAGGGCAGGGGCGCGGCCCATGGGTGGAGCGATCATTGTGCCCAAGCGTGCCCGCACACCGAGTCCCCGCTTCCTGGCTGAGCGTGGCATCGTGGAGGGGAACTTCCAGAACCATGGGCGCACCTGCCCCCCCCCATCCCCAGAACCCTCCGGGCCGCAAGGGCCCCGTTGATTCCTCCCCCGTTGCGGCTCCAACGCGGGAAACAGTCTTGGCGCGGCTCCTCCGCCTCGGGGAGGCCACAGCCGCTGATCTTGCCCTGCAGCTGGCGGTTTCTGTGCAAGTGATGCGGCGTCATCTGCGCAGCCTGGAGGAGGAGGGCCTGGTGGAGGCGAGCCCGACGGCCGAAGGCCCCGGCCGCCCCAGCAACCGGTGGCGCCTCACCCAGGCGGGACAGGGTCGCTTCACCGATGGCAGCAGCGACTTCGCCCTCGGTCTCCTTCAATCGTTGGCCAGCCGCCTCACCCCTGCCCAAATCGAGGATCTTCTGCATCAGCAGGCGGAGGAGAAGGCGAAGGGCTACCGGGTCCGCATCGGCGCCGGCACCCTGCAGGAGCGGCTCGACCGCTTGGTGGAGCTGCGCCGCCACGAGGGTTTCGTGGCCGAACTGCGGCCGGATCGGGACGCGGCCGATTCCTGGATCATCAGCGAGTTTCATTGCTCGGTGATGCGCATCGCCGAGGAGTTCCCCATGGTTTGCGACCAGGAGTTGCAGCTGATCCGCCGCACCTTCCCCGACTGTCAGGTGGAGCGGGTGCACTGGCGCCTGGAGGAGGGCCACTCCTGCGGCTTTCGGCTGCAGTCGGCTCCCGATCGGGCCTGAAGTCGCGGCGGCAGGGGGAGCGGCAAGCGGTGATCAGCGAAGAAGAACTGCAGGAACTGGAGGCCACCCTGCTCCCCACCCTGGAACGCCATCACCTGCGGCTTCTGGCCCACGGACTGCGCACCCTCCAGGCGATCTCTGCGGCACCGGGGGCGGGTCTTCCCGGTCGAGCTGCGCTGGAGGGGTGGGCTGCCGCCCAGCCGGCAATCGCCGATGACCCGTCCTTCCGCCGCGCCTTTGTTGAGCAGATGCTCAGCGTCGGGGTGCAACTGGAGGGAATCGCCAGCAGCGGGACCGACCCGGACCGTGGCCCCCTGGATCTGGGGCTGGAGGATCTGGTGCGCTGGGCCCGGGAGCAAGCCGATCGACGGCTCAAGGGCCCCAGCCCGGCCAACCCACCACCAGGCTGACCCCTGCCAGAGCGGCCAGCGCCGCCACTACGCCGATCACGCCGGGCCGGTCCCCCTCCAGGCCGGCCAGCGGCACCGCCATCACCGGCGCGGTGGAGAGCAGGGCCACCGCCAGCCCCCCGGGCAGCCCCGCCAGGGCCTGTTGCTGCAACTGGATGCCGGCGCTGGTGCCGAGAAGGGCGGCCAGCAGCAGCCAGGGCCAGCGGCGGCTGGCGGGCCGCGGACGCCGCACGGGTCGCAGCAGACCGGGCAACAGGGGCAGCAGCACCACGCTGGCCGCCACCAGCCGGATCGTGGCCGCCTGCAGCGGCGCGATGCCGCCGCCCGCCAGCGCCGCGCGGGACAGCAGCGCCCCACTCCCCCCACACAGCAGAGCCCCGAGGGCCAGCAGCACGCCGAGGCGATCGGCGCTGTCGCCAACTTGCTTCTGCGCGGGCCCCTGCCGCGCCACCAACAGCACCGCCAGGGTGATCAGACCGATGCCCCACCACTGCTCCCCGCGCGGCACCTCCCCCAGGAGGGCCACCCCGGCAACGGTGGTGACGGCGGGCCCGCCACTGTCCAGGGTGAGAGTGCGGCGCGTGCCCAGACGGCGCAAGGCGGCAAAGAACAGGCTGTCGCCGGCGGCGATGCCGACGGCCCCGCTGAGGGCCAGCAGCAGCAGGGCCCGGCCCTCACCGCGCCAGGGCAGCAGCGGCAGCAGGGGCAGCTGGACGGCCAGGGCGATCAGGTTTTTGAGCAGGTTCAACTGCGCCCCGCTCAGGGAGGTGGGCAGGCGCCGCCAGATCAAACTGGCCACGGTCCAGCAGAGGGCGGCCGCCAGGGCAGCGGAAGCAGCGGACACGAAGGCGGCGACTGGCTTGCGATCATGGTGCTCGACCCGCCTCCCCGCTGCCGTGCCCGAATCGATCGAGGACGCCCTGGGCTTCTTCCGGCTCAGCTGCGGTCGCTGGCGCTCCCAGCGCAGCAGCCATCACCTGTTGCACCGCAGGGCCGAGGCGGGAGGGTCCACGATCGAAGTGGTGGAGCTGAGCCTCGACGACCCGCTGTTGCGGTCCATCGCCGCGCTGCACGGCCAAGACCCAGCCGCGGTGGTGGGGGGATGCCGAGTCACCTGGAGCGGCTCGATGGCCTGGGACAAAGCCGGCGAGGCCCATGCAGGCCAGAGCGTCTTCGCCCTGATCCCCACCGACGAACGGGGCCGCGCCGGCTTGCTGCTGCGGGACCGTGGCTACGCCGAGACGGCCCCGGTGGCCGGCCACTTCGCGATGGATGCGCGCAACGAGCTGGTCCTCAGCACCGAATACGAAACGATGACCAGCCTGGAGCGCTTCAGCTTCGCCGGCCCGGATGTGCGGCTGCGCACCAGCACCGTGCAGGGGCTGTCGAACACCGCCTCCTTCTGCGTCGAAACCCGGCTGCCACTGGAGGAGGGCGGCGTGCGGGGCAGTGCGCTCCAGTGCCAGGCGGAGGAGGCCCTTTCGCCCCTGGGCTGGTGAAGGCCTCCGGCCGCGCCCCGCAGTGCCCAACGTTACGGACTGTGAGTCCTGGCGCGGGCGAGGGGGAAGGGGCCGCCGCCGCACTTCTACGATCCCTCCGACGGATGCTGAAGCACGCGTGGCTCTCCCCCTCCTCAACTACGCCCCCACCACCCAGAACTCCCGGGTGAACCCGCTGCGGGTGGGCTCCGACGAGGATCCCAAGGCCGCAGCGATGGACAAGGCCATCGACCGCGAAGATCAGAACTTCGTGATCGAAGCGGCCTATCGCCAGATCTTCTTCCACGCCTTCAAGGTCGACCGCGACCGCACCCTGGAGAGCCAGTTGCGCGACGGCCAGATCACGGTGCGCGACTTCATCCGCTCCCTGTGCCTTTCCGACACCTTCACGCGCAGTTTCTACAACCTCAACAACAACTACAAGGTGGCGCGCCACCTGGTGGAGAAGTTGCTCGGTCGCCCCACCCATGGCAAGTCTGAAGAGATCGCCTGGTCGGCCGTGCTGATGACCCGCGGCGTCCGGGGGATGGTGGATGACATCCTCGACTCCCAGGAATACCTCGATGCGTTCGGCTACGACACCGTCCCATATCACCGCAACCGGGTGGTCGGCTCGCGCGAAGTGGGTGAAACCCCCTTCAACCTCACCTCCCCCCGCTACGACGAGTACTACCGCGGCATCCTCGGCTTCCCACAGATCGTCTACACCGGCACCGCCCGCAGCTTCCCGCAACGGGTGCAACAGCGTCGCGGTGGCTTCCCGGAGGACTACCTCCCCTGGGTGCGCACTCTTCCCGCCCTGCGTGGCATCAGCACCCCCCAAGGGAACACGGGCATGGATTACCTGGCCAAGGTCCCCTATCGGAGCATCGGCGGCTGAGCCCGGCGCCTTTGCGAACAACCAGCGGATGCCAGCCCCTGACACCCTTGGTGCCAGGGGCTTTTGCCTGGCAACGGGCAGGCTCGCGTCGCTAACGGCTTGAGTGCCAACCGCGTTGGGCTGGTCAGTGGATGCTGACGGCCCAGCGCCCCGAGGCACGGCCTTACGGGAGGGCCTGCAGAATGATCCCAAACGAAATCTGACGCTGTGAGCCAGAACTCGCTGCAAAGCCTTGCCGTGATGACCCTCCGTCAGCTCAGGCAAATCGCCAGCGACATCGGCGTCAGCCTCTACAGCCGCAAATCCAAGGAGGAGCTTGTCGACGCGATCAGCTCCCACCAAGACCTCACGGGCCGCAGCCTCGAGTCGATTGAGGCCCAGATGAGCCCAGCCCCCCGGCCGACGGCGGAAACCCGCGTGGTGTTCCTGCCTCGCGATCCCCAATGGGCCTATGTGTTCTGGGAGATTGCTGATGAAGACCGTGAGGAGGCGATGGCCGCCGGCGCCAGCCAGCTCTGCCTGCGGGTGGCCGACGTCACGGGCCTGCCCGGCGGCTCCTCCCACCCCCACACCCTCCAGGAAGTGGTGGTCGACAGCCACGCCACGGAGTGGTACCTGCCGGTCCCGCTGAGTGATCGGGAATACCGCGTCGAACTCGGCTACCGCAAGGGTTCTGCCGGCGGCTGGATTCCCTTGGCCTTCTCCTCCGTAGCCCGCGTCCCGGCCCTCCATCCCAGCGAGCAGATCCTCGACCAGTTCGTTCCCTTCTCGCTCGATTCCACCAGCACCACCTCCCCCCTGCCGGCGGCGGCGACCTACGAGCCCGCTGACTCCGGACTGCACGAGCGTCTGTACCAAACGGCCACCTCCCGCTGGCGCCACCTCGGTCGGGGATCGGAGGCCTTCCACGAATTGGACGAAGCCTCTGGCGCGGGGGGGCAGCTCTCCGGTGTGGGCCTGTGGGCGAGTGGTCGCACGGAGTCGGGTGCGGGCCGCGTCCCGCCACGGCAGCGGGCCTTCTGGCTGGTGGCGGATGCCGAGCTGATCGTCTACGGCGCCACCGACCCCTCGGCCCATCTCATGATCGGCTCCGAAGAGGTGCCCCTTTCCTCCGAGGGTACGTTCCGCATTCAGGTTCCCTTCCGCGACGGCCAACAGGTGTACCCGATCGAGGCCGTGGCGGCCGATGGCGAACAGAACCGCAGCATCACCCTCGAATTCCGTCGCAGCACCCCCGAGGACAACAGCAACCCCTCCAGCCAGGCCGTGGCGGAGTGGTTCTGATGGCCAGCGCTTCCCCCGCCACCCGAGGCCCGCAGAAGGTGTTGGTGGCGGCAACCCCCTTGCTCGGATCGATCGCCTTTCCGATCGTCGTGCCCCTGTTCATGATTCGGGTAAGCCTCAGTGCCGGTATGCTGGCGGCCGTGGTGATCGGTTCCCTCTGGTTCGTGGCGATGCTTCGCACCTCTGAGATGCCCGCTCACGACTGAAACCTCGGGGCACCCCGCTGGATTCCAGCTTCCAGTTTTTCAAGCCATGGGCAGCCCGATCAGCAAGGAAGTGTTCCTGGCTCGCGCGCTGGCACGTTTTGGCTCGCGCTACCTCTACGAAGCGATCGTCTACAAGAGCTTCAAAACCCCGATTCGCATCCGCTGCAGCCTTCATCCGGTCAAGGAGATCACCATCACCCCGGAAAAGCACCTGCAGACCACGGGCGGTTGCAAGTTCTGCCTGCGCGAGAGCCGCATTCGCATGCTGGAGCGCGAATTGCAGCGCGAAGCGATCGTGCGACCGGCCGTGCCGACCTAGCCCCAAGGTCAGACGGTCCGGGCCCGGGAATCCTGAGGGCGTCCCTTCGATCCTCTGGCGCTGCGCATGCGCCGCACCCTTCCCTGCCTCTGCTCCCTTCTGTTCGCCACCGCCCTCGGCGGCTGTGGCAGCGCCCCGGCCACGCTGAGCGGAGCCTCGCCCCGCAGCCTGCCGCTGCCGCCGGGCATCCAAGTGGCGTTCAACCACCGCGGCGAAAGCCGCTACCGCAGTCCGGTGACCGGCCGCTGGCGCCAGGGTGATGATCTGGAAGCGATGCTGCTGGCGAGCATCGCGGCGGCCCGCCACGAAATTCTGGTGGCGGTGCAGGAGCTCTCCCTGAGCCGGGTGGCGAAGGAGCTGGTGGCGGCCCGGAGTCGGGGGGTGCGGGTGGCGGTGGTGCTGGAGAACACCTATGCCACACCCTGGAGCCAGCTCCACCCCGCCGATCTGACCCCGCACCAGCGCCAGCGGGTGGAGCAGCTGCGGGCACTCGGCCAGGAGGACGCGGTGGACATCCTGCAGCGGGGCGGTGTGCCCCTGATCGATGACACCGCCGACGGCAGCCGTGGCAGCGGCCTGATGCACCACAAGTTCCTGGTGGCCGACGGACGGGTGGTGGTGACCGGTTCGGCGAACTTCAGCCCCTCCTGCGTGCACGGCGACGCCGATGACCCGCGCAGTCGCGGCAATGTCAACCACCTGCTGCGTTTCGAGAGTCCTGCCCTGGCGAGCCTGTTCCGCCAGGAGTTCGCGCGGATGTGGGGTGACGGGCCGGGCGGTGCGCCGGACAGCCGCTTCGGGTTGGGCAAGGAGAGCGGCGGACCGCAGCGGGTGCAGATCGGGTCGACCCGGGTGGAGGTGCTGTTCTCCCCCCACCGCCGCAGAGACCCCCACCACGGCCTGGCGTGGCTCGAGACGCAGCTCGGCGGGGCGCGGCGGCGCATCGACATGAGCCTGTTCGTGTTTTCCGCCCAGAACCTGGCCGATGCCCTCGCCAGGCTGCGGGCCCGGGGGGTGCGGATCCGACTGCTGGCAGATCCCGGCTTCGCCCATCGCTCCTTCAGCGAGGTGCTGGATCTGCTGGCCCTGAGCCAGCCAGACCACAGATGCCGGCTGGAGGCGGGGAACCGTCCCTGGAGCCAGGCCCTGGAGGGGGTGGGTACCCCCCGCCTGGCCCGAGGCGACAAGCTCCACCACAAATTCGCCGTTCTCGACGGCCAGCGTCTGATCACCGGCAGCTTCAACTGGAGCCCCTCGGCGGCCCACCAGAATGATGAGACGCTGCTGCGCATCGACTCGCCCCTGTTGGCCCGTCACTTTGAAGCGGAGATGGACCGGCTCTGGCGCGGGGCCGAGCTGGGGGTGACGGGCCGGCTTGAGCGGCAGCGGGCGCGGCGGAGCCGGATCTGCGGCAGCGGCCGCCAACGCCTGGAGCCCAGCGCCAGCTCCTTTCGGCCGGAGGGGGAGACTACGATCGGTGCAAGGCAGGCGGAACGCGCCGCAAAACCATGGATCCGGCCCCCAGCTCCCGTTCCCAATCCCCCCAGCTCGACGCCATCAACCTGATGCTGCGCGATTTGCATACGCGCCACGACGAGATCCGCCACCGCGCCGCCTTCCGCGGCTGCACCGGCGAGCTGCTCACCGTGCAGCAGGAATTGGTGGATTATCTGCTGAACAAAAAACACAAGCTGCTTGGCCTCACCGCCTCGACCCCGGACACGGATCGCAATTACAACTCCTTCACCTGATCGCTCTGCCTCTGCCCGCACCGCCCCGGCCGCCGACGTCGACGAGGTGCTGATCGTGGGGGCAGGGCCGGCTGGAGCCGCCCTGGCCTTGCTTCTCTCCGGTCAGGGCATCGCCGTCACCCTGCTGGAGGCCCGTCGGCGCTTCGATCACCAGTTCCGCGGCCAGGGTCTGATGCCCAGTGGCCTGGAAGCCCTGACCGCAATGGGGCTCGATCCACTCCCCGCCGCTGTGCCCCACCGCCCCCTGCAGGGCTGGAGCTTCGTGCTCAATGGCCGGCCCTTCTTCACGGTGGACGAGCCGATGGGCAGCGGGGCCGCCTGCACCTTGATCGACCCCGGAGCGCTGCTGCGCTCCTGGCACAGCTTGCTGCGCCAGCGACCAGGGGTGCGGCTGCAGGCCGGTGTGCCGGTGGTGGCGCTGCTGGAGGAGGGGGAACGGGTGGGCGGCGTGCTTCTGGCGGATGGCTCCACGCGCCGGGCTTCCCTGGTGGTGGGATGCGATGGTCGCGATTCGGTGCTGCGGCGCCTTTCCGGCCTGCCCTTTCGCCAGGAACCCGCGTCGGCGGAGGTGCTCTGGTTCCGCTTCAGCGCACCCGCCAGCCGGCCGATCGAGAGATGGCTCGCCGGTCGCTTCGTCACCCTGGTGGGGCCGAGTGGCAGTGGCGCCCTGTTCCAGCGCGCCGACACCGGCGTGCAGCTCGGCTGGGTGCCGGGCAGCGATTCCGCCCGCGGCGATCCTCCAGGCAGCTGGCCGCAGCGCTGGGCGGCAGGGGCGCCCCCGCAGCTGGCTGCGCTGCTGCGCGAGCTGCCCGCACGGGCCGTGCGGGGGCCGGTGCGACTTCCCGTGCGGGTGGGTCTGGCTGAGCGCTGGCACCGCCCCGGCCTGCTGCTGCTCGGCGACGCGGCCCATCCGATGAGCCCAGTGCGGGCCCAGGGCCTGAACATGGCGCTGCGGGACGCGGTGGTGGCCGCCGTCCAGCTCGGCCCCGCCCTGCGGGAGCCGGCGGGGGAGGGGAAGGCGACGGCGCTGGAGGCCGCCGCGGCGCGCATCGAGGCCGAGCGGCTGCCGGAGGTTCGCGCCGTGCAGGCCCTTCAGGCCGAGGAGCTGCAGCGGGCCGAGCTACTGCGCCAACTCCCCTGGCTGCGGGCGCTGCTGGCCGGAAGCGCTCCGCTCAGCGGCCCGCTGCTGCAGCGCCGCTGGCGGGCGAGCCAGCGGGTGCTGCGCGATGGACTCACGCCGCTGCCGGCACCAGAACGGCGATGATGGATTCCCCCCTCGCCCGCTCCATGGGAGAGCCCGCCGCCCCCGGCATCCTGCACCGGTTTGCCCTCGTCACGGCCCTGCTGCTGCTGCAAGGCGGCACCGGCGCCCTGCGGGCCGAGCCGGCCAATCCTCCCTACCCCGCCACCAGCCTTTTCCGCAGGCTGCAGCTCAGCACCTTCGACTGCGGTCGCGAAAACACCGCAGCGAGCTGCGCGCAGGCCCGCAGCACCGCCGACAGCCTGCTGGACCACCCGCGCCTGCCGGGCCGCTGCAAGGACATCCTCTGGGACATTCGCCAGAAGGCCAGCGTGGCGGCGGTCAACTCGGTGGAGCGGCGCGAACCGATTGATGCCGCCGGAAGGGAAGTGGTGGCGGCCTGCCGGCAGCTCAGCCGGCCGGCGCCCAAGTCCGACACCCCGGCGGCCGCTCCCCGCTTTGGGGGCGGCGGATTCGGCTTTGGCACCGGCTCAGGCAGCCCCAGCCCCTGAGCAGGAGCCGGGCGGAAGGGCCGCTCAGGGGGTTTCACCCGCGGGCAGCTCCGGCTCCGGGGCGCCCCGTCCGGCGGGGGCGGGGCTGGCGGGTGCGATCAGCTGGAGCAACTGGCGGGCGGTGTCGTCCATGAAGGCCAGGGTCATCGGGGTGACCACAACGGCTCGGTCCGCCAGGGAACAGAGCTCGTCGCGGCGGGCTTCCTTCTCGCAACTCCTGGAGAGGCCCAGCAGCGCGTTGGTGAGCTTGCCGCGCAGACAGCTTTCCCGTCCCGCCCTGGTGAGCACGGCCCGTGCGGCCAGGCCGCTGCGCTCCACAGCCTGCGGGTAGGGGAGGGTGGCAGCGCAGGCCGGCGGCGCCGCCAGCCCCGCCGCCGACATCGCAGCCAACGCAAGCAAGGAACCGCCCAAGGCGGAACCGCCCAAGGCGGAACCGCCAAGGGCGGAACCACCAAGGCTGGAAACAGCCAGCCAGCGCATCAGCGGAGACAGCCGCGCTGGCTTCAGGAGCAGAAACGGGTTCATACCTCCAGGTTACGGGGGGCGCCAAACCCCGGAGCTAACTTGGGGCCGCCCCGCAGCCCGGCGACGGGCCGAGCCGATGAGCCGCAGTGTTCCCCTGGCCGCCCCCTTCACCGATCAGAAGCCCGGCACCTCCGGGCTGCGCAAGAGCAGCCGCCAGTTCCAGACGCCCCATTACCTGGAAAGCTTCATCGAGGCTTCCCTGCGGGTGGTGCCGGGCATCGAGGGCGGCACCTTGGTGGTGGGCGGCGACGGGCGCTTCGGCAACCGCGACGCGATCGGCGTGATCGCGCGGATGGCGGCGGCCCATGGCGTGGCCCGGCTGATCACCACCAGCGGTGGCATCCTCTCCACCCCGGCCGCTTCGAACCTGATCCGCCGCCACAACGCCGTCGCCGGCATCATCCTGTCGGCCAGCCACAACCCCGGCGGGCCGGACGGCGATTTCGGCGTGAAGGTGAACGGCGCCAACGGCGGGCCGGCGCCCGAATCGATCACCGATGCCATCCATGCGGTGACCCTCAGCCTCGATGGCTACCGCATCCTCGACGACGCCGCCCCCTCCCTCGACGCCCCCGGTGAGCACCGCCTGGGGGCGATGGCCGTGGAGGTGATCGACGGGGTGGACGACTACGTGGCGTTGATGCAGAAGCTGTTCGATTTCGACCGCATCGCTGCGCTGCTGCGGGGCAACTTCCGCCTGGCCTTCGATGCCATGCACGCCGTCACCGGCCCCTATGCGAGCCGCATCTTCGAGCAGCTGCTGGGTGCCCCGGCCGGAACGGTGCGCAACGGCATCCCGCTGGAAGATTTCGGCGGCGGCCACCCCGACCCCAACCTCACCTATGCCCACGACCTGGCGGCGCTGCTGCTGGAGGGCGACGCCTTTGATTTCGGTGCCGCCTGCGATGGCGACGGCGACCGCAACATGATCCTGGGCCGCCGCTGCTTCGTGAACCCCAGCGACAGCCTGGCGGTGCTCACCGCCAACGCCACCCTGGCGCCGGGCTATGCCGATGGTCTGGCGGGTGTGGCCCGCTCGATGCCCACCAGCGCCGCCGCCGATGTGGTGGCCCGCGAGCTGGGGATCGCGTGCTTCGAAACGCCCACGGGCTGGAAATTCTTCGGCAACCTGCTCGATGCCGGCCGCATCACCCTCTGCGGCGAGGAGAGCTTCGGCACCGGCAGCAACCACATCCGCGAGAAGGACGGCCTCTGGGCGGTGCTGTTCTGGCTGCAGATCCTGGCGGTGCGGGGCGAGCCGGTGGCGGCGGTGATGGATGGCCACTGGGCCCGCTTCGGGCGCCATTACTACTCCCGCCACGACTACGAAGCGATCGCCAGCGACGCCGCCCACGGCCTCTACGGCCGGGTGAAGGAGATGCTCCCCTCGCTCCCTGGCCAGTCGTTCGCCGGCCGCCTGATCCACGCCGCCGACGATTTTGGCTACGTGGATCCGGTGGACGGCTCGGTCAGCCAGGGCCAGGGTCTGCGGGTCCTGCTGGAGGACGGCAGCCGGGTGGTGCTGCGCCTCTCCGGCACCGGCACCCAGGGGGCGACATTGCGGGTGTATCTGGAGAGCTATGTGCCCAGCACCGGCGATCTGAACCAGGATCCGCAGGTGGCCCTCGGCGAAATGATCCGCGCCATCGACGCCCTGGCGGAGATCCGCCAGCGCACCGGGATGGAGCAGCCCACGGTGATCACCTGATCCCCTCCCGATTGGTGGCTCTCCCCCTGCCAGGAGCCCGGTGGCGCCGGTGGTTGCCCGGGCTGGCGCGCCTGCGCGAATACCGGAGCGAGTGGTTGCGGGGGGACCTGCAGGCCGGGATCACGGTGGCGGCCTATCTCATCCCCCAATGCCTGGCCTACGGGGAGCTGGCCGGCGTACCGCCGGTGCAGGGACTCTGGGCCATCCTTCCCCCCCTCCTGCTCTATGCCTTGATCGGCTCCTCGCCGCAGCTGTCGGTGGGCCCGGAATCCACCACGGCGGTGATGACGGCAGCGGCGATCGCGCCGATCGCGGCGGGGGACCCCAGCGCCCATGCCGCTCTTGCCAGCTTGCTGGCGCTGCTGGTGGGGCTGGTCTGCCTGCTCGCCGCCTGGAGCCGTCTCGGATTTCTGGCGGAGCTTCTCTCCAAGCCGATCCTGGTGGGTTACATGGCCGGGGTGGCGGTGTTGATGATCAGCGGGCAGATCGGCAGGATCCTCGGCCTGCCCTTGCAGAGTGCCTCCCTTCCCGGCGTGCTGCGGGAGCTGCTCCACCACGCCGGGCAGATCCACACCCCCACCCTGCTGCTGGGGCTGGGGGTGCTGGGGTTCCTGCTGTTGCTGCAGCGGCGCTTCCCCACGGCCCCGGCCCCCCTGCTGGCGATGCTGCTGGCGGTGAGCGTGGTCGGCCTGGGACAGCTCGATCAGCGGGGGGTGGCGGTGATCGGGGAGATCCCGGCCGGTCTGCCGCACTTCGCTCTGCCCGCGGGCGTTCCGGGCGAGCCGCTGAAGTATCTGCTCAGCACGGCGGTGGGCATCTCCCTGGTGGGCTACTCCGACAATGTGCTGACGGCCCGCTCGTTTGCGGCGCGGGGTGGCTATCGCGTCGATGCCCAGCAGGAACTGCTGGCGCTGGGGGCGGTGAACCTGGCCAACGGCCTGTGGCAGGGATTCCCGGTGAGCAGCAGCGGCAGCCGCACGGCCCTGGGGGAAACCCTCGGGAGCCGCTCCCAGCTGTTCTCGCTGGTGGCCTTTGCGCTACTGCTGCTGGTGTTGCTGGTGCTGCGACCGGTGCTGGCGCTCTTCCCCAGGGCGGCGCTGGCGGCGGTGGTGATCTACGCCGCCCTTCGCCTGATCGATATCGAAGAATTCCAGCGGATGCGGCGCTTCAAGCGCAGCGAGTTCCGCCTGGCGCTGATCACCCTGGCCGGTGTGCTGCTGACCGACATCCTCACCGGTGTGGGGCTGGCGGTGGCGCTCTCGGCGATCGATCTCTTCGCCCGCCTGATGCGGCCGAATGATGCCGTGATGGGGGAGGTGCCCGATCTGGCCGGCCTGCATGATGTGCGCGACTGGCCGGGAGCCACCACCATTCCGGGATTGGTGATCTATCGCTATGAGGCACCGCTGTGCTTCGCCAATGCCGAGAATTTCCGCAGCCGTGCCCTGCAAGCCATCGAGGCGGAGAGCAGCCCGGTGCAGTGGTTTGTCTTGAATGCCGAGGCGATCCTCGAGATCGACATCACCGCCGCCGATGTGTTGGCGGAATTGCAGAAAAACCTGCAGGAGCAAGGCATCTGCTTCGCGATGGCCCGGGTCAAGCAGGATCTCTACAAGCAGCTCAGCCGGGCCGGGCTGGTGGAGCAGATCGGAGCCGATCGCTTCTTTGCCACCCTGCCGACCGCCGTCAGGGCCTACCGCGAGCGCTGCAAAGGCGACAGCGGCAGCTGAGCTAGGCTCATTCCGATCGTGTTCCTTGCTTTTCAGCCAAGCGGAGATGAACTTTGTCGATGGACAGATTGAAGTCCACTCTTTCCTGACAGTAACCCTGGGAATTCTGGTTCTTTTCCTGGGTAAATCCCTCAACCGGCGAGTGCGGCTGCTGCAGGAGTTCACCATTCCCGAACCGGTCAGCGGCGGCCTGCTGGTGGCGGTGCTGATCACGCTGCTGCATCTCGCCTTCGGCCTGGAGATCAGCTTTGGCATGCGAGCCCGCGATCTGCTGCTGGTGTATTTCTTCACCACGGTGGGCATGAATGCCAGCTTCGCCGACCTGCGGCGCGGCGGCCGCTCCCTGGTGGTGCTGCTCGGCCTCACGATCGTGCTGATGCTGGCGCAAAACCTGCTGGGGATCAGCCTGGCCCGCTGGAGCGGATTGCCACCGGCCTCCGGTCTGCTGGTGGGAACGGTGTCGTTGATCGGGGGGCATGGCACCACCATCGCCTGGGCTCCCCAGTTCGCCACCGAGCACGGGGTGGCGAACGCGTTGGAGATCGGCATCGCCGCCGCCACCTTCGGCCTGATCCTCGCCAGTGCCAGCGGAGGCCCGATCGCGCGCTTTTTGATCCGCCGCCATCGGCTGGCGAGGCCCTCCAGTGCGGCTCCACCGGAGCCAGGGGGGGAGGGGCAAAACGAGCCGGCGGAATCGCTGATCAGCTCCCACGACTTCCTGGGGGCGGTGCTGGCGATCAACATCTGCATCATCCTCGGCTCGATCCTGCAGGAGCTGATCCGGGATCTCGGTTTGTTTCTGCCGCTGTTTGTGCCGTGCCTGATTGTGGGCATTCTGCTGAGCAACCTGCTGCCCCTGCGGAGATCAACCCTGCCGTTCCGCTGGCCCTCCCGCACGCCAGCCCTGGAGCTGATCGCCGAGATCTCGCTCGGCGCCTTCCTGGCGATGTCCCTGATGACCATCCAATTCTGGACATTGGTGGATCTGGCGGGCCCGCTGCTGCTGATCCTGATCGCCCAGTTTCTGCTGGCGCTGTTGATCAATCTGTTTCTGGTGTTTCCCCTGCTCGGCGGCACTTACGATGCCGCTGTGATCGCCGCGGGCTTCAGCGGCTTCACCCTCGGCTCCACCCCCACCGCCATGGCCAACATGACGGCGGTAACCCAGCGCTTTGGCCCCTCCCCCAAAGCGTTCATCGTGCTGCCGCTGGTGTCCGCCTTTTTCATCGACCTGCTCAATGCAGTGATGATTCCTTATTTCTTGCATACGGTCTGAGGCGCTGCGCACCCTCACAACCGTTCGCTCGCCATGGCCGCCGTTCATCCCTTTCTGGCGGTCGAGCGCTGCCAGATCGGCGGTGCAGAGGTGGGTGACCACGCCCCACCTGTACCTGGCCGTCCCAGTGCGGACAGCATCGCCGCAGTCGATCCGAATCGAGGGGGGAGCCGTACTGGAACACCGGGGTGGTGCGCTCTGGCCGTGGTACACCCAGGCCCTTCCGCCATCGGAGAGGGTGACGAGACGGCGGCATCGACGCAGTAGAGCTCGCCGTGGATCACGTCGGCTTCGCCCTCCTGCAACAGGCGACGGCCCAGATGGATGGCGCCGCGCAGCCATCGGTGGTTGGCTTGCCCGGCTTTGAGGGTGCCGTGGACGAAAACGGGCGATTCGGCTTTCCCGCCCTGAGGAGGCTGATGGCCATGCTGATGCGGTGACAAGCGACGTACGGTCCGCGTTGAGCTGTGATCCTTCAGTCGTTTTGCCGCACGCGCTTCACGGCCCAGCCGGCTTCGCTGGCGGTGACGGCCGCCAGCAGCAAGAGCCCGATCAGCCCCACGAGCTGGTTCTGTGCTTCTGCGGCGGCCGAAGCGTCCCGGGCGAGCACGGCGCCGGCCACGAACCAGGCGGTGGCGAGGGCTGAGGTGAGCCAGTAAGCCTTCCAGCGGCGTTGATACAGATAACCCGCTCCCAGCCCGGGGACGACATTGAGAACCACCGCCACCCAACCGGCGGAGGCGGCAAGGATCTGCTGGCGGGAGGGTGTGGGCATGGCGGGGCACTGAGAGCTTCCACTCTGCCGGATGGCGCCGCAGCGAACCCAGCGGGGCGGGCAGAAAAGGGAGCTGGCAACGAACTTTCACCCACAAGCAATCCCTGGCAAAGATTATGGGAGCGGAGGTGTTTCTTTTTCTTGATTCTGCTTGAAGCTCAACGTCCCTCATGGCCCGCTCTGCGAAGGCTTGCCGCCCTCCTGAAACACCTGCAGGAAAGGAAGCGATAGCTGCCAAGAGAACGTGGAGCGTGCCACTGAAACTGGAGGAGATCATTGGCATGCCGCCTCTTGATTACGCACAAAGCTCCGCGACCCTCAGGGCCCGCTCCGGGCAGGGCTTACACTCGCAGACTGCATTGGCTATCTGCTCAGTCATTGCTGCCATCCCAAACCGCCTGTTGAAAAGG
>JBILGK010000044.1:0-24356 GCA_044351065.1 Cyanobium sp.
ATTCGGCGGACTCATCCGCCTCCTGACATCAGCCTTGACCGCCTCGCTGTAACGACGCATTGATCCTCTCCATCAAGCCCCCAGGTGTGCGATTGAGAGGCGTGTCATCTTTCCTGAACGCGGGGGCTCCAAGCCGTAGGAGTAATCAGCATTGATCGCACCATTCTGTTGCCGCTCTTCTAAGACTTGGAAAATGGACTGGGAAGGATCATTGATTAAACGATTCGTGACTCCATTGGTGATTTCCGCAACCCGTCGGCCAGCTCCATCATACACATACTGAATGTGGGATGATCCATCGCCAACTGATGTGAGCAGATTGCGCGAATCATAGGTAGAGCGAGTGGTTTGGGTTGGAGTAACTTTCTGCACCTGGTTGCCTTGCTGATCGTAGAAATAGCGCTCCTGCACAACACCATTCTGATCCGTTACCGTGAGGAGGCGATTCTCAAATCCATACGCATAGGACAAGCTCTCGGTGGCGCCTGCACCGACCCCATTGGCGAAGGTTGTTTGCGTTAAACGCCGGTCATTCTTGTCATAGCCATAGCGCACGACCCGATCAGTGGCATCGATTGTGCCGTTGTCATCCGAGTAGGACACCTCCCGTAGGCGGTTGAAATCGTCGTATCCATACTTTTCCGCACGGACACCCGTTTCTGTGGTTACCACAACACCAGTGCGCCTGCCTGAGGCATCTAATGTGTAGGTATACCGCAGTACCGTTGCCTGGGTGTCTGTTCGCTTGTGATGGATATCAGTCAAGCGCCCATTGGCATCATAACCATAGCTGGTCTCTGTGTTGTTTGGTCTCGTTGTCTTTAGCAGCAGCCCAGACGTGGCAGAATAAGAGTAGGTTGTGACCCAATCAGCCTGGCCTGTGGTCTTTTCTGTCACCCGGTTCAACTTGCCAGCAGCGGTGTAGCCATACTCAACACGCTTGCCGCTTGGATAGATCAACGCCGTTAGGCGGTTCGACAGGTCATACTCATAGCCAATCCGCAGGGCCGTTGGATCCGTGGGGGTATTCGTGAGTGAGTATGTGACGCTGGTCAGACGATCACGAACATCATAGGTATAGAACTGCCAGCCGCTGCCATCCTGCATCGAAAGCAGATTTCCTGCGGGATCGTAGGTGTAGGCAACATTTTCACCGTCGGCATGCTTTGTACCTGTCAGCCGAGAGAGCTGGTCATAAGTATAGATAGTCTTCTTTCCATCTGCATCGATTGTTGCTGTTAGATTGCCAAGCTCGTCATAATCACTGTGATCTGCATCCACCAACGTCGCCACACGATTGATCCGATACTCACGCGTGGAGCCGCCAGTGGTTTGGTAGACAAGATTTGTGCCAGGTGCCAGGGTTTGAGTGCTTTTAACCTCAATGCCATTGACGCGAGTGGTGAGTGTGTAGGTGCTGGCATCGGTCACCGGTGCGCTTAACAACCGATCCGTGCCGGCTGCATCAATCACAATGGATCCATCGGCATAGGAGCCTGCCTGAATGCCAGGCACTCCTGCTTCATTCATAGCCACATAGATCGTGTAGGCGCCGCCGACTAAACTTGTTGGCAATTGCCAACGGTAGCTCGAAATACTCTGCGGCAGGTTGGCCGCAATCTGAATAAGCCCGGAGGATGGGTTGCGATCAGTGTCGTAATACAGAGAGTAAACAGCATTGCCAGGCGCGTATTGGCCTGCCCAGTCAATGCTGTAGACATTTCCTGCCGAGGCATTGAGAACGCGGCTTGGTGACAGTGCCTTGACCTGTGGCAAAGCACCCACACCACTGAGGGCCACCGTTGTTGTGGGCTGCTGTGGATCATTGGAGAGGATTCTCAACGTATCCGCCAGCGACCCTGTCGCTGTGGGGTCAAACTCCACCGCTACTGTCCAGATTTCGGCAGAACGCGCCATGAGAGACCTGGCTTCCGTGGCCAGATTGATTGCACCGGCCGTGGAGGAGACAATCGAAGCTACGCGAAAATTGGTGCCCCCTTGTAGCCCGATGCCGTTTAGGCCGATCAACAGATCTTGATTGCCCACATTGCTGAGCTGAAGACTTCTGGTCGTTTTGCGGCCGCCTGGCCCATCCTGCAAAATGGCACCGAACGACTGTGAACGATCGTCCAACGGTGGATCGCTGTCGCGTACCACCAGTGCACCCTGATTAAGACCCGTGCCACTCAAACTGACCGAAGTTAAAGGCGAGGTGAGATCATTCGAACTAATGCGCAGACTGTCTATCTGATTGCCGGCCAGCACGGGATCAAAGGCAACGCTGACAGTCCATGTTTCGCTTGCATTTGGTGCAATGCTGGCAGACCCACTGGCTAAATCGACTGATCCTTTCAGGCTGCTGTTCACCGATTCAATCCGGTATTGGCTGCCGTTGAGGAGGCTCAGGCCGTTCTGATTGACGATGAGGGGCAGCTGTCCCGCATTTGTCACCAGCACGCTTTGACGTGCTAGTTGCAGATTCACGCCATCGGCATGAACAGCGCCAAAATCGATAAGCCGATCATTCTGTGGGGCAACTGTATCGGTGACCGCAATCTTGGCAGGAAGCAGCCCACTCCCCATCAATGTCACATTGGCGATGGGTGTATCCGCGTCGTCGCTGGCGATCGAGAGGGATTGCTGGGCTTGGCCCGTCATGGTGGGATCAAACCGGATCGATACGGCCCAGCTTTCTGCGCTGGCAGCCGCCAGCGTTTTGGCACCTGACGCCAGATTGATCACACCTTGTGTACTGCTGACAATGCTGGCAACGGTGAATGGTCCTGTTGGCAGCGTGATGCTGTTTTGATTGATGGTCAGAGGGCCACTGCCGTTGTTGACGAGTTTGAGGGTTGCTGTCTTGAATTGGCCGCCCGAGCCATCGGTTGCAGTATCGCCGAAATCGAGTTTTTGATCGTTGGCCGCTGCCAGGGAATCTGTGATCGACAGGTTTCCCCTGCCAAGACCCACACCGCTGAGGGCAACATTGATGACAGGATTGACGGGATCATCGGTTTCGATGATCAACGTATCACTCAAATTGCCATTTGCTGTTGGGTCGAATGTCAACAGAATTGTCCAGGTTTCAGTGCTGTTGGCAGCCAGGAAGCTGCTCCCTGAGGTCGTGTTGACAGCCTGGGAGAGATTATTGCTGAGGATATTCTTGATTTTGAAGTTTACTCCCGATGCCAGGCGCACTCCGCCCTGTGCCACCTTAAGCAGGGACTTTGCTGCAGTATTGCTAAGTGTTAGGGCATGTGTAGCCGATGCATTATCAATTCCATCATTAACGATTGATCCAAAACTCATTATTTTATCTGTTGAGGAGCCGATCGAGTCGGTGACACCGGCAACCGGAGGCAAAACGGTTACGGCGACCATGTCGCGGCCGCCACCTTGATTGCTGTTGTTGGCTTCGTTGTTTTCTGCGACTGTATTAAAGACATCGAGAATCATGCCGATGTAGTAATTTCCTGCTGGCCCAGCAGGCCTGAATGCGGGCATTTGGAGAGAAACGTTGTAGCCCACAACTGGCTGTTGTATTGGTATTGACGGCAGGTTTCCGTTGCCTAGCAAAATGTCTGAGGTGGATATATTTGCATCGGTAGATAAATAAAAGCCGACAGAGTAAGGGCCGGAGGCGGCATTGCCTATGTTGACGATGTAAAAATCTAGCGATCCGATTTCTCCCCATGAAATAGGTTGAGGCGAGAGGCTAAATGTTGCATTTGGATTGGAGTAGGTCAAGGTGCCAATCTCTTGTCTCCTTGAATATCCGATCAGGTCGGCGGCCATGGGTTGCGATGCGGTTATGGCTATGGTAGCTCTCTCTTGGCTGATTGGTTGGTATAAGCCATCCAAGTCGGTCGGGTAGTTGTGCCGCCTTTGGATATCCTTGTGTTCGTCTCGGTGCGCCACCTCTGAGCATGGAGACAAAAGGCATGCTGTTGCAAGGCTTTTGAAGAGATGATGATCCTTGGAGGCAATGGCCACGCTATCTGCCATCCAAATAAATTCTTTGTTGTGGAAAGCGCACACGGCGTCTACTCTTTGTGTTCTTCGCTACACGTGTCGATGTTGATCGTGGTGGTGTGGGTTCCACCACATTCGCGTGAGGCTGAGTGCCTTCGAACCGGAGAGCCCATCAGTCCTGGCCTCAGGCCTCTGCCTGGCGCCGTAGTCGCCCCATCTGCTCCCAGGGGCTCCAGTCGAAGACTTCCAGGCCCAGGGGTCGGAGGCAGGCAAGGGATTTGCCTAGCATCCAGTTGCCAGTAGCGCCGACGCTCACGCCATCTTGCGCTGCTTTGCGCTTCCTTCTCTATCGTCTTCTCTGGAATCTAGGAGGCGGTTCGTTGCTTTCTGTCTAGCCGTTGTGGCTTGGCCTCCTTTCCTGTGGCCATAGTTTGTTAAGGTTGTGAGTCAGCCCCAGATCGTCCATTCACGGTTCACCATCGCCAGACCACACAGCAGGAAGCGCCGCAGTCCTCGCGCTTCCTTGGTCTGCCTGAATACCGGCTCCATGATCGCTTTGCGCTTGGCGTAGATCTCCTTTTCTTTCTTCTTGCGCAGCTTGCGGCCCATCCTGCCTGTTGTGATGTGGGGATCGACGCTGCGTTCCTCCCGCGCGGATCCTGGCTCTGGGCAGGGATCACGATCGCCGAGAGATCCAGCTCGTCGACCAGATCGAGCAGGAAAACCACCTGGTGGTCAGCTGACAGCCAGTCGCAGGGCGATGGCGGCAGCAGGATCGTCTGACCACGCTGCCAGGGGCGGAATGTCTTGGGGTTATGCATACCCCATTCTCTCGCCCAGATCCATTGCTGTCACTGGGATCTAGGCGGATTCAGGGGGGTCTGTGGAGATGTGCTGGCTGATCAATGCGCAACAGGCTCCTGGATGGAACATCGACGAAGCTGGTTGCCACTTCAGGGTTGGTGATAGGGATGTCCTTTTTTGTGATAATGCTGAGAAAGGTCTTGCGCTTTTTGCGCTTTTGATTGGCTTTACGTCTATCTGTATACATGGCGATGATGTGTTTGTCTTCTCTTGAGCGCCGTTCAGCACCTTTGGGAGTATTCTTGATGGTTACATGGATCAACTCCCTTGTCTGTTGTCTAAGATGGGGCCCGGCAATGCTGTGCCCCTAGGGTTCCCGGTGGCTTGGGAACTGAATTTCAGCAAGCCCTATTCAGGCCCCCTCCCTGGTTAAAACCAGTATCAACCCAGTTGACCCTTAACGTCTTCCGGTCGACTTCTGACCATCTTTATTGGCTGGATCTGGATGTTGTCCTCTCCGTTGAATCGATATGCAACCCAGAACAGTTCACTCCGATGGCCAAGAGCACTTTGCGCCCAACCCCCAAGCCACCAGACCTCCCAGCAGTCGCCTCCCGCCCCTCCGCCGCCCCTCCCTCTGTCAAGGTTCCCGGGGGTGGCGACGTTTCGGCCACCGCCCGCCCGCCGCGATGACCACTCCGATTCCCACCGCCTTGCGCGGCGCCGCCCTGCTGCACGACCCGGCGCTGAACAAGGGCACCGCCTTCAGCCGCGAAGAACGCCGTGCCCTCGGCCTGGAGGCCCTCTTGCCCTGGCAGGTGGAAACCATCGAGCAGCAGGTGGAACGCTGCTGGAGCGCCTTTGCTGAGCTCGGCAGCCCCCTGGAGCGCTACGCCTGGGTGCAGGGCCTGCGCGAACGCAACCTCACCCTCTTCCATCGCCTCCTCGCCGAGCACATCGAGGCGGTGATGCCGATCGTCTACACCCCCACCGTGGGCGAAGCGATCCAGCAGTTCAGCCTCACTTACCGCACCCCCAGCCAGGGCCTTTACCTCACGGCACCCCAGCAGCACGAGTTCGAGCGCTTGCTGCGGCAGGCCCTCGTCGGTGCCGCCGAGCCCACCATGCTGCTCGTCACCGACGCCCAGGGCATCCTCGGCATCGGCGACCAGGGCGTGGGGGGCATCCACATCTGCCAGGGAAAGCTGGCCGTCTACACCCTCTGCGCCGGCCTCGATCCCCGCCGCGGCCTGCCCGTGATGCTCGATGTGGGCACCGACCGGCCCGAACTGCTGGAGGACCCCCGCTATCCCGGCCTGCGCCGGCCCCGCCTCCAGGGCGACGCCTACGACGCGGTGATCGAGCGTTTCGTATCTGCCGTTCGCGCCGTCTGCCCCGATGCTCTGTTGCACTGGGAGGATTTCGGCGCCCCCAACGCCCGCCGCGTTCTCGACGCCTACCGCGAGCGGGTGCCCAGCTTCAACGACGACATCCAGGGCACCAGCGGTGTGGCCTGTGCCGCCATCCTCGCCGGCCTGCGTGGCCTCGGGCGTTCCCTGGCCCAAGAGCGGATCGTGATCTTCGGCGCCGGCAGCGCTGGTTGTGGCATCGCCGAACGTTTGTTGCGGCTGCTCCAACGTCAGGGGCTCTCCGCCGCCGAGGCCGCCGGGCGGCTGTGGTTGATCGACCGGGATGGCCTGCTCCACCACGGCCAGTCCGCCCACCATCCGGCCCTCGCCACCTACGGCAAAAGCCCGGCGCAGCTCGCGGCGGCGGGCCTGCGCGCCGACGGCCCGATCGGCCTGCAGGCGGTGGTGGAGGCGGTGCGGCCCGGCGTGCTGCTCGGCACCTCCACCTGCGCGGGCGCCTTCGATCAGGCCGTGGTGGAAAGCCTGCTGCAAGGTTGCCCCCGCCCGATCGTGCTGCCCCTCTCCAACCCCACCCGCCTGGCAGAGGTCACCCCCGCCGACCTGCTCCGCTGGAGCAATGGCCAGGCCCTGGTGGCCACCGGCAGCCCCTTCTCCCCTGTGCCGGTGGCCGGCCGCGACCGGATCATCGGCCAGTGCAACAACTGCTTCGTGTTCCCCGGCCTCGGCTTCGCCGCCATGGCGGTGGGCGCCCAGCAGGTGAGCGAGGCGATGATCGATGCCAGCGTCGAGGCTCTGGCGTCGATGATCCCGGCGTCGATCGATCCGGAGGCGGCCCTCATGCCTCCCCTGTCCGCCGTGCAGGAGATTTCCCGGGCGGTGGCGGAGGCGGTGGCTCGCGCCGCCGTGGAGGAGGGCCTGGCCCGCCGCGCCAGCAGCCACGGCGAGGCGCTCGCCCGGCTGGAGGCCTGCCGTTGGCAACCCGTCTACCAGCCGATCGTGCCGCTCTGAAGGCCTGCCGCCACGACATTCTGTAATAAGAGCTGTGTCAGCTGGCGCTTTCGGACGTCAGGGCGCCCTAGCACCTTTCGGTCCGTCCCTGTTCCTTGGGCTTTTTCGTCCAGCTCACCGACGCCATCGCGGCGCGCCAGTCGCTCCTGGTCACCGGCCTCGACCCGAACCCGGAGATGCTGCAGAGCTGGGCGCACCGCCGCGGCATGGGCGGTCGCTCCTTCCTCTCCCAGGCCCGCCACTGGATCAAGGCGGTGATCGAGGCCACCGCCCCCCACGTCTGCGCCTACAAGCCCAGCCTCGGCTTCTACCAGGCCCTCGGCTCCACCGGTCTTGAACTCCTGCGGGAGGTGCGCGAGCTGGTGCCCCTCGACATCCCCCTGATCCTTGACGCCAAGCACGGCGACCTGAACAGCTCCTCGGCCCTGGCGCACTACGTGTTCCGCGACCTGGGCGCTGACGCCATCACCCTCTCGCCCCTGCCCGGTCAGGACATCGCCGCTCCCTTCCTCCTCTATCCGGAGAAGGCGGTGGTGGTCACCTGCCACAGCTCCAACCCCGCCGCCCGCCTGATTCAGCACCATCCCAACGAGGACGACCCCCTCTTCCTGCGCATCGTGCGCGAATGCCAGCTCTGGGCCACGCCGGAACAGCTGCTCCTGGAGGTTGGCACCAGCGATCCGGAGATCCTGGCGCGCGTAAGGCGGGAGGCGCCGGAGCGGTTTCTGATCCTGCGCAGCCTCTGGGCTGAGGAAGATCGGCTCGATGCTCTGCTCGAAGCCGGCCTCAGCCAGTCCGCTGATGGCCTGCTCCTGCCCCTGCCCCAGAACCTGCTGGTGGAAGACGACATCGCCGAGCAGGCCGCAGGCCTCAAGCACCGCATCGAAGAGCGCCGCAGCCACTGGCTCGCCACCCATCCGCGCCAGGCGGCGGAAACCTGTCGCGTCTGGCTGCCGGGCAGCCCGGAGCCCACGGCCACCGCAACCGGCCAGGCCAGCGGAAAGGGCGAAGATCCCTTGGCCGGCTTGATTCTTGAGCTGTTTGACATCGGCTGCCTGCTGTTCGGCGAGTACGTGCAGGCCTCCGGGGCTGTGTTCAATTACTACATCGATCTGCGTCAGATCATCTCCGATCCCAACCTCTTCCACCGCGTCCTCCACGCCTACGCCGGCCAGCTCGAACATCTCGCCTTCGATCGCATCGCCGGCATCCCCTACGGCTCCCTCCCCACCGCCACCGGCCTCTCCCTGCTGCTCCACAAGCCGCTCATCTATCCCCGCAAAGAGGTGAAGGCCCACGGCGCACGCCGCCTGATCGAGGGCGACTTCGAAGACGGCGACCTCGTGGTGGTGATCGATGACATCCTGATCACCGGCGGCAGCGTGCTGGAGGGCATTGCCAAGCTGGAGAGTTCCGGCCTCGCCGTCGAAGATGTGGTGGTGTTCATCGACCACGGCGGCGAACACGACCGGCGGGCCCGCGAGCGGCTGGCGGAGGCGGGCTATCGCGTCCACGCCGTGCTCGACATCCCCCGCATCACGCGGGTGCTGCAGCGCTCCGGTCGGCTCAGCGACGCCCAGGCGGCCCTGCTCGGCCCCGGTGGCCGGCCGGTGCTGGCCACCCCCTAGGCTGAACCTGCGCCCCGCATCTCCCGGGCGCCCCGAATGCCATGGCCTCCGGCTCCATCAAGCCCCCCACCATCGGGGAACTCGAGGCGAATTACCCCCTGTATTGCAAGGCGATGCGCCGCCTGCTCAAGGAGGGCCGCAGCCTCGACGCGATCCGCCGCACCGTCGCCTGGAGTCGCCTGGAGCGTCTGCATCTCTGCCTGCCCGGCCGCTACAAATCTCCCGACTACTTAGCGGTGGTGCTCCGCCGCGATCCGGTCTGACGACCCTTCCGGCACGCTGAGCCCCGGAGCGCTCGTGAGATCGATCTCCGACCCATTCCTGCGCCGGCCCGTGCTGACGCTGGTGATCTCGCTGCTGATCCTGCTCGGCGGCCTGATCAGCCTGCCCGCGCTGCAGGTGGAGAATCTGCCCCCGATCGCCCCGGGCCGGGTGACCGTGCGCGCCAGCTATCCCGGCGCTGGGCCCGAGGTGGTGGAGCAGGGTGTCACAGCTCTGCTGGAGAAGCAGCTCAACGGCCTGGAGCGTCTCGACACGATCCGCTCCACCAGCTCCGCCAACGGCAGCACCATCACCCTCAGCTTCAGCGGCGGCGATCCGGAGCTCAACCAGATCAACACCCAGAACGAGGTGGCGGTGGTCAACCGCCAGCTGCCCACACCCGTGTCCCGCCTCGGGGTGCAGGTGCGGCGCACCTCTGACGACCTGCTGCTCGTGCTCAGCTTCAGCGCCGAGCGGGGTCTCTACACCGACACCTTCCTCACCGGTTGGGTCGATTCGGTGGTCAAAGACCGGCTGCGACGGGTCAGCGGTGTGGGGGATGTCAGCCTGTTCGGCGGCAGCAGCCTGGCCTTCCGCCTCTGGCTGGATCCGGTCAAGCTCGAATCCCGCAACCTCACCATCGCCGAGGTGCGGCAGGCGCTGCAGCAACAAAATGTGCTGGCGGCCCTCGGCCAGGTGGGCGAAGCCCCGGCCCCGTCCGATCAGCGCACCACCCTGCCGCTGCGGATGGAGGGGCGGCTGCGCACGCCCGAGGCCTTCGGGCAGCTGGTGGTGGGTCGCAGTGGCGACGGGGGCGTCACGCTGCTGCGGGACGTGGGCCGCGTCAGCCTCGGCAGCGAGAATTACGACACCATCGCCACCAACCTCGCCGGCGACAGCGCCGTGGCGATGGGCGTCTACCAGCGCGACGGCAGCAATGCCCTGGCGGTGCGCCACGGCTTGGACGAAGCCCTGGCGGAGCTGGCGCCCCGCTTCCCGCCGGGGGTGGCGATGGAGGTGATCGTCGATGAGGCGCTGACCGTGCGCGCCAGCATCGACAGGGCCGTGGAGGCGTTGCGCGATGCCGTGCTGCTCGTGTTTCTGGTGCTGCTCTTCGGGTTGGGCAACAGCCGCCTGGCCCTGATCACCGCCGCGGCGGTGCCCGTGTCGCTGATCGGCTCTTTGAGCGTGCTGCGCCTGAGCGGCGGTTCGATCAACACCCTCTCCCTGTTCGGCATGGTGCTGGCGGCCGGCTTGCTCGTCGACGATGCGATCGTCGTCAGCGAGGACATCGGCCGGCGGCTGGAGCTCGGCACACCGGCGCTGCAGGCGGCCCGCGAGGCGATGGCCGAGCTGGGGGGCGCCGTGATCGCCACCTCCCTGGTGCTGGTGGTGGTGTTCGTGCCGGTGCTGGGCATGGAGGGCAGCGTCGGGCGGCTCTACGGCCCGATCGCCGTGGCGATCAGCGCCGCAATCGTCTTCTCCACCGTCAATGCGATCAGCTTCACGCCGGTGGCGGCGAGCCGGATGCTGCAGGTGGGCCAGCGGGAACCGGCCTGGCTGTTGCGCTGGATCGACCCGCCACGCCGCTGGATCGAGGCCCTCGAAGCCCCCTACGGCCGCCTGCTCAACGGCGTGCTGCGCCGCCGCAGCCTCGTGCTGCTGGCCCTGCTCGCCGGCCTGCTGCTCACCGCCTGGGCGATCCACCAGCGGCCCACCACCTTCATCCCCCAGGAGGACAACGGCCAGCTGCGCGGCGTGGTGATCCTGCCGGAGGGCACCGCCCTGGCCCGCACCCAGGAGGTGCTGGAACGGGTGCGGCAGGTGGCCCGCCAGGAGCCGCTGATCGCCAGCGCCAATTTCTATGCCGGACGCTCCTTTGGCGACAGCAGCCCCAACAAGGGGCAGTTCTTCCTGCGCCTCAAGCCCGTCGAGCAGCGCCCCGCCGCCGAGAGCCGCAGCGCGGCGGTGGCGGATCGCATCAACGGCCAGCTGCGCCAGGCCCTTCCCGATGCGGTGGTGCAGCTGAGCGAGGCGCCCAGCGTGCGCGGCTTCAGCAGCGAGGGGGGCCTGGAGCTGGAGCTGCTCGACGTCAGCTCCGGCCAGCTGAGCCTCACGGCGTTCGAACGGGAAGCCCGCGCGTTCATCAGCGCGGCGCAGGGCCTGCAAAGTGGCGGCGGGCCGGCCTTCGAGAGGGTTTCGACCCGCTTCAGCAGTGGCGCCCCCCGCCTGGAGCTCATCCCCGACCGGCTGCGCATGGCCTCCCTCGGCGTGGATCTGGCCAGCCTGGTGGACACCCTCGGCGCCAGCTTCGGCAGCGATTACGTCAACGACAGCTTCGCCGAAGATCAGGTGCGACGGGTGATCGTGCAACTCGACGGCAACGCCCGCCGCGACGCCTCTGATGTGCTGGCCTTGCCGGTGCGGAGCCGCGACGGACGCCTGATCCCCATTGCCCAGCTGGTGCGCCTCGATCCCGGCGCCGGACCCACCACCATCAACCACACCCGCCTGGTGCGCTCGATCAGCATCCGCGCCCTGCCCCGTGCCGGGGTGAGCACGGGTCAGGCGATGGCGCTGCTCCAGGAGCTGCACCAGCGCCGCGGCCGCGATGCGATCCAGCTGGAGTGGGCCGGACTGGCCCGGGAGGAGGCCCGCGCCGGGGGCGGCACCGCCCGGGTGTTTGCCCTCGCCCTTGTGGTGATGGCGCTGGTGCTGGCGGCCCTCTACGAAAACTTCCTCGATCCGTTGATCATCCTGGTGACGGTGCCGCTGGCGATGCTCGGCGCCGTGTTGGGGCTGGCCCTGCGGGGCCTGCCGCTCGATGTCTACGGCCAGATGGGCCTGCTGGTGCTCGCCAGCCTGGCGGCCAAAAACGGCATCCTGATCGTGGAGTTTGCCAACCAGCGGCTGGCGGCGGGCCTGCCCCTCGACGCCGCCATTCATGGGGCCGCGGTGGCCCGTCTGCGGCCGATCCTGCTCACGGTGATCTCCTCCCTGGCCGGCTGCCTGCCGCTGCTCTTCCCCACCGGCTCCGGGGCGGCGAGTCGGCTCAGCATCGGCACGGTGGTGTTCAGCGGTCAGCTGGTGGCCACGTTGTTGAGCCTGTTGGTGGTGCCGTCTGTTTACCGGGTGGTCAAGGGCTGGGAGCTGGCGCGGCTGCCCAGCTCCGGGGCGCGTGAGCCCTGAATGGGTCCCATGATGAGAACAGTGGCTTCAGCTGGCGATGGCCTCCACGGAAGCAAAACCGCTCTGGCGTGATCGCCAGCAAGCGGGCCAGGCCCTGGCTGGGCGCTTTCAGGATCTGTGCGGCCGGGCCCTGGACTGCACTTTGATCGCCCTGCCCCGCGGCGGGGTGGCGGTGGCGGCGGAGATGGCCCGCCGTCTTCACCTGCCCCTGGCCTGCTGGGCGGTGCGCAAGATCGTTCACCCCTCCTCTCCCGAGTTCGCCATCGGCGCGGTCGCGCCGGGCGGTGTGGTGCTGTGGGATCCGGTAGCGAGTGCATTCCTCCACCTGAGCGGCGAGGAGCGCGCCCGCCTGGTGGAGGGACAGCAGCGGGAGCTGGAGCGTCGCCGCCGGGTCTTCGGCGATCCGGATCCGGCCGCCTTGCGCGACCGGCATCTGGTGGTGGTCGATGACGGCATCGCCACCGGCATGACCGCCCGGGCGGCCCTGCAATCCCTGCGCCAGCTCGGCCCGGCCTCCCTCTCCCTGGCGGTACCGGTGGTGGACCGGCGCGTTCTGCCCGATCTGGAGCCGCTGCTGGACCGGCTGGAAGCCCTGGCGGTGGTGGAGCCGTTGCAGGCCGTGGGGGAGTGGTTCCGAGATTTCGAGCAGCTCGACGACAGCGATGTGCTGCGCCTGCTCAGCGGCAGCGCTGCACCGAGAGGCGCTTGCTGAAGCCCCAGGGCAATGGAAAACGCGACGACCACAACAGTCCCGGCGAAGAGACGGGGTTTCTTGCGTAAGGCGCTGTGAGGCGAGCCGTTGGTTGCAGAGGGCGGCTGGGCGCAGTCTCTGCAAGAAAACAATACATGAAAGTTGGCTGAACAGCAGAGCAAGACCGCCCCGCTGGGGGGAAGGAAAGTGTCGATGAAAATCTCGAAATACAAAGAGTTTCTGTGTTTCTTGACGCGCTTGTTGTCGTGCTATTCGCTTCTGCATAGCTTGTGCAGGCTCACTTCACAAACGGCGGGCCACTGCCTGCTCAGGCGAAAACTTTTCGGCGCCGATGCCCCCTTCCCCTCCCCTGGCTGGCTCCCCCGCCGCCCAGTCCCCTGCCGCCACAGACCCCGCCGCAACGTTCCCCAGCGACTCCTACCCCTCCTTGGGGATGGCAGCACTGCCCGGGCTGGTGCCGCCGAAACCGGGCGAACCGCTGCTCGGCCAGCGCTTGCTGCGCGACCTGCGACAGCTCGCCAGGCCCCGCCATGCCCGCTGGGATCCCGTCGGCCTGCTGAGCGTGCGCAGCTATCTGCGCGAACAACTCGGCGCCCTCGGACCCGTGGAGGAGCAAAGCTTCGGCAGCGGCTGTGACAGGGGCACGAACCTGATCCTGCGCCTGCCAGGCCGTCGCCCGGAGCTCGCCCCCCTCCTGGTGGCGGCCCATTACGACGGGCCGCTGCATTCGATCGGTGCCGACGACAACGGCTCCGGTCTGGCGGCCTTGCTGGAGTTGGCGCGGCGCTGGGCCGCATCTCCGCCACGGCGGCCGACGTGGATCGTCGCCTTCGACCAGGAGGAATGGGGCTGCCTGGGCAGCAAGGCGCTGGCGGCGGAGCTGAAGCGCCAGGGCCAGCCCCTGGCGCTGATGGTGAGCCTGGAAATGCTGGCCTACACCGGCCGCGAACAGCGCTACCCGATCGGTGCGCTGCGCTGGCTCTACGGCAGGCGCGGCGATTTCATCGCCGTGATCGGCAATCTCAAGGCCCTGCCCCAGTTGCCCGGTCTCACCCGCCGTCTCGGGCGGCACGTGCGCACCAAGCTCCTGCCGGTTCCCCTGCGCGGCAGGATTCTTCCCGATGTGCGCCGCAGTGACCACAGCCCCTTCTGGGACGCGGGCTATCGAGCGGTGATGGTCACCGACACCTCCTTTCTGCGCAATCCCCATTACCACCGCATGAGCGATACAATCGCCACGCTGGATCTTGACTTTTTCAGCCGTGTCACCGAGGGCCTCGCTCAGGCCCTCACGGCCGTCTGAGAATCGGCGCGGGCCGCCACGATTCTCCGCCGAGTAGGGTCCGTTCTTGATGCGTGGGGCATCTTTTTGTGGCCTCTGATTCGCGAGATTCCCCCGGCGGCGAACGGCGCCGCCACAGCCATCACGATCACCACCGGGAAGGGGATGGTTCCCGTCGACAGCGAGAGCCTCGCCATGCCTCCCGGCGAGGCCATTCGGGCGGGAGCCGGTCGAGGCGACGATCCCGAGAGAGCCCCTTGGACTGGTTGCGGCGCGGGCCCCAGGGGGAGCTTCTCGATCTGCTGACGCTTCTGCCGCGGCGCTTTCCCTTCGCCACCCTGCTTTTTGCCCTCGGCGGACTCTGGCTCGGCCTGCCGGCCCTGCAGAACGGCAGCCGGGGACCCGGGGGGGTGTTTGCCCCCGGGCTTCCCGAGGTGATCACGGTGTTCGTGGAGGATCCGCAGCGCACGGTGACGGCCATCAATCTCTGGAAGGACCGGCCCGGTTCGGTGCTGGTGCTTCAGGGGAGTGCCGCAAGCCAGACCATCAACCGTCAGGCCCTGCAGGATCGCGGTGTGCCCATCAAGGTGGGCGGCAGGGTGGTCGTGTTGACCGAGGGCTGCGACACCTTCGGCCAGATCACCACCCTGGCGGGCTTTCTGGCCCGGGAGCCCAAACCCGGCCGGCTCACCCTGGTCACCAGCCCGGCCCACCTGGATCGCTCCGTGGCCATCGCCCGCATCGTTGTCGGCGGCAGGGGCTGGCGGGTGGAGGGGGTGCCGGCCGACACGGGCGACAACCGCCCGGAGAGCGCCTGGCGTCTCTGGCGCGATCAGGCCCGCGCGCAGATCTGGCGCCTCACCGGTTGGGATGGCACCACCGATGGCAGCGCCTGCCGTGCCCGGGAGCGGATTCCGAGCTGAGCGATGCTGCAGTTCCCCTGCGACCCATGAAGCGGTGCTGCTCTCCGCTGTCCAGCCCATCTGGTCGCTGCCGCTGGAAGGGGTTCACCCGGCCCTGCAGAGCCAGCCCACCGGCCTGAGCCAGGCGGAGGCGGAACAGCGGCTGGCGCGCTGGGGGGCGAACCGCCTGCCGCCGCAGCGGCGGCGGCCCCTGCTGCTGCGGTTGCTCGACCAGATGGTGCATTTCATGGCCCTGCTGCTCTGGGTGGCGGGGGGGATGGCCTTTGCGGCCGGCACCCCGCAGCTGGGCTGGGCGATCTGGTCGGTGGTGCTGATCAACGGGCTGTTCTCCTTCTGGCAGGAGTTCCAGGCGGAGCGCACCTTGGCGGCCCTCACCCGCGCCCTGCCCAGCCAGGTGCAGGTCTGGCGGGACGGGGAACTGCGGCAGCTAGGCGCCGACGGGCTGGTGCCGGGGGACCGCATCCAGCTGGAGGAGGGGGATCGGATTCCAGCGGATTGCCGCCTGAGTGCGGCCCACGGCCTCTATGTGGACCTCTCGGTGCTCACCGGCGAATCCCAGCCGGCGGCGCGCCAGGCCGAAGCTCTGCCCCTGGCCGCCCTCGGTGCGATCGGGGCTGCCCGGGTGGCCATCCCGGAGCGGGCCAATCTGGTGCTGGCCGGCTGCAGCGTCGCCTCCGGGCGGGGGGAGGCGTTTGTCTACGCCACCGGTGCGGAGACGGAATTCGGCCAGGTGGCCCATCTGGCCGCCGGCACCCAGCGCGCCCCCAGCACCCTGGAGCAGCAGGTGGGCCGCATCGTGCAGACGATCACCATCCTCTCCCTGTCGATGGGGGCGATCGCCTTTGCCCTCAGCTTCCTGTTCGTGGGCCTGGGCCCGCTGGAGAGTTTGGTGTTTTCGATCGGCATCATTGTCGCCAATGTGCCCGAGGGGCTGCTGCCCACCGTCACCCTCGCCCTGGCGCTGAATGTGCAGCGAATGGCGCGGCGCAAAGCCCTGGTGCGGCGTCTTTCGGCGGTGGAGACGCTGGGGTCGGTGAGTGTGATCTGCAGCGACAAGACCGGCACCCTCACCGGCAACCGCATGGCGGTGGAGCAGACCTGGCTGCCCTGTCAGCGCCAGGGGGGCTTGCCCGGCGACGCGGCAGACCCGGCCGGTCTGGAGCGGCTGCTGCTGCGCGCCGCCTCGCTCTGCTCCAACGCCCGGCTCGAGCACACCGCCACCCCCGGCGAGGCTTGGCGGGCGATCGGGGATCCCACCGAGAACGGCCTGCTGATGGCGGCCCTGGCTGCCGGGCTGGAACCGCAGGAGCAGCAGAGCCGCCATCAGCGACGGCGCGAGATCCCCTTTGACTCCCACCGCCGCCGCATGTCGGTTCTGGTGGACTGGCGGGGGGGCGAGGACGACCTGCCCCTGCCCGGCGGAGAGGCGCTGGTGCTCACCAAGGGCGCGCCCCTGGAGGTGCTCGGCCACTGCGGCGCCTGGCTGACGCCGACGGGGGCCGAAGCGATCAGCGAGGCGGGCCGCCTGCGGGTGGTCGCCGCCAATGACGACCTGGCCCGCCGCGGCTTCCGGGTGATCGCCGTGGCCGTGCGGCCCGCCGCGCCTGATGCCCTCGCCGCGCCACCGGAGCTGCTGGAGTGCGACCAGATGCTGGTGGGGCTTGTGGGGCTGTACGACCCGCCGCGGCCGGAGGTGGCCGATGCGGTGCGCCAGTGCCGCGAGGCGGGCATCAAAGTGACGATGGTGACCGGCGATTACGGCCTCACCGCCGAGGCGATCGCCCGCCAGATCGGCCTGCTCGATCCCGCCGCCCCCACCATCCCGCCGGATGGCCATGACCCGCGCATGGCGGATCCGGTGCGGGTGATCGATGGGGCCAGCCTGGCCCTGATCGGCGATGTGCAGCTGCGCCAGCTGCTGAAATACCGGCACCGGCTGGTATTCGCCCGGATGGCGCCGGAGCAGAAGCTGCGGCTGGTGGAGGCGTACCGCAGCCTGGGGGAGGTGGTGGCGGTCACTGGCGATGGTGTCAACGATGCGCCGGCCCTGCGGGCGGCGGATGTGGGGGTGGCGATGGGGATCAGCGGCACGGATGTGGCCCGCGAGGCGGCCGACATCGTGCTGCTCGACGACAACTTCGCCACGATCGTGCAGGCGGTGCGTTATGGCCGCTCGGTGGTGGCGAACATCGCCCGCTTCATCACCTACGTGCTGGCCTCGAACGTGGCGGAGGTGACGCCGTTCCTGGCGATGGTGGCGTTCCGCATCCCCGCTGCCCTCACGGTGCTGCAGATCCTGGCGGTGGATCTGGGCACCGACCTGCTGCCGGCCCTGGGGCTGGGGGCCGAGCCGCCGGAAGCGGGGGGGATGCACCGTCCGCCGCGACGGCGGGGCCTGCCGCTGCTCAACCGGCCGGTGATGGTGCGCGCCTACCTGGTGCTGGGCCTGGCGGAGGCGCTGGCTTCGATGGGGGGCTATCTGCTGGTGTGGCGTTATCACGGCGTGGGTTGGGCGGAGCTGCGGGCCCTGGCGCCATCGCTGCTGCACCACGTGGCCACGCCGGCGGTGCAGGCGATCCAGGATCAGGCCGCCACGGTTGCCTTCGCGCTGATCGTGGCGGGGCAGATGGGGGCACTGCTGGCCTGCCGCAGCGACTGGCAGCCCTTCTGGGCCACCTGGCGCCGCCCGAACCGACTGCTGTGGGTGGGCTTTTGCAGCGAACCGCTGGTGGCGGGCACCTTGATCCTGGTGCCCGCCTTGGCGGCGATCTTCGGCAACGCCAGCTTTCCGGCCCGCTGGCTGCCGCCGATGCTGTTCTCCACGCTGCTGGTGTTGGCCGCCGATACGGCGCACAAGCGCCTCAGGCCTGCAGCACCCTCAGCCGCACCGGTCGCGACGGCCCGAGGATGAAGCCCCGCCGTCGGGGCGGCAGGGGGCGGTCGCAGCTCGGGGTGAGGGCGAGGCTGTGCTGGCGCAGGAGGGTGGCGAGGATCAGCTTCACCTCGTAGAGCGCCAGAGCGGACCCGATGCAGCGACGGGCGCCGCCACCGAAGGGCAGGAATTCGCCGGGGCCGTAGCTGCGCTCCAGAAACCGCTCCGGCCGGAAGACCCCGGGATCGGGGTAGAGCTCAGCGCGCTCGTGCACCGCCTGGATGCAGCCGAAGAGCACATCGCCGGTCTCGAAGGCCCAGCCCGCCATCTGCAGGGGTTCCTCCACCAGGCGGGGGAAGAGCAGCATCGCCACCGGATGGATGCGCAGCACCTCATTGACCACGGCACTGAGGTAAGGAAGCCGCTGGATCTGTTCGGGGTCATCCGGATCGTCGCAGGCGGCCAGCTCGGCGAGCAGCCTCTGGCGAACTTCGGCCTGGCGATGGATCCAGTGCACGGCCCAGGTGAGCACGGTGGCGCTGGTTTCGTGGCCGGCGAGCAGCAGGGTGAGCAGTTCGTCGTGCAGTTCGGCGTCGCTGAGGCCCTCCCCGTCTTCAGTACGGCAGGCGAGCAGCAGGCTGAGCACATCCACACGCTCCGGGCCGTCGCAGGCCTCCAGGCTGCGGCGCCGATCGGCGATCTCCTGCAGAAGCAAGGCCCGGGTTTCGCCCTCCAGACGTTGCACCCTGCCGCCGGGGCTCCAGGGCCCGAGATCGCGGCGGAGCGGTGGCAGGAACAGCATCAGGGTGCCGAGGCGTCCGGTGCGCAGCGCGAGGTTGCGCTGCAGCAGGACTTCCAGGCGCCGGTAGCGCTCGCCCTCGTGCAGGCCGAACACGGCCGAGAGGATCACGCGCATGGTGATGCGCTGCATCTGGGTGCGGGCCTCCCACACCTGGCCGGGCGCCAGCTCGGCGAACACCTGGCGGGCGATGGATTGGATCAGGGTGCCGTAGGCCTTGAGCCGCTCGCCATGGAACGGTGGCGTGAGCAGACGCCGCCGGGCCCGGTGGGGAGCGGGTTCGAGCAGCATCAGCGAGTGTGGCCCCACCACCTGCTCCATCAGCTCGTTGAGGTGGCCGGGGGCGCTGATGCCCCGACCGTTGTCGCGGCCCATCAGCTCCTGCAGCACCGCCGGATCATTGATCAGCACCTGCTGGGGCGAGAAGCCGGGCACCATCTGCACGCGCACCACGCCGTTGTGGGCGCGAAAGCAGCGGCGGTAGTAGCCGAGCGGATCAATGATCGCCTGCACCAACTGACGGCTGGCTGGGTCCGCCAGGGTGGGGATCGCGGCGGCCATCGCGGCGAAGGGCAAGCGAGGCGGCAGCCTAGGTGCAAGAACCCAAACCCCTCGCGACCATGGCAACCACCGCATCGGAGGAGGCTCTGGCCCGGTTCGACCAGTTGCCGGCGGTGGAGCCCACCGAGCTGTTGGGCCGTTGGCGAGGCGGCAGCTTCGCCACGGGCCATCCCCTCGATGGGGTGCTGGAGGCGTATCACTGGTATGGCAAGGCCTTCCGCGGCCCCGACGACGTGGATCCGCTGCTGTTTCGCACCGCCGGCGGCGCCGTGGTGCCGCTGCGGGCCACGCTGCTGCCGGATCCGCACTGGCTGGAGCGCTGGCCCTGGTTGCGCACCGCCGCCGCCGGGCGCCTGTTCCAGCGGCTGGCGCTGCCCCTGTGGATCACCCACCACCCGCAGGCCCGCCTGCGGGTGGTGGAACACCGTGGCGTGGCCAGCGCGGCGATGCTGTACGACCACCTGCCGATCGTGGATGTGTTCCGCCGCCTCGATGCCACCACCCTGCTCGGGCTGATGGACGCGCGGGGGATCCCCCAGCCCTTCTTCTTCACGCTGCAGCGGGAGGGGAGCGACGACGGCGCGCGGGCCTGATCACGGCAGCTGTTGCTCGGCAGCCGCTCGCCGCTTGGAGGCACGTCGCAAGCGCTCGGTGTGGGGACCGGGACCGATCACCGCTGTTGATGATGAACTCCTCTGGCGAAGAGCGAGTGCGGCAGCTGGGATTAGATTGGCCTCAAGAGGGTGGTTGTCGGATAGAAATAGGAGGGGCGGCATAGCTGTCGGAAACCATAGAATAATCATGCGAAAGGCGCGCATTTATGTCACGCTATCTGTCTAAACACAGAAGTCTTTAAATCAAGATGGCTGCGATTCCGGGAATAGACGCCCAGTTTGTTTAGCGGAATGGACCAGTCTTGCTAGGCTTCGTTTTTGCAACGTCAGCAGCCCCAGTGCTTCTTTGTAACACAGTGAACGCATCTTGGGCGGATCCGCCTAAAATGCAGCCGTGTTGGTCGTTGAAACGTGAGATCCATTGCACCACAAAGCTTGTGCCGCTTTTCCTCCGTTCAAGAGATGCTCCTTAGGCGGACAATCGAGGGCCCTCGGGCGACTTGGGCGGATCCGCCCAAATAGGAGTTAGCCAGACCGCCCCGCCGAGCATTTGGCGCGTTTTGACGCACAAGCGTCCTCATCCCTGATATGCTCCCGTTCACCCCACAAGCATTACCTCAACCCAGGAACGGAGAACGTAATGGAGAGTAGACTCGTTGTGTATTACCGAAATGCCATGAGTCGATGCGTCTGGCTCATCGCATTTTTCGGAATAGGCGTTCACTGGGCTATCGGCCGCTTAGCTCTTGCATACGGTGCCAACGGCTGGGCAGTGGTCAGCGCCAAGAACCTCCTGTCCTTCGGTGCTGTGGCAGCATTGTTTCTTTTCGCAGAAAGGGCGTACAGAACACATTTGTGGAGGCTCGTCTATCCCGAACTGGATTTCTCTGGTGTCTGGAAGGGCTCGACGAGATACGAACGTCGACAGATTCCCGTCAACGGAGCATCGGCAGAATTTGTGCCTTTCGAAGCACCAAACGATGTCTTGCTGAAACAGGACTGCCTAAGCATCAGCGTGCTTCCAACGGTTTCGCCCACCCAAACTGGAAGTTGGCGATCTCTTGTTGCTGGGCTAGGTGAAGGACCATCAGTTCGCTACGCCTATTTGGTCGACTATGGGGGAAAGGAGGGTTTTCCACACGAGGCAATCGGGTACGAGACATTGAGCGTGGTCGGGCCCGAAGAAGGAGCTCGACCACGGAGACTAAGCGGATCCTTTTCCCACTGTGCTCGTGGCCAGGCACCAGTGTATAGCGGTTCGGTGGCATTTGAACTTAGTGGTGGTAGCCGGAAATCAAAGCGAATCTTCGATTGGTTTCTGAAAGCAGTGGCTTACCTTGGAAAACCAGGAGTGGACGCGACATGAGTACAACAGCGATCGGGAGGCAATCCCCACTCAGTGGTATTGTAATTACAGGGGCCAGCTCGGATATCGGCGGGGTCCTCGCGGACCACTTCGCACGCAAGAGGATGCCGTTGATACTGACTACACGTTCTGGCTCGGTCAAACTACGTGAAGAATCGAAGAATATCCACGTTCTCAGCAGCATTGATCTTGCCCATAGCGATGCCCTCGAAACCCTTGCAAAATCTGCAGCCAAGAGCTTTAATGCTCCATTCGGGCTAATTCATTGCGTTGGCGATTTCTGGGAGCACAAGGCGATTTCGTCATGCACACCTGAGGAAGCGCATGAGTTGATAGTATCCCACTATCTGACGCTTTACGGAACATTGCACCACCTGCTACCGATCATGCAAGCCCGTGGTGGCGGACGCGTAGTCGCCTTCAGCTGCACATCTGTTGGCTTCAATTACCCGGAAATGGCTGCCTTTTCGAGCGCGAAGGCTGCTGTTGAGTGTCTCATCCGCTGTACTGCCAACGAGTGGTCACAATTTGGCATCATGGCCAATGCAATCGCCCTCTCAACTATCGCAACTGCAAAGGTGCTGAAATCGAAGCCGCTTGCGAAGGAAGAGAGCTACGTAACCCCGGAGGAGCTATGTTCGCTCGTTGACGATGTGCTGTTTTCCAGCTCTCCATACCTCAGCGGCAATGTGATACGTCCTCTTAAACACTCGAGCACGTACTACAACAAAGCCTACTTCGATCGAAATCCACAAACATTTAATCACCCAAGACCCTCAAGTGCTGATGCTGGCTAACATGGCGTTGCACCCGACGGTCGGTCGCGGACGGCCGCCCGCGGGTTAATGCCAAGCCGTTAGCCTTCTCGAAAGCTGTCCGGAACATGGAATTCAAACTCAGCCCACTTGAGATTCCATCAGATCAACCATTTAGGTTTGATCGTCTCAAGCGTGAACCGTCTGTAAACACAATCATAAAGCTCATTGAGAACCTGACTGGGCCCTTCGTGATCGCCATCGATTCACCTTGGGGGACGGGAAAGACGACATTTCTGGGTTTTCTTAAAGCAGTATTAGAGAATGCCGAATTAAACTGCCTTTATTTTAATGCATGGAAAACAGACTCTTCTCCGGATCCACTTCTTGCATTTCTCGGGGAACTAAATGATAATCTGCCAATTGGAGCCAAGGATAATGCAAAGTTCTCTGAATTCTTTATCAAAGCCAAGCGAATTGCTTCTGTTCTTGCAAAGCGTGCAATTCCTGTTGCTGGAAAGATTGCAACAGCTGGGATTCTCAATCTAGATGAACTTACAGAAGAGACCATGGCAGAATTTGTAGGAACATCACTAAGTGATGCTGTTGATTCATATGCTGCTGAAAAAAAGCTTATTGATTCATTTCGTACCAATCTATCCTCTGCCTTAGCTGCAATTGAAAATGATGGACGGCAACGTAAACTGATCATTATTGTTGATGAGCTTGATAGGTGCAAGCCAACATATGCAATTCAGCTCCTTGAACGCATAAAGCATCTGTTTGATCTTGAGAATGTAATATTTGTCGTTGCTCTGGACAAGCAGCAACTTGGCATTAGCCTAGGAGCCGTATATGGTGCAGGAATAGATGCAAATGAGTATCTCAGACGCTTTTTCGATCTTGAGTATTCATTGCCTAGCGTAGATCCAATTGAGTTTACAAAATGCCTTTACGAAAGATTTGGATTTGATGAATTCTTCACATCAAGAACCAATTCAGAGCTAAGATATGAAAAGCAACAACTTGTAGACTCTTTTAATGCCTTCAGCAAACTATTCGATCTGAGCCTGAGAGCACGTGAGCAATGTTTTTCAAGAATTAGAATCGCGCTTCTGATGACTGAGGAGAATCATTTCTTGTATCCAATTTTGATTTCGACTCTGACAATTTTGAAGATTGTGCATCCACAGATGTACCATGCTTATGCTTTTGGATCGGCCACGACGCGAGAACTATTGTCATTTGTCTCAGACCAGCCAGGTGGATCCGATCTGCTTAATCAGCACTTTGGGATAGTTATTGAGGCTTTTTTGATCCTGGCCAAAAGCTCCTATCATGAAGATCCGGCTGAGATGAGAGAGTATATTGCAACTGTCGAAGATTCTGATAGCTCAACCGAGGTCATAGAGCGGGCGACCAAGCTTCTGTCCATAATTAAGGGTATTCAGGTTCAAAATCGGCCTCAATTACAATATGTTGTAAGCAAGCTTGAATTGGCTTCACAGTTTGAAAGATGAGGGCTAACATCATCATTCACCCGTCCCGGCCGAAAAGCAATATCTTGCCAATTGGCTTCCTCGGGCGGGTGATGATGGGCGTTGGAAAGATGCAGACAGCCGTATTCGCAAGGCCCTTGGCCTGAACGTGTCAGATCTGCTGCAGGAGCTTTTCCCTTTCTCGGAGGGCGAAGCGAGGCTATGGTGAAAAGCAAGTGGGGGAGCCTGTTTGTCGCCAACCGTCTTCCGAGAAGGCGAATTTAGGTTTTTCTTCTTCTCTCGAGAAGAAAGCCGTAGGCACATCCATGTCAGCCACCCGGATGGTGAGGCTAAGTTCTGGCTAGAACCGACCATTGAACTCGCCCGCAATATCGGGCTAGGCTCGGCAAAGATGAAAGAGGCAGAGCGCCTCATCAAGTCCCGCAAAAAGGAGATCACCGATGCTTGGAACAACCACTTTGGGGGCTGAGGTCACCAATGTTTCTGGACACTGCGTCTGGATACTTCTTGATGATGAGGAGCTTGCACTTCCGTACTCAGAATTTCCCTGGTTCAAGGCAGCCACGATTCAGCAGATTCTCAACGTCCTACGGCCTACGGCCGACCACCTGTTTTGGCCTGATTTAGATATTGACTTATCTGTCGAGTCGATACGCCATCCTGAGAGGTTTCCGCTACGGGCGAAGAGCACTTTCCAACCAGCCCCTTGAGTGGACAGGCCGCCATCAACTCCCTGCTGCG
>JBILGK010000015.1:0-72663 GCA_044351065.1 Cyanobium sp.
CGATCTCCTCCACCGTCACCCCCGGCTCGCCGGGTAGGGCATGCAGCACCCGCCAACCCTTCGCCTCGGCCCGATGCCCCACCTCCAGGGCCGTGCGCGTCTTGCCGACTCCGCCCACCCCTTTGAGCAACACGCCACCGCTGCCGGCCAGGGCCTCCAGCCGCGAAAGGATCGCCTCGGGCTGGGTGTTGGCGCCCTCCTCAGGAGCGATGAACGGCAACACCTCCGGCCGCAGATAGCGACGAAACCCGGTGAGGCTGGCGCAGTATTCGCCGTGGCTCGGCACCAGGGGCAGGCTGGTCCCCAGCCAGCCATCGGCGACCCTCGGCAGCGTGTCCAGCCAATGCCTCAGGTCGCCCCAATCGAGTATGCGGATGGCTTCGATCGGCGGTCGCTGGTCGGCCGGCAGAGCCTCGAAACAGGTGCTGATGGCACTTTGTAGTTTGTCGCGTTCCTGCTGGCTGGCCAGAACGGCACTGACGCAATACACATAGCTGCGGGCGCGCCTCCAGGGCTGAAACGCTCCGGGCCATCCCAGCCCCGCCTGCCGCGTCAGGTTTTCGGCCACACGGCTCCAGCCGGCCCTCACATTGGCCTGTACGCCAGGGAGGTGATCATCGTGGTCTTTGCATTCAATGATTTGCGGTGCCGTCAGGTCTGCCAGCGCAGCTGAGCCGTCCCCCTCTTCCACAAAGGCATCAATGGCGCCATCGCGCCCTTTGGTGGGAGCCACGCTGACGCGCAAGCCCCACCTCTCCCGCAGCCCATCCCCCACCAGCTGCTGAAACGCATCCGCCCGGTTGTCCCGGTGGGCCACAGCCCGCGGCCCCCTCCAAGACAACGGATCAAATCGCGGCGGAAACAGCATCAGGCCACCTGCCACAGGGGATGACGAGGCCCAACTGTCTTAGCTGAGCTGGCAGGCAGGCGCAGGCCGCCGAAGCAGGACCTCACCTCAGCGAGGAGTTTCGATCCGTTCGTTCCCCCACGAGGCCGACACGTCCTTGCTGACGCTCCGCGGGTCATGACCATGAGCACTGTTTTCCACCACGATCGCGCTCTGGAGCTGCTGAGAGCAGGTTCCGAAAACCCAACCGCCGACTTCCGCGATCGACAACCCGAGGCGATCCAGGCTGTCTGCAAACAGGGCAGCAGGCTCGTTGTCGCCGAGAAGACCGGCTGGGGAAAGAGCTTCGTCTACTTCATCACCACCAAGCTGCTGCGGGATCCCGGGCAAGGACCAGCCCTGCTGATCTCGCCCGAACGGCTCAACGCACCTGAATTTGTGCGAAGCCCCCAGTGTCAGCAAACAAGTCGGCTTTCCTCAAGCGGGTTCAGGCCGGCGAAGAGCTGCAGGTAACCTCACGTGGACGGATCATCGCCCGAATCGCTCCAGAGCACGACCCCAGCGAGGAAGCTCGGCAATGGCTGTTCGGTCTCCGCAACCGCGTCTCCCTGGGTGATGTCGTGGCGGCTGTTTCTGAACCCGAATCGAGTGGCGATGCGGATCAGCTCTGACACCCGCATCCCCCTCAAATCCGCAACCCAAACCCCTCCCGCCGGTGGAAGTCGGCCTCCGGCCCCGGGTGCATCAGCGCCCAGTAGCCGCAGCGGCCGTCCTGATGCTGCAGCACCGCGGTGATCGCGGCCTCCAGCTGCGCGGACGCCGCCAGCTCGGGGGGCAGGGTGGTTGCCAGGGTGAGCCGCAGCATGCCGGGTTGGTCCTGGCGTGTGAAGGGCAGGGCGGTCCAGGCGGGGTCGGCCCGCAGGCCGCGGCGGTAGCCGTCGAGTCGGTAGATGGCCCAGTCGCCGCTTGGGGAGAGGTTGAACTCCCGATAGCTCTCCTGCCCCGGCACGGCCAGGAACAGCTCCAGGCAGGTGGCCTGCCAGAGCTCGTCGCGGCGGCGGGGGTTGGGCGTCGGTGGCGGGATGGCCAGGCTGGCGGCCGGGACGTGCAGTGTGTATTCCGCCCGCAGGCGCTCGCCCTGGCGGGCGATCCGGCCCTCCACGGCCAGTCCCCCCCTCTCCACCGCCCGCGCGCCGCCCGCGGAGGGTTCCGCTGGCCCGCCAAAGGGCACCAGCCGGAAGCTCTGGCTGGCCTGCCCCGCCCAGCCCTCTGCGCCACTCACGCCCCGGCCCCCTGCAGCCGCTCCACGATCGCCTCCAGCTCGCCGGCCTGGGCCTCGATGCTCTCGCACAGCCGGAACTGGACCAGGGCGCGGGCCAGGTTCTGGCCCGGTCGTCTGGCGCCGAAGTACACGTCGCCGGCCAGATGGTCGGCCAGGAAGCGCAGGCCCAGCTCGAAGGCGAGCAGCCGGATCGCCGGCACCAGGTAGGCGAAATCCGCCTCGCTCAGGAAGCCCCGCGCCGCCTCCAGGTAGCCCGCCAGCAACGCTTCGCCCAGCGCCGGATCGAAGCGCACCGCTTGCCAATCGTCCGTTTCCTCCCCCAGCGGATTGCAGGCGGAGCGCAGGGCGTCGCCGATGTCCCATTGCACCAGCCCCGGTTTCACCGTATCGAGATCCACCAGGCCGATCGCCGCGCCGCTGGCGGCGTCGAGCAGCACGTTGTTGACCTTCGGGTCGCCGTGGATCGGCCGCAGCCGCAGCTCGCCCCGCGCCAGGGCGTCCTCCAGCAGCGGCACCAGGGACTCCCGTTCGGCCACGAACGCCCGGGCCCAGGCCAGCTCCGGACTCGTCGCTCCGCTGTAAGCCGCCAGGGCCTGTCGGTAGTGCGCCAGGTAGCGGGGCGTTACGTGGAAGCCCTCCAAGGTGTCTGCCAGCTCCGCCACCGGCAGGTCGTGGATCAGGGCGTGGAAGGTGCCCAGGGCCAGGCCCACCTCCCGTGCCTGCCCCGCGTTCTCCGGCACATCCACGCTGCGGGAGCCCTCCACGTAGGTGAGCGCCCGCCAGAACGCCTCCCCCTCCTCCACCCACGGCTCGTCGGTGTCGCGGGCGTTCACCACCGCCGGCATCTCCCAGCGCCGACCCGGCGGCACCACTGCGCCCGCCTGCCGTCGCCGCCCCACATGGGCCGCCAGGGTCGACAGGTTGCCCATCACCAGCCGCGGCTGGCGGAACACGGCCGTATTGATCCGCTGGAGCACAAAGCCCGGCTCCCCGTCTGCCGCCACGCGCACCAGGAAGGTGGCGTTCACATTGCCGTTGCCCAGGGGCGCCACCGCCGTCACGGCTCCCGGCAGACGGAAGCGGGCGGCGATCGCCTTGGCGTCGTCGGGGCTGGGCGCGCTCACGGCGGGCGCGGGGCATCGGGCCGCGATCCTGCCACGGGATCCGATCGGCGAGACTGGCCCCTCCCCCAGGGTTTTCCCCTCTCCATGGCCGCCAGCGCCCCCGGCAGCTCCTTCGCCCGCGCCGCCGCCGCCCGCGCCTTCCCCCTGGTGGCGATCACCGGCCACGGCACCCTCAAGCTGGCGCTGCTCCTGGCGGCCGTGGACCCGGGCCTGGGCGGGGTGGTGATCGCCGGCGGTCGCGGCACCGGCAAGTCGGTGCTCGCCCGCGGTCTGCACGCCCTGCTGCCGCCGATCGACGTGCTCGACCTCGGCCCCGGCCCGTTCCGCCTCCACGTCGACCCGGCCCGGCCCGACGAGTGGGACGAGTCCATCCGCCGACGGGTGCAGGAGCTGGGCGGCGATCCGGAGGGCCGCGATCCTTCCGCGCTTCTGCCCACCAAGGTGGTGCCGGCGCCCTTCGTGCAGGTGCCCCTCGGCGTCACCGAAGACCGCCTGCTGGGCTCGGTGGATGTGGCCGCCTCCCTGGCGGCCGGCGCGCCGGTGTTCCAGCCCGGCCTGCTGGCCGAAGCGCACCGCGGTGTGCTCTACATCGATGAACTCAACCTGCTGGATGAGGGCATCACCAACCTGCTGCTGGCGGCGGTGGGCAGCGGTGAAAATCGCATCGAGCGGGAGGGGCTCAGCCTCAGCCACCCCTGCCGCTGCCTGCTGATCGCCACCTACAACCCCGAGGAGGGCCCGGTGCGCGACCACCTGCTCGATCGCTTCGCCATCGCCCTCTCCGCCAACCAGCTGCTGGAGCTGGAGCAGCGTGTGGCGATCAGCCGCTCCGCCCTGGAGCACGGCGCGGGCAGCGAAGCCTTCGGCGCCCGCTGGCAGGAGGAAACCGACGCCCTGGCCACCCAGCTGCTGCTCGCCCGTCAGTGGCTGCCGGATGTGAGCCTGAAGCGGGAGCAGATCACCTACCTGGTGAATGAGGCGATCCGCGGCGGCGTCGAGGGGCACCGGGCTGAGCTCTACGCCCTGCGGGTGGCCCGCGCCCACGCGGCCCTCAGCGGTCGCGATCAGGTGGAGGCCGACGACCTGCAGGTGGCGGTGCGGCTGGTGATCGCCCCCCGCGCTCGCCAGCAGCCGCCGCCCGATCCCGACCAGCCCCTGCAGCCCCCGCCACCGCCGCCCCGGGGGGAGCAGCCGCCCGAGGAGCCCCCCGCACCCGACACCCCCCCGGAGGAGGAGCCCCCCGAGGACGAACCGGAGGACGACCAGGACGACGACAGCCCTGAAGATCAGGCGCCCCCCTCGATCCCGGAGGAGTTCCTGCTCGATCCGGAGGCCACCCCGCTCGATCCCGACCTGCTGCTCTTCTCCGCCGCCAAGGCCCGCGCCGGCGCCAGCGGCAGCCGCTCGGCGGTGCGCAGCGACAGCCGCGGGCGCTACGTGCGGCCGATGCTGCCCCGCGGCCCGGTGCGCCGCATCGCCGTGGACGCCACCCTGCGGGCCGCCGCCCCGTACCAGCAGGCCCGCCGGGCCCGCCAGCCGGAGCGGCGCGTGATTGTGGAGGAGGCCGACCTGCGGGCCAAGCAGCTGGAGCGCAAGGCCGGCGCCCTGGTGATCTTCCTGGTGGATGCCAGCGGTTCGATGGCCCTCAACCGCATGCAGAGCGCCAAGGGGGCGGTGCTGCGCCTGCTCACCGAGGCCTACGAGAAGCGCGATGAGGTGGCCCTGATCCCCTTCCGCGGCGAGGCGGCCGACGTGCTGCTGCCCCCCACCCGCTCGATCACCGCCGCCCGCCGCCGCCTGGAATCGATGCCCTGCGGCGGCGGTTCGCCGCTGGCCCATGGCCTCAGCCTGGCGGCGCGGGTGGGGGCCAACGCCCTGGCCACCGGCGACCTCAGCCAGGTGGTGGTGGTGGCGATCACCGACGGCCGCGGCAATGTGCCGCTGTCCCGCTCCCTCGGCCAGCCGGAGCTGGAGGGGGAGGCGCCGGTGGACCTGCGGGAGGAGGTGAAGCAGGTGGCCGGCCGCTACCGCGCCCTGGGCCTGAAGCTGCTGGTGATCGACACCGAGCGCAAGTTCATCGGCAGCGGCATGGGCAAAGACCTGGCGGAGGCCGCCGCCGGCCGCTACGTGCAGCTGCCCCGGGCGAGCGATCAGGCGATCGCGGCGATCGCCCTGGAGGCGATCAGTGGGGTGTGAGCGCCGGGGCCTTGCTGCGCGGGGCCATCCGATCCTCCGGTCGGTCCTGCCGCGGCGGTGGCGAGGCCCGCTTCTTCGCTCCGTCCACCTGGGCCGGGTAGAGCTCCGCGAAGAATTTGCCCAACCCCACCGACACCGAGCGGATGCCATCGATGAACTTCGGGTCGCCGGTGAGCTTGCGCACGTCGCCACCCACCGCTTCCCATTGGTCGGTGAGGCGGCGGGCGTTGGCCAGGGTGGCCTGCAGATCCGCCAGGCTGCGGGGGTTGTCGATCGCCCCGGTGATGTTGCGGGCGCTGCGGCTGGCCTTCGCCGCGTCGGCGCTGGCGGCGTTGATGTTGCGGCTGGCCGATTGCAGGTTCTTCAGGATCGGATCGGTCTGATCCAGCTTCGCGCTCAGACCGCTCAGCAGGTGGCGGCCGTCGCGCAGGAAGCGCTGGCCGTCGACGCTCAGCTTCTCGGTTTCCCGGGCGGTGCGATCGAAGCTGGTGGTGGCCGTCAGCAGCTTCTCCACCAGCTTCCCCTGCTCCGCCTGCCGCAGCAGGCTCTGCACCGTCTCGGTCACCGAGTCGATCGAGGGGGCGGCCACCCCCTCCACCCGGCCGCCATTGCACACCATCCGCCGCGCCGGGCAGCTGCGGTCCCGCGCCGTCGGCGTGGCCGCCGGCAGGGGTTGGCCGGCACTCAGCAGCGACACCATCGCATCGCCCCCCAGCAGGGAGCTGGGGGCGATGCGGGCCACCACCGGCCGCGAGATGCGCAGATCCGGATCGCTGATCTCCAGCTCCGCCACCACCGCGTTGTCCTGCACCTGCACCTTCCGCACGTTGCCCACCAGCACCCCGCGGAAGGTCACGGGCGCCCGCTCCGCCAGGCCCGCGGCGTCGCTGAAGCGCGCCTGGATCGTCCAGTTGTCACGCCCCAGGGAGACCCCGCGCAGCCACAACCAGAACCCCAGCCCCCCGGCCAGACCCGCCAGCAGGGAGAACCCCACGAGAGCCTCACGGACACTGCGGCGCATGGGCTCAGAGCTCGGCCGGCTGCATCGGACCCTGCAGACTACCGCTCCGGAATTGAACCACGTACGGGTTGTCGCACCCCTGGAACTCCTGCAGCGATCCCTGCCAGCGAAACCGGCCGTCGTACAGCAGGATCACCCGCTCGGCGCAGCGCTCGATCGTGCTGATCACATGGCTCACCACCACCGAGGAGGCCCGGGCGATCTCGCTGCTGCGCACGATCAGGTCCTCCACCCGGGTGCAGGCCACCGGATCGAGGCCGGCGGTGGGCTCATCGAACAGCAACAGGGGCACCCCACCGCCGACGTTGGTGGGGTCGTCGATCAGGGCGCGGGCAAAGCTCACCCGTTTCTGCATGCCGCCGCTCAGTTCACCCGGAAACCGCTCCTCGATGCCGTAGAGCCCCACCGCCTCCAGCACCCGCGTCACCCGCTCCCGGATCTCCGGCTCCGGCAGGGCGCGCGTGCGGTACAGCAGGAAGCCGACGTTCTCCCGCACGGTGAGGGAGGCGAGCAGGGCCGGGTTCTGGAACACCAGGCGCACATCCGGCGGATGGCGTTGATCCAGTCGCAGGTAGGTCTGCTCCTCGCCATGGATGCGCAGCACCCCGGCGCTGGGCAGCAGCAGCCCCGCCAGCAGCCGCAGGATCGTCGACTTGCCCGCGCCGGAGGGCCCCACCACCACCAGTCGCTCGCCGGCCCAAAGATCCAGGTCCACCCCGTCGAGCACCGGCTTCTTGCCGCTCCAGCGCATGCTCACCCCCCGCATCTCCGCAACGGGGTTGGCTGGGGAGGGGGCCGGCGCGTGGGAAATGGCGGGTCTCGGGGAGGGGAGGGGGCCAGCCCTCCAGGTTCACCCGGACGTGCCGCCCCCTTCCTTGCATCCGTACCATTCCAGCACTGTCCGCTGCCTGCGCACGCGCCCCCCTTGCCCCTTCGCGGCCCCGGCGCCCCATCCCAACCCCCGCGCCGTTCCCCGGATCGCCCCGGCTGGGTGGGCCGCGGCGACCTCCGCCAGCAGGATCTGGTGAGTCGCTCACGCCGTGCGGCCCGCTGGCTGCAGCCCGGCCTGGAGGTGAAACGCTGGATGGTCAGCTCGGGCCTCGGCCTGCTGATCCTGCTGATCGGCGCTGCGATCTGGGCCGACCTGCAGCCGATCTACTGGAGCCTTGAGACGCTCAAGTGGTGCCTTTCCCGCCTCACCCAGGTGCTGCCGCGGGGCATCACCGGCCCGGTGGTGCTGCTGGTGGGGGCCGGCCTGATCTGGCTGGGCCAGAGCCGCAGCTTCGGCTCGATCCAGCAGGCCCTCGCCCCGGAGAAAGACACCCTGCTGGTGGATGCCCTGCTGGCCCAGCGGCGCCTGAACCGCGGGCCGAGCATCGTGGCGATCGGCGGCGGCACCGGTCTCTCCACCTTGCTCAGCGGCCTGAAGCGCTACAGCAGCAACATCACCGCCATCGTCACCGTCGCTGATGACGGGGGCAGCAGCGGGGTGCTGCGGCGCGAATTCGGGATGGCCCCACCCGGCGACATCCGCAACTGTCTGGCGGCCCTCGCCCGCGAGGAGCCCCTGCTCACCCGCCTGTTCCAGTACCGCTTCAAAACCGGCAGCGGCCTGGAGGGCCACAGCTTCGGCAACCTCTTCCTCACCGCCCTCACGGCGATCACCGGCAGCCTGGAATCGGCGATCACCGCCTCCAGCCGCGTGCTGGCGGTGCAGGGCCAGGTGGTGCCCGCCACCAACGCCGATGTGCGCCTCTGGGCCGAGCTGGAGAACGGACAGCGGATCGAGGGGGAGTCCCGCATCGGCCATGCCCCCAGCCCGATCGTGCGGCTCGGCTGCATCCCCGAGCGTCCGCCGGCCCTGCCGCGCGCCCTGGAGGCGATCGCCCACGCCGATCTGATCGTGCTCGGCCCTGGCAGCCTCTACACCTCGCTGCTGCCCAACCTGCTGGTGCCGGAGCTGGTTTCAGCGATCCGGCGCAGCAAGGCCCCCCGTCTCTACATCTGCAACCTGATGACCCAGCCCGGCGAGACCGATGGTCTGGACGTGACCGGGCACCTGCGGGCGATCGAAGCCCAGCTCGCCAGCCTGGGAATCAACGAGCGGCTGTTCGGTGCTGTGCTCGCGCAGGAGGAACTCGAAAGTTCTCCCCTGGTGGAGAGCTACCGCCAGCGAGGCGCCGCTCCGGTTGTCTGCGATGTGCGCGCCCTCGCGGCCCAGGGCTACGAGGTGATGCTGGCGCCGTTGCAGGGCGCACGTCCGAGCGCCACCCTGCGCCACGAACCGCGGGCGGTGGCGCAGGCGGTGATGCGTTTCTACCGCCGCCACCGCCGCGACCGCGCTCAGTAGGCGTCCTGCATCTCGTAGAAGTCGGGCTGCACGTAGTCCTTGCGCAGCGGCCAGCCCTTCCAGTCTTCGGGCATCAACAGGCGCTTGGGATGGGGATGGCCGGCGTACGTGATGCCGAACATGTCGAAGGTTTCCCGCTCCTGCCAGTCGGCGCCGTGGAACAGGCCGTAGAGGCTGGGAATCGTGGGGGTGCCGTCGCGCGCCACCGACACCTTGAGGCGCACCTCGTCGGGGCGCAGGTCGGCCGCGAGGGACGCGCCGGGCGCCAGGGCACCCACCTTCTCCGCCAGGCTCGCCAGCCGGATCAGGTGATAGAAGCTCACCAACTGGCCGCCGGGGCCCTCATCAAGGCCGCCCTGGCACTGCAGGTAATCGAATCCCCACGCCTTCAGCGCGGTGGCCACCAGGGGCAACGCCTCGGCCTCGATGCCGAGCACCTCCACCCCCAGGTGGTCCGGGCCGAGCGACTCATGGGCGAAGCCCTGGGCGTTCAGCCAGGTGCTCACCACCCCGGCAGCCGGTGCGCTCGGCTCCAGGGCCGCCGTGGGCTCCTCAGCCGTGGAGGGGTTGACAGGGGGGATGGCTTCAGGCATCGGCGGAGACAGTGGAGGGGCTCGCAGCCACCCTTTCGGGGGCGCTGACGGCGGCGGCGCCCATCGGCAGGGCGGCGGAGGCGGCGAGAGCGGCCTGCTGGGTTTCGGCCCGCAGGTACGCGCCGGTGATCAGCGGTTCGACCGGCTTCAGCTGATGGGGCACGGTGACGTAGCGGTGGGTCGGGCGCAGCCGGCCCCGCTCCGCCAGGGCCTCGTTGCCCACCTTCTTGCGCAGCTTGATCACGGCATCGAAGATCGCCTCCGGCCGCGGCGGGCAGCCGGGCAGGTAGAGATCCACCGGGATCAGCTTGTCCACACCGCGCACGGCGGTGGTGGAGTCGGCCGAAAACATGCCGCCGGTGATCGTGCAGGCCCCCATCGCGATCACGTATTTGGGCTCGGGCATCTGCTCATACAGCCGCACCAGCGCCGGGCCCATCTTCATCGTGACGGTGCCGGCCACGATCAGCAGGTCGGCCTGGCGCGGGCTGGAGCGGGGCACCAGGCCGAAGCGGTCGAAGTCGAAGCGCGATCCGATCAGGGCGGCGAATTCGATGAAGCAGCAGGCGGTGCCGTAGAGCAGGGGCCAGAGGCTGCTCAGTCGTGCCCAGTTGTGGAGATCATCCAGGCTGGTGAGGATCACGTTCTCCGAAAGGTCGCTGGTGACCGTGGGAGACCCCATCGGAGCGCAGCTCGCGGCGCGCAGATCGCGGAGGGCGTTGGCGGAGAGGGATTCAGGCGGGGTCATGGGGTCAGCTCCATTCGAGGGCGCCCTTGCGCCAGGCGTAGGCCAGGGCGAGCACGAGGATGGCGATGAACACCAGGGCCTCGATGAAGGCGAGCAGGCCGAGGCGATGGAAGGCCACGGCCCAGGGATACAGGAAAACGGTCTCGACATCGAAGATGACGAAGACCAGGGCGAACATGTAATAGCGGATGTTGAACTGGATCCAGGCACCGCCGATCGGCTCCATGCCCGATTCATAGGTGAGCTCCCGCTCGCCGGAGCGGCTCTTCGGGGAGAGCAGCTTGTTGGCCAGGAGGGCCAGCACCGGCACCGCCGCGGAGATCAGCAGGAAGCCGAGGAAGGCGTCGTAGCCCGAAAGCACGAACATGCGGCCGTATCCGAGTCGGGGCGCAGTCTGGCATCCATGCTCCGAAGTTGACGGATCGCGGGGGCGCGATCGATAGAGTTCGCTCGCCCCCGCACGGCCCAGGGATGAGCACGGACGCGCCCACCGACCCACCCGAAGGCCCCACCGAGGTCGCCGAACCCACCGAGGTGGCCGAGCCGCCAGCGGCAGCCGCGCCCGCGGCGGCCGGCAGCGATCCGGAGACCCATCGCCACGAGTGCCGCAGCTGCGGTTTTGTCTACGACCCCGCCGAGGGGGTGCGCAAGCTGGCCATCGCGCCCGGCACCCCGTTCAGTGCCCTCGATCCGCTCAGCTTCCGCTGCCCCGTCTGCCGCAGCCGGGTGGGGGCCTTCAAGGACATCGGTCCGCGGGACAAGCCCAGCGGCTTCGAGGAGAACCTCAACTTCGGCCTGGGGGTGAACCGGTTGACCCCGGGCCAAAAGAACGTGCTGATCTTCGGCGGCTTCGCCCTGGCGATCGCCTTCTTCCTCTCGCTTTACTCCCTGCGCTGATGACTGCCCTGAACCGTCTCCCCGCTTCGCTGCTCAGCCTGCTTCTCGCGGTTTTCCTCGGGTTCGGGCTGGGCGGCTGCGTCACCACCGGCCTGCCGGCGGCCACCGCCAGCCCCTGGCAGCCCGTGGCCCTGGCCACCACCGCCAACCCCCTTGATGTGGCCTTCCGCGATGACCGCCACGGCTTCCTGGTGGGCAGCAACCGCCTGATCCTGGAGACCGCCGACGGGGGCGCCAGCTGGGAGGAGCGCGCCCTTGACCTGCCGCCGGAGGAGAACTTCCGACTGATCAGCATCGATTTCCGCGGTGACGAGGGCTGGATCGTCGGCCAGCCCGGTCTGCTGTTGCACACCACCGACGGCGGCCAGCAGTGGAGCCGCCTGTTCCTCGACACCAAACTGCCTGGCGAGCCCTACCTGATCACCGCCCTCGGCCCGAAGCAGGCGGAGCTGGCCACCAATGTGGGCGCGATCTACCGCACCGCCGATGCCGGCTCCAGCTGGCAGGCGCTGGTGGGCGATGCCGCCGGCTCGGTGCGCGACCTGCGCCGCGATGACGACGGCCGCTATGTGAGCGTGAGCAGCCTCGGCAACTTCTTCGCCACCTGGGATCCGGGCCAGGCGAGCTGGCAGGTGCATCAGCGGGTCAGCAGCCAGCGGCTGCAGTCGATGGGCTTTCAGCCCGACGGCGAGCTGTGGATGGTGGCCCGCGGCGCCCAGATCCGCCTCAACGGCGAGCCCGGCAACGTGGAGGCCTGGGGCCGGGCGATCATCCCGATCACCAATGGCTACGGCTACCTCGACATGGCCTGGGATCCGCGCGGCACCCTCTGGACCGGTGGTGGCAGCGGCACCTTGTTGAGCAGCGCCGACGGGGGTCAGAGCTGGAGCAAGGATCCGGTGGGGGCGGCCCAGCCCACCAACTTCACCCGCTTCGTCTTCACCCCCGACGGCAAGGGCTTCGTGCTGGGGGAGAGGGGCGCCCTGCTGCGCTGGGTGGGCTGAGCGCCGGGGCAAGCGGGTCGATCTGCGTCCCTCTGTAACCAACCCGCTGCGGCGCTCCCGCGGGCGGCGACCGCACCTCTAGGATCGCCTGGCTGAATGCTTGTCGCCATGGCTGCCGGCTCTACAGGAGAACGCCCGTTCTTCGAAATCATCACGAGCATCCGCTACTGGGTGATCCATGCGGTCACACTGCCCGCCATCTTCCTGGCAGGTTTCATGTTCGTGTCCACAGGTCTGGCCTACGACGCCTTCGGGACGCCCCGACCGGACGCCTACTTCCAGGCCACCGAGTCGAAGGCGCCGGTGGTGAGCCAGCGCTACGACGCCAAAACCCAGCTCGACCAGCGCCTGCAATAAGCCATGACGCAAACCCCCGCCCCCACCACGCCACGCAACTACCCGATCTTCACGGTGCGCTGGCTCTCGGTTCACGCCCTCGGCATCCCCACGGTCTTTTTCCTCGGGGCCCTCGCCGCCATGCAGTTCGTCCGCCGCTGACCTCCCCCCCCATGGGCCTGCAACGCAACCCCAATCCCAACAACCTGCCGGTCGAGCTCAACCGCACCAGCCTCTACCTGGGCCTGCTGCTGATCTTCGTCACCGGCGTGCTGTTCACCAGCTACTTCTTCAACTGATCCTGGAGCATTCGCGATGAGCGGCAAGAAATCCTCCCTGCCCGACGGCCGGATCCCCGACCGCCTTCCCGACGGCCGCCCTGCGGTGGCCTGGAAGAGTCGCTGGACCGAAGGCGTGCTTCCCCTCTGGTTGGTGGCCACCGCCGGCGGCATGGCCGTGATCTTTGTGGTGGGCCTGTTCTTTTATGGCGCCTATGTGGGCGTGGGTTCGGCCTGATTCAGGTCACGGCAGCCCTCTTGCTTGCGGACCCTGCGGGGTCCGTTTTTTATGCGATGTTCTGCGGGCTGCTCAGATAGCAAGGCCTCAGAGGCATCGAGTTGATTAGAGGGCAAACTCGGGAAGAAATGAAAGATCAACATAGTATCTTTTGGGATTGTTGTCGTCTACAAAAAACGATGATTCTTTGACCGTTGATATAGTCTGTTGGATCAAGCCAGATGTCATCGCTTCGGAACACGTGCAGTTCTGAGGTGGTGGGATTTTGCCACTGGGTGACAATTTGGAAAGGATGCCTGTCGTTGACCGCAAAAGAGGTGTTGAGCTCCACGCTCTGGAAATCGGTTTCTATCCGCCGGCCATTTCCCCGTAAATAGGCGTTCTTGCGTTTCCTGAGCGTGCGGGTCAGGATAAATCCGCCTCCAAAGGCAAAGAAAGCCGCTCCTAGCGTTCCGCAGATGGCTGGCGGCCCCCAAAGCGAAAATAAATCGTTGATTTCAGCATCCTGGGGGGCTGTTTGCCGGTAGAAGACTTCAACTCTTTGGCCTTGGGAATAGCTTGCGGGATTGCTGCCAGTGGATGATTCAAAGGTAACTGTCTGGCCATTCTTGCTTTTGAATTGCACGATCGGCCGGTAGGTGGTCCCATCGCCAGATTGAGACGCCGCTAGATCGACAACCGTGCCTGACACCAGCCAGGGCCAAAACATACGGAACAAATCTGATGATGACAAGCTCTCTCATGACTGGATCCCGCTCGTCTTCAGCGCCCTAATTCCAGGCGGCCACTGATCTGCAGGCTTGTGGTTTGTACGTACTCGCTGCAGCTAGGCGTGAACATGGGCACGAATCTGGCTCGCCACGCCAGCAGGGCCCACTCGCCGATCCTCCCCCGCCGCCGCCCGCAGATCCTTCAGCAGCGCCACCCCCTCGGCCGCCTCGCTGTCGCCGATCACCGCTGCAAAGCGGGCGCCGCTTTTGTCGGCCCGTTTGAACTGCTTGCCGAAGGCGGCGCCGCTCAGATCCAGCTCCACCGCCAGACCCTCCTGGCGCCATTGGCGCGCCCAGCCCAGGGCCAGCGCTTCGGCCGCCTCGCCCCGGCTGATCACATACAGATCCGGCGCGGTGGCGGCCCCCGGGTTGGAGCCGGCGGCCGCCACCAGCAGCACCAGCCGCTCCATCCCCAGGGCCCAGCCGAAGGCAGGCGTGGCCGGGCCGCCCAGCTGGCCCACCAGGCCGTCGTAGCGGCCGCCGCCGCACACCGTGGCCTGGGCCCCCAGCTGGCTGCTGGTGATCTCGAAGGCGGTGTGGCCGTAGTAATCGAGGCCGCGCACCAGCCGCGGATTCAGCCGGAACGGGATCGCCAGCTTGGTAAGCAGGTCGAGCACCTGATCGAAGCGGGCCCGGCTGACGCTGCTCAGGGTGTCGAGCAGGCTGGGCGCCCCCTCCAGCACCGCCTGGGTGCCGGCGTCCTTGGCGTCGAGGATGCGCAGCGGATTGCTGATCAGCCGTTGCTGGGAATCCGGATCCAGCTGCTCGTGGCGCTGCTCCAGGTAGGCCACCAGGGCCGCGCGGTAGCGCACCCGGTCGTCGTGGTCGCCCAGGGAGTTGATCTCCAGGCAAAGGCCGTCCACGCCGAGCTCGGCCAGCAGGTCCCAGGCCAGCACGATCCCCTCCACGTCGCTGCGGGGATCGGCCAGCCCGAGGAATTCCAGACCGATCTGGTGGAACTGCCGCTGGCGGCCCGCCTGAGGCCGCTCGTAGCGGAACATCGCGCCGCCGTACCAGAGCCGCTGCGCCCCCTGCCCCAGCAACCCGTGCTGGATCGCCGCCCGCACCACCGACGCCGTGCCCTCCGGCCTCAATGTGCAGCTGCGCTCGCCCCGGTCCACAAAGCTGTACATCTCCTTGCCCACCACGTCGGTGGCTTCGCCGATGCCGCGGGCAAAGAGATCCGTGGGCTCCAGCACCGGCGTGCGGATCTCCTCCACCCCGGCGCGCTCGAAGTGATGGCGGGCCGTACCCTCGATCGCCCGCCAAAGACGGGTCTGCTCAGGCAGCAGATCGACCATGCCGCGCAGGCTCTGGAGCGGTTCCACCAAGGACAGGCGCACAAGCAATCCAGTGTGCCCGCCGGGGGGACCACGGCGGAGCCCCGTCGGTTCAGGCGCCGTAGTGGGCCCGATACCAGGCGGCGAAGCGCGCGATGCCGCCCTCGATCGGGGTGCTGGGCCGGAAGTCGATCCAGGCCTCCAGGGCGCGGGTGTCGGCGGCGGTGGAGGGAACATCGCCGGGCTGGAGGGGTTGCAGGTCGCGGATCGCGGCGCGCCCCAGCTCCTGCTCCAGCACCTCGATAAAGCGCAGCAGGGGGATCGGTTGGCTGTTGCCGATGTTGAACAGCCGATGCGGCGCGGCGGAGCTGGCCGGATCGGGGGCCAGAGGGTCGAAGTGAGGGTTCACGGTGGCCGGCTTGTCGAGGCAGCGGATCACGCCGGTGACGATGTCGTCGATGTAGGTGAAGTCGCGCTCCATCGCGCCGTGGTTGAAAACCCGGATTGGCTCCCCCGCCAGAATCGCGCGGGCGAACAGCATCGGCGCCATGTCCGGCCGGCCCCAGGGGCCGTAGACGGTGAAAAAGCGCAGCCCCGTGGCCGGCAGACCGTAGAGATGGCTGTAGCTGTGCGCCATCAATTCATTCGCCCGCTTGCTGGCCGCATACAGGCTCACCGGATGGTTCACCGGATGCTGCTCCGAGAAGGGCAATAGCTGGTTGCCGCCATACACCGAACTGCTGGAGGCATACACCAGGTGGGCCACCTGCTGCTGACGGCAGCCCTCCAGCACATGGCCAAAGCCCACCAGATTGCTCTGGATGTAGGCGGCTGGATTCTGCAGCGAATAGCGCACACCGGCCTGGGCCGCCAGGTGGATCACCCGTTCGGGCTCTCGGGTGTGAAACAGGGTCGCGACTCCCTCGCCATCCTCCAGGGCCAACCGTTCGAACTGGAAGTGGCCCTCCGGGGCCAGCTGGTGGAGGCGATCCAGCCGCGCCTGCTTCAGGGCGGGATCGTAGTAGTCGTTGAGATTGTCGAAGCCAACCACCTGCTCGCCTCGCTGCAGCAGGGCTTCGGCCACGGCGGCACCGATGAAGCCGGCGACGCCGCTGACCAGGATCGGACCGCTCACGTCTGGCTGCTCCGTCCGTCGCCAGGGATCTGAACCGTTGACTGGGAGCGCGGTTCGACCACAGGGCGGGGATGCATAAGGGATGGGGATTCCGCCATCCCCTTTTGTCGAAGGCCCCTCACCGCTGGCGTCAGGCGTTGCCGGCCGCCAGCCGTTCGCGGAACCAGGCGATGGTGGGCTCCAGGCCCTGCTCCAGGCTCACCGTCGGCTCCCAACCCAGCTCTTGCCGGGCCAGGTCGATCACCGGTTGGCGCTGCAGGGGGTCGTCCTGCGGCAGCGGTTGATAGACCATCTCGAGCTCGGGCGCGATGCGATCACGCACCAGCTCGGCCAGCTGGCGGATCGTGAACTCGCCCGGGTTGCCGATGTTCATCGGCCCTGAATGCTCGCTGTTCATCAGCCGGATCATCCCCTCCACCAGGTCGTCGACAAAGCAGAACGAACGGGTCTGGCTGCCATCGCCGTAGAGGGTGAGGGGCTGGCCGCGCAGCGCCTGCACGATGAAATTGCTCACCACCCGACCATCGTCCGGCAACATGCGCGGCCCGTAGGTGTTGAAGATCCGCATCACCCGGATCTCAGTGCCATGCATGCGCCGGTAGTCGAAACACAGGGTTTCGGCGATGCGCTTGCCCTCGTCGTAACAGGAGCGGATGCCGATGGTGTTCACACAACCCCGGTAGCTCTCCGGCTGGGGGTGCACCTCCGGATCGCCGTAGATTTCGCTGGTGCTGGCCAGCAGCAGACGCGCTCCCACCCGCCGCGCCAGACCCAGCATGTTGTAGGTGCCCAGGAAGCTGGTTTTGGCGGTCTTGATCGGATTGTGCTGGTAGTGCACCGGCGAGGCCGGGCAGGCCAGGTGCCAGATCCGGTCCACCTCCAGCTGAATCGGATCGGTGACGTCGTGGCGGATCAGCTCGAAGCGGGGGTGGTTCAGCCAGTGCTGGATGTTCTGCTTGCGGCCCGTGAAGTAGTTGTCGAGGCAGATCACTTCCTCGCCCGCCTCCATCAGTCGGTCGACCAGGTGGGAGCCGACGAACCCGGCTCCTCCTGTGATCAAGTTGCGGCGTGTCATCAACCCTCTCCCACGCGCCAAACGGTAAGCCCGGCCGCGCGGGCCGCGCTTGCATCAGCGATCGCCCGGGCGTCGAACAGCCAGGCGGGCCTGCGCATGCCCTCGGCGATGCGGGACCAGTCGAGGTCGCGGTACTGCTGCCATTCGGTGAGGATCAACACCGCATCAGCCCCCCGGGCCGCCTCTTCAGGAGTGGCGGCGGGCACCCAGCCTCCATCGCCAGCCAGGGACTGACCCTTGGGATCGGCGCTCCGGGGCGGGGTCTCGAGATCGCGGCTGATCTGGGCGGGATCCACCTTGGGATCGACGATCGCCAGTTCGGCGCCCTCCTCGATCAGATCGCGGCAGATGCGGATCGCCGGCGCCTCGCGGGTGTCGTTGGTGTCGGCCTTGAAGGCGAAACCCAGCACCGCCAGCCGTTTGCCGCTCACCGTGCCGAACAGGCTGTTGACCACCAGCCGCGCGATCCGGTGCTGTTGCCAGGTGTTCAGCTCCACGACCGACTCCCAGTAGTGGGCCACCTCCTCCAGGCCGTAGTGGCGGCAGAGGTAGACAAGATTGAGGATGTCCTTTTGAAAGCAGCTGCCGCCGTAGCCGGGACCCGCCTGCAGGAATTTCGGCCCGATGCGGCTGTCGGTGCCGATCGCCCGCGCCACCTCGCGCACATCGGCCCCGGTGGCCTCGCACAGGGCGGCGACACTGTTGATCGAGGAGATGCGCTGGGCCAGGAAGGCGTTGGCGGTGAGCTTCGAGAGCTCGCTGCTCCACAGATTGGTGCGCAGGATCCTCTCGGAGGGCACCCACGCGCCGTAGATGCTGGCCAGGGCTTCGATCGCCAAGTCGTCCTCACCGCCGATCAGCACCCGGTCGGGGGATTCGAGGTCGGGGATCGCCGTTCCCTCTGCCAGGAACTCCGGATTGGAGAGCACGGAGAAGGTTTTGCTGCCCCCGGCGTTGCCCTGGGCTGCCCCCAGGATCGACTTCACCGCCTCGGCGGTGCGCACGGGCAGGGTGCTCTTCTCCACCACGATCGTGTGGCCCCGGGCGGCCGTGGCCACCTGGCGGGCGGAGGCCTCGATCCAGCGCAGATCGCTGGCCTGGCCAGCCCCCACTCCCCGGGTTTTGGTCGGGGTGTTCACCGAGAGGAAGACCATGTCGGCCCGGGCGATCGCCTCGTCCACCGCGGTGGTGAAGTGCAGGTTCCGCCCCCGTGCACGGGCCACCACGGCATCCAGGCCCGGTTCGTAGACGGGCAGACGGCTCAGGTCTTCGTCATTCCAGGCCGCGATCCGCTCGGTGTTGAGGTCCACCACCGTCACCTGGATGTGGGGGCAGCGGTCCGCGATCACCGCCATCGTCGGTCCCCCGACGTACCCGGCGCCGATGCAGCAGATGGAGCGGATCTGGAGGGACGTCGCGAGCGTGTCCTGATCCCCCTGGGCCGCGCTGGGAAAAGCCTCGTTCAGCGCTGTTGCCAGGGGAGCTGTGCCCATGAAACCGATGGATTTTGGGCGAGAATACTCCGAGTGGCCAATTTCCCTGCTCTGGCACGGACGCCCTCTGCGGTGCCCCGGAGCAGCCCTTGGCTCCCTCTTAAGGTGATGGGCAGCAGGCATGGGCCGGTCCTTGGCGTACGTGCTGATCACCGGGGGCGCCGGCTTCCTCGGCAGCCACGTCTGCCTCGAGCTCCTGCGGGCCGGCCATGCCGTGGTGGTGCTCGACAACTTCGCCAACAGCGGTCCGGAATCCCTGCGCCGCGTGGCGGAACTGGCCGGGCTCTCCGGCTGGCAGCGCCGCGGTCCCGGATGCTGGAGCACCCAGCTGGCTCCCACCCGCCTCAGCCTGGTCGCCGGCGATGTGCGCTCCCCCGCCGATCTGCGCCGGGTGTTCGGCCTCGCGGCCGAAGCCTTCGTCGGCGAGCCCCGGGCCGCGCGCATCGACGCGGTGCTCCATTTCGCCGGTCTGAAGGCGGTGGGCGAGTCGGTGCGGCAGCCCCTCGACTACTGGGATGTGAATGTGGGCGGCAGCCGCTGCCTGCTGGAGGAGATGGAAGCGGCCGGATGCCGCACCGTGGTGTTCAGCAGCAGCGCCACCCTCTACGGCCATCCGGAGCGGGTGCCGATCCCGGAGACGGCTCCGCTTCGGCCGATCAATCCCTATGGCCACACCAAGGCGGCGGTGGAGCAGTTGCTGGCCGATCTGGCGGCCAGCGCGCCGGGCTGGCGGATCGCCCGGCTCCGTTACTTCAATCCGGTCGGCGCCCACCCCAGCGGTCGCATCGGCGAGGATCCCAACGGCCCTCCCAACAACCTCTTCCCGCTGATCAGCCAGGTGGCGGTCGGCCGCTCTCCGCGGCTGCAGGTCTACGGCTCCGACTGGCCCACACGCGATGGAACCGGCATCCGCGACTACATCCACGTGATGGATCTGGCCGAGGGGCACCGCGCCGCCCTGGAGCTGCTCTTCGCCGAGCCCGCCCAGTTGCTCACCCTCAACCTGGGCAGCGGCCAGGGTCACTCGGTGCTGGAGCTGGTGCACGCCTTCGAGCAGGCCAGCGGGCGGGCCGTGCCCTACCAGCTGGTGGAACGCCGCCCCGGCGACTCGGCGATCAGCATTGCCGATCCGGGCGAAGCCCAGCGGCGCATGGGCTGGCGGGCTCGCCGCGGCCTCGATGACATCTGCCGCGACGGCTGGGCCTGGCAGAGCGCCAACCCGGCGGGCTACGGCGGCTGACGCCAAAGGGGCCGCCGCCGCTCACCTCCCGGCCACTCACTCCCCGACCGCTCAGCCCTCGGGCAGCGCCTCCCGCAGACGCTCGCGGAAATCCCCCTTGGGCATGCCCCCCTTCACCTCGCCGTGGATCAGGAACTCCCCGCCGTACTCCTCCTCCAGCTGGCTCGCCACCAGATAGGTGGGCCAGCCCATGCCGTCCTTGTTGGGGTACTGGCGGAGCAGCACCTGCCGGTAGCGGCGGTAGGTGTCGGTGTCTTGCAGCATCACGCTGACAAAGGTGAGCCCCAGCTCTTCGGCCACCTTGGCGTCGTAGTTGCTCATGCGGTGGCAGGTGCCGCAGTCCTCGGAGCTGAACTTCAGAACGGTGATGCTGGTCATGGCGGCGGAGCGGAGCGGAACGGAGCCGCTGCAGATGGTAGGGAGGTTGGACCGCAGCGGTTGCCTCAGCTCCGTTCCCGCTCCAGGCGCTCGCTCCGCTCCCGTCGCAGCCGTTCCCCCAAAGCGGGCCCCGCTGGGAGGCCCTCGGCAGCCATCAGCTCGGCGGCGCTTCGTTCGCCCCGCAGATGGCGCCAGCGCAGCCACCAGCGCAGCAGCGGACGCCGTGGGCCGATCCCGCAGGCGAGGGCGAGGGCCACGCACTCCGGGGGGCAGCCTGGCGTTTCCAGCAGGGCGCACCACTGGGAGGGGCTGTGCGCCGACGCGGCGGCCAGGCGCGGGCGCAACCGCAGGAACTGCGCCAGCAGGCGATGCTGGCGATGGGGCACCTGCAGCCGCTCCGCCAGGGCCAGGGGCTCGGCGGCGCCTGCCAGCAGGGCGGGGAGCAGCGGCAGCTCCAGCCGGCTGGCCCAGTGCAGCCGTCGCCGCCAGTGGCGGTCGGCCTGCAGCGCCGGATCGAGCAACCGCAGGGCCCCCCAGGCCTGCAGGGCCGCCAGGGCCCGGTGCCAGGCCTCCCGCTCCAGCAGCAGCTCCAGCTCCATCCGCAGGCGGGTGCCCAGCGCCGGCGGGGCCGCTGCGGGGGCATCCCCGGGCCGCCAGCGCCACGGCCAGGCCTCCAGGGTGCCCTCCAGCTGCGTCCGGGCCTCGGGCGCCAGGCGGAAGCCCATGCGGGCCGCGTAGCGGGCGCCGCGCACCACCCGGGTGGGATCGTCCCGCACGCTGTCGGCGTGCAGAAAGCGCAGCTGTCGCTTCTCCAGATCCGCTTGTCCGCCGTGGGGGTCGTGCAGGCGCCCTTCTCCGTCCGCCTCCAGCTGCAGGGCCATGGCATTGATCGTGAAGTCCCGCCGGGCCAGGTCGTCCTGCAGACCACCGAAGCTCACCAGCGGGTTTTCACCGGCCACCGGATAGGTCTCCCGCCGGGCGCTCGCCACATCCAGCAGCAGCGGCCCCTCGGGCAGCCGCACCTCCAGCTCCACCGTGCCGTAGGCGGCATGCTCCTGGTAGTAAGGCAGTCGCTCCTTCCCGAGGGATGCCCGCAGCGACCGGGCCAACCGATGGGCAGCTGGCACTGCCCCGCCCCCGTCGGCGGGCTCCACCACCAGATCGAGATCCGGAACCCCCAGCCAGGGATCGTTGTGTACGCGGTGGAGCAGCCAGTCGCGCACAGCGCCGCCCACCAGGGCCAGTCGGTCGCCGCCGGCGGCGCGAAGCAGGTCTGCGGCCAACTCCGGGGGAATTCCAGTTGGGAAGGGATTGGAGGTATGGGAGGGCATGGAGGGGGAGCCTTGTGCGGGCGGTGGTGAGAATGGGCGCAAGGTCCCCCAGAGATTGTTTGTCCGCCCTCACCCGCTGCCTCGTCGAGGAAGCCGCCGCGATCGCCGCCAGCGCGAGCCGTCTCGACGACGGCCAGGTGGAGGGTGCCCTGGCCCTGCTCGATGCCTGCGCGGACAGCCGGGCGAAGCTGGTCATCACGGGCGTCGGCAAGAGTGGCATCGTCGCGCGCAAGATCGCCGCCACCTTCTCCTCGATCGGCCTGATGGCGATCTACCTCAATCCCCTCGATGCCTTGCACGGCGATCTGGGGGTGGTGGCGGCGGAGGACGTCACCCTGCTGCTCTCCAACAGTGGCGAGACCGATGAATTGCTGCAGATCCTGCCGCATCTGCGCCGCCGCGGCACCGCCCGCATCGCCCTGGTGGGACGGCTGGACTCCAGCCTGGCCCGCGCCTGTGACGTGGTGCTCGACGCCTCGGTGGACCGGGAGGTGTGCCCGCTCAACCTGGCCCCCACCGCCAGCACCGCCGTGGCGATGGCGATCGGGGACGCCCTGGCGGCGGTGTGGATGGAGCGGCGTGGCATCTCGCCCCAGGATTTCGCCCTCAACCACCCCGCCGGCACCCTGGGCAAGCAGCTCACTCTCACCGCCGCCGACCTGATGGTGCCGGTGGCGCGATTGGCGCCGATGGCGCGCGCCACCCCCCTGGCGGAAGTCATCGCCCATCTCACCGCCGATGGGGTCGGGGCCGGCTGGGTGGCGGATCAGACCGCCAACGAGCGCATTCATGGATTGATCACCGACGGCGATCTGCGCCGTGCCCTCCAGCAGCACGGGCCGCAGCACTGGTTCCAGCTCACCGCCGCCGAGCTGATGACGGCCGATCCGATCACCGTTCCGGGTGACATCCTGGCGATCACGGCCCTGGAGCAGATGGAGCACAACCGCCGCAAGGCGATCGCGGTGCTCCCGGTGGTGGACGGAGACCGGCGGATGCTGGGATTGCTGCGGCTCCATGATCTGGTGCAGGCCGGCCTGACGACGGCGGCGTCCCGTGGGGCCGGCGGATGATGGACGGGCTGGGGAGTCCGTGGCAGCTCCGGCGCCACTGGCAGTGGTGGCGGCAACGCACGCGGCTCGCCGAGGTGCGGCTGCTGGTGCTGGATGTGGATGGGGTGCTCACCGATGGAGGGCTCTGGTACGGGCCGCGGGGGGAGCTGATCAAACGGTTCGATGTGCGCGACGGTCTGGGTATCCGCCTGCTGCAGCGGGCCGGCATCGAGGTGGCGCTGCTGAGCGGCGGCCGGGGGGGCGCCACGGAGGTTCGCGCCCGCCATCTCGGCATTCGCCACTGCCTGGTGGGCGCCACGGACAAACCCCTTGCCCTGGCGGGCCTGCAGGCGGAGCTCGGCCTGTCGGCCGCCGCCACCGCCTTCGTCGGCGATGACTTCAACGACCTGGCCGTGCGCCCCCGGGTGGGGCTGTTGGTGGCCACCGCCGATGCGGCCCATCCCCTGCGCCGCCAGGCGGATCTGGTGCTGCTGCGGGCTGGCGGCCACGGCGCCGTGCGGGAGCTGGCGGAACGGCTGCTGCGGCCCACGCCCCTCTGGCAGGAACTCGTGAGCCAGGGCTGGCGCGAGCGCAATGACTGAGACCAGGCGCAAGGGCCCTGGCGCTTCAGGCGGCACCCGCGGCGATCGCCCGCGCCTGCTCCAGCTGCTCCGCCGTATCCACCGACAACGACTCCTCGGCCACCGGGAAGGTGCCGATGCCGATCCCAGCCTCCAGCAGCCGCAGCTGCTCCAGCTTCTCGGTGTCTTCGAGTGTGGAGGCGGGCAGGTGGGGCCAGCGGGCCAGCACATCCGCCCGATAGCCGTAGAGGCCCACATGCCCCCAGAAGGGTGCATGGGCATGCCAGTGCGCCGGATCCACACCCCGCACATGGGGAATGGCGGCACGGGAGAAGTAAAGGGCCCGGCCGTCTGCTGCCACCAGGGTCTTCACCACGTTGGGGTTGTGCACCTTCTCGGCCCCCATCCGATACACCGGCGTGAGCACCTCCGGCCGCGGCGTGCGCTGTGCGAACTCGGCCGCCATGGCGTCGATCACGCCGGGATCGAGAAAGGGTTGGTCTCCCTGCACGTTCACCACCAGGGTGCTCGCTGGGGCTGCCCCGCCCAGGGCCACCAGCTCCTGGACCACAGAGGCGATTCGATCGCTGCCGGAGCTGCAATCCGGACTTGTGAGCAGGGCCTGGCATCCCCAGCGCCCGGCCGCGGCGATCAGGTCGGGGGCATCGGTGCAGAGCACCACCGCCACCGGGCTTTCCGCCCGCTGGCAGGCCTCGATCACCCATTGCAGCATCGGCTTCCCGCCGATATCCGCCAGAACCTTTCCGGGCAGTCGCGAGGATTGCAGCCGCGCCGGCACCGCGACCACCGTGCGCATGGCCGAATCCATGGCCGTCAATCCCACAGCCGTGTCGCGTCGTCGCGGGCGGCGAACCACTCCGCCGCCAGCGGTCCGCCCATGGTGCGCTGCTCCCGGAACCAGGGTCCACCGAGGGTCCAGTGCAGCAGGGGAGAGTCTGGAGCGGCAGCAGGATCCTGCACATCAACGAGATGGTTCCACCCGCCCTCGATCGCACCGATCTCGTGATCGCCGGCGAGCCAGTGGAAACGATGCAGTTCCAGTCCGCTGGCGGTGTTGACGTACTCCGGCGTCAGCGCCTGGCAGCGACTGGTGTTGAGCAGCATCAGCGAACTCCAGTTCTTCTTGGGATAGGGGGTCTGGGGCTCACCGAGGAATTTCACGCTCTCCCTGGGGGTGTGCTGATGCTGGACGCACATCACGGCGAAGCGATCATCCCGCTGCGCCCATAAGGTCGCGATATCGCCGCGGCAGAGCATGTCGCAATCCAGGAAGATGCACCAACCCTGATAGCCCATCAGATAGGGCACCAGGAAACGGGTGAAGGAGAAGGCCGTCGCTTGCTTGGGATCCCGCTTTCGCCCGTAAAGCCCGGTGCGCTCCAGCTGCGGCGTGACCAGCGGCGTGATCGAGAGGGGGGCGGAACTGTGGTGGTAGAGGCTGTCCATCAGCACATTGGTGGCGGCGCGCTCGCGCGCGTCGTAGCCGATGAACACAGGGATGGGCTGGCTCATGGGGCGAGCGTAGAGCCCTCCCCCGCCCCGATCCAGAGGCTGCGGGCCCGCTGCACCAGCGCCGCCACAACGGCGGGATCGGCCGCCGACTGCTCCCCCCGGGCCACCGCCCGGTAGAGATCGGCCACCGCCCAGGCCTCGGTGGCGCCATCGCCCGCGTGGCGGGGGATGAGGTGCAGGTGGAGGTGGCGGGCCCCTTCCCCGAAGTGAACGCCATAGACGCGATCACAGCCGCTCAGCTCACGCACCAGGCTGGAGGCGGTCTGCACCGCCCCGCCCCATTCCCTGGCCTCGGCGGGGCTGAAGTCGATCGGTCCGCTGAGATGGCGCCTGGCATCCAGGATCAGCCAGCCCGCCAGCGGCGCCGGGTCCGGATGGTGGCGCAGCAGCCAGAAGCCCTGGCGGCCGATCTCCCAACGCTCCCGGGCGCCGGGATCGGCGTGCAGACGGCAGACACCACAATTCGCCACAGGCACCGCCATCCCGCTCATCGCCTGGCTCCGGGCGGGGAGGCGCTTCCGGCATGCTGGGCCCTAGCCGGTGCGCCCCGTTGGCCACCCCTTCGCCCATGACCTTCACCCTGATCGCCGGTCCCTGTGTGATCGAGAGCCCCGCCCTGGCCCTGGAGATCGCCGACCAGGTGAAGGCGATCGCCGGGCGGTTGGGCATCCGCTACATCTTCAAGGCCAGCTACGACAAGGCCAACCGCAGCTCCGGCGACTCCTTCCGCGGCCCCGGAGTTGGTGGCGGACTGGAGGTGCTGGCGGAGGTGAAGCGGCGCTTCGGCCTCCCGGTCCTCACCGACATCCACGAGAGCCATCAGGCTGCTCCGGTGGCGGAGGTGGTGGATGTGCTCCAGATCCCCGCCTTCCTCTGCCGCCAGACCGACCTGCTGCTGGCTGCCGCCGCCGCCGTCCGCGACACGGACAAGACGATCAATGTCAAGAAGGGCCAGTTTCTGGCCCCCTGGGACATGGCCCAGGTGGTGAACAAGCTCCGGCAGGCCGGCGTGGGGAATCTCTGGCTCACGGAGCGAGGCACCTGCTTCGGCTACAACACTTTGGTGGTGGATTACCGCGCCCTCCCGCAGCTGCGGGAATTGGGTTGTCCGGTGATCTTCGATGCCACCCACTCCGTCCAGCAACCGGGAGGTCGGGGGACGAGCACAGGCGGACAACGGGAGTTCGTGGCGCCGCTGGCCCGCGCGGCCATGGCGGTCGGGGTGGACGGGCTGTTCCTGGAGGTTCATCCCGATCCTGACAACGCCCTCAGCGATGGCCCCAACATGGTGCCCCTGCACCGGCTGGAGCCGCTGCTGGAGCAGTTGCTGGCCATCCGCGCCGCCGTGGCCGGGGGTCTGGCTCCCAGCCATCTCTGAGTCGCGGCTGGCATGCCTGAGAGATCCGCCTCCACCTTCGCCAAGTTGCGCAGCGAGCTCGGCTGGTGGAAGCGGGCCCGCCTGCGCCAGCTGTTTGGCCCCCGGGTGGAGCAGGGGGAATGGGAAGCCCTGGCGGCCTACCGCGGCCTGGTCCATCAGGCCTTTGCCCAGCGGCCGCTGCGCCCGGAGCTCGTCGCCGATCTGTGGGTGCGGGGGGCCTTCCGCAGCCCCATGGGCCTCAAGCCCTTTTTCAGCCCCGCCCGAAGGGAACGCGAGAACTCCTCCCACCACTACGGTCACGACATCCAGCTCAAGCGCCATGCCGGCCTGCCCCTGGTGGCCCCCCCCCTGCCCTGGCTTCTGGAGCATGGCCTGAAGGTGTCGCGCGAGGCGGAGTTTGAGGCGCCGAAGACCTGGTCGACCGGCTACCTCTGCATGGGGCCGCGGCGGGCAGGCTGGCTGCGAGAACGCCACGGGCAGCCTGCCCACGCCATCGGCCCCTGGATCCACTACGCCCGGCCCGTGCTGGAGCCCCAGGAGCTGGCGGACCTGCGGGCGGAGCTGGGGCCCAGCCTGCTGGTGCTGCTGGCGCACAGCTGGGACCAGGTGGAGCGGCGCCTGGACCTGCCGGCCTGCCTGGACCAGGTACGAGCTCTCGCGGCCGGGGGGGGCTATCGCCAGGTGATCTGGCTGCGCCACTGGCAAGACCCGTCCCAGCTGCCCCTGCCTCCGAGCTGGATCGTGGCCTGCAATGGCCACCGCTCCAACCCGTGGTTCCTCGATGGTCTGCGCACCCTGCTGGAGCTTGCGGATGGCCTGGCCAGCAACTCCTTCGGGACGCATCTCGGCTATGGCCTCGCCCTGGGCAAGCGCCTGCACTGGCTGAGCGCCACGGCAGAGCAGGACCTCTCCCGGTTGCCGCCGCAGCAGGCGCGCCTGGAGGCCCTGGAATGGCAAGAGCGCCAGCGACTCAGCCGGGAACTGGCAGTGCTGCTGGAGTGTTCCGCCGGCGAGACCGGCGATCAGCCCGAGCTGCTGGACCTTCTGGAGCCCTTCTGGGGCCTGCGCCACACCCGCTCCCCGGAGGCCCTGCGCCGCCTGCTGCGGCGCTGAGGGGGCGATTCAGTCGCTCACCAATTGATTGGCATAAACCAGGCGACGATTCATCCGCGCCAGCTGGGGCAGATTCAGTGCCACTGAGGCCGGCCAGGCGGGGGCGAGCAGCCAGGAGGCGTCGTAGCGGATCTGCTGGATCTTTTGCGGGTCGAAGCGCACCCGGTTCCCCGAGAGAATGTGGCTGCCACTCGCCAGGCCCGGCGTAAGCATGCTCGCGCAGAACGTCAGACCCAACCATTCGCACAGGCGGCCAAGCGCCTGCTCCGGGGCCAGGGCCAGCTCCTCGTAGCCCAGCTGAAACACCGGCTTGCCGCAGCGCTGAAGCGCCCGCTCAAAACGGTGGTTCACCCGGCACCAGCGGGCCACATTGCGGCTGCCCAGGAGGGGTTTGCCCTGGTTTCGGCGATCCCGGAGGCGCGAGTGCACCCACGAGCGCAGATCACGCACCAGGAACACCACCCTCACATCAAGATCAGCAAAGCTCTCGAAGGGGAGTTCGAGATCATCCTGATAGGAATCCACCAGCCAATCCTCCCCGTCCTCCGATTGCACCCCCGTCAGGCTCACCGCGTCCATCAGGCGCCGGAACTTCGTGGCCAGGGGCAGATGGTCGTGGGCGGGCAGCCACTCGAGCAGATCCCCCCACACCGGACATCGGGCCGCTGTGACCCCACAGGTGCAAAGCCGTTCATGGCGGAGTTCCCCCCGCAGCTGGAACGGGCCTTTGCGCTCTTCCCCACCGAGCGGCTTGCGCAGGATACGGGCAGCTTCCCCCAACCCCACCATCCGAGGGTGGGCACCGAGGGCCAGATCGAGGATGGTGGTGCCGCTGTGGCCCAGGCCACGGATCAATAGCAACTTGCGGGCGGTCAAGGGTTCAGGCCTCCAGCGATGCAATGGCTAGCGGCCATGGATCAAAAATCTTCAAGAACATTCCGGTGCACTTTAGTGCCATCGACACCTCTCCCTCCACTGGTTGCCAGGGGGGAAAGGTTCTTGCCGAAACCGGCCTGGCCCTTCCCCTCTCCCATGCCCTGCTCCGCAACCCCGGCCTGGCACCGTCGATCAGCCCGAGGCCCCTGGCGCTTTCGCTCGATCAGTACCCGGGCTGCAGCCCACCGGCGATTCCTGCACCCCCATGGTTCTCCTCTGCCTGCGCTTTCGGTGCCACGAGGGCCGTCGTCGCATTTGGAGGCAGCAAGGCCGTCGCTGGACCATGCCTGGCCTCGTCGTTGTCGTGTGAATGGGCAAGTTCGCAGCGCACAGGGACCTGTGATCCAGGCGGATTCGAGCCAGGGAAACAAGTGTTCACACCTCTATGCTGGATTGGCAAAACCCCTGGGCGAAAACCGCCGACTTTAAAGAGCACGATGCCAGGATCGCTTCCCCCAGCGCTGCGCTCACGTAGCACCCTGAAATGGGCCGTTTGGTTTCTTGTCATCTTTTTGGGCATTCACTGGCAAGAAGTCACTACACCCACGCTAAACGTGGATGACTGGGGTGCGATAGGAACGCCTATTCGGCAGCTGGATCAGAGTCGACCCAGCTGGGATTTGGTCTATGGGCTGCTCTTCCAGGATTCCTTTTCGCCCTTTTTGGGATGGTGCATCGCAGCTGTATCAATCTTTGGGATTGCAGCATGTCTCCCCCTTTTTCAGGCCCGGTTAGTGGAGGGGTGGATTCTGTTCGCTGCTTTGTTAATTGCTTCCCACGCTTACCTGCTCGATCTCTTCAATTTCAGTTTTGTCATCGGCATCTATCTGCTGGCGGGGCTGTTGTCCGTATGGGGAGGGGTTCTGATTGCCTATAATCCCGCCCCCCCTATGCTGGGTCGGCGATGGAAGGATGCTGTGCTGGGCGTCGCGATGATTGTCTTCGCGATGGGCATCTATCAGCCGACCGGAGTATTGGCGCTTTCTTTGATCGGGTTTGACAGTGCTGCGCGGGCACTGGGCACAGCAAACTACTCGCCACGCAGCGGTCTGCGTTTGATCGTCGGGGTCTTGTCGGCATCCTTGCTCTACTTTTCGATTGCCAAGCTGGGCATGGTTGGCCACCATGCCAATGAGCGCACTGGTTTTGCCAGCCCCGCACGCTTTCTTCACAAGCTGACTGACCCAGATGTTTATCGCGAGATCTATGCCACGGATGTCTCCTTGCTTTGGCGGCCTGCTCAGATCCTGCTTTCTTCAACATTCTTGTTGATGCTTCTGATCCTTACGGTGTGGCTATGGCGCCGCCATGGAGTTGGCAGTGAGAGACAGCGGCAGATCGGCTTGCTCTGGTTTTCAGCAGGCTGGCTCACCCTTTCGCCGCTCTTTCTTTTCTATTTCCTGCAAGCTGGCTTTCCCAGTCGCTCCTTCTGCCATGGCAACGTTGGCATCGTTGGCTTTCTGCTCATCGGTATGGTCACATTGGGCAGCGATCCTCAACTCTGGCAAGGCTGTCGAAGTTTCAGCAGGGCAATGGTTGCATTATTGATCGTAGCATATATTTTCCCTCAGGCCATCTTTGCGGGCAAAGTCTGGGAACGAACCCAAATGCTAGAGAGACGAGACATTGCGATGGCGCTATCGATTGCCGCTGATGTGCGCACGCTGTCATTCATCAATCCCCGGATTGACGGTGAGACCTTTCGATTGTTTGGCACTACCAAACGCAATCAGTCCTTTGAGCAATGGAGTAGCGTCGGCGAATCAGTCTTCCATCAGAGCTGGAGTATAAGGGATATTTTTCGTCAACTGCTTGGTCTCGAGGTTGAGCATATCTCGTTTAAACGAAACCGCACTGAAGCTGGGGTGAGGCGTTCTATTCCCGCTTGTAGTGCTTGGCCAGCCAATGGATCAATCGTGCCCTACCGAGGTCGTTGGCTCGTTTGCCTTGAGGTCAATCCAGCCGAGCAGGCAGCATCCCCTGCACGCCGATAACGGAATCGAGTCAGGACAAATGAGAGGCTTGACCAGAGTAAAAGACTCACTAATCCTACTCCAGTTGCTGAAACACTTTGCGTTTCGAGAAACCAGCCTAATAGCAACGCCAGCATTAGGCAGAAGGCCTGTATCAGTGCATATTCACCCAACATTCGCCACCGAAAGTGAAGTCGAAAACTGATGCGTGCATGCAAAAATGCGTTCATCAACAGGCAGGTCGCCCCGGCAAAACTGATGGCCAGCAAGCTTGAACTTCCCGCCCGAATCGCAAGTGCATACAGCAGCAGATAAACTCCTTCGCCCAATCCTCCTACCAAAACAAAGCGAAAGAGGCTACTCCCAGTCAGGCGGCGATGAAGCCCTTGGATAAGAAAAGACTTCAAAGCCAAGCGAAAAGGCAAGATCATTTCGAGGTAGGCTTAAATTCTAGCCCCATGGCCCCGAATGCTTCAATAGCGCGTATATGAGACTGAGGTTTGCCGCTAACGGTCAGAAAAATTCGACCAAGATATTCGCCTACAACGCCAATGAGCAATGACTGCAGTCCACCAAATACAAGAATAGCGGAAATAATCGAAAGCCAGCCAGGTAGCCCGCTGCCATAGAGAAAGACCTGCACCAGAGCTATGGTCAATACCACCAGGCCGCTAACAAATATCAGCAAGCCAAGTAGTGAAGCCAGCCGCAGAGGCATGATCGAAAAACTCGTGAAGATAGTTAGCCATAGCCGAACAAGGCGGCGTAGATTGTAATTGCTCAGTCCTTCATGTCGGCTTTCATGTTGAACCGTAAGGCTGCCAATTAGTTGTGTATGCTGACACAGCATTCCATCAATATACGGGTAAGGGCCTTTGTAGTCAGCGACGGAACGAGCGATCTCTCCAGAAACGCAACGGAAGCTCGAGAGGTAAAGCTTTTCTGGGAGATCAAGTAACCAGTTTGCGGTTCGATTTGCAAAACGGCTTCCGAGGTTTCGCCAGTTCTCATGTTTCTTCACAAGATAGACACCATAGACGACGTCGAGTTGATTCTCCTTTGCTTTTTGCCAAAGCCGTACGACCTCCTCTGGAGGATTTTGTAGATCATCATCGAGGTTGATTACCCATTTGCCGCGACTGTGCCGGTAGCCTGTCAGAACAGCCGCATGCTCTCCATAATTGCGGGAATGTCGGATGACTAATCCTTGCATTGAGCTGTGTTGTAAGCATTGCCGCGCCCGAAGCACAGTGTCATCTGGGCTGCCATCATCCACTAGAATCAGTTCCCAGGAACATGGTAGGTTGAGAGAACTAAGTCTTGCAATTAGAGCGGATACACAGTTGCTGCTGCGATAGAGCGGGATCACAAGGCTGAGTTCAGGAAAAGAAGGATCAGCTTTCATGGCAGGGCGACTTCTCCCAGGCTGGCTTGCGGGCAGACAACAACAGGGAACTCCCCCATGGCAGCGCGAGCCTGGGCGCCAGCCTCCTCTCCAGATCCAGCAAAATCTCCAGGCTGCGGTTCAGCCATTTGTGCGGAAGCTGAAGACTCGCGTTGCGCCGAACGTGCAATCGTCGATCCCACTGAATGCGAAGCCAAAGAAGCGGTGTCAGCCAGGAATTCCAATAGTTGATCTCAAGAACCTGCAGGCCAGCAGCCTGCACGAGTTGTTGCAACTCGCCGGGGAGAAAACGCCGAGCTCCCATCACGTTTTGGTCATGATCACGGCTTAAGCCGGGCATGGCCGCCACATTGAGAAGCAACAAGCCACCTGGGGCTATCAGGGATGCCATTTCTGCCAGGGCGGTGTTTGGCGAAACCTCTCGGTGATAGAGCACATCGATCGAGAAGAGCACATCCCAGCCACCAGGGATCTGTTTCAGATCGTTTACCGAGCATTGCCTTACAGTAAGCCCTTTGGATGTGGCATGAAGCAGCGCGAGAGGATGGAGATCGCATCCTTCCGCCACAAGGATGTCAGGGCGCTGATTCAGTGCAGCCAACAAGCCACCCGTACCGCAACCGGCGTCGAAGACTTTCAATGACCTGCGCTGTAGGGCGACTTCATGATCCAGATGCAAGAGCAAACGTTTGCGTAAGGACCGATACCACCAATGCCGAGACTCTAGTTCGGCCATGACCTGGTACTCTTCGGATTGCATTAGCTCCTCACCTCTTCGATACGGTCCGCAGCCAACGGATGGGATGTGATCCACTGACAGATAGAATCAACATGATTCTCTTCGAGATAAGGATGCAGGGGAAGCGTCACAATCCTCTTTACAAAGCATTCTGTATTCGGCAGAGATGGAGGCGTGCCGAAGCGCTGACAAACATGGGGGTGCTGATGGCAGGCTAGTGGGTAATGAATCGCCAGGGGGATCCCTTCGCGATTGCCTGCCGTGACCAACTCGTCCCGCTGCCGATCAGAAACCTCAATAACAAACAGATGATAGCTGTGAAGCCAGTTCTCTCCGTCGCTCGGTAGGTCCATAAGTCTCTGCAGACGTTCTTGATACCAGCGTGCTACCCGTCTTCGTTCGCTGATGCGGTCGTCAAGGCTGCTCAGCTTACCCAGTAGGACCCAGGCCTGCAATTCGTCCAAGCGGCTGTTTATCCCAAATTGAACTGCTTGCCTAGCCTCATCCCAGCCATAGATGCGACTGCGGCGAACATGAGAAGCTTCCTCGCGACGGTTGACAACAAGGGCTCCGCCATCTCCGAAGGCAGCCAGATTCTTGGTGGGATAAAAACTGAATGCACCGAAACGACCCCAAGTTCCCACTGGTCGACCGCGATAGTGCGATCCGCAGGCCTGCGCACAATCCTCGATCAGATCGATGCCATAGCGATCGCAGACGACCTCAATGGCATCGAGATCACAGCAGGCTCCATAGAGATGCACTGCGATTAGAGCGCGCGGCATCGCAGCATTCTTCGAAGCATAATCGCGCAGTAGCTCCTCCAGGTGGCAGGCAGAGAGTACTGGGGACGCAGGGTCCACGTCCACAAAGGTTGGCTCTGCTCCTACACGCAGCACCGCAGCCAGAGTTGCGTAGGCTGTATGTGCCGGCAGTAACACACGTTTGCCGACGCCTGCACCACAAGCGCGCAGGGCCAACTCCAAGGCGTCGGTCCCGCTGGCCACCCCGATTACCTCGGGTGCCTCGCCACCGGCAGCAAGCCACTGGCCAAAGGCCTGCTCAAAGCGATGTACCCCTTCACCAAGAATGGCGATGCCTGAGTTGCGCATCCGTTCGAGCCCAGCGAGCAGAAGGTGGCCGTCGCGATAGAGCTCCTGTTGGGTGAAGTTAAATGGATTCATGGGGTGGTGCTGACAGGAGTGACTGTGCATCTGCGAAGGAGGAGACAGCAAGGTTCGCTCCAGAAAAGACTCGCCTGCAAGGGCCAATAATTTCGAGTCTAACAATAGTACTGTGAGTGTTCTTTGTAATAGGCGAGAGTGCGCTCCAGGGTTGCCCGAAGAGTGTGTCGCGGAGACCAGCCAGAAACCGACTGAAATTTGTCATAACAGGAGTAATAGTCGCCGATATCTATCTTGCGCCGCTCCTCAGGAAATGGGAGTATAGTCAAATCACCGCTGCCGTAGATATCAATCATTAGCCTGGCAAGGTCCTTTAGGGAAATCCGTTCAGGAGATCCAAGATTGTAGGGGCCAGGTGGAATGGAATCAGCTCCTCCTGCCAGCAGCAAAGCGTCAACAACATCCTCCACATCATTGAAGTCTCTCACCTGATCTCCGCCCCATACTTGAATGGGTTGATTCTCGAGTAATTGGCGAACCCAGATTCCCACGAAGGTCTGCCGAGCGTCGCGAATACGCATTCGGGGGCCAATGGTATTAGTAAGGCGGAGAACACAGGTGTTGATGCCGTGTATCTCTTGATAGAGAAGGTGGTAAAGTTCTGCGGCCTGCTTGTGGATTCCATTGATGTCCACGGGCCTGGCAGGATGATCTTCGTCGACCGGCAGGTAGCTGGGTCGGCCATAAATCTGACGAGTACTGGCAAAAATGACCTTTGCGGTCGGGTTGAAACATTGACAGATTTGCAGAAGGCTGAGCTGTGCCGTGCAATTGATGGCGAGGTCTGTCTGGGGATCTTGCATGGAATCAAGATGGCTTGTCTGCCCGGCAAGGCTGAAAATTAGATCGCATCCCGTGATGAGCGCCTGGAGGGAGTATCGGTCTCTGATGTCGGATAGATTGACCCTTATCTTGCCTTCGTGGCTTTTAAGGTTGTGGAGGTTGCCCCCATATTCAGGGACAAGGCTGTCCACTACGGTGACATCGGCGCCCAGCTGGCATAGGCGGATCGCCAGGCTGGATCCAATAAATCCAAGGCCACCTGTAATCACGACTGAACATCCAGTCCAGGAATGGCAAGAGAGAGAAGAAGACAGCCCTGTCGGCACAAATGAGAGAATGATGGGTTGAGTGTGGAGGCCTGCCCTGGTGTGACCGGAACGCAAAATCAACTTCACCAACCTTAAGCCTGTGCGCAATGGCCAAAGCTTCTCTCACGGGTCAAGAAGTAGTCTGCATTACATTGCGCTGTGCAGAGCAGCACATGCCTGTGAACTTGTTCTCGCTGCCTGATTAGCTTGGGGGGCTGCGCAGAATCGTTTACAGCTCCTCCCTCGCTCCATTCCATCGTTTGTCCAGGTTGCTTGGACGTGGCGGAGCGCAGGGGTTGCGGGGGGATGGCCCAGCTCGCCACCATGGTGCTTTCTCGCTTCCCTAAACCCTGCGCGCGGCAGTTGCTGCCCTTTGGCTTCCTGCTGCTCGCCCGCCATTAGAGGGTAAATATCGTTTGGCTGCACTCTTTGTTTGTATCTTGCGATCTTGCTGGCTCCAAAGATGAGTTGCCTGTCTGGGTGGAGATGTTCTTGTCGGTGCTGAGCGTTCAGTTTTATATCTGCCGGCAGGAGGTGTGCCCAGCACTGTTGGCTCTGGCTCAGCCCTGATCGTCCTCGAGTGGCTCAATCGGCGCCAGTCGCGGATCGAAGATCTTGGGTGGCATCGCCTCGAATTTTACGGCGATCGAGACCTTCTCCCCGCTGCCGAACAGGTGAGTCACCCGGCCTTCGCCGAAGCTGGCATGGCGCAGGCGATCACCCACCTCCCAGGAGCGGCCGGCGGTCGGGCCGCCATGGCGTCGGCGCACCGCGTTCGCCGGGGTCGCGGCGGCACCGCCGGCGGCAACCCGCTGGGACTCTTCCCGATCCACCCGCGTGAGACGCTCCAGTCGCTGCTCGCGCCGGATGGCGGCGCCGCCGCTGCGGGGCAGATCCCCCTGAATCAGCTCCTCGGGCAGTTCGGAGAGGAACACCGAGGGCACCGCCGGCTCGCGCATCCCCCCCCAGAGGCGCCGTTCGCTGGCGTGGGAGAGGAACAATCGCTCCTTGGCACGGGTGACGCCCACGTAGCAGAGGCGGCGCTCCTCCTCCAGGGCGGCGGGGTCGTCGAGGGAGCGATAGCTGGGGAACAGCCCCTGCTCCATGCCCACCAGGAACACCACCGGAAACTCCAATCCCTTGCTGGCGTGAAGCGTCATCAGGGTCACCCGATCCTGCTGGGTGTCCTTGCTGTCGGCGTCGCTGGCCAGGGCGGCGGAAGCCAGGAAGTCGTCCAGGTTTGCTTCGTCGTTCTCCTCTTGGTATTGCAGGGCGGCGTTCACCAGCTCCTGCAGGTTGCGGCGCCGGTCTTCCGCCTCATCGCTGCCCTCGGCGATCAGCTCGGCCAGGTAGCCGCTCTGCTCCATCACCCGCTGCACCAGCTCCGAGGGGGCGGCCTCCCGGGAGCGCCGCTGCAGGTCGTTGAGCAATTCGCAGAATTGCAGCAGGCCCCGGGCCGAGCGGCCCCCCAGGGAGCGCACCGCCTCGGGATCGCTCACCACCTCCCACAGCGGCACTCCGAGCTGGCCGGCGGCGTCGCTCAACCGCTCGATCGTGGTCTTGCCGATGCCGCGGCGCGGCACATTCAGCACCCGCAGCAGGCTCACGGTGTCGGCCGGATTCACCAGCAGGCGCAGGTAGGCGAGGATGTCTTTGATCTCGCGCCGGTCGTAGAAGCGCAGGCCCCCCACCACCAGGTAGGGGATCCCCCAGCGCACCAGCGATTCCTCCATCGCCCGGCTCTGGGCGTTGGTGCGGTACAGCACCGCCATATCCCCCCAACGCAGCTCCGGATGGGCGGCCTCCAGCATGCGCATGCGGTGCACCGCCGCCTCCGCCTCCGCGATCTCGTCGTCGCAGCGGGTGAGCAGGATCGGCTCGCCCTCGCCGCGGGTGGGGCGCAGCACCTTGTCGATGCGCTCGCTGTTGTGGGCGATCAGGGCGTTGGCCGCCTCCAGAATCGTGGCGGTGGAGCGGTAGTTCTCCTCCAGCTTCACCATCGTGCGGGTGGCCGCATCGCTCTGGCCGTCGCCGAAATCCTGCTGGAAGCCCATCAGGATCTTGAAATCCGCGGCACGGAAGCTGTAGATGCTCTGGTCGGCGTCGCCGACCACGAACACCGAGCGGGTCCCCCAGTCGTCGAATTGCCCCGGATCGCGGCCGTCGGCCACCAGCAGCTTGATCAGGTCGTACTGGGTGCGGTTGGTGTCCTGGTATTCGTCCACAAGCACGTGGCGGAAGCGGCGGTGCCAGTAGCGGCGGATCTCCTCGTGCTGGCGCAGCAGCTGCACGGGCAGCAGCAGCAGGTCGTCGAAGTCGAGGGCGTTGTTGGCCGCCAGGGCGCGGCGGTAGCGGCGGTAGGCCTCAGCGATGCGGCGCTCCCGCTGCCCCTCGGCCTGGCTTTCCAGCTGATCCGGCAGCCAGCCCTGGTTCTTGGCCTGGCTGATCGCCCAGCGCACCTTCTTGGGCTCGAACCGTTTGGGATCCAGTCCCAGCTCCTGGGTGACGATCTCCTTGACCAAGCTCTGGGCGTCGTTCTCGTCGTAGATCGAGAACTGTCGGGTCCAGCTCAGGCCCTCGGGATCGCGGTACTTGTCGATGTCGAAGCGCAGCAGCCGCGCGAACAGGGCGTGGAAGGTGCCGATCCAGAGGTCCTTGATCACCTCCCGGTAGATGCGGCTGCGCAGCTGCCGCTGCTGGGAGGGTTCGAGCGTGGTCCAGGGCTGGCCGAACTGACTCTGGGCGAGGCGCTGGGCGAGCAGCAGCTCCAGCCGCTCCTTCATCTCGCGGGCGGCCTTGTTGGTGAAGGTGACGGCCAGCACCTGCTCCGGATCGACCCCGTGGTGGCCCACGAGGTGGGCGATGCGGTGGGTGAGGGCGCGGGTCTTGCCGCTGCCGGCGCCCGCCACCACCAGCAACGGCCCGGTGTGGTGATCCACCGCCCGGCGTTGGGCGTCGTTGAGGCCGGCGAGGAAGCCATCACCGCCGCTGGACCGGGATTGGGAGCTGGGCATCGAGCCAGGCTAGGGCCCCTGTCCTTCCCTGCCCTCCCGGGCTTCAGGGTTGCCTCGCCTGCCCCTCCCCCGCTGTACCGCCACCACTGTTTCGATGAGCTCCGCCACCGCGTTCAGGTGGTGCGCCACGGTGAACGACGAAGCCGCCCGCTGCGCCGCTGCCCGACCCATTCGCCCGGCCAGCTCAGGGTCGGCCGCCAGCCGCGCGATCGCGGCACCCATGGCGTGCACATCCCCCTCCGCCACCAGCAGGCCCGTCTCCTCCTCGAGCACCACCTCAGGAATGCCGGCGTGGCGGGTGGAGACCACCGGCAGGCCGCTGAGCTGGGCCTCCATCACCGAAACCGGCGAGCCCTCGCTGTCGCCATCGGGGGCCACCAGGGAGTGCTGAACGAAGGCCCGGCACTGCCGCATCCGCTCGGCCACCTCAGCGGGCGGGCACAGACCGGGGAACACCACCTGAACCCCCAGGTCCAGCTCCTCCGCCAGCTGGCGGGCCGCCGGCAGCAGCGGCCCATCCCCCACCATCACCAGCCGCAGTTCCGCGGCGGGGCCGGAGGGAAGCTGCTTCAGGGCGGCGGCGAAGGCCCGGATCGTGAGCAGGGGTCCTTTCTTCGGCACGAACCGCCCCACCGCCAGAAAGAGAGGTGGAGCCCGGTCTGGGGCGCTTCCCCGGAACAGGTCGGCGTCCGCCCCGCAGGGGCTCACCACCAGCCGCTCAGGAACGGCCCCAAGTTCCATCAAGGTGCGCCGCATCGGTTCCGACTTGGCCACCACTCCCGCCGCGATCTTCAGCAATCGCCGGTAGCGCTCCTTCAAGGGCACCAGGCGGCTGCGGGCCGAGGCGTCGGAGCCATGGAACTGCACGACCAGGGGGATGCCGCTCCACCTGGATGCCTCCATCATCCGCACGGCGTGAAAGCCGAACTCGGCGATCAGGGCATCGGGCCGGTGACGGCGGCAGAGGGCCCAGGCCACAAGCGAGGGCGGGATCGTGGCGGCCCGATGCAGGCCGGCTTTGGTGAGCAGTTTGCTGAGCAGCACGGCGGTGGCGTAGGCGCCCCGGGCGGGCCGGCGCCAGGACAGGTCATCGCCGAAGTAGGCGATGGTGTCGAAGGGCAGGCCGCGCAGGTTGGCGCGAATGAAGGTCTCGGAAGGGGCACGGGCCGAGGGTGCGAAGGCCAGCAGGCGCAGGCGTGGATCGGGGCGGGTCATGGGGGGGTGGTGCGAGGTGCGGATCCGGGTTCCAGCCATGGGGCCAGGGCGTTCAGGAACTGACGGCGGATCGTCGATTCGGCAAAGCGCTGCTGCACCGCCCGCGCCCCCTCGCCCAGCCGTTGCCGCCGCCGGGGGTCATCCATCAGCGCCTCCAGGGCAGTCTTCAGCTCACCGACCCCGGCGCAGGCCGGCAGCAGCCAGCCGTTGCGGTCGTGCTCCACCAGCTCGGCGGGGCCGGTGGGGCAGTCGATCGCCAGGCAGGCGCAGCCGCTCGCCATCGCCTCCAGCAGCACGTTGGGGATGCCCTCGAAGCGGGAACTGAGCACGAACAGATCGGCGCGGGCGTACCAGTCCGCCAGGTTGCCGACCCGCCCGGGCAGAAGCGGTCTCGCCGCCCCGGCCGGCAGGGGGGGCCAGGATGGGGGCCAGGCCTGCGGGGGAAGCCCCACAATCGCCAGCCGCCAGCCCGGCCGCCGGGCTGCGGCCGCCGCAAAGGCCGGTACCAGGCGGTCAAAGCCCTTCTGGTGGGGCTTGGTGCCCACGGCGAGCACCAGGTGTTCCTCGGGCCGCAGCAGGTCGACGGGATCCTGCCGGGGCGGGTGGTCCGGCAGGGGCCAGGGGATGGCGTTGGCCAGCACCGTTGTGCGCCGGGCGAGCCGCCGTTGGCGCAGCCAGGCGGCGATCGCCTCGGTCTGCACCAGGTGCAGGGCCGCCTGCGGATAGGTGAGCCGTCGCAGCCCGCGCCAGGGCAGGGCGAGCGGGGTGGCCCCGGGGAAGATGCGCTCCGCCACCACCACCGGCAACCCCAGCCCGCTGGCCGCCAGCAGCAGTTTCACCGCCGGCAAGGTGGTGATGCCGAGGGCCAGGTCGAAGCGCTCGCGACGCAGCAGCCGGCGCAGCCGCCACACCCGCAGGGGAAACCCCAGCGTCCCCAGCCGCTCCAGGGGCCCGGGCAGGGGCGGCTCGTGGCGGCGTTCCAGGCCAGCCGGCAGGGGATAGAAGTCGGCGCCGGCCCGGGCGGGGGTGAGCAGCACCACCCCGTGGCCTGCCTCCAGCAGCCAGCGGGCAAACTGCAGTGCCACCCGTTCGGCGCCGCCTGTGTGCAGGGAATGGATCGCGATCAGCACCCTGCCCATCGCGATCAGGCCCCTCGCTCCTGGCGGGCAGCCTGCCAGAAGGATCCAAGGCCCGCCTGCAGCTCCGGGGTGTTCACGTTGAGGATTGCCAGCAGCGGCTCGCCGCTCTCCAGATCCGCCAGCAGGTTCCGCAGAAAGCCGAGATGATCCTCGGGAGCGCTGCTGTGGCGATGGCGCGGCCGGTCCGCCTCTGCCACCAGTCGCTCCAGATCCTCGCGCAGGCGCTCGGGTGCCGCTGGCCCCTGCAGGGCCAGGCAGCGGCTGAAGTTGCTCAACAGTCGCAGGCTTACATCCGCCGGCAGGCGGTCGAAGTCAAGGCGGGCCAGCAGGTCGTGGGCCCATGGGCCGGTGGCGGCCAGCGGGCCCTGATCTCCGAGCAAAAGGGCCAGATGGACCAAGGCCGCCCGGCTGGAGATCAGACGCTTGAGCCGGTTCTCCCGGTTCCGGCGGCGACAGTGAAGCGTGGCGGGATCGGCCTCGAGTTCGGCCACCGCCCCCTCCAGGCCAGCCTGCAGCTCCCGGGCGAGAGCGTGGTCGCCGCCGGAGACGGCCTGGTAGGCCAGGCTCACGGCGGCGTAGGCGCGGTGGTGGCGGCGGAAACCCTCGCCGGCCGCGATGCCCCGCAGCAGCGCTGCCGCGGTGGCCTCCTCCGTCGGCCGGGCGGCCCGGCGGAACAGCAGGGTCTCCACCGGGGCATGCCAGCGGTATCGACCGGCCAGGGTTGCGAGGGCGGCCAGGGCGGCGGCGGCATCGCCCCGCGCCAGAGCGGCGTGGGCCTCCGCCTGCAGGGCCCGCACGATGTGGCGCGAGCGGAACCGCAGCCACAGCGGCCGGCCGCGGGCTTCAGCCACGCACCCGCCTCCGCAGCTGACGGAGCCGGCCCTTGAGCAGGGCCAGCAGATGGACCGGCCAGGCAAAGACGCGGCGGATGGTGTGCCAGTAGAGGCGATGCCACCAGCGCACCGGGAAGTCCCCCTGCCGCTCCTTGGGCAGCAGCTTCACCGGCAGCTCCATCACCACCACCTCTGGAATCATCAGGAAACGGCCCCAGAACTGGTGCCGGCGCAGCCGGATCAGTTCCTGGCGCACCCCCTCGGGAGGGCGGGGGAGGGAGTCCGGAACCAGGTGCCAAACATCCGCCAGCGGGTCGTGGAGGTAGCGGCTGGGTGCGCTGCGATGGCTCCAGGGGCAGGATGCCGCCAGCACCCGGTTGGCCATGGAGGTGGCCCGCTTGAGGGCGTGGGAACGGCCTTCCTCCAGGGGGCCTGGCCGGACGTCGGCGCGGTGGGCCCGGCTGGCGCGGTACTCGATCGAGTGGGCGATCACCCCCAGGGCCCGGGGGGGCAGCAGATGGATCACGGCGCCGGCATGGCCCTGGAGCCGGGCCTTGAGGTCCTTGTCGTCGAATCCATAGCCCCAGAGGTATTCGTTGAATCCACCCACCTGCTCCACCAGGCCGCGATCGATCACAAACTGGCCCAAGCGGCCATCCTCGCCGCTGCCGAAGCAGCACACCACACCGTCCACCGCCAGCGAATCGGGCTCGGCCAGGTCTTCGGGCCAGCCATCGGCATCCAGCTTGAACAGGCAGTCACCCCGGGCCTGCTGGAGCGCGAAGTTGTAGGCGCGGCAGAGGTTCCAGCGGCGCTCGCCCTCCACCCGCAGCAGGCGGATGCGCGGGTCGTCCGGCAGCTCAGGGCGGCGCAGGGGCTCCACGCTGCTCCAGTCCACGATCAGGTGTTCCCGGTGGTGTGGCCAGGCCGCCACCCGCGGGGCCGTCTCCAGCAGGTGCTCGCGGCGATTCATGCACACCGTCACGATGCTGGTGAATCTGGGCATGGGCTGCAGCGCAGGTGCGAACTGTAGAAAAGGCCGCTGTGGCCCTGGACTGACCGCCGCGGGCGTCAGTCCAGGGCCGCGAGGTCCCGCAGCATCGCCTCGGTGCGGCCCCGGTAGGTGTGGGCCGCGGCCCCGGCCAGGCGTTGCTGGCGACTGGGCCCCTGATCCGCCAAGGCGGCCGTGATCGCCGCCGCGAAGGCCTCTGGAGTGGGATCACAGAGCAGGGCCAGGTTGGCAAAGGGCTCCAAGGCGTCGATGGCGGAGGCCACCACGGGCAGGCCGGCCGCCAGATATTCGAAGAACTTCATCGGGAACATTGCCCGGGTGTAGGGGTTGAAGCGCAGGGGCAGCAGCCCCAGGTCGAAGCCCTTGAGGTAGGCGGGCAGGGCCGCATAGGCGCGCGGTCCCAGCAAGTGCACGTTGGCGAGTGCCGCGAGCGCCGTCACATCCGTGTCGGGATCGCCCTCGCCCACCGGCCCGATCAGCACCAGAGACCAGTTGGCATGGGTCCGGGCCAGTTGTTCCAGAAGCGCCAGATCGAGCTTGTAGGCGCTGATCGCCCCCACGAATCCCAGCCGCGGCCCGGGGATCGCCGCCAGATCCGCCGGCAGGGGCAGAGCGGGCTCCAGGGCCCGGGCGAAGTGGGCGCCATCGGCCACGTTCGGATAAAAATGCGTGTTGGGATTCAGCGGCGCCAGGCGCCGCAGCAGATCCGGCGAGGTCACGAAGACGGCATCGGCGCTCCGGCAAAGGCGCTGCTCCCACTGAGCGATTGCGGCGGTCGGCATCCCGGGCTGGACCTGGATGGCATCCACGCAGTGGTAGATCAGTCGCCGCCAGGGCCCCGGCTCCAGCACCGCCAGGGTCATGGGGTTGTAGGTCCACAGCCAGTCGGCTCGCAGACCCAGCAGCCGGAGCCACAGACCCAGCCCGAGGCCAAGCATCAGCCGGTTGAAGCGCAGGGCGGGCCCGTCCAGGGCCCCGGGGATCACCAGGGGCGACCACACCCACAGGCCCGGCCGGACCTGACGGGGGGGAAGCAGGCCACGGCGCAGGCGCCGCCAGATCCTGCCGCGGTCCGATCTGGCCTGCACGGCCACCGGGCCCCCGGGACCCCTGCGGGGAGGCCGCAACCCCAGCGATTCCACGTAGAGCACCCGATGGCCCAGCTCCACCAGGCTGCAGGCCACATGCTGCTTGTTGGTCCAGAGCGGATGATCCCAGTCGGCCGTGGCGATCAGGGTGATGTCTGCCATGCCCCTCAGCCCTCCTGCAGGGCCACCAGCTGCCGAAAGGTGTCGGAGCGCTCTTGCAGCACCTGATAGTCGCCGGCGGCCTTGATCCGGCCACGTTCGAATTCGAAGATGCGATCGCAGTAGCGGATCGTCGAGAGACGGTGGGCGATCACCACGGTGGTGCAGCGACGCCCCACCAGCTCCAGGGCCTCCAACACATCGTTCTCGGTCTTGTTGTCGAGGGCGCTGGTGGCTTCATCAAGGATCAGCACCTTGGCTTGCTTGTAAAACGCACGGGCCAGGGCGAGTCGCTGGCGCTGGCCTCCAGAGAGGCGCATGCCATCTTCCCCGACTAAAGTATAGTAGCCATAGGGCAATTCACTCACAAACTCATTAAGCTGAGCCATCTCAAGTGCCTCCCACACGGCATCATGGTCGATCGCCTCGTCATCAACACCAAAGGCAACGTTGGCGCGCACACTGGCATCGAGCAGCACAATGTTCTGGGGCACGATCGCGCAGCAGGCCTGCCAGGCTGGCAGCTCGGAGGCCGTCACGGGAATGCCGTCGAGCAGCAGCTGGCCCTGCTGGGGCTGCAGCAGCCCCAGCAGCAGATGGGCCGCGGTCGACTTGCCTCCACCGGTCTGGCCCACCAAGGCCACCCGCGAGCCGACGGGCACGGTGAGGTTCACCCCCTGGATCACCCAGTCATTGGACTGGGGATAGCGATACCAGGCGTTCTCCAGCCGGATCGAGGTGCGCGGCATCACGCCGTCCGGGGTTGGCGTCGCTGACCCACCCAGGAGCTGGCGCTTGGGCTGGAGCTGCAGCAGTTGCAGGGCATCGGTGATGTCCGGCAGACCGCCACGCAGCTTGTTGATCGAGCGGAAGATGGCCTGGATCGGGGCCGAGAGCCGCAGGCCGGCGAACATGATCGCGGCCAGGGTCGGCACCGCGTCCTGGACCATCCGCAAAGCATCCCGGTGTAGCAGGGCCGGCAGCAGGCCCACCAAAAACAAAACGGTGATGCCCGCGGGTTCGATCAGATAGCGCGGCACATCGGGCAGCAGCTTGGAGATGCGATCGAACTTCTTGCCGCGGGTGCCGATAGCCTCGAACTGACGCAGGTAGTGACGCTCAGCCCCATAGAGCTGCACATCTCGAATCGAACGGGTGGATTCGAGTAGCAGCGAATTGACCAGCAGCGAGAACAGCAGCTTCTGTTTCGTGGCAAAGCGCAGGGGCGGCGTGATCAGCAGGGAGGAGAGGGAGTAGGCGGCGAACAAAAACGCAAAGATCAGCAGGGCCCGCCAGCCGAAGGCCACCACGATGCCCACCGTCAGCACGCTGACGGAGAGGAGGTTGGACAGCACCGTGAGGATGGGCAGGACGATGTCGTCGGAGATGCGGCTGAGGATCCGGTTCAACCGGGCCAGCATGTGGGCGGTGTTCTGGGTCTGGAAATACTCGTAGGGTTGTAGCAGGACATTGGCATAAATGCGCTCTCCGTAATCCGCCCAGATCTGGGCACTGAGCAGGCTCTGGATCAGCGCGGCGCCGTACTTCAACGCCATCGTGAGCCACACCAGGCCGATCAGAAGGCCGGCGATCCAAAGGCCCTGATCGGCTTTGCTGCCTCCGAACACAAAGATGTTCGGGATCTTGTCGGCCAGCCTGGAGCCGCTCATGGCCCCCACCAGCCGGGCGAGCAGGCCGACAAACACCAGATCGAACAGACCCACCAGCAGCGAGACCCCCAGCAGCAAGGCCAGGTCCCGCATGCGCTGGCGCGGCAGGTAGGCGAGCAGTTGGCTGAGCTGGGAGAGGGTCTGGCTGTTGAGCAGCTTGGCCGGGGGGCGTGAAGAGTTGCGACCCGGCACCATCTGCTCCACCACAATTGGACTCACCAGTGGGCACCCGTCCCGGCGTCAACCTACTCAGCTGGAGCCGCAATCCCAGTCAGGGCGTGGCCAGAGCGGCAACCGATCACCCTTGCCCCGTGGCTCCGAGGCGCTGAGGTCGCGACGCCTGCATCAGTAACGCACCTGGCCTGGCCAGCGATCGGGAACGCAGAGGAACGCGTCGTCCTGGCCGCAGAGCAACGTCCCGGAGGTGAGGATCCGGCCCAGCAGCCAGGCGAGCAGCGTGACGGCGATGGCCGGAAGCGCCAGGCCCTCGGCGCGGTAGTGGTGCAGCCAGGCCAGGAAGCTGATCAGCAGGAACAGCCCCACTCCATCGGCCAGCCGGAACGTGATCTGGGGCCACCATTCCCACTCCACCGAGGCCTGCAGGGCGAGGTAGAGCAGGACGAACAGCCCCAGCACCCGGCTTTGCGGGCAGGCCCACAGCTGGCGGGGCCCCAGGCCGCGCTGCCGGCAGGCCCGCAGCACGGCGTAGGCCATGGCCCCCTGCAGCAGCAGCACCTCACGGAGCACCGCGTAGTGGCTGAAGAAGCTCATCTGGCTGGCGTAGTCGTTGAGCTTCTGCAGGGCGACGGGGGCCAGCAGCACCAGGGCGAGCAGGGCGGCCAGGGCCGCGGGCAGCAGCCAGGGCCAGCGCCGACGGCCAAGGCCCTGGCCGTCGGCGCTGGCCAGGGCAGGCAGAAGGGCCAGCAGGAGGTTCACGGGGAAGGTGGTGTGCGTGAGGGCCGACCAGATCGCGGAGCCCCCCACCAGTCCCCAGGGCAATCGCAGCAACCGCGCCGCCCGCAGCATCAGGGGCAGCAACAACAGAACGGCCAGGGCCTGTCGGCTCTGACCGTTCTGCAGAAATCCCCGCAGCATCGGACTGGCCGTGAGAAAAAGGCACCACCAGCCGGCCCAGCCGGGCACTTGCCAATGGCGTGCGAGCAGGATCGCCGCCAGCCCATAGCCGGCCGCCACCAGGCCATGCACCGCCGCCATCCGATAGGGGAGCCAGGCAATGAGCGGGCCCACCAGGTGCCAGAAGGGCTCCCCTTGCGTGACCCTTGCGGGCGCGATCACCATCCAGTGGCTGAGCTTGGTGACATCGCTGGTGCCCCAGCTGCCCAGGGCAAAGAAGAGGGCCGTGACCGCCAGCAGACCCGCAGCCGCCAGCCACCACCACCGCCAGATCCGCCGGCTGCCACTCCAGGAGAGGCCTCCTGCCAGCAGCACCTGGAGGCCGAACAGGGTCGCCATCAGCCCTGGGGCCGCCATCACCTGATCGACGCGGAAGGGGGCCTGGCCGGGGAGCAGGGCGAAGTGCATCAGCGAGAAGCCCCCGGGGAGAGGCGGCTCCAGAGACGCAGCCCCCGCTCCAGCCTTTGGCGCCAGCGCAGGCGCCATGGCGCCGGGGCTTGCAGGAGCGAGGCCCCCGCCGCCAGCCGATCCCAGTGGCCATCGATCGCCGCCAGGGCCATCCGCCAGCGCTCCCGCAGGGCTTGCTCGCTGCACCCCTCAAAGAGGGCCGCCAGGGCCTGGGGCTCGGCACGCCAGGCGGCCGGATCCGCGACGGCGGAGGTGATCCGCTCCAGGTCGGCATCCAGGCTGCCGGCACCGATCTGATGGCCGATCACCCCCGGATCGAGTGTGTCCGCCAGGGCGTGGTTGAGGCTGCTGAACACCACGCAGCCGCAGGCCAGTGCCTCCAGGGGTGGCAGTCCGAACCCTTCGCTCACGCCACGGCCGCGCCAGTAGTCGGCCGAGTCGTAGAGCACCACCGTGGCGCTGTTGAACAGGTCCACCAGATCGTCCACCCAGCCGCTCTGCACCTCCACCCGCAGGCCGGCCCGCCGCAGTGCGGGCACCAGCTGCTCCAGCAGGTAGCGGCTGCTTTTGCGCTTCTGCACCAGCACGTCGATCGGCCGCCGCGGCGAGGCTCCGCTTGGATGGGCTCCGCCGGGGGGGGTGCCGCGGGCGCCCCGAACCAGCCACTGGGGCTCAAGGGCGTTGGGCACCAAGAAGAGCGGATTGCGGGGCGCCCGATCGCCCCAGTAGCCGAGGGTGTTGCGGCTCACCGCCAGCACCGGCACCCCGGCGGGCAGATCAAAGCCGTAGCCGCTGCTGTGGGCGTGGTATGCCACCGGCCGGCCCCGCAGGCGCCGCAACAGTCCGGGCACGTCGAAACCCCAACTCACCACCCACAGCGCCGAGCCAGGCGCGGGCTCGTGGTTCAGGAGGTCGGCCAAGAAGGGGATCCCCGGTTCCCGCTGTTGGTAGGTGACCACCTGGGTGGGGCGCAGCTGCCCCACCAGTCGGGCGGTCTGCAGCTCCACGAACAGTCCGCCGCAGCGAAACCTGCCGCTGGTGCCGGGCACCAGAAAGCGAACGGGGCTGCGCTCGGAAGGGGTGGTCAGGGGCGGTGCCGGCAGGGGGCTCAGGCGGCGACCGTTTCGGTGCTGCCGCTGCGCTGGCGCCGGGTGAGGAAGCCGAACAGCACTTTGCCGATGGCGGCGATCAGGTTGCCCTCCAGCTCCTGGAACATCTTCATGTTGCAGTGGAAGGCGTGATTGGCCTCCGCCACGATCCGGTCGGCGGTGGCCTGATCGATCGGCAGGGCGTTCAGGGTGGCGCGGTAGTTCTCCTTGAAGCCCTTCTCGTCGGGGATGGCGTCGAACTCGTAGAAGCGCAGCCCGTCGTGGTCGCCGAGGTTCATTGCCTTCTGGGCGATGTTCTTGAGGATCTGGCCGCCGGAGAGATCGCCGATGTAGCGGGTGTAGTGGTGACCCACCAGCAGCTCGGGGGATTGCTTCGCCACCTGGCGGAGGCGGGCCACGTACTCCCGGGCCCCTGGCGTGGCCTGGATCTGCTGGCGCCAGGAGGGTCCGAAGTAGAAGGCGAGATCCTGCTCCAGGCTGTCGCGGCGGTTGAGCTCGCTGAAGGCGATCGGCCCCACCACCGGGTGATCGCGGAGCCGCCCGATCTCCTCCTCCATCGCGCTGTACACAAACCAGAGGTCGGCCACCAATGTGCGGTAGCTGGCCTTGTCGACCACCCCCTTGAGGAAGCAGCTCACGAAGCCGGTGTTCTCGGCCATGGTGTGGGCTTTCTTGGTCCCTTCGCGGAGCTGGGAGGCCAGGGCGACAGGCATCGGTCCTCGGACGACACGGGCAGCTTGTCACCGTAAGGGGCGCGGCCGGTGGAGCGTTGGCAAGGTTGCAAAGGATTACGGAGCGGTTCCAGGCTCCACGCGCCCCCGCTGACCCCGCGACCTCAGGCCGCTGCCTCTCCGGAGTCGGTCCCCTCCTCCTCCTCGCTGCCGAACAGCGCGAACAACTCGCGGCAGATCTCGCGCAGGCTCTCGCTCACCTCCACGTGGGGCCGATGGCTGCCGGAGGGCATCCAGTCGCCCACCGTGGCCAGCCGCCAACGCTCCGATTCATAGGTGAGGCCGCGGATGGTGACGCCCAGCAGGCGTGGGCGCCGGTCCCCGGCTGCCGCCGCTCGCTCCAGCCTGAGCTGCACCAGCAGGGAACGGCATTGCAGCCGGGGGCTCCAGCCCGGGAAATGGAAAGACAGATCCAGAGATTCGCGCTCCTGGAAGGCGCGGGTTTGGGGATCGTCGCGCCAGGGGGTGAGGTTGGCGCGGGCGGCGGGGAAGCGGCTGCGGAACAGGGAGACCACCGAGGCGATGGCCTGGGCGAGATCCAGCGACTGGGCCTGTTCAGCTGCATTCATGGCACCCATCCTGAGCCGAAAAGCCCGGATCTGGGGTCTCGATGGCGGCCGGCACACGCGCTGGCCGCCCCCGGGTCAACCACACCGCCGGCCGAGTCGGCGATCACCACAAACTTCCAAAGCCCTGCCCCCGGCATAGGCTCTGAGCCAATTCGTGTCTGCGTGCCCCATGGCCAGCTACGAGAAGCTCATCCCCCCGGCCAGCGGCACGCCGATCCGCTTCGAAAACGGCCAGCCGGTGGTGCCCAACGATCCGATCATCCCCTTCATCCGCGGCGATGGCACGGGGGTGGACATCTGGCCCGCCACCCAGCGGGTGCTGGACGCGGCGGTGGCCAAGGCCTACGGCGGTGAGCGCCGCATCGAATGGTTCAAGGTGTTCGCCGGCGATGAGGCCTGCGAGCTCTACGGCACCTATCAGTACCTGCCGGAGGACACCCTCACCGCCATCAAGGAGTACGGGGTGGCGATCAAGGGGCCGCTCACCACGCCGATCGGCGGCGGCATCCGCTCCCTGAATGTGGCCCTGCGCCAGATCTTCGACCTTTATTGCTGCGTGCGGCCCTGTCGCTACTACGAGGGCACCCCCAGCCCCCACAAGCGCCCCCAGGATCTCGATGTGATCGTGTATCGGGAGAACACGGAAGACATCTACATGGGCATCGAGTGGGAGGCCAGCGATCCGGTGTGCCTGGAGCTGATCCGCCATCTCAACGAGGTGGTGATTCCGGCCAACGGCAAGCTGGGCCAGCGCCGCATCCCGGAGGGGTCGGGGATCGGCATCAAGCCGGTGAGCAAGCACGGCAGTCAGCGCCACATCCGCAAGGCGATCCAGCACGCCCTGCGGCTGGAGGGCGACAAGCGCCACGTCACGCTGGTGCACAAGGGCAACATCATGAAGTTCACGGAGGGGGCCTTCCGCGATTGGGGCTATGAGCTGGCCACCAGCGAGTTCCGCGCCGAGTGCGTCACCGAGCGGGAGAGCTGGATCCTCGACAACCTCGACCGCGAACCGGCGCTCACGATCGAGGCCAATGCCCGCAAGATCGACCCCGGCTACGACGCGATGACGCCGGAGAAGCAGGCGGCGGTGTGCAATGAGGTGCGCGAGGTGCTCGATGCCATCGGCGCCAGCCACGGCAACGGCCAGTGGAAGGCGATGGTGATGGTCGATGACCGCATCGCCGACAGCATCTTCCAGCAGATCCAGACCCGGCCGGCCGACTATTCAATCCTCGCCACCCTCAACCTCAACGGCGACTACATCTCTGATGCCGCCGCCGCGGTGGTGGGCGGTCTGGGCATGGCCCCCGGCGCCAACATCGGCGACAACGCGGCGATCTTCGAGGCCACCCACGGCACCGCCCCCAAGCACGCCGGGCTCGATCGCATCAACCCCGGCTCGGTGATCCTCAGCGGCGTGATGATGCTCGAGTTCATGGGCTGGCAGGAGGCCGCCGATCTGATCACCGAGGGCCTGAGCGCCGCCATCGCCAACCGGGAGGTCACCTATGACCTGGCCCGGCTGATGGAACCGCCGGCGGAACCGGTGAGCTGCTCTGGCTTTGCTGAGGCGGTGGTGCGTTACTTCGGGGGGTGATCGCGGCCGGTGTAGGTCGTGTTCATGGGGCTGTTGCTGGAAAAGAGGCGTATGCACTGAAGGATTTCCTGCTTCCCGAGGCTGAACCAGTGCTCGGTTCCTGCGGGAATTTTCAGGTAATCACCCGGCCCGAGGGTCAGGCGGAGATCTTCGAGTCCGGGGATTGCAAACCCAAACTGACAGCTGCCAGTGAGCACATGGCGTCCCTCGTCATCGTCGTGAACATGGAAGCGGCAGAATCGTGCCAGATGCTCTTCACTGGCGGCCACGCCCCGCCGAAGTTGCAGCAGGTCTCGATGCAAGAGGGGCTCCACCAGGCCAAGCTTGGCCAGAGTGGGATCCAGTGCGGAGAGGAGCCTCTCCGTGTCTTCCTCGTCCAATTTGAAACGGCCGCGCAAGCGCTCCAGCTCCCCAGGCAGAGCCGCGGGGGTGTTCCCCACGAGGATGCCCAAGCCGAACAGGAGGTGGGGTAAATCAGGGCTTCCAGCAGGTATTGAGGTTGCCTGGCTTAGGGCGAACTGGGGCATCCTTCAAGGCCTCCAGACAGCATCTGCCACCTTCACTCGCTGCGCCAGAAGTTTCTCTCGATAAAAACCATCCGCCACCTGTTGCTGGCCGGCGATCACGCGGGCATCAATCGGCTGGAGCCCGTGCTGGCGACGCCGCTCGACAGCCTCTAGGACGTCGACAGGCAGTCCATAGCGGGGCGAGAGAACCTCTGCGACGGCCTTGGGGTTGCGGCTGGCGAAGCTATTGGTGGCATCGATCACTTTCAGAACGGCTTGCAGCGTAGATCGGTTCGCATTGGCGAAAGAACGGGTGGAGAGGTAATAGCCGTTATTCGGTTGGATTCCCTTGCCATCATAGAGAATCCGAGCGCCGCTGCCCTTCTCTGCCGCTGCCTGGAATGGATCCCAGGTGGACCAGGCCTCCACCTTGCCAGCCTCAAAGGCCGACCGACCCTCTGCGGGTGTGAGATAGACCGAAGTGATGTCCTTTGGACTGAGGCCAACACGTCGGAGTCCCTCATTGATGATGTATTGGGAATTGGTGGCCTTGGTAATCGCCACCCGCTTGCCTTTGAGGTCGGCGGCGCTTCGGAGCTTGGAGCCCCGGGGCACGAGAACCGCCACCGCCGCAGGCCCAAGTCGCTCATTGGCCACATAAACAACTGGTGTGCCGGCGGCCTGGGCAAAGATCGGGGGTGGCTCGCCGGTAAAGGTGAAATCAATCGATCCCACTGCCAGGGCCTCCATGAGCTGAGGACCGGCCACGAACTGCTTCCATTCCACTGTTACCCCTCGCTGTGTAAGAATAGGGTCTAGGGACTGGCGAGCGTAGATGTAGTTGAGCACCGACCCAAACTTGCTCACGCCAATCCGGATTACCTTGGCTTGAGTAGGTTTCTGGGCCAATCCTTGGGGTGCTGTCCAAACAAGACCGGCCAGTCCCAATCCCAGGCCGGCGATGACGGCAGCCAAGCCAACTCGATCCCGTCTGTTGGCCGGCTGTTGGATGTGATGCCTGTGGTTTGGCGGATTAAAAACTAACCGATTGAAGTGCTGGATTGGCATAGCTCCGAAGCATTCGATCTCGATCCTCGGTTGCAACGGCCGTTTGCAGGAGTGGCTGCAAGCACAGCCTTGCGTGCCCTCGACTCTGTCGCCCACCCCTGCTGAAGTCCGAGATGACGACTGGCTTGGCCTCTTCTCAGAAGTGCTCTTCCGGGTGCGTACCGGCACCTGGGCTTCCGCCAGCAGCCGTTCGAAGGCTGCCTGGGTTCAAACGCGTTGGTCTCTCGACATACTGAGAGCTGCCAGGATCTGTTGCGCTGGTGGTTTCCCCATGGCTTCCCCCCTCTCCGCCAAGGATCCCGCCGCTCCACTGGCCAGCTCCGGGCGAAGCGCTGGCCCGTCGCCCCTCCAGGCCGCCGACCCCTGCGTCCACTGCGGCTTCTGCCTGCCCACCTGCGCCAGCTATCGGGTGCTGGCCAGCGAGATGGATTCGCCGCGGGGCCGCATCCACACCCTCAAGGCGATCGAGGCCGGCGAGCTTGTGCTCGACGCCACGGTGGCGAAGCACTTCGATTCCTGCCTGGGCTGCTTCGCCTGCGTCACGGCCTGCCCGTCGGGGGTGCGCTACGACCAACTGATCGAGGCCACCCGGCCGAAGCTCAACGCGCCGGAGCTGCGCAGCCCGGCCCAGCGGGCCTTCCGGCGGGTGCTGTTCGCTCTCTTGCCCTATCCGGCGCGGCTGCGGGCCCTGCTGCAGCCCCTGCGGGCCTACGCCGGCACGCCGCTGCAGTCCCTTGCCAGGAGCAGCGGCCTCACCCGCCTGTTCGGCCCCCAGATCGCCGCCATGGAGCGGCTGCTTCCCCCCCTGGGGCCGGAGGCCTTCCGCGACGACCTGCCCGTGGTGGTACCCGCCCGCGGGGAGCGGCGCGCCCGGGTGGGCCTGGTGCTCGGCTGCGTGCAGCGCCTGTTCGATCCGGCCGTCAACGCCGCGGCGGTGCGGGTGCTCAGCGCCAATGGCTTTGAGGTGGTGATCCCCCCCGCCCAGGGCTGCTGCGGCGCCGTCACCCACCACCAGGGGGAGGAGGCGCACACCCGCGAGCTGGGTCGCGCCCTGATCGGCAGCTTCGCGGCGGTGGTGGGGCCCGGCCGGCCGGCCGGCCCGGAACCGCTCGACGCGATCCTGGTGGCCGCCTCCGGTTGCGGCCACACCCTCAAGGCCTACGGCGCCCTCCTGGCGGGCGATCCGGAGGCGGAGCCCTTCGCCGCCCGCGTGGCCGACATTCAGGAATATCTGGAGCGGCAGGGCCTGCGCAATGACTTTCTGGAGGCTCTGCGCCCGCTGCGCCATCCCGACGGCAGCCCCGCCAGCGCCGAGCGCCCCCTGCGCCTGGTATACCACGACGCCTGCCACATGCTGCACGGCCAGGGGATCCGCGACCAGCCCCGCGCCCTGCTGCGCCGCATCCCCCACGTGCAGATCCGCGAGGCCACGGAGGCGGGCGTCTGCTGCGGCAGCGCCGGCATCTACAACCTGGTGCAGCCCGAAGAAGCCGCCGAGCTGGGCCGGATCAAGGTGGCCGACCTGAGCGGCACCGCCGCCGACCTGGCGGTGAGCGCCAACATCGGCTGCACCCTCCAGATCCGCCAGCACATGCCCGAGGCTCCCCGGCCGATCCCCGTGCGCCATCCGGTGGAGTTGCTGGCCGAGAGCTACGCCGGGCCGCAGTGAGCCCTTGGGGCCGGAGCCGGGCCGGCGTCAGGGAGCCTCAGGCCGCTTCCATCTGCCGCCACACCGCCGCCAACGTCTCCCCGTCCCCCAGGTTGCCCGGCAGGGTGAGCACGGGCAGCCCCGCCGCCCCGGCAACGCCCCCGCGTGGCGCTCGCACCAGCGACAGCCCTGGCAGCAGCTGGCCCTGCAGCTCCACCGCCGCCAGCTCCAGTCCATCGGCCAGCAGGGTGTGGCTGGTGATGCCCCCCTTGCTGATCAGGTAGCCCAGCCGCGGCGCCAGGGAAGCCGCCAGCCTCGCCATCACGGCGGCGAGGGCCAGCCCGAGGGCCCGCCGTTCGGCGGGGTGGCGGCAGAGCACCTCCCCCCGGCTGGTGTGCAGCACCGGCGTGCGACCCGCCGCCAGCTGGGCCTCCAGGGCTTGGCGCCACTCGGCCTCCAGGGAGGCCAGCAGCCGGTCGGGCAGCGGGCCCTCCAGCACCCGCTGAACGCGGGCCGCCGCAATCTCCACGGCGCCGCAGCCCGGTTCGGCCAGCAGCCGCGCCAGCTGGGCGTCGGCCAGGGGCACATGGGAGCCCACCAGCACCAGCCCCGGCAGCCTCGCCCCTGTGGGGTCCCGCCGCCGGAGCCTCGCCAGGGCGGGGGCCGTGAGAGGAGGTGGCGGCAGGTCCGCCAGCCCGTTGAGCAGGGAGGCGGCGCTCTGGAACAGGAAGCGGCGGGGGCGGCCCCAGCGTTCCCCGGCGTCGGCGGCGACCAGCTCCCGCACCGCCGCCCCCAGGGCCGCCAGATGGCGCGGCTGCTCCGCGTCCACCGTCACCATGGCGTTGCCGGAGAGGTCCGCCAGACGTCGGCGCAGGCCCTCGCCGCCGGCCTCCAGCTCCGCCAGGCCGATCCGCGCCACCGCCGCGGCCGGGATGCGACCGCCGCTCTTCTCCGCCACCCAGTCCGGCAGGTGGCTGCTGCGATAGCCGAACAGGCGGTCGCGGGCGAATTCGCTCTCGTGCACCGGCCGGCCGTGCAGCCGGTGCACCCCGTCGACGGTGGTGCGCCCCCCTTCGAGGAAAGCGGGTGCCAGCAGGGTGGCGTCGAAGGGGCCCAGCTCCTCGGCGATCACGCCCACCTCCAGGGGGAAATGGCCCCGCAGGGTGGAATCCCCTCGGCTCACCACCAACCACGGGGCGCCCGCGGCGGCCAGGGCCGGCCGCAGGGCGCGGCAGATCTCCCTCGTCCTCGCTTCCGCCTCACTCGGAGCGAGGGCGCGGGTGTTCGCCAGCACGAACAGCAGCCGTGAGGGATGGGCGAGCCCCTCGGCCAGGGTGCCGGGGTCCCAGCGCAGCAACAGCGGGCAGCTGTGCACGGTTTGCGAGCCGGTGGGATCGTCGTCGATCACCACCACCTTCGCCATCGCCCCCGCCATCCCCGTCCCCGCCGACGCCATGGCACCATCGTGCCGTGATGCGACCTGCGGCCCACGAGTTGCCCGAGCTGGTGCGTGAGTTGCACCGGGAGGGCCGTGCCTGGCTGCCCTCGGGACTGGGAAGTCGGCTTGACTGGGGCCCACCGCTGCTCCAGCCCTGTGCGGTGTTGAGCTGCGCCGCACTCGATCGGATCGTGGAGCACAATCCCGGCGACTTCACCGTCACCGTGGAGGCCGGTGCTCCGCTGGCGGCGGTGCAGGAGGCCCTCGCCCCCCATCGCCAATTTCTCGCCCTCGATTCCCCCTGGGGCGTGGAGGAGGGCAGCATCGGTGGATTGGTGGCCCGCGGCATGGCCGGCGGCTATCGCCAGCGCTATCTCGGCGTGCGCGATCAGCTGATCGGTCTTCGCCTGCTGCGGGCCGACGGCGTGGCGGCCCGGGCCGGTGGGCGGGTGGTGAAGAACGTGGCCGGCTACGACCTGATGCGGCTGCTCACCGGGAGCTGGGGTTCCCTCGCTCTGATCACCGAGGTCACGCTGCGCACCCTGCCGCTGCCGCTCCATCGGAGCGGGCTGCTGCTGCAGGGGCCGCACGAGGCGCTGGCACCGCTGGCCCGCTGGCTGCTCGGCTCCTCCCTCACCCCCGAGCGGGTCGATCTCTGGAGCGCTCCCCTCGCCGCCGCCGCCGGCCTTCCGCCCGAGCCGTTGCTGCTGATCGGCCTGGCGAGCGTGGCGGCGCTGAGCCTTGAGGAGCAGGCGGGGGCCATCGCCGAGCGCACGCCCCTGCCGCTCCGCCCGGTGGCGGCGGATGACCTGGGGACGCTGCTGGCCCTCGCCCGCGGCGGCGCTGCGCCTGCGGAGAGCGGCGGCGCCGCGCCTGCCGACTGGCTGCTGCGCCTGGGGGTGCGCCCCGACCACGCCTTTGCCCTGCTGGCCGCGCCGGAACTCGCCGGCCTGCCGGTGGACCTGGCCGCCGGCAGCGGCCTGGGCATCACCTGGGCGCCGGGCGCCGAACTGGCGATCGGGCGCGTGCAGGAGCTGCGGCGGCGCTGCCAGGCCCTGGGAGGTTGGCTGACCGTGCTGCGGCAGCCGGCCGGGGCGGCGCTGTCCGCCTGGAACGACGCCCCGGCCCGCCCCCTGATCGAGGCCGTCAAGCGGCAGTTCGATCCCCTCGGCCAGCTGGCCCCGGGCCGCCTGCCTGGGGTGGCGGCTGGCGGGGGCGTGGCGGCTTAGAGATCGCCGACGCGGTAGCGGCAGCGCAATTCCAGGCTCTCGCCGGCGGCCAGCTCCAGCCGACGCTCCCCGCTGAGCAGCGCGCCCCGCGGGCCCGTCCACGGCTCGAGGCACACCATCGGCCGCGGCGGTTCCGTCCAGATCACCACCAGATCGAACGGGGGAATCGTCTCCAGGGTGATCTGGCGGCCGGCGGCGGGGTCGAGCAGGTGCACCGGGCCGGAGGCCTCGCAGAGCAGGTCGACGCCACGCCCCAGCTGCTGCAATTGGTTCTCCGTGCTGTCCGCCTCCATGGTGTGGTGATCGAGGCAGGCCGGGGGTAGGCCGGTGAGGTCCACCGCCGCCGGATCGCTCACCGCCAGGTAGGGGTGCAGTCCGAGGCTGAAGGGCATCGGCCCTGAGTCGGTGCCGCCGCGGTTGTGCACCCGGACGGTGATCGCCAGAGAGCCGGCTGCGAGGCGGTACTCCAGCTCAAGGCGGAAGGCGAAGGGGTAGTGCGCGCGGCTGGCCTCGTCGTCCTCCAGCGCCAGTCTCACCCCCTTCTCCCCCTCCAGTTCTGCCAGCTGCCAGGCCATCGTGCGGGCGAAGCCGTGTTGGGGCAGGGAGAAGGTTCCCCGGGGCAGGGGCAGGCGGTCGCCGGGCAGGTTGCCGCAGATCGGGAACAGCACCGGCACGCCGCCGCGCACCGAAAGGGAGGGATCGGCGAAGCGCGCGGCGTCGAAGTAGAGCATCTCGCGGCCGCCGCAGCGCCAGCCACTCAGCAGGCCGCCCCGCTCGGGAACAAGCCGCAGGGCATCACCGCTGGCGGGATCGCTGTACAGCCAGTGGTCGTAAGGATCAGACGCGCGTGCCAGCGGCATGGGCGGGCGGCCATTCGCTGGCGACCCTAGCGGCGCGGGGAGAGGGGGTCGATCCCACCGGCAGGGAGGCCAGCCATTCGAGCAGCGCAGCGTTGACCGGGGCTGGCACCTCGTCGTGGGGGCAGTGACCCGCTTCCAGCACCACCTCGCGGGTGTTCGGCGGGGCATGGCGCTGGAAACTGGCCCGGCGACCGGAGGCGTTGATCCAGGGATCGCGGATGCCCCAGAGCAGCAGCAGCGGGGCCTCCAGCTCGGCGAAGAGCTCATCGAGCGGCTGTCCGCGGGGAATGTCGAAGACGGTGCGGAAGACGGCGAAGGCGCCGGGGTCGAGGGAGGGGCGACGGATCGACTCCACCAGCGCTTCGTCGACGTTGGTGCGGTCGACGTACACCTGCCGCAGGGTGCGGCGGATCGTGGCCGGCCGCCGCAGGTTCTCGAACAGGAGCCGCTGCAGCACCGGCCCGCGCAGCAGCGCCGAGCCGATGGTGCGCCGGGCAATCACGCCCCAGCCCTTGGGCTCCACCTGCTCATCGCTGAACGGTCCGGCAGCGTTGAGCAGCGCCACCCCGGCCGCCTCCGGCCCGAGGGCGGCCCCGGCTGCCAGGGCTGCGTAGCCTCCCAGGGAATTGCCCACCAGCACCGTCGGCCGCCCGATCCGCTCGCGCACGTAGGCGGTCAGTTGGTCGCGCCAGAGGGCCCCGCCGTAGGCCGGACCCTCCGGCTTGGCGCTGCGCCCGAAGCCGAGCAAGTCGAGGGCGTGGACCTCATGGCGTTCGGCCAGCACCGGAATGTTGTGGCGCCAGTGGTCGGTGGAGGCCCCGAAGCCATGCACCAGCAGAACGGCGGGGCCTTCCGGCTGGTCGGGCGAGACGCGCAGGCCATGGACCGCGTGGCCCTGGAAACGCCACCAGGGCTGCGGCGGTTCGGGGAGCGGAGGCATCAGCGCGGCCGGTGTCGGGGATCAGATGGGGAGATGCTAGGGAGCCAGCTCGGCCCAGCGATGCCCTTCCCCCTGCGCGACCTCGCCCCCCTGGTGCCGGGCATCGCCCTGTGGGCGCTGGCCTTCTACCTGCCGCTCACCGCTTCGTTGACCCCGCTGGAGCGCCGCTTGGCCGCTGGCCCGTTGGCTCCCGTCGCCCAGCAGCTCCTGCTGGTGCTGTCCGGTCTGGCCCTGGCCCTGACGGTGGGACTGGGCAGCGAGGTGGCTTTCAGCTGGGCCCTGGGTCCCGGCTGGGCCTCCAGCCTGGGTTTGATGGCCGTGCTGGCGGGGCTGTTCTGGGGGCTGGCCGCTCGCGACGACGATCCCCCCGCTTGAGCCTTGCCCCTCAGGCGCGCCAGTCGAGCCAGGGCAGGCCCGCCACGATGGCGGGAGTCTCAGCTCTGTAGGTGGCGTAGTCGGGATGGACCTGGCAGAGGCTGCGTTCTTCCCGCCGGGCTTTGCCCCCCAGCACCGCCGCCAGGGCCACCAGCAGCCCCAGGTGCAGCAGGCTTCCCCGCAGCAGTGCCACCGCCAGGGCCGCCCCCAGCACGGCTCGGTAAATGGGGTGGCGGCAGCGGGCATAGGGCCCCTGCCGCACCAGGGCGGCCCCGGGGATGGGTTCCGGGAGGGGCGTGAGGCTGTTCCCCAACCCCCGCAGGGCCAGCGCCGCCTGGGCCAGGCACACGGCCAGCAGCACGCCCCCGCCCAGCCGTGGCATCAGCGGCCAGGAGAAGCCCTGGGCGGCGGGGGCTGGCAGGGCCGGAAGAAGCGCCACGGCGGCGATCAGGATCCCCTGGGCGGCCAGCCACCACTCGCCCCGGCGGTTGTCGCGCCAGCCGGAGGCGCTGAAGCCCCAGTGCTCCAGAAGGGCGGCGATGGGGCCGCGGCCCTCAGATCGAGGGGTCGACAACGGGGGCGTCGCGGGAGGAGAGAAGCAGTCGCAGCAGCAGCGGTGCCAGGAAAGTGGTGCCGATCACCATCAGCAGGATGCCGGCCTCAAGGGCCGGGGTGAGCAGTCCGGCCTGGGTGCCCAGACCGAGGAAGATCAACCCCACCTCGCCGCGGGGGAGCATCCCCAGGCCCACCAGCAGCCGGTCGGTGGGCTGGCTGCTGAGGTAGCCCCAGCCCGCCGCCACCTTCCCGACGATCGCCACCACCAGCAGGAACAGGGCCACCACGAGACCCTCGCGGTTGGCGGGATCAAGGGGATTGAGCACCGAGAGGTCCATGCCGGTGCCGATCAGCACGAAGAAGACGGTGGCGAAGAGGGCCACCAGGGGTTGGAGCGTTTCCTGGATGGCCTTGGTGTGTTTGGAGGTGCTGAGGATCAGGCCGGCGGCAAAGGCGCCGAGCGCTGCCTCCAGGCCGATCGCCTGGGCGGCGAAGCAGCAGAGGCTGAGCACCACGAAGGCGGCCACGGGCACCTCACCGGGGGCCTTGAGGTTGTCGATCAGCCAGTCGAAGGCGGGGGCGGCGGTGCGGCTGAGGAACAGGGCCGCCGCTACGAACACCGCCGCTGCCGCGACCAGCTTCAGGATCGGTCCGGCGGAGAGAGCGTCCCCCCCGGCCAAGGCCACCACCACCGCCAGGATCACGATGCCGAGGATGTCGTCGAGCACGGCCGCGCCGATCACGATCTGGCCCTCCCGCGTCTTGAGGTAGCCGAGTTCGCCGAACACGCTGGCCGTGATGCCGATGCTGGTGGCGGTCATCGCCGCGCCGGCGAAGATCGCCAGGATCAGTGGCAGGTGGAAGAAGAACACCAGGCCCAGGGTGCCGAGGGCGAAAGGCAGCACCACCCCGGTCACCGCCACGGTGGTGGCTTGCACTCCCACCGCCATCAGCTCATCGAGCTCGCTCTCCAGGCCGGTGAGGAAGAGGAGCGCGTAGAGGCCAAGCACCGAGACCTGCTGCAGGCCCGGGAAGCTTTCGTTGTAGAGCGCCTGAACCTGCTCGGCGCTCACGCCCGAGAGGGAGCCCACCAGCTGGAGCAGCCACTGGCTGATCTCCCCCCCCGTCGCGGGGGGCAGCAGCAGGTGGAGGCCGCTGATGCCGATCAGCACGCCCGCCAGCAGCTCCCCCAGGATGGTGGGCAGGGACAATCGTGCCATCAGCTCCGCCATCGCCCGGGCCGCGATGAAGAGCACCAGGAAACGCCCCACTTCGATCAAAGTGGCGGCCACCTCGACCGAGTGATTGCCGATCTCGAGCAACAGGGGCTCGACCAGCAGGGGCGGCATCAGGGAGGAGGCAAACCGCCGCGACGTTAGTTCCCCCTCCCCGCAGCCGCCGCTTTGTCCTGGATCGCCGGGATTCTTTCAAGGTGGCGATGGCCTCCCTGGCTACCGTTGGATCGGAGGGGCGTTCCCTCCGCCGCGCCGCGCCTCCCCCATGACCGAACTCCAGCCCCTGAACCTGCGGCTGCCCACCCCCGGCTGTTACGCCGATGCGGATCGCAGCGGTCTGGAGGCGGCGGATGTGTTCGACGGCATGACCGAACACCTCTTTTACACGCTCGGCAAGCTCGCTCCCACCGCCAGCCGTCACGACCTCTACATGGCGCTGAGCTACGCCGTGCGCGACCGGCTGATGACCCGCTACCTGGCGGGCATCGAGGCGATCAATGCCACCCCCACTCGGGTGGTCGCCTACCTGTCGGCCGAATTCCTGATCGGGCCGCAGCTGAACAACAACCTGCTGATGCTGGGCATCCAGAAGGAGGCGGCCGAGGCGCTGCGCCGCTTCGGCATCAACGACATCGACGAGATCCTGGATGTAGAGGAGGAGCCGGGCCTGGGCAACGGCGGCCTGGGGCGGCTGGCCGCCTGTTTCCTGGAATCGCTGGCCTCTCTGCAGATCCCGGCCACCGGCTACGGCATCCGTTATGAATTCGGCATCTTCGACCAGCTGATCCGCGACGGCTGGCAGGTGGAGATCACCGACAAATGGCTCAAGTCCGGCTGGCCGTGGGAGATCCCCCACCCCGACCAAGCCTGCTTCGTCGGTTTCGGCGGTCACACCGAGAGCTACCGCGATGACACGGGCCGCTACCGAGTGCGCTGGATCCCCGCCGAGCACGCCATCGGCGTGCCCCACGACGTGCCGGTGCTCGGCTATCGGGTCAATACCTGTGACCGTCTGCGGCTGTGGCGCGCCGACGCCACCGAATCGTTTGACTTCTACGCCTTCAACATCGGTGATTACTACGGCGCCGTGGAGGAGAAAGTGGGCAGCGAGACCCTCTCCAAGGTTCTTTATCCCAACGACGGCACCGACGAGGGGCGGCGGTTGCGGCTGAAGCAGCAGCACTTCTTCGTCTCCTGTTCCCTGCAGGACATGCTGCGCAGCCTCGACCTGCGCGGCATCCCGGTGCAGGAGTTTCCCGACCACTGGGCGGTGCAGCTCAATGACACCCACCCCTCAATCGCGGTGGCGGAGATGATGCGCCTGCTGCTCGACGACAAAAACCTGGAATGGGAGCAAGCCTGGGAGATCACCACCCGCTGCCTGGCCTACACCAATCACACCCTCCTGCCGGAAGCGCTGGAGAAGTGGGGGCTCGACCTGTTCGGCTCCCTCCTGCCGCGCCATCTGGAGATCATTTACGAGATCAACCGCCGCTTCCTGCAGCAGGTGCGCATTCGCTACCCCGGTAACGAGCAGATCCTGCGCCGGGTTTCGATCATCGATGAAGAGGGGCGCAAAGCCGTGCGCATGGCCCATCTGGCCACGGTGGCCTCCCATCACGTCAACGGTGTGGCGGCGTTGCACAGCGAGCTGGTGCGCACCGATCTGTTCCCTGAATTCGCCGCCCTCTGGCCGGAGAAGTTCACCAACGTCACCAACGGCGTCACACCCCGCCGCTGGGTGGCCCTGGCCAATCCGCAACTCAGCCAGCTGCTGGACGAGACGATCGGGGAGGGCTGGGTGCGCGACCTCGACCAGCTGCGTCAGCTGGAGCGCTATGTCGACGACGGCGCCTTCCTGGAGCGCTGGGGGGAGGTGAAGCTGGCGGTCAAGCGCCACCTCACGAGCTACATCCATCGCCACACCGGTGTGCTGGTGGATCCGGCCTCCCTGTTCGATGTGCAGGTGAAGCGGATCCACGAATACAAGCGCCAGCACCTCAATGCGCTGCAGGTGGTGGCGCAGTACCTGCGGATCAAGAACGGACGCACCAAGGGGATGGCTCCCCGCACGGTGATCTTCGGGGGCAAGGCGGCGCCGGGCTACGCGATGGCCAAGCTGATCATCCGCTTCATCAATGGCATCGCCGAGACGGTGAACGCCGACCCCGACATGGAGGGACTGCTGCGGGTGGTGTTCCTGCCGGATTACAACGTCAAGCTGGGCGAGCGCGTGTACCCCGCTGCCGATCTCTCCGAGCAGATCTCCACGGCGGGCAAGGAGGCCTCCGGAACCGGCAATATGAAGTTCGCCATGAATGGCGCCCTCACCATCGGTACGCTCGATGGCGCCAACGTGGAGATCCGCGAGCAGGTGGGGGAGGAAAACTTCTTCCTGTTCGGCAAGACCACCGCGGAGATCGGCGCCCTGCATCGGGAGGGGTACCGCCCCTGGGAGCTGATCCACGCCATCCCCGAGCTGCCGGAGGTGCTGCGCCTGATCGAGCAGGGGCATTTCAGCAACGGCGACACCGAGATGTTCCGTCCTCTGCTGCAGAACCTCACCGGCAGCGACCCTTTCTTCGTGATGGCCGACTTCCACGATTACCTGCGCGCCCAGGATGCGGTGAGCACGGCCTGGGCAGATCGCCGCGACTGGAACCGCAGGTCGCTGTTGAATGCGGCCCGCACCGGTTTCTTCTCCTCAGACCGCTCGATCCGGGAGTACGCCCAGCGGATCTGGAAAGCGGAGGAATTCCCGGTGACGATCACCTGCGAGCTGGAGTGAGCCGGGTGGGGCGTTTCAGCCTCGGTGGTCGGGCAGATCGGGGGTTTGGTGGAGGAGGCGGTTGAGCCGCAGGCGGTCGGCGTTGAGAGGGTCGGGGGCGAGTTCGCCGGCCACCTCCCGGAACTTCTGCTCCACCTCCTCGGGAACGCGCACATCAAAGATGCGCTCCATCAAGGCTTCGATCGAGAAGAGGTGGGCGTTGATGTTCTCCAGGTCGGCCATGGCCTGCTGGATGGCATCGGATTCGGCGGCAGGGGCTCCCTTGCCCGCTTCGGCGGGGGCGATGGGGGGGCTGGCGTCCCCATCGCCGTATTGCTTCTGCAATTCCTCAAGCACGCGGCCAGCGAGGGTACGGAAGGATTGCAGGGAAGCCCAATTGAGCTCCTGCTGCTGGCGCAGGCTCGGATTCTCGCGAATCAATCGGTCGTGCTCCCGATAGAAACGCTGGCAATCAGGGCATTGGCAGGGCTCTTCAGGCACCGCGGTCCCTTGGCTGTTCATCACCCATCATGGCACCAGAAGGTCCCGACGGCTCAGGCGGCAAGCGGTCCGTCGTCCCAGAGGGGGTCTCCCTGCCCGCCGTCGGGGAAATCGGAAGCCTCCCCGGCACCCGGCAGGGGGATCTCAATCGAGCCCACCACCTGGATCACGTCCCGAAGGCGCATCGAATCGGCGAACCAGCCCATCGCCTGCTCCACATCGCCGCGCCGCTCCGCGTCGGAGGCCTGCTCCTCATGGGCTTCGGCGAGCAGAGCCAGCCAGCAGAGGCAGCGGGCCTGCACCACTGAGAGGTCGAGTTCATCGCTGTGGCTGTCGGCGATGCGCTCGCTCTCCTGTTGCACCAGCAGCCGAAGCCGCAGGTCGTGGAGCTGGCTGCCGTGGAGCGGGCCCATCCGAATCCTGGCGACTGCGCTTCACGCTAGCGGCAGTGGGCGAGAAGGGGAAGAGCCCCAGCGGTGGGGGATGTGCCGGTGGAACGGGTCCGTTCACCGGCAACCCCCTGCGAGCGCCCAGCGCCCAGCGACCCGGGGTGTGGGTTCCGCAACAGGGGCGCGGCAGGGCGCCAGGTTCGCGGGCGCGTGCCACTTCGCCCCTCCCATGCGAACGCAACCTTTTCCCTAGGCCGCAGCGCTTGACAGCCTTTCATTGGTGGCGACTTTTGAAGCGCAGGCTGTTGAATCCTGTTCCCAATCCAGAATGGGGAAACTGATGTTTCAAGATCACAAAACCAATGGCGATTGACAGGGCAGGCTGCAAGATTGGTGACAAGACCTGTGTAATTTTCGGCTAAACGGAATTTCGTCGGGTCATTTCGGCTTCACTGAAAGCGTTGCCCTGTACACACTTGGTGGCAGTTCACTGAATTCCACTGGCTCTGCTTTCTCCTATGGCTACATAGTTGATATTGATGGTGGGCATGTTTGGTGGCGGTGCAACAGCCGCCCTTGTCTTCAGCAAAGACCTTTCTGCAGGCATGCTCGCCTCCACGGCTTTCGAGTCAAGCGTGGGAGCCCTGGCTGCCTTGGCTCCCCCCAGCCCCGGTCCAGTCGCGTTCACTGGCCTTCTGGTGCTCGCTAGGGCTAACTGCGATAAGATTATTGATAATTTGGATCAAGCCATCGCCGAGCCAGTTTCTTCGCCTCTCCCTCGGCTTGGAGTCGATGCGGCCTTCGGCTCTTCTCGTAAGATGCGTCGCCGCATTAAGCATGCTGCTTGACATTCTTCTTTGTAACTCGTTCCGAGATCTCCACAAGGGGTGGTCTTTTAGTGCATTCTTGCCGTCTTGTTCTTTGAAGTCAGCAAAAGTCCAGGGCTCAGCGAAGCTATTGTCACCATCCAGCTCAGCCTGCAAGATTCAACGATTAAACAAGAAGGTTTGCAGGAATTTTCGGCGCTGCTGATTCTCTTCAATACTTCGACCATGGATATATTTCTCTTCTTCGTTCTGTTGCTCCTTGCCATGCAGGCTGCCTGGCAGTTGAGTATGCTCGCTGCTTTTCCCTCCAGATCGACAAATCTGCTGCCTGGCTGCTTGCCGATCTGCCTGGCGAATCTCGTTTCCTCAGAGTCCGTAATCATCAAGCGAAAGTTAAACTTGGCTCGGGCGCTAGCTTGCTGGCTTGCTCGCCCGTTCGATCCCAATCCTGAGGCTGATCATAATCCCAATATATTTTATGCTGGCTGGGCAGTGATCAAGCAGCAGGAAGGTCGGGCATGTCAAGGCCCTGCGAACGGAATCGGGGCTGAGAGTGGGGGTGGCATCGTTGTCCAACGCTCAGCAACTGCCAGATAAGTCGGAGCTGCCATTTCCAGCCATGAAACAGCGCCTGGTAGACAAGCTTGTCAGTAAGCCAAACTCATCCCAGACTGAAAAGGTAAGCAATACCCGCGCTGCTGGGGCCTCTTTTCTGGTGGAATTTCCGCAGTATTCTCTTCAGCGACGATGCCATCCGGTCTGCCTGAGAAAGCGACAGCGGCGCGCTCCGCAGTTCCGCAATTTCCCTCCTCCTTGGCCAATCCCGAATCTTCCCCCGTGGTTGGCATGCGCATTGAATCGGCGAACCAGCCCGTCGCCTGCTCCACGTCGCCGCGCCGCTCCGCATCGGAGGCCTCCTCCTCATGGGCTTCGCCGAGCAGGGCCAGCCAGCAGAGGGAGCGGGCCTGCACCACCGAGAGGTCGAGTTCATCGATCTGGCTGTCGGCGAAGCGTGCACTCTCCTGTTGCACCAGCAGCCGCAGGCGAAGGTCCTGAAGCTGAGTCATCGAGCGAAAACGGCTCCTTTCACGCTGGCCCCGTTAGCCCCGCTGGCCCTGCTGGCCTGCCGGGCAGCGCTGCCGCTGGCCCACGACATCACCCCACTCCAGGGTTCCACGACGTTTACGGTCGCAAGATCTGCCTTGGCAGCCAGGGGGAGGACTTCCCCTGCGCGCCACAGCCTGTCTGTCCCTGAGCGCATGATAAGTTGCTTGCAACTCGATGCCAAATCCTTGCGATGTCTCAACATAGAGGCCTTCGATTCTTGATTGCAGTAACGTATCTTTTCCTCGGGCCTTGCCTCATGGCTTCCGCCCAATCCGGCCCCGACGGTACAGAGCCAGCCAAGCCTCCGCCAGGTGGGATTGTCGAACGGCAAACAGATGGGGATTGGCGGAATCCAAGAGCCACTGGCATCGATTGGTCAAAGCTCATCAAAGTAACCTCCAGTCTTTCCGGTGGCTCCTACTACATCGTTCTGGATCGCCACTACAAACAAGATGCAGCCAATGGATTGACTGAGGGTGTGATCACCCGCTGGAGTGGTGATTCAGTCAGCGGCTACGAATATGTTCACGGTGGCTGTGGCATTCTGCTGTGCACGAGGGGCGGCGAGTCGCGTGCTTTCTCCGGTACCATCGAGCTGTTGTACGGTGGTGAATCGTTTCTGCTTTATGGTGACAATGGCGAGTACAGATTTCCCCAGAAGTTCAGCGATGCTGTCGTAAAGACCAACGGCGGCCAACCCCTTGCGATCAAGCTCTCCAAGGGGCGCAGCGCCAGCAGCGTCGTTCCGATCGGCAAGGCAACCCTCCAATCGCTGGTGCACCTTTTTCAGATCGATGCGAAGACCTGGACGAGACCTCCACTCTCGATCACCGTCGGCCGGGCCAGCAAAGGCAATCTGGCTGCGGAAGACCTGATTCCAAGTGTGATCGCTTCGGTGGTCTCCATCAAAAGCGACAGGGGCCTCGGCAGCGGCTTTGTCTTCTCTCCCGACGGTTTGATCATGACGAACCGGCATGTGGTTTCAGGCAGTGGTGGCAGTAAGTTCCAGGTCACGGCTGACAACGGCTCCAAAACGGAAGCCAGCCTGGTGTATGTGGATAGACAGCTCGATTTCGCCCTGCTCAAGCCCGAACCAAAGCTCGCTGCACCGCCGATCCCGATCTGCTACCTCGCCTATCCGAAGCCAGGCCAGGATGTGATCGCCATCGGATCTCCTGCAGGCATTGCTGGCACCGTCTCCAAGGGCGTTGTGAGTGCTGTGCGCAGGCCGGTCGATCAGCTCAAGGGTCTCGCTCCTGAAACGGTGACGCTGATTCAGCACGATGCCGCCATCAGCCCTGGCAACAGCGGAGGCCCCTTGGTCAATGCACGCGGTGAACTGCTGGGCATCAACACCTATGTCCTGAGCCAGACCGATGATGGACGCATCATGCAGAACATCAACTTCGCAATCTCGATCATCGATATTCTCAAAGCCCTGGAGCTCAGAGCACCGACACCCGTGAAGGGGGAGCCACTCAATGCGTGCGGCAACCTCAGCGGCTGACTCCACCAAGCATCGCCATGCGGTGGGCCGTCTTGGAGAACGGGGCTGGCGGGACTCGAACCCACGACCTACGGTTTAGGAAACCGCTGGTGTCCGTTGCAGCGCAGTGGGTCTGCGGGTTTATTGCCTAGGAATCTGCCTAGGTCTGGTCTCTGTGTGTCTGTTTGCTTCAGCACGGCAGAGCACGTATCGACCGCAGGCAGGTTGCTCTCTGGGACCGGCTTGCCCGTCTCATCGCTCCCCTTAAGCGAGTTCACCACTGGCTCGCATCCTGGAGGAGAGCTCCTGCGCATCCCGGTCCCTGGTTGACATGCACCAGCTGTGGGGAGACGAACATGCAGCTTGCGATCAGCGGGTGGCGGATCCAGCGCGGTCGCGAAGGCGCCGAGTGATGCTGCAGCATTTCAGCCTTGCTGTTCAAGGGATCAGCTGCACCCACCAAGACGGGTTGCCGGTGCTCCCCACCCCTCTCAGCCCCCCTCTTCCCCCCCATGGCAACAGCAGATGTCCCTCGCCGGGCTGCTGCAGCCCGCCAGCCATGCTCACCGGAACAGAACTGCTAACCAAGGTCAAGGAACTGGGCGATGCCTCCAAAACGGAGCTCGTCCGCGCCACCGGTTACGTCTCCACCAAGGAAGACGGCACGGAGCGGTTGAACTTCACAGCGTTCTATGAGGCCCTGCTGGAGGCGCGGGGCATCCACCTGGGCCCTGCCCGAGGGGATGGTGTTCCAGGCCGCAAGCTGAGCTACGTGACCCACGTGCTGTTCAACGGCAACCTGCTGGTGGGCAAGGCCTACACCGCCCTGCTGGGCCTCAAGCCGGGTGATCCCTTCCAGATTCAGCTTGGCCGGCGGCAGATCAAGCTCGTCCCGCTCGATGCCTCGCAGGAGGCGGAGGAGGGCACCGGCCCTGATGGGGCGGGGCAGCAGTCTGGGGCGGAGCCGGCAACTGCTGCCCCTGCGTGATCGCTGGTGCACCGGGGGGGGTTAGTGCCCGCCTCTGGCTCTGGGCCCGCCACCGGCGGGCCTTTTTCATGCTCTGCGGCCCTTCCAGCCATGACCGCCCCAGCTTCCGTGAACAGCTCCGCCCAGAAGATCACCATCGGCCGCGCCCGCCGCGGCCTCGGCAGCCTGCTGCCCGGCCAGGTCTACGTGGGCCGGCCCAGTCCGCTGGGCAATCCCTATGCCCTTGACCGCGATGGCAGCCGCGAGCAGGTGATCGCCCAGTACCGGCGCTGGCTCTGGGCGCAGCTGCAGTCACCGGGCTCGCCGCAGGAATGCGAGCTCAGGCGCCTGCTGGCGCAGGCCCGATCGGGCGAACTGGAGTTGCTCTGCTGGTGCGCCCCCCTGCCCTGCCATGCGGAGGTGGTGCGCTCGGCGCTGCTCTGGCTGGCTGGGCAGGAGGGGGGCTGAATACTGGCTGCCTTGCCGGCTGAGGCGGCGCGAATAGGGTGTCCGGAGAGGGAAGTCCTGCCGGGCCGATGAGCACGATCTTCATCAGCCACAGCAGCGAGGACAACGCCTGGGCTGAGCGCATCTGCGACTGGCTGAAGGGCAGCGCGAATAAGCAACAGCCCGACTATCGCTATCAGAGCCTGTTCCTGGACTTTGATCCAGAGCAGGGCATCCCCGTCGGCAGATCCTGGCGGGAGACGTTGTACGAGAAGCTCCAGCTCTGCCGGGCTGTGATTGTGATCTGCAGCGCGGCCTACGGCAAATCGCAGTGGTGCCTGGCGGAACTGGGTGTGGCGATGGCGTCGGGCAAGTTAGTGCTGCCGGTGCGGATTGATGGCAGCCCATCACTGCGGCTGCTGAACGAAACCCAGCGCACGCCGCTGGTGCCGATTGACCTGGACCCAACCGGGTTGGAGGGCTGGCAGCGATTGGAGCGGGGCCTGCAGGCCCTGAGCTGGCAGGAGCGCCTGGCCTGGCCACCGGAGAACGAGCCCCATGCCTCACCGTTTCCGGGCCTGAGCTGTTTTGAGCGCAAGCACGCGCCGGTGTTTTTCGCGCAGGACCAGACCCTGCGAAAGGCACAGGCCAAGGTGGAAGCGTTCACGGCCAGCGCCTCGCGGTTGCTGCTGATCCTGGGGGCTTCCGGTTGCGGCAAGTCGTCGCTCCTGCGGGCGGGGCTGGTGCCCTGGCTGGCGGGGGCCGAACCAGGCCGCTGGATCGTGCTCGATCCCTTCCGGCCGGGAAGGAAACCCTTCCGCTGGTTGGATGTCGCGCTGGAGAAAGCCTTCCTGGCCGCGGGCCAGACGGCCCCCAGCGAACAAGCACGCACAGCACCGGAAATCCTGGAGCAGCTGGAGGAGCTGCGCGCCCTCACCGGCCAGCAGGACGCCAGGGTGGTGATCGCAATCGATCAGTTCGAGGAGCTCCTCGGCCGCGGGGATGAGCGCGAGGACGCGAAACCAACGGAGGCGGATCACTTCCTCTCGACCCTGGCTGAGCTGCTGAAGCTGGAGGGCAGCCGGGTCTTGATCCTGGCGACCTTGCGCTCGGATTTCCTCGGCAGCCTGCAGCTCCATCCCAGCCGGCTCGAGAGCCTGGCGGGTGATCCGATCCTGCTGGGCCCGATGGACGTCGATGGTTTCCGCCAGGTGATCGAAGGACCGGCCCAACGGGTGGGAGTGCGGCTGGAGACGGGGCTGAGTGATCGGCTGGTGCGGGACACCCCCAGCGGTGACGCCCTGCCCCTGCTGGCGTTCACCCTGCGGGAGCTGTGGGATGGCCGAGCCGATGGCGCCGGCCTCACCCTCAAGCAGTACGACGACTACGGCGGCCTGGCCGGTGCAGTGCAGCGCAAGGCCGATGAGGTGCTCTCCACCAGCGGCGCCACGGCGAAGGAAATCGAGGCGTTGGAGAGAGCCTTCATCGATCACCTGGTGCGCCTCACCAGCGATGGACAAGCGGCCAAACAACCAGCGCGGTGGGATGCGTTGCCGGCCGCCAGCCGACGGCTGGTGGGGCTGTTTGTGGAGGCGGGGCTGCTGGTGTCGGGCAAGGGCATTGATGGGGATGGGGTTGAGATCGCCCACGAAGCGCTGCTGCGCACCTGGCCGAAGTTGGTCGGTTGGATCGACAAGGGCCGAGAGGCGCTGCTGCAACGGCTGCGGGTGCGGCGCCTGGGCGAAGACCTCAGCGCCAATGCACCTGAGCGCCAGCGTCGGCAGGCCTTGGAGCAACTGGCGGCCCTGGCGGCCAGTGGCGGCGTTGAGGCCCAGGCGGTGGAGCGGGAGGCCGCCAAGCCCCTGGCGGAACTGCTGGCCGCCGCGGACGCTCCGGAGGCTGACCGCCTGGATGCGGCCCTGGTGCTGGCGCTGATCGGCCACGATGAGCCCCTACGGCAGTGCCTGGGTGACGCCGCGGCCCCGGTGGCGGTGCGGCGGCGGGCGGCGGAGAGCCTGGGGCTGCTGGCTAAGCGCAGTGGCGATCGGGATCAGCGCGATCGGATCGCCGCGGAGCTGAAAGGGTGGCTGCTCAGCGATGCCCTCAACCTGCTGGTGGCGGGCGCGGAAGGCTGGGCGGAGCACGACGCCCGTTTGCCGTTGCTGCAGGGGGCGTCACGGGGCCTGCAACTGGCGGCCTCAGCCGAGCTTCCTCTGTTGGGCAGCGACCGGGAAAGGCGAGTGCCGATGCTCACCCTCACCGCCCTGCAGGAGGGAGAGGGGCTGCGAATCCGCACGGAGGTGGTGACGCCATCGGTGTGGAGGTTGCCGCTACCCGGCGGCGAACAGCTGGAGCTGGTGGTGGTGCCTGGTGGGGTGTACGGGATCGGCTCGCCGGAGGCGGAGGAGGGCCGTGATCTGTACCCCCAGTTCCGCCAGAAGTGCGAGGGGTTGAACGTGGAGATCCAGCGTCGTGTGGTGCTGCCGCCTTATGCCCTGGTGCGCCATCCGCTCACCCAGGTCCAGTGGCATGTTGTGGCGGCGTTGCCGCGACTGGAGCGCGACGTCAGCTCGACCCCCGGCACCTACGAGGCCAGAGGGTTGTGGGAGAGCTACGCCCAGCCCATGGGTTTAGCGGTGGACAGCGTGAGTTGGAACGACTGCCAGGAATGGCTGCGGCGGCTGAACCGCTGGCTGGTGGTGCACTGGCAGGAGCAGGGCGGCCAGGGCGAGGCGCCCCAACTGGCCTTGCCGAGCGAGAGCCAATGGGAGGCCGCTTGCCGCGCCGGTTCAGGCACACCCTTTCACTTCGGCGACACGCTTGATGCCAGCTGGGCGAATTACGATGGCGGCTACACCTATGGCGCAGGCCGCAAAGGTGCCTATCGCCAACGGCCGGTACCGGTGGGCTTCTTTGGGCTGGTGAACCGCTGGGGCCTGGCCGAGATACACGGGCAAATGTTGGAGTGGTGCGCCGATCAGTGGCACCGCAGCCCATTCAGCGCGAACCAAGGCAAGCGCCATGGCTGGTCTGGTGGTGGCGGAACGCAACAGGAACTGTTGGATGTCAGTGCACTGGAGGGGGCCGATCCTGGGCTGGCAGAGGTACCTCAGGAACAACAAATGAGGCTGCTGCGCGGGGGCTCGTGGATCTACGATCCGCACTACGCCCGCGCCGCCTTCCGGGACGGCACCCTCCCGGACTCTGACGGCCCCTCCGTTGGCGTCCGTCCCTGCTGCTTCTCCCCCCCAGGACTTTTTCTTTGCACTTGAGCCCTTTGACTCTTTGCACTTGGGTTTTTTCTACCCTTGGCTGTTGGTTTAAGGCTCTTCATGCGTGGCGCCGCAGGCGCCTCAATTTTTTGTTTCACACTTCATTCTGGCCAACGTCCTGTGCTTAATTGAGCCCTGAGGGCGGGTCACCCAGCTGCTGCGCGGGGGCTCGTGGATCAACAATCCGCACAACGCCCGCGCCGCCTTCCGGAACAGCAACCACCCTGACAATGTCAACACCAACGTTGGCGTCCGTCCCGGCTGCTTCTCCCCCCCAGCACCCTTCACCGTCAGAGCCGCTGGAAGGGATTCCAGCGGGAGCACAAGAAGGGTCACAGACCCAAGGGTCCAGACCCGCTCCGGTGATCGTCGACAACCGTAGGTAAGGCCTGCCCCAAACCCACGACCGCACGATCCGCACAGCCCCGGCCCACTGCCCCATGGCCCCAGACCTGGGTTGCCTGGTGGGCTTTCCCTGCCCGCTCACACCCACCACACCGCCCCGGCGCCTGTGGCCACCTGCAGCTCCCGCGCCCGCCGCAGGGCCTCGGAGCGCACCACCAGCCGGCACCGAGCTGATGGGCTGCCAGAGCGATCGAGGATCCAAAGCCGCACCCAGCGGCGATCGACCCACGCTGGCTGGAGCTCGATGCCGATGGAGAGGGGAGAAGCCATGGGGAAACCGGGAAGGGGCAGCGGCCCTACGCCCCACCGGGGCATCCACCGCCCAGCCCGACCCGGTTTCCCTGCCCCCTCTCCACCGG
>JBILGK010000001.1:0-175521 GCA_044351065.1 Cyanobium sp.
CCTCCGACGCCGTCAACAGCTCAGCTGGTCGGCTGACATCGGCACCGGCGATTGCGTCCATCTCTCGATCCGGGTGGGGAACTTTTCGTGTCGGATCTGGTGACTTTCTCGCTGTCGGCTGACATCCTTGATTCGTCCTTGGTCCCGCGAAAGGGCCTGAACTTGGATTTCGAAGAACTCGTCGAGCAACGGGCAAGGCTCCTCTCAGAGAAAGCCAATCGCTTGATAGGCAATGATATGCAAGATAGCAACTCCTAAGTTTGTAGAGACATGATGGATAACTTCCAGATGTAGTTGATGTGAGCTTCAAAATATGATTCTAGGCCAAGTCCACTTCCCGCCGCTGATCTTGAGCTATCCCCCCCTACCCCACCAACCTCCGAAACACCTTCTTCCCCACCTGCACCACCTTCCCCTCCAGCTCTGCTGCGCCAGCAAATTCCCGATTCGGATCCGCCAGCTTCTCGCCGTCCAGCTTCACCCCACCTCCCTGAATCTGCCGCCGCGCCTCGCTGCTGGAGGCGCAGATGCCAACAGCCGCCAGCAGATAAAACGCCTTCGCCGGAAAGTTCACCGCCGCCAGCGAGGCCTCCGGCACCTCCGCTTCCGCCGCACCCGCGCCGGAGCCGCCGGCTACAAGCCGGGCCGCATCCGCCTGGGCTGCGGTCGCCGCCGCTTCGCCATGGCGCTGGCGGGTGATCTCCAGCGCCACCGCCTTCTGTCGCTCGCGGGGGATCTCCGGCAAGGTGGCGGGATCGAGATCGGTCAGCAGGGTGAGGTACTCCTCCACCACCGCGTCCGGCACTTTTTCTAGCTTTGAATACATTGAGAGCGGGTCTTCCCGCAATCCCACCGTATTGCCCAGGCTCTTGCTCATCTTCTGCACGCCATCGGTGCCCGGCAAAATCGGCAGCAGCATGCCGAATTGCGGGCGCTGGCCGAAGTGGCGTTGCAGATCGCGGCCCATCGCCACATTGAACTTCTGATCCGTGCCGCCCAGTTCCACGTCCGCTTCGATCGCCACCGAGTCATAGCCCTGCAGCAGCGGGTAGAGGAATTCATGCAAGGAAATCGGCGTGCCGTTGCCGTAGCGGTTCGCGAAATCCTCCTTCGCCAGCATCTGGCCCACCGTGCTCGTGCCCAGCAGCTCGATCACCCGCGGCAGATCCAGGCCCGCCAGCCATTCGCTGTTGCGGCGCACCTCCAGCCGGCCCGGCGTTTCGAAATCCAGCAGCGCTCGCTCGCGCGGTTGGCCCAAGCCCAGCTGCAGCAGATAGGTTTCCGCATGCGCCTCCACCTCCGCCGCGCTCAGCTGCACCCGCGTGGCGCTCTTGCCGGTGGGATCGCCGATGCGGGCGGTGAAATCCCCCAGGATCAGCACCGCCGTATGGCCCGCATCCTGGAACGCCCGCAGGCGGCGGAACAGGATCGAATGGCCCAGGTGGATGTCGCTGCCGGTGGGATCGATGCCCAGCTTCACCCGCAGCGGCCGGCCGCTGGTCGCCGCCTGCTCTAGCCGTTCGGCCAGGCCCTCCTCCGGGAACAGGTCCGCCATCCCGCGCCGGATCCAGGCGGGCAGCTCCGCCTTTCCACCCGCACCCTGGCCGTGCTCCTGCTCCACCGCTGCGCCTGCGCCGTGGGGGGATCGTATGGCAGCCGGCCCCGGCCTCAGCTGGCGGTTTCCAGCTGGCTCTTCATGCGATCCAGCGTGAACTGCATCTGCTGGAACATCGTCTCCGGCGTCAGCCCGAACTGGCCCAGCTGCGTTTTCAGCTGCTCCACGGTGAGCCTCGCCTGGAAATCCTCCGACAGCTCGAAGCGCTTCATGAACACCCGGTAGCGGTCCATGATCTGCTCCATGCGCTCGATGTAGAGCTTCTTGCCCTCCCGGTCGAATTTACCGTATTCACCCCCCAGCTGCATCAGCTGTTGGTAGTCGCTGAACAGGCTCTTGGCTTCCTCCTGCACGATCTCGGAGTCGAAGAAGGCCATGGCGGGCGAACAGGAAAGCCGGTGCAGACATGATTCTGGGGACTTTCCGCGCTTCTGGGGAGTGCGGATCCACGCATCCACCCCTCTCCCTTCCCCGCAGTTCTGGCCCCGGGCCCGGACCCGCCGCTAACTTCGGCAGCGTCGTGAAGCTGTGCGGGTCGCCATGGCCAGGCGCCACTGGTTGGATCCCCTCGCCCGGCGCCTGCTGATCGCCACTGGCCAGCTGCCAGCGCCCACCCCTTCGCCGGCCCTGGCCCCGCCGCTACCGATTGTCGAGCCGGCGGACGACCACCAGGAGGCGGTGGAGCGCGAGCTGCTCGCCCTGCGCCTCGCCCAGAACCCCGCCCTGCGCCTGCGCGATGCCGCTGAAGTGCGCCGCGCCGCCCGGCTCGGCTGGGGTCTGGACGTGAACCGCGCCAGCGCCGCCGACTGGCTACGCCTGCCCGGTTGCCGGCCCGAGCAGGCCGATCTGCTCCTGCGCCTCCAATCCGGCGGCGTGCAGCTCAGCGGTGCGGAGGACCTTCAGAAATTGCTCGGCCTCGACGAAACCACCCTGTCCGCCTGGCTGCCGCTGCTCCACTTCCACTGGTACGGCGAACCGGCCCCCGCCGCTCCCGCGCCGGTGGCGGTGAACCGGGCCGAGGCGGCGGAGTTGCAGGAGCGGCTGGGGCTCTCCCCTGAGCGCTGCGAGCGTCTCCAGGCCGAGCGGACCCGAGCGCCATTCCGGGATCTGGCGGAACTGCAGCAGCGGTTGCAACTGCCCGCCGCCCTGGTGGAGGGCTGGATCGGGCGGGTTGGCTTTGATCCACCCGGGGAGGCCCGGCAGGGTCCGGCGCTGCCGCCGACGGTGCGGCGCGCCCGATGAGTCGCCAGGGTGATCTCTTCGCCGGCGAGCCCCTGGCCAGCGGCGACATCCTGCCCGCCGCGGCGCCGCCGCTGCTGCGCCATCAGCTGCTCGCCTGGCAGGCGCGGGTCGCCGCCCACCAGGCGCCCCTGTTTGCACGCCAGAGCACCGCGCCGGTTCAGCAGGGGTTGCTGTTCGATCCCGCCCTCGCTTCAGGGCCACCCGCCTCGGTCGACGCCAGCGCGGCGGATCCCGCTGCCGCTGCCGCCGGTCTCGATCCCCTCGCCCTGGCGCCCCAGAGCCTTTCCTTCTGGCGCTGGCCCAACGCCCCCCACCAGGGCGCCGCCCTTTACCTCGTCATCGACCGGCCCCCCGATCCCGGCCCGGCCCTGCTCCTCTACGTGGGCGAAACCGGTCGGGCGGATCGACGCTGGAAGGGTGATCACGATTGCAAGGCCTACCTGGCCGCCTATGGCGAAGCCCTGGCGCAGGCCGGCCTTCCCGCTCGCCTCACCATCCGCTTCTGGTGCGATGTGCCAGAGGGGATCAGCGCGCGGCGCGCCCTGGAGCAGGCGCTGATCCGCCGCTGGTGGCCTCCTTTCAATAAAGAAACCCGCGGGCGCTGGACCACCCCCTTCACCGCTGATCCCGACTGACCTCACCGCGGCGATCGCTACGATCAGGGGTCGCCCGCGCCGGCCCTGAAGCATGGAATTTCGCTGTCTCGCCCATTCCGGCACGGTTCTGGAGGCCTGGGACGGCGACACCCTGGCCGTCGGCCTGTTCAGCAATGAGGAACATCCCGGCCGCGCCCAACTGAGCGCCCTGTTCGGCGACAGCTTGGAGGAGCACCTGCAGCTGCGGCGCTTCAAGGCCAAGCCCGGCGAAAGTCTCTGCATCGAGCGGCTCGGCCAGAGTCCCTCCACCCTGGCGATCGTGGGCCTCGGCGAAGCCGCCGATTTCCACCTCACCGCCCTGCGCCACGCCGTCGCCAGCGCCACCCGCATCGCCTCCAAGGTGGGCTGCCATCACCTCGGCCTGCTGATGCCGGTCGAAGGCCTCGGGGCTGCCGCCGCTGCCGCCGCCATGGCCGAAGCCGCCCGCCTCTGCCTCTACACCGACCAGCGCTTCAAGAGCGAGGCGGAACCTCGCAGCTTGCCGGAGCGGGTCTCCCTGCTCGGCCTGGGCGAGGAGGCCGCCGAAGGGCTGGAGCACCTCGACGCCATCTGCGGTGGCGTCGAACTCGCCCGCCAGCTCGTGGCCGCCCCCCCCAACATCGCCACCCCCCGGGCCCTCGCCGAGGTGGCCGCCGAAATCGCCCGCGAATACGGCATGGATCTTCAGGTGCTCGAGCGGGCCGACTGCGAAGCCCTCGGCATGGGCGCCTTCCTCGGCGTCGCCCAGGGCTCCGACCTGCCCCCCAAATTCATCCACCTCACCTACCGCGCCCCCGGCGACAACCTCCGCCGCGTGGTGCTGATCGGCAAGGGCCTCACCTTCGATTCCGGTGGTTACAACCTCAAAACCGCCGGCTCCCAGATCGAGATGATGAAATACGACATGGGCGGCAGCGCCGCGGTCCTCGGCGCCGCCCGCGCCATCGGCCAGCGCCGACCCGAAGGCGTGGAGGTGCATGTGATCGTGGCCAGCTGCGAAAACATGATCAGCGGCAACGCCATTCACCCCGGCGACATCCTCACCGCCTCCAACGGCATCACGATCGAGATCAACAACACCGACGCCGAAGGTCGCCTCACCCTCGCCGACGCGCTTGTGTACGCCAGCAAGCTCGAACCCCACGCCATCGTCGATCTCGCCACCCTCACCGGCGCCTGCGTGATCGCCCTCGGCGACGAAATCGCCGGCCTGTGGACCAACAGCGACCTGCTCGCCGATGGCCTCCTCTCCGGCGCCACAGCCGGCGGCGAAGCCCTCTGGCGCATGCCCCTGCGCGATTCCTACCGGGAGGGCCTCAAGAGCACCCTCGCCGACTTCAAGAACACCGGCCCGCGCCCCGCCGGCTCGATCACCGCCGCCCTCTTCCTGCGGGAATTCGTGGCCAAAGGCATCGCCTGGGCCCATCTCGACATCGCCGGCACCGTCTGGAGCGACAAGCCCCGCGGCCAGGATCCCGCCGGTGCCACCGGCTTCGGCGTCCAGACCCTGGTGAACTGGATCTGCGACGGCGCGCCGGCCTAGGTTGGCCGCCGCCGCTGCCGCGCCGATGGCTCTCCCCAAAATCCGCTGGTACGTCAAGGCCCAGCTCGGGGTGCTGCTCCTCCCCGCCGGCCTTTGCGTGTTCGGCGAAGCGGTGATCCGCAAGGCCTTCCAACCCGATCGCGGGCCCTGGTTCTGGTACGGAACCCTCGGGTTGATTCTGATCAACGCCGGCGTGGGCCTGATGATCGAAAGCGGCCTGCTGCGGGGCTATCCAGGCCGGGTGAGCAACTGAATCCGCTTCAGGCGGCGGCGGCCACGCTCGCCATCGCCACCAGGGGCTCCTCCAGCTCGTGGATCTGCCAGTGGGCCCGCTCGCCACAGGTGGCCAGGATCATCTCGATCTGCTCGGCCGCCGCCGCCGGGGAGGCGTACGGGCCGATGTAGCGGGTCTGCAGACCGTCCCGGATGGTCAGCAGATACATACAGGATTTTCCCGGCAGGCGGCATCAGGCTAAGGCGCCCCGGCGGGGTTGAACAGGGCAGATCGCCGCCGCTCAGGGGGATTTCACCGGATTCGCCGTCTCTGCCGGCTTCGGGGCCTGGGCGGTCTCCGTCTCCACCAGCTGACGGGCAGGCGCCTGGGCGGTGCTGCCCCCCCACGCCTCGGTGCTGCGGGCCCGGCGGCCCCACACCGCATCCAGCCGGCGATCGCGACCGCACGACCAGCGGTAATAGCGATACTGCACACCGTTGCGGCGGGCGTAGTTCTGGTGGTAGTCCTCCGCCGGCCAGAACTTGTTCAACGCCTTGATCTCCAGCTTGATCGCCGAGGCGGGGCGACCCAGCTCGCGGGCCGCGGCCAGCACCGAATTGCGCGCTTCCACCGCCTGGGTGGCATTGGTGGTGAAGATCGCCGGCCGGTACGACTCCCCCCGGTCGCAGAACTGCCCGCCGCCATCGAACGGATCGACGTTGCGCCAATACGCCCGCAGCAGCTTCTCGTAGCGCAGCCGTGTGGTGTCGAACTTCACCCGCACCACCTCGCGGTGCCCCGTGCCGCCACCCGACACCTGGCGGTAGGTGGGATTGGCCAGCTTGCCGCCGCTGTAGCCGCTGGTCACCTCCAACACCCCGCTCAGCCCCTCCAGGTCGTGCTCCAGGCACCAGAAGCACCCCCCCGCCAGTACCGCTTCCTCCGTGGCGGCCCGGGCCGCCGGCACCGCCGCCCCGAGGGCCAGCAGCAGCGAGAGGAGCAGGGCGAGCAGGGGCCGGGCAGGGCGCATGGCGGTCAGCCGGTGGCGGCGGGAAGCAGATCCAGGATGGCGGCCGCGGCGCGGTCGGTGACGCCAGGCTCCCCCAGCGCCTGCTGCAGCCGACCGTACCCCTCCAGCATCCGCCGCCGGCCCGCCCCGCCGCTCTCCAGCAGCGGCTCCACCTCCGCCACGATCCCCTCCGGCGTCAGCTCGCTCTGCAGAAGCTCCGGCACCAGCCGCTCCCCCAGCACCAGGTTCACCGGCGAGATGTGGGGCACGTTGAAGCGCAGCAGGTGTTTCGCCACCAGGGCCGTCACGCGGCTGACCCGATAACCCGTCACCTGCGGCACCCCCCGCAGGGCCAGCTCCAGGTTTGCCGTGCCCGACTTGGTGAGGGCCGCATCGGCGGCGGCGCAGAGGGTGGGCCGCAGCCCGTCGGCCGCCGCCGCCCCGAGCACCCGCGCCCGCACGCCGGACTCCGCCATCGCCCGGCACAGCGGTTGCTCAAAGCCCGCCAGCGCCGCTGGCACCAGCACCTCCAGCTCCGGCCGCCGCCGCTGCAGCATCGCCACCGCCGCCGCCATCGGCGGCAGCAGATAGCGCAGCTCCTGGCTGCGGGAGGCGGGCAGGAGCAGCAGCACGGGCGCCGCTTCGTCGATCCCCAGGCGGCGCCGCGCCTCCGCCCGGCCGGGGAGCGTGCCGAGGGTGTCGATCAGGGGATGGCCCACCCAGGTCACCCGCGCCCCGCGCGAACCGTAGAAGCGTGCCTCCTCCGGGAAGATCGCCAGGATCCGGTCGGAGAAGCCGATCAGCCTCGTGGTGCCCCCCTCCCCCAGCCGGAACGCCCACTCCTGCGGGGCGATGTAATACGTGATCGGCAGCGCGGGGTAGTGGCGCCGCAGGCGCAGGCCCAGATTGACATTGGCGCCCATGTAATCGATCAGCACCACCCCGTCGGGCGGGTGCTGCCGCAGCCAGCGCCGCAGCCGCGACTGCAACCTCAACGTGGGCAGGATCAGCGGCAGCACCTCCCACAGGCCGATCGCCCCCAGCCGGGCGGTGTCCGCCAGCAGTCGGGCGCCGGCCTGCTCCATCCGCGGCCCACCCAGGGCCACCACCTCCAACGGCAGACCCCGCAGGGCCGCCTGACGGTGCAGGGCGGCGATCAGCAGCGAACCCTGCAGATCACCGGACACCTCACCGGTGCTGACCAGCAGGCGGGTCATCCGCGCTGAGCCGGCAGCGGTCCGCGCCGGCCCGGACCGATCGAGGCTTCCAGAAAACCGCAGAGCTCCGCCGCGGCCGGCAGCAGCGTCTGGGCGCGGGCCTCGCGCAGCGCCTCCGCCAGCACCCGGTCGCTGCGGTAGATCAGCTGCCAGATCTCCTGGAGCTGGCGCAGCTCGGCGCCATCGCTCCGCTCCGCCAGGCCGCTGCGCCGCAACCCCACCCGGTTCAGCCCCCGCACCCGCCCCGGATGGCCCTCCACGATCATGAACGGCGGGCAATCGCGGTCGATCCGGCTCATGCCGCCCACCATCGCCAGGCTGCCGATGTGCACGAACTGGTGGATGCCCAGCACCCCGCCGATCACCGCCCGATCGCCGATCACCACATGGCCCGCCACCGCCACCCCGTTGGCGATCACAATCCGGTCCCCCAGCTGGCAGTTGTGGCCCAGATGGCTGTAGGCCATCAGCAGATTGCCGCTGCCGAGGCGCGTCTGCTCTCCGTCATGGGTGGCACGATTGATCGTGACGCATTCGCGAATCGTGTTGCCATCGCCCATCACCACTTCGGTGGGGGCGCCGTCGTACTTGAGATCCTGGGGTTCCAGGCCCAGGCACGCCCCCGGAAAGATGCGGTTGCCCCGCCCCATCCGCACCCGACCGTCGATCACCACATGGGGCCCGATGCGGCAGCCATCGCCGATCTCCACCTCCGCGCCGATCACCGCGTAAGGGCCGATCTCGACGCCACTGCCCAGCTGGGCCCGGGGGTCCACCAGGGCCGTGGCATGAACGCTGGTGGCCATCGCTGCGCTCGACATCCCTCAATCCACCAGGGAGAACATCAACTCGCCGGAGCAGACCAGCTGGCCGTCGACCGTGACTTCGCCGCGCACCTTGCCGAAGCGCTGGCGCTTGAGGCTGAGCAGCTCGCACAGGATGCGCAGCTGGTCGCCCGGCACCACAGGCTTGCGGAAGCGCACCCCGTCGATGCCGGCGAACACGAACAGACCCTTCGGCAGATCCGGCATCTGGGTGACGATCAGCCCACCCACCTGGGCCATCGCCTCGACGATCAACACACCGGGCATCAGCGGCCGGCCCGGGAAATGGCCCTGGAACTGCGGCTCGTTCAAGGTGACGTTCTTGATCGCCACGGCCCGCTTGCCAGGCGTGTACTCGATCACCCGATCCACCAGGGCGAAGGGGTAACGGTGCGGCAGCAGATTCAGGATCTGTTCGCTGCTGAGGAGCACCGGCTCCAGCGGCGCGGCGGGGGGGCTTGCGGGCGGGGTGGTGACGGTCAAGGGGCTCAGGCGGTCAGGGGGAGGCGGGACGGAGAGAGGGTGGCGTTGCTGGCGGTGGCCAGGGCTGCCGCCAGGGCGGTGTGCAACCCGTGCGAGCCCCGGTAGGCGAACACCTGGGCCCGGGGCAGGCCCACCAGCGCCAGATCCCCCAACAAATCCAAGAGTTTATGGCGCACGGGTTCATCGGCGAATCGCAGGGGGGGATTCAGCCACTGCGCTCCATCGCAGACCAGGGCATTGTCCAGGGCGCCACCCTGGATCAGACCGGCGGCGCGCAGCTGCTCCACCTGCTCGCGGAAGCCGAAGGTGCGCGCCGGAGCGATCTCCCGCACAAAGGAGTCCGGGGTGAGATCGAGGGAATAGAGCTGGCGCCCGATCGCCGCCTGGGGATACTCCACCGCCGCCGCCAGCCGCAGCTGGTCGGCCGGCGTCAGGGCGATGAAACTCAGGCCATGGCGCAGCAGCAGCGGCTCAGCGGGCAGGGGCACGGGCGGCCGCTCCCCCAGCTCCTGCAGGCCCGCCTCCCCGATCGCCTCCACCCAGGGCAGGGCGGAGCCGTCGAGCAGCGGGATCTCACCGCCCTCCACCAGGATCTCCGCTCGGCTGACGCCGCAGCCGGCCAGGGCGGCCAGCAGGTGCTCCACCGTCGCCAGTCGGCCCCCGTGCAGCTGCAGGGCCGTGCAGAGCCGGGTGTCGCAGACCTGCTCGGGCGCCAAGCGCTGCAGGGGCTCCGCCGGCCGCTCCAGCCAGCCCACCCGGTAGCCGGGCTGATCGGAGGGCTGCAGCCGCACCCGCGCCACCGCGCCGCTGTGCAGGCCCACCCCCTGGCGCTCCACAGGAGTGGCGAGGGTCCAGTCCCGCCCGTAATCGGAGGGCCAGCCGCTCACTAGAACTTCCAGCCCACGCCGAGATTGAAGCGCCAGTTGCCCGTGAAATCCTGGCTGGCCACCTCCAACCGCAGCGGACCCACAGGGGTGGTGACGATCAGGCCGGTACCGACCGAGAAGCCCTCCCCCGGCTTCTGCAGCAGCCCGCCGGGGTTGCCGGGCACATTCGCCTGGGAGCCGAAGGTGGTGCCGCCATCCACGAACAGCTCGCCGCTGATGATGCTGAAGATCGGGAAGCGGTATTCGATCGTGGCCTCCCCGAAGCTGCGGCCCACCCCCAGGTCGCAGTCGTAGTAGCCGCGCACCGAGTTGCCGCCGCCCACGCAGAAGGCCTCGTAGGTGGGGAGCGAGCCGATGTTCGTGCCCGCTGAGACCTGGAAGGCCAGCGCCTGGCGGCAGTCCTCCGTCTCGCCCGCCCGCGGCCGGCAGCCCTTGTAGAGCTTCAGCCAGCGCACCGGGATGAAGTGGGTGAAGCTGGCCCGCATCCGGTTGAAGGTGGGCGAATCGGGGCCGACGGAGAAGAACTGCTCGGTACCGAGGCTGAGGAAATTGCCGCGGGTCGGGTTGCGCGGATCGTCGAGGGTGTTCATCGTCGCCGCCGCCCGCACGGCCACAAGGTTGTTGCTGGTGGCGCAGTTGAAGGCCACGCAGATCACCGAATCGATCGGGACTCTGCCGCCGTTGTTCTCGAAGTTGTTGCTGGCCACGCCATAGGGCTGGGAGGCGCCCGAGAAATCGATCGGCTTCACCTGCTGCGCGCTCAGACCTACCACCACGCTCCAGGGAACGCGCTTGAAGGGGTTGCCGCCATTGAGCGGTCGCACGAATTGGAGGTTGCCGCCGGCCCGCTGGATCACCACCGAATTGCCGTTGTAGTTGAACCAGCTCAGGTTTCCGTTGGCGTTCTGCGCATCGCCGACATTGTCGTAGCTCTTCTCGGTCGGGTTGTTGCTGCTGTTGCTGTTGAAGGCGAGGTTGGTGCCGGGGGCTTCGTAGAACTCTGAGGCGGTGAGGATGTTGCCGTTGCTCTGGCTCTGAAAGATCTGCGGCACATCGCGGCTCACGAACGCCTTGACGCGGAAGGCGGTGCGGAACGGATCCCCCTTGATCCAGGGATCGGTGAAGGTGATGTCGAACAGGCCGCCGAATTGGCCGTAGGTGAAGCTCGTCGCCACATCCCAGGCCCGCCCCAGCAGGTTGCTGTCCTGCAGCTGCACCTGGCCGAACACCCCCTGGCTCTGGCTGTAGCCCAGACCGCCGGAGAGGGAGCCGGTGGATTGCTCGACGATGCCCAGCACGATCGTCACCTCCCCGGGATTTGCCGGTTCCGGCTTGAGCGTCACCTTCACGTCGCTGAACAGGCCGGTGCCGTACAGGCGCTTGAGGTCTTCCTCCAGGTTGCGGCGGTTGAAGATCTGGCCGGGTTTGAGGGAGATCTCGCGGGTGATCACCCACGGCTTGGTTTTGCCCCTGATCGGCTGCCCCTTGTCGTTGGTGGCGGAACCCTCCTTATTGAGGAATTGCACCTCCACCCCGGCCACGGTGCCCTGCCGCACCGTCAGCTGCACCTCCCCTTCCGGACTGATGCGGCTCGGACCGCTGACGCGGGCCAGGGAATAGCCCTGATCGGCATACCACTTCTGCAGCTCCTCCATGCGCGTCTGGAGGGTGCGCAGGTTGAGGGTGCGGCCCAGGTCGCTGGCGAAGGTCTCCTCCACCACCGGCTGCGGCACCTTCGCGTCCGGCGGGTCGAGGCTCACCTTGGTGAACACCGGATTGGGAGTGGCGGTGACGATCAGGCGCACCCCCAACGGCCCGTCCTGGGGCGCCATGCGCACATCGGAGAACCAACCGGTGGCATAGATCGCCGCCAGGTCGGTTTTCAGTTCGCTGCGGGTCACCTCCCTGCCGGGGCTGACCGTCATCACGTCGTAGACGATCTGCTCCAGCCGCGCCTGATCGGGATGGCCGGCCAGGCCCTCCACCACGATCTCGCTGAGCATCACCCGTGGCTCCTGGCTGTCGGCCTTCGGAGTGCCGGGAGTTTGCGGGGCCGGGGTTCCGGGGGGGGTGTCGCCCAGCGGCGCAAAGGGATCGCCGGCGGGGGCGGCCGGCGCGGGCTCACCGCTGGGGGCGCTCGGGGCGGGCTGGGCAGCTGGGGCGCTCGGGACGGGCTCAGCAGCAGGGGCGGCCGGCGCGGGTTCAGCGCTGGGGGCACCCGGGGCCGGCTGGGCACTCGGGGCCGGCTGAGCGGCTGGGGCCGGCTGAGCGGCTGGGGCCGGCTGGGCGGCTGGGGTCTGGGCAGTCTCAGCCGCGGTGGTCTGTGCCGGCTCCTGCGCCGGAGTGCGGGCCCGGACCGGTCCGGCGGCCAGCAGGATCAAGGCGAGAAGGGGCGCACCGGCCACCATGCCAGGCAGGACGGCAGGACGGGGGGAAGTCGGCCTGCAGAGGCGAGCGCCGGGCATGGGGGATCAGCGGAGCGGCCAGGCCGCACATCGACGCAGACGTTACCGGCAGGCACGGGGTTCGGGACAGACCCCTTGGACCCGTTTGAAGACCTCCCCGTACGCCTCGATCACCCCGCCGAGGTCCTGGCGGAACCGATCTTTGTCCAGGATGCGGTCGGCGGGGTCGACGGTGGCCCTGTCCCACAACCGGCAGGTGTCGGGGCTGATCTCATCGGCTACCACCAGCTCACCCTCCGCCGTGAAGCCCAGCTCGATCTTGAAATCCACCAGCTCCAGTGCCACCGAGGCGAACAGGTCCCGCAGCTCCCGGTTCACCTGCAGCGCCAGTTCCGCCAGCCGGCCGCGCTGCGGCGGCGTGAGCAGCCCCAGCCGCTCCAGCCGGGCCTCGCTCAGCAGGGGATCGCCCAGGGCATCGTCCTTGTAGTAAAGATCGAGCAGAGGCGGCTCCAGGGGCGTGCCCGTCGCGATCGGCATCTGGCGGCAGAGCGAGCCGGCGGCCACGTTGCGCACCACCACCTCCACCGGCACGATCCGCACCGAGCGCGCCAGCATCCAGTTCTCGCCGTGAATCGCCAGGAAGTGGGTGGGCACACCCCGGCGGGCCAGATGCTCGAACAGCAGGGCAGAGATGCGGCAGTTGAGGGAGCCCTTACCCGCCAGCTGGGCCTTCTTCACAGCATTGAAAGCCGTGGCGTCGTCCTTGAACTCCACCGCCACCCGGTCCTCCCGATCGGTCGCGTACACCCGTTTCGCCTTGCCTTCATGGAGCAGCGGGCCGAGCTGGTAAGCGGTCATGGCGACGGGGTGGGGGACAGGGCGGCAGGGGAGGGCTCCGGGCCATGCCCCCCGGGCCCGCGGGGGGAGCGCAGCTGGCCCTCGAGTTGACGGGTGCGAGCTGCCGCCGCCGGATCCCGTCGGCGCAGCCGCCACTCACCGTAGGCATCATCGAGGCGACCGCTGAGCCGCAGGCGACGCTCGATCGCCCGGGCGGTGGCGGGATCCAGATCGATCTGTTCATCCAGAATCTCGCTCACCAGGCTCCAGGCTCCGGCGGCCGCGGCTTGCTCCAGGGCCGCCTCCAGCAACGCCTCCCGCTCCGCGGCGGGCAGGGCGTCGAACAACCGCACCGCCCGCTGCAGTTGCTCCGCCCCGGCGACGCCGCTCTGGCGCGAGGCCAGCAGCAGCGCCGCGGCGGCCTGGCGCAGCCCCCGCCCTTCCAGGTGATCCGCCAAAAGCTCCACCGCCGGGCGGCTCAGCACCGTGCCATCGTCCCGCCGCCTGATCGGCAACAGCAGGCCCTGCAGGCTGGCCGGGTCGGAGGCGCTGAGGCGCTCCAGGGCCAGGGCGGCGCGGCGGTGATCCAGCCCCAAGGAGGCGGCCCGCCATTGCAGCAGCAGCCACTGCACCCGTCCGGCCCCCGGGCCGGGCCCGTAACGGCTGAGCACCTCCAAGGCGGCCTGGGGCGCCTGGCAGGTGAGCAATATGTCGGCATTCGCCAGCAGCACGGGCAGGGGCTGGGGGGCGGGGTGGATCGCCAGCAGTCGCTCCCGCAGCCTCGCCAGCCGTGGTTGGTCGTCTTCCGCCAGGGAGCTGCGGCAGAGCGCATCAAGCCCTGCCAGGTCGGCGGCCGCGAGGCGTGCGCTGAACTCCACCTCCGTCAGCGAGGCCGGTGGCGCGACGCCAGCGGCGGGAACGGGGGCAGGGGCCACCAGCACGGGCGCCGGGGCCGCCAGGGCCGCCGGGCCCGCAACCCAGAGGCTGAGAAGTGCCGCCAGGGCCAGACGGACCCGCACCCCTCGTGGCCGCGCAGGCAGGGTCGCAGTCGCACGCAGGGACACGGTCACGGACAATGGCAGCAACCCGTTTCGCGGGTGGCCCACAGAGCGCACCCGGCGGCCCAACCTACCGACGACTGCGCTTCCCGTCCCTCCCCACGCCACCGCCTGCCCCATGGTCGCCAGCTCCCCCACCGTCCCCACGCCCGAGCGGATCCTGGTGGTGGGGGGCGGCGGCCGCGAAAATGCACTCGGCTGGGCCCTGGCCCGCTGCCCCGGCGTCTCGGCGGTCTGGGTGAGCCCCGGCAATGGCGGCACCGCGGATCTACCCGGCTGCCGCCAACTGGCGATCCCCGAGAACGACGCCGAAGCCCTGGCCGCCGCTTGCGACGAGCGGGCCATCGGGCTGGTGGTGGTGGGGCCTGAAGTCCCATTGGCCGCGGGCCTGGCCGACCAGCTGCGCCAACGCGGTATCGCCGTCTTCGGTCCTGGCGCCGACGGGGCCCGGCTGGAGGCCAGCAAGCAGTGGGCCAAGGCGCTGATGCGGGAGGCCGGCATCCCCACCGCCGGCTATTGGAGCGCCGACCGGCTGGAGGAGGCCCTGGCCGTGCTGGCCGGGCAAAACCGCCCCCTGGTGGTCAAGGCCGATGGGCTCGCCGCCGGCAAGGGCGTCACCGTCGCCGGAAGCGTGGCCGAAACCGAGGCCGCCATTCGGGAGGTGTTCGAGGGACGCTTCGGGGCCGCCTCCCTGGTGCTGGAGGAATGCCTGAGCGGCCCGGAGGTATCGGTGTTCGCCCTCACCGACGGCCGCTCCATGGTGCTGCTGCCCCCTGCCCAGGACCACAAGCGCATCGGCGAGGGGGACACCGGACCCAACACCGGCGGCATGGGCGCCTACGCCCCGGCACCGCTGCTCGATGCGGAGGGTCTGGAGCGGGTGCGGCAGCAGGTGCTCGAACCCACCTTGGCCGCCCTGCGCGACCGTGGCATCGACTACCGCGGCGTGATCTACGCGGGCCTGATGCTCACCGAGCAGGGGCCGCAGGTGATCGAGTTCAACTGCCGCTTCGGCGATCCGGAATGCGAGACGCTGATGCCCCTGCTGGGACCGGAGTTGGCGGCGGTGCTCCTGGCCTGCGCCGAGGGATGCCTGGAGGCGGCGCCGGCCCTGTCGGTGCGGCCCGGTTGCAGCGCCTGCGTGATCGCCGCCGCCGCGGGCTATCCGGGGCCGGTGCGGCAGAACGATCCGATCCTCACCACGGTGGCGTGCGGCGAGGATCTGCAGTTGTTCCATGCCGGCAGCCGCCGCGAGGCCGACGGCACCTGCCGCACCGCCGGTGGCCGGGTGCTGGCGATGGTGGCCCAGGCCGACGACTTTGCTGGGGCCTTCGCCCGGGCTTACGCCGCTCTGGAGCAGGTGCAGTTCGCGGGGATGACCTTCCGCCGCGACATCGGCCATCAGGTGCGGCGACCATGAGCGACTGGCGGGGGCGGCTCGGCCGCTGGTGGGCGGAATTCAGCCTGCAGACCAAGCTGTTGGCGGTGGCCACCCTGGTGGTCAGCCTGCTGATGACGGGCATCACCTTTTTTGCCCTCCACAGCATTCAGGAGGATGTGCGGCTGAGCGATACGCGCTACGCCCGCGACCTCGGCCTGCTGGTGGCCGCCAACGTCAATCCCCTGGTGGCCCGGGGGGAAGACCGCGAACTGGCGACGGTGGCGGAGCGCTTCTGGAGCTCCAGCCGCAGCCTTCGCTACATCGTCTTCGCCGATGCCGAAGGGGTGATCTACCTCGGCATCCCGATGGGCAACGGCGTCGCCTCCCAGGGGGGCGACCAATTGCTCAGCCGCCGCCTGGAGCTGCCGCCCGACCTGCAGCAGCGGCCCGACAACCCGCTGATCCGCCAGCACCTCAGCCCCGACGGCCAGGTCACCGATGTCTTCGTGCCCCTGGTGGACGGCGATCGCTACCTGGGCGTGGTGGCCCTGGGCATCAACCCCAACGAAACGGTGCTCGCCAGCTCCGCCCTCACCCGCGAGGTGACGGTGGCGGTGTTCATCTCCATCTGGGTGCTGGTGATTCTCGGCTCGGTCTTCAATGCCCTCACCATCACCCAGCCGGTGAAGGAGCTGTTGCGGGGCGTGCGGCGCGTCGCCGGCGGCGATTTCGCCGCCCGCATCGCCCTGCCGATGGGCGGGGAGCTCGGGGAGCTGCTCGAGGGCTTCAACACCATGGCCTCCCGCCTGGAGGCCTACGACGAGGCCAACATCGAGGAGCTGCAGGCCGCCCAGGTGAAGCAGCAGTCGCTGATCGCCACCATGGCCGACGGCGCCGTGCTGCTCGACGATGAAGGCCGCATCGTTCTCGCCAACCCCACCGCCCGTCGCCTTTTCCGCTGGGAGGGCCGCAAGCTGGACGGGAGCGAACTGGAGAGCGAGCTGCCCGATCGCCTGGCGATCGAACTTCATCCCCTTCTCTCGGGCCTGATCGCCAGCGAAAAAGATCTGGCGGACGTGCGCTGCAGCCTCGGGGAGCCGCCCCGCACCCTGCGCATCGTGCTCCAGTCGGTGCGGGATGCCAGCGGCGAGATCCTCAAGGGCATCGCCATGACCATCCAGGATCTCACCCGCGAGGTGGAGCTCAACGCCGCCCAGAGCCGCTTCATCAGCAACGTCTCCCACGAACTGCGCACCCCGCTGTTCAACATCAAGAGCTATGTCGAGACCCTGCATGACCTCGGTGACCAGCTCACCGAGGAGCAGCACCGGGAATTCCTGGCCATCGCCAATGCCGAGACCGATCGCCTCACCCGGCTGGTGAACGACGTGCTCGACCTCTCCCGCCTGGAATCCGAGCGGACCTGGGCGTTTGAGCCGATCGAGGTGGCCCCGGCGATCGAGCAGACCCTGCGCACCTATCGCCTCAACGCGGAGGACAAGGGGGTGGCCCTGCACCTGGAGGCCGATCCCCAGCTCCCGCGCGTGATGGGCAACTGGGACCTGCTGCTGCAGGTGTTTGACAACCTGGTGGGCAACGCAATGAAATTCACCGCACCGGGCGGGCGACTGGTGCTGCGGGCCTACCCCTGGCCCGACCTTTGCCGGCTGGAGCCCGGCACCGGCCCGGCGGAGAATCCCGCCTGCTCTCTCACCTCGCCCCTGCCCCGCCTGCGCATCGAGGTGGCCGACAGCGGCTACGGCATCTCCCAAACCGACCAGGAGCGCATCTTCGAACGCTTCTACCGGGTGGAGAACGCTGTGCACACCGAAGCGGGCACGGGCCTGGGCCTGTCGATCGTGCGCGGCATCCTCGAAAAGCACGGCAGCCAGGTGCGCATGGCGAGCGAGCCCGGGGTGGGCACCACCTTCTGGTTCGACCTTCCCCTCGAGCACGCCGACAGCGACGAGCTGGCCCTGCAGGCCGAGCGGCGCTCCTACGAGCGGGAGCGGCAGGCGGCCTGAACCGGGTGGGGGCGTTGCTCAGGCGTCGTCGGCGACGCCGCGCACGATCCGGGCCAGGTCGGCACGCTCATCCACGGTGACGCGATGCGGCACGCCACTGATGATGCGCTCAAAGTTAGAGAAAGAATCCTTGATTTCTGGACCGTTGCCGGTGATCACAAACTCCCGGATCCCCTTGTCGTGCCAGGAGCCGCGCATCTTGAACACATTGAGGGCCCGCGCCATCTCACCGCGGATCTCCACATACTGCAGCAGCAGGATCGTATCGGTGATCGTGGAGATGTGCGAATCGGTGATGGAATGGCTGCCCATGAACTCCTCAGAGGTGTTCGTGAAGAAGCCCGCGATCTCCTCCTGCTTGGCGTAACCCGTCACCCCGATCACAAACTGGCGGAAGGCGTTGTGGCTGACGCCACGGGCCAGGGCGGAGAGGGAATCGATCGCCATACGCGAGGGTTTGAACTGGTTGATCTCTGTTTTGATGATCTGCAGATGATCCTCCAGACCCGTCGATTCGGGGTAGGCGCAGATGATCTTCAGCAGACCATCCTGCTCCATCTGCTCGAAGTCAATGCCCCAGCTGGTGGCGTTGCGCAGCAGCTGGGCGCGGGATTCCTCGTAGGCGAACAGGATCGCTCGCTCCTTGCTGCGGCAGGCGTCCTCGATGAACTTCGAGACCAGCAGCGTCTTGCCAGTGCCGGTGGCTCCGGTGGCGAGGATGATCGAATCCTTGAAGAAGCCGCCACCGCACATCTCATCGAGCCGCGGCACGCCGGAACTGAGGCGCACGTTGGAGCTGCGCTGGGTGAGCCGCATCGCACCGAGGGGAAAGATGCTCACACCGTGGGCCCCCATGGTGAAGGGGAATTCGCCCTTCATGTGGGTGGTGCCGCGCAGCTTGAGGATCTCCACGGTGCGCCGTCGCCGCTCCCCCTCCAACACGTTGCGCAGAATCACCACGTTGTCGGAGACGAACTCCTCGACGCCATAACGGGCAATCGGTCCGTACTCGTCGATCCGTTCGGTGGTCATCACCGTGGTGACACCGATCTCCTTGAGCCGGGCGATCAGACGGAAGATCTCGCGTCGAACCACCGAAACAGCGTCGTACTGCTGGAAGACAGCCGTGATCGAATCGATCGCAACCCGCTTGGCCTTGTATTTGCGGATTGCATAGTTGATGCGCTCGATCAGGCCGGAGAGATCGAAGCTTCCCGCCACATCCTGGCCCTCCGGATCGGGGGAGGCATCGAGCAGAAACAGCTTGTCCTGCTCCACCATCTCCTGCAGATTCCAGCCGAAGCTGGCGGCATTGCGCAGGATGTCGAGCGGCGACTCTTCGAAGGTGACGAAAATGCCGGGCTCGTTGAAGTCGCGGATGCCGTTGTAGAGAAAGTTCAGCGAAAACACCGTCTTGCCGGTGCCCGAGGTGCCGGAGATCAGGGTCGCTCGCGCCACGGGCAGTCCGCCATGGCAGATGTCGTCGAAGCCCTCGATGCCGGTGGGCAGCTTCTGCACCTGCATCAACGTGCTGCCGGAGGCATGGGTGGCTGGGCTGGGATCCTGCATCGAACCAAGAGAGCGGGAACGGGACGGAAACGGAAGCGGGGGGGGGCCGGGGTGGGGCCTCGGTCGGGGGTCAGTCCTCCTCCTCGACCAGGAGCGGAGGCTCGCCACTGAGGGTCTGGTGCACGACGTCCTGCTCCTCACCAAGGCCAAAGCCCTCTTCCGTCAGCTCCTCGTAGAGCAGGTCGAGACCGATCAGCACCCTCTCCCGATCGGAGAGGTCTCCGATGATGCGGCGCACCGGCGGCGGCAGGATCTTGGCGAGGGTGGGGGTGGCGAGAATCTTGTCCTCCTCGGCCAGCTGCGGGTTCTTGAGCACATCGATCACCTTCAAGGCATAAACGCCCCGGAATTCGGTTTCAAGGATGTTGCGCAGGGTTTTCAACGCCCGCATCGAGTTGGGCGTGTTGCCGGCCACGTAGAGCTTGAGGATGTAGGTCTTGCGGTGGGGCATGTCAGCTGCGCTCCTGGGTGAGAAGGGTGGAGCCGACCCGGGATTCCGCCATCTCGCTGGTGAGGACGGGCAGATCGGGAGGGATGGAGCGGCGGTACATCTCGCAGAGGTGGGCCATGACATCCAGCAGGGCGAGGCGATAATCCTGAAGGAAGTCGTTCTTGTGTCCCTCCAACTTGAGCTGTTTCCAGAAGCCGTCGATCAGGTTCATGTGTATCTCAACGGTGTTGGTGATCGGCAGATCCGCAAAGAAAGCCGTGTTGACGAAACTCTCCAGCGCCTGGTTTGCCGCCGCTGGGTCGCGGAAGTAGCTGAGCAACAGATCGCGGTAGGTGCGGGTCAGGGAGCGCAGCAGCTCCTCCCGCTCAGATTCGGAGAGATTGCGCAGGAAGCGCGAGGGATCCCGCTTGTAGTACACCCCCAGATAGCCAAGGCGACCCTTGAGGCGGTTCGCCAGCTTCCAGCGGTCAGCCGTCTCCGAAGGGGTGCCAGGCTTGAGGCTACCGGCACTGGACAGCCCGCGGCGCAGAAAGCGGGAGACGGCCGCGTCGAGGCTGTAGGTGAGCTGCTCCAGCTGGTCGGGGGGGAGATGAACCTCGCAATCGTGGTACTCGATCTGGCCCGTCACCTCGCCGATCACCACCGCTGGCAGCAGCAGGCCGGTTTCCGAAAGAGCCCGGAAGACGTCCCTCGGCACCGCCCCCTGCTGGAGCAGCACGGCGTCGAACTCCTCGCGGCGCTTCTCCAGGGTGGCGACCGGGTCGTCGTCCGGGGCGAGGCGATCGAGGCGGTAGCGCCCGCCGCGCAGCCACTGGCCACACACCTCCGCGAGGCGGCCGTCGCGGATCAAGGAAGCGATCGTCAGGGCCGGTTCGGGCATCGGGCACGGCAGTGTTCACCCCGGGCGGGGCTGCACGCATGTTGACGAAAGGAAGGCGCGGAGGGGAGGATCTTTGTTTGTCTTTCGATTGCCATGAGTCCAGGCTCAATGGCGGGAACTTTTCCCTTCCCGCCAGCCTGGCCATGCCCCCATGCCCATGAGCGCAACGCCCAGCCCGGCCGCCAGCCCCGCCGCCTCCCCTGAGGCCGCCCCGGAATCCGGCACCTACGCGATCGTGGAAGCCTCCGGCCAGCAGTTTTGGCTGCAGCCCAACCGCTACCTCGACCTCGATCGCCTCGCCGCCGAGGTGGACAGCACCGTGACCCTCGACACCGTGCTGCTGATCAAGGACGGCAGCGGCACCACCCTGGGCCAGCCCTACGTCCAAGGAGCCAGCGTGGATCTCAAGGTGCTCGCCCACCGCCGCGGCCCGAAAGTGCTGGTGTACAAGATGCGGCCGAAGAAAAAAACCCGGCGCAAAAATGGCCACCGCCAGGAGCTCACCCGGGTGTTGGTCCAGTCGATCACCGTCGGCGGCAAGCCCGTCGCCTGAGCGGCCTCCGTTTCCACCCTCTGCCCTTCCCCTCCCCACCTCCTCCCCTTCCCCCATGGCCCACAAGAAAGGCACCGGATCGACCCGCAACGGCCGTGACTCCAACTCCAAGCGCCTTGGGGTGAAGGCCTATGGCGGCGAATCCGTCAGCGCCGGATCGATCCTGATCCGCCAGCGCGGCACCTCTGTGCTGGCGGGCACCGGCGTCGGCCGCGGCTCCGACGACACCCTCTTCGCTCTGGTGGATGGTGTGGTGAGCTTTGAGTCGATCACGCGCAACCTGCGCAACCGCAAGCGCATCCACGTCACCACCGGTTGATCCTTTCCCGCGGCGTGTCCTCCCCCTCCGCAGGCCCGCGCGCTTCGGCTCCGGGGCCCTGCGGTTTCCTGGTGATCGACAAACCGGCCGGGCTCACCTCCCACGACTGCGTGGCCCGGGTGCGCCGGGCCTACGACCTGCGCCGGGTGGGCCATGGCGGCACCCTCGATCCGGCGGTCACCGGGGTGTTGCCGATCGCGGTGGGTCCCGCCACCCGACTGCTTCCGTACCTCAGTGGCCCGAAGGCCTACCGGGGCGTGGTCCAGCTCGGTCTGCGCACCGACACGGACGACCTGGAAGGAGTGGTGCTGGCACAAGCCCCCCTTCCCGCCCTCAGCCAGGCAGAGGTGGAGGCGGCGCTGAGACCCTTCCGCGGCCGCATTCAGCAGGTGCCCCCCCAGGTTTCGGCGGTGCATGTGAACGGTGAGCGGGCCCATGCGCGCGCGCGCCGCGGCGAGGTCAGCGCGCTGGAGCCACGCCCTGTGACGATCGAATCGCTTGAGCTGTTGGGCTGGGATCAAGCCAGCGGGCGACTGGAGCTGGCGGTGCGCTGCTCCGCCGGCACCTACATCCGCTCCTTGGCGCGGGATCTGGGGGAAAGCCTGGGCTGCGGGGCCGCCCTGGCCAATCTGCGGCGCACGGCGGCCCTCGGCTTCGAACTCCACGCGGCAGTGCCCCTTGAGCAGTTGGAAGGGCCGGAGCCACCGCCCCTTCTCGATCCCCTGAGGGCCCTGGGCGACCTGCCCCAGCACCGTCTGGACCCCCGGGAGCTGGCCCTCTGGCGCTGCGGCCGTGCCCTGGCGGCCTCAGCGCCCCATGCGGCCGAACAACCGCTGGCGGTGCTGGGGCCGGATGGCAACCTGGCGGGCATCGCCCGGGCCGACGGGGCGGGCTGGCTTCGGCCGCGGCTCGTCTTCGACGCCGCCGGCTGACCCCTCCCCGCTCCTTCTCTCACGACCATGGCCGGCCACAGCAAGTGGGCCCAGATCAAGCGCAGCAAGGCGGTGGTCGATGCCAAGCGCGGGGCCGTTTTCACCCGCATGGCGCGCGAGATCATGGTCGCCGCCCGCGCCGGAGGGGATCCCGCCGGCAACTTTCAACTGCGCACGGCGATCGAGAAGGCCAAGGCGGCGGGCGTCCCGAACGCCAATATCGAGCGGGCGATCGCCAAGGGATCCGGCCAGGGCGGCGGGGGGGCGGCAGCGTTCGAGGCGGTTCGCTACGAGGGATACGGGCCCGGTGGCGTGGCCGTGCTGGTCGAGGCGCTCACCGACAACCGCAACCGCACCGCCGCAGATCTGCGCCTCGCCTTCAACAAGCACGGCGGCAACCTCGGGGAGAGCGGCTGCGTCAGCTACCTGTTCGAGCCGCGCTCCGTGGTGTGGATCGAGCTGCCGAATCTCGACGAGGACGCGCTCGTGGAGCAGCTGCTGGCCCTGGAGGAGGGTGGCGGAGCGGCGGCCCTGGGCTGGACTCTCGATGCGGAGGGGACCGAAGTGATCGGCGCCTTTGCAGACCTGGAGGCCCTCCAGGCGGGGCTGCGCGAGCGCGGCCTGACGGTGCGGGGCTGGGAACACCGCTGGATCGCCCAAACCCCCTGTCGCCTGGAGGATCCCGAAACCGTGCGGGCCTGTCTGCGCATGCTTGAGGCCCTCGAGGATCTCGACGACGTGCGCGCCGTGACCACGAACCTGGAGGCCGAGGAGTCTCTGTTCGAGCCGCTGGCTCCCTAGTCCCCCCGCCCCAGGGCGGGACCGTCGGCGATCACGCTCACCGCGGGATGGCGTTGCAGCCAGCTGGCGGGGATGTCGGGGGTCGGCGGGCTCTCCAGCACCCGGCGCAGCACCGGCGCCTTGGCGGCGCCGGTGACCACCAACAGGATGCGATCGGCAGCCAGGATCTCCGCCAGGCCCAAGGTGATCGCCCGGGTGGGGACCGCCCGGGGATCTCCCCCGAAGGCCTCGGCGTTCTGAAAACGGGTGACATCGCTGAGTTCCACACAGCGGCAGGCCGCTTCCGGACCGCAGGGGGGCTCATTGAACCCCACGTGACCGTTGAGCCCAAGCCCGAGCACCTGCAGGCCGATGCCCCCCGCCGCGGCCAGGTCGGCGGCGTAGCGCTGCGCCTCGGCGACAGGATCGGCGGTGAGGCCCGCGGGCAGGCGCACCCCAGCCGGATCCAGGCCCAGGGGCCCGATCAGGTGGGCCTGGATCACGCCGTGGAACGAGCGGGGGTCCGACGGGGCGAGTCCGACGTATTCATCCAGGCTGAAGCTGACCCAGTCCCGCCGCAGCCGCTCCTGCTCCTCGGCCGGCAACAGGGCCAGAAGGCGAGCCATCTCGGCGTAGACCGGCAGCATGGTCCGGCCGGTGGCCAGGCCCAGGGGCCGCCCGGGATGACGGCGCCGCGCGCTCAGGAGTCGAGCCGCCACCCGCTCTGCCACCGCCGCGGTGTCCGGCAGCTCGATCACCTCAAGGCGACCGGGCATCGCTTTTGGCGCCGGGAGATCTGCGGGGCTGGCGGGAGAGGGGGATCCGGAGGCTGAACTCAAGGGGAGGGGAGGCTGCGCAGTTCGGCGCCTTGGTAATAGTGATTCAGGATCTGACGGTAGTCGCTTCCCCGCAGAGCCATGGCATGGGCCCCCCACTGGCTCATGCCCACCCCATGGCCGAAACCGCGGCCGCTGACGAGCAGCGAGGGCAGCGCAACGGGGAGCTTGGCCTGCGAGACCTCCCCGGTCACCACCGCGGTCGGCTCGGCGGCCCCCATCGGAGCGCCGCTGGCCGGATCCGCCCACGCCACAGCGGGGGGGGGCGGGGGAATTTGACGGGAGCCCTCCAGCAGGCGGCCCAGGCTGCCAGCGATGCCCTCCGCCGGGGGGGAGGAAGACGAGGCGGGGCCGGCGGCGATCGGCTGGAGGCGGAAGCTGGCCAGGGTGCTGCGCAGGCCCAGTCGCTGACGCAGTTCGGCCCCTGTGAGTTCCAGGCTGCCGGCCGGTCCGAGAATCCGTGCCCGGCGGACCCGGCCGGTGCTGGAGGTGTCCAGCACCTGGATCGCCTGCACCCCATCGGTCTCGCGGAAGGCGCGACGGAGCTGGAGGGGATCGAAGCTTCTCTCCCAGCGAGACACCGGGCTCGAATCGTCGAAGTCGGGCACGCTCACCAGATAGGGGAGCTGGCGGGTCCAGATCTCGCCGCTGTTCTCGGTGTAGCCGCCGCTGCTGCTGTGGAAAACGGCGTTGATCAGCTCGCCGCGGTGCAGCAACACCTGGCCGCGGGTGCGGGCCACCGCCTCGCGGGTGGAGTCGGTCTCGGACGCCACGCCCCCGTACACCTGGCTGGCCACGGTGGCTTGGAGATCAAAGGCGGCGGTGGGTCGTCGCTGGGCCAGGGCGTAGGTGCGGGCTGCGACCGCCTGGGCCTGCAGGGCCTCAAGGGGCCAGCTGGGGGGCATTTCGCTGCCCACCACGCCCGCCAGGTAGGCCTCCAGCGAGACGTGGTTGATCACCCGCAAGCCTTGGTCCCGACTGGTGAGCTGCAGCCGTCCCCGGTAGGCCCGCTCCCCCACCACCACCAGCGCCTGGTCCCCCCCTTCGCGGCGGGGCGTCAGCCACAGCTCCGCCAGCGGCAGGAGCAGAGGGCGGGGCGCTGGATCCCCGGGGGTTTGGAGGGTGGCCTCGAAGCCAGAACCGTCCGATCCAGGGCGCAGCGTCAGTTGCTCGCCGGGACGCAGTTCCAGCACGGTGCGCCCGCCCCCCTCCGCCAGGCGCACCGTGCCGTCGCGCGCGCCCAGGCTCAAGGCCGTCTCCTGGCGAAGCAGCACCCGCAGCTCGGGGCCACCGGAGGGGGCGGGCCGAGTCACCGCCCGGGCCCCCGGCGGCCCGCCAGGGGAGAGCTGGGGCAGGGCGGCCAGCGGCAGAGCCGCCAGGGGCATGGCCAGGATCGGCAGCAGCGATGAGCGTCGCGGCAGCCACCCCCGCAGGGATCGCAAGGGCACGGCAAGGGATGGCGGAGGCCTGAAGGCCGCCCATTGTGACCGCCGCACCGCAAAGCTGCCAGTTCCGGCCGCGTGGCAGCATGCCGACCGATCGTGGAGCGGCCGGAGCGGCGTGCAGGTCACTTTCCTGGGCACGAGTTCCGGGGTTCCCACCCGGGCCCGCAACGTGTCGGCGGTCGCCCTGCGCCTGCCGCAGCGGGCGGAGCTGTGGCTCTTCGATTGCGGCGAGGGCACCCAGCACCAATTCCTGCGCAGCGAGCTGCGGGTCTCCCAGCTTCGGCGCATCTTCGTGACCCACATGCACGGCGACCATGTCTTCGGGCTGCCGGGACTGCTGGCGAGTCTGGGCCTGGCCGGCAGCTGCCCCGCCGGGCTTGATCTCTACGGCCCGGACCCCCTGCCGCACTACCTGGACGGGGTTCTGCGCTCCAGCTCCACCCGCATCGGCTACCCCCTGCGCACCCACCGGGTTCGTGAAGCGGCCCTCAGCGGCAACGTGCTGTTTGAAGACGACGAGATTCAGGTGCGCTGCACAGGCCTCACCCACCGGGTGCCGGCCTACGCCTACCGGGTGGACCGCAAACCGCGACCCGGCCGCTTTGATGTGGAGCGGGCCCGCGCCCTGGGCATCCCGCCCGGGCCGGTCTACGGCGATCTCCAAGCGGGCCGCACCGTCACGCTCGCGGACGGGCGCATCATCAAGGGAGCCAGCCTCTGCGGGCCACCGCGGCCGGGGTGCAGCGTTGTCTACTGCACCGACACCGTGTTCAGCGAGGCGGCGGTGGCGCTGGCCCGTGGCGCCGATCTGCTGATCCACGAGGCCACGTTCTGCCACGCCGAGGCGGAGCTGGCGATCCAGCGGCAGCACTCCACCAGCACCATGGCCGCCCAGACGGCCCTGGAGGCGGGGGTGGGCCGGCTGATGCTCACCCATCTCAGTCCGCGCTATGTCCCCGGCGCCGCCATGGGTCCGGACGATCTGCTGGCGGAAGCCCGCTCGATCTTCCCGCGGACCGAGATCGCCCGCGACTTCCTCAGCGTCGAGGTGCACCCCCCCGACTGAGGCCCGCGGCAAGCCTGCAACAGTTCCCTTCCTTCGGCTGACCGGGGCCCTTCGGCCGTGATACAAGGTCTCAGTCGCGGTCTCACCGCCCCTTCCCCGGCTTCTCCCATGGCCCCCTCCCTCCGCTCGACCCTCCGCGCCATCGCCCGGACCCTGCTGGTCCTGCCCCTGGCGCTGCTGGTCTGCTTTGCCGGTCCCGCGGCCGCCGCCCAATGGACGCCCGAGCAGCTCACCGTGCCAGCCACCCCCGACGGCACCGCGGTGACATTCAGCGAGAAGGAGATCAAGACAGGCCGGAAAATCTTCAACGACAGCTGTGGCACCTGCCACGCCGGTGGCATCACCAAAACCAATCAAAACGTCGGCCTCGATCCCGAAACCCTGGCTCTGGCCACACCGCCCCGCGATTCCGTCGAGTCCCTGGTCGACTACCTGAAAGATCCCACCTCCTATGACGGTGAGTACAGCATCGCCGACGTTCATCCAAGCCTGCGCAGCGCGGATGTGTTCGTGAAGATGCGCGACCTCGACGAAAACGATCTGCGCCTCATCGCCGGCTACATCCTGGTGGCACCGAAGGTGCAAGGTCTGCAGTGGGGCGGCGGCAAGATCTACTTCTGATCCCGCCTCACCACCTCTTTCTCCCCTTCCATCCCCGCGCCGCTCTCCTCGGCTGGCGAGGCTGCCGGGGGGCTCGCGTTGCTCGGATCCAGGGAGGAGTGAAGCTTGCTGTACCACCACTCCTGCAGGGCAGGGCCCAGGCGCAGGGGGAAGAGGGTGATCACCGTCCGGGTGGGCCGGGCTCCCGGCTGGAGCAGCTCCACCGCATAGGAGGGGCAGCGACGGGCGGCGAGGTCGGGAACGAAGCGGCGCCCCACCCGGCGCCAACTCGGTTCCTTGCTGCGCCAGGCGAGCCGGCAGCAGGGCCAGGGCAGCTCCTCCCGATCGAACAGCCGGCAGCAGGGGCCGAGGATGCGATAGCTGTACTGGCCGCCCGGACTGGCGTGCTCACTGCCAGCAGTCAGCACGCTGTGAACCTGATTGCTCATCAAAAAGCCACCCCGCAGGGTGGCAGGAAGGATTGGAACAGACTTCCATCGGAGGCAGCGCCGCCGGTGGAGGGGGGCTCAGTAGAGCTCCTCTTCGGCGTGGGTCGTGATGGTGCAGTCGGAGGTGGGGTAAGCCACGCAGGTCAGCACAAAACCAGCTTCGATTTGATCATCGTCGAGGAAGCTCTGATCCGACTGATCAACGGTGCCGGCGGTGAGCTTGCCAGCGCAGGTGGAGCAGGCGCCAGCGCGGCAGGAATAGGGCAGGTCGATGCCCTGCTCTTCAGCGGCGTCGAGAATGTACTGATCGTCTGGAACCTCGATGGTTTTGTTGAGGCTCTCGGACTCGTTGATCAGGGTGACCTTGTAGGAAGCCATGAAAGGGATCGGAGCTCACAGGCGCTCGAAAAGGAGAGCCTGCAGGACTGCACCGTCCTACATCCGACGGGGGGCCTTCCCGCCGATCTGCGGCGCTCTGGCCGGGAAGGCCAATCAGATCGGGGGCACAGATCAGCGTGCCTTATGCAACAGTTGCCTCGCGCTGCAGGCTCATCAGGCCCCAGTTCTCCTGACGGGCGCAGAGCGTGCCGCGCCAGCCATGCTCCGCCAGCACCCGCTCCAGCCGCGGAGCCTGCGCCACCAGCAGACCACTCAGCAGACCCCGGCCAGCGGGGCCCAGAACCGCCGTGAACTCCGGGGCGAGGGCCTCGATCACCGGCGCCAGGATGTTGCACAGCAGCAGGTCGGCGGGATCCTGCAGGGCCGCCAGGGCCGCCGCCGATCCCTCAGCCACCTTCAGCCTCGCCTCCGCCCGGGGCCCGTTCAAGGCTGCGTTGGCCCGGGTGGCGCGCACAGCCAAGGGGTCGGTGTCCACCGCCGCCACCCGGTCCGCACCGAGCCCCAGGGCCGCCAAGGCGAGCACGCCGCTGCCGCACCCCAGGTCGGCGACCCGCAGGCCGGAGAGCCCCCCCTCCCGGGAGTCAGCAAACCGCTCCAGCGCCTCCAGGCAGAGGCGGGTGGTGGGATGGGCGCCACTGCCGAAGACGCTGCCGGGATCAAGCCGCAGCACCCGCCGTCCGGCGTGCTCCGGCGGCGGTTCGAGCCAGGCGGGCAGGATCAGCAGGCGCTGCCCCACGGGATCGGGCCGCCAGTGGCGTTTCCAGCTGAGGCTCCAGTCCTCCTCCGCCTGGAGATGCCAGCGCAGCGGAGGCACCGCCAGGCCGAAGGGTTCCCCCAGGCCCTCCAGCTCGGCGGCCAGGGTCTCGCGCCGCTCGGGGCTCCAGTCGGGAGCTGGCAGCCAGCCCACCAGCTGCCGCTCCGCCGGGGCCTCCGGCCGGTGGCGAACCGCCAGCCGCTGGATGCCGAGGCTCCCCAACTTCCAGAGCAGCGATTCCTCCAGCTCGGGCGGAATGGTCAGCTCCAGGCGCCACCACGCTTCGGCTTCCCCCGGAGGGGATTCAGATCCGGGGGCGGCACAGGGATCCATCCTCACGGCAGGCGGCGGGGGATCGGGGGTTCAGAGGGTCACCGGGTGGGCTTCCTGGATGCCGCTGATGGAGTGGATCGAGGCCAGCAGGGAGGGGGGGATGGGATCGTCCAGGCTGAGCACCATCACCGCGTCGCCGCGCACGATGCGGCGGCCCACCTGCATGGAGGCGATGTTCACGTTGTGCTGGCCCAGCAGGGAGCCCAACTGGCCGATGATCCCCGGCATGTCCCGATGGCGGGTGAACAGCATGTGACGGCTGGGCGCCACATTCACCGGAAACTCATCGATCATGATGATGCGCAGCTCACCGTCGGCAAACACTGCCCCGGTGACGCTGTGGCCGCCCTTCGCACCGCGACAGACGAGTTGCAGCGATCCGCTGGCGAAATCGCGACTGGCATCGTCCTTGACTTCGAGTACGTGAATGCCCCGCTCACGCGCCTCCAGGGCGGCATTCACGTAGTTGATGCTGTCCCCCAGGGCGGTGGAGAGCACCCCCTTGAGGGCCGCCACCACCAGCGGCTGGGCCGGATGGGCGGCGAACTCGCCCTGCAGGCGCACCTCCAGTTCGCTGATCTGCCCCCCGGCCATCTGGCAGACCAGCTGCCCGAGGGTCTCCGCCAACTGCAGGTGGGGCTTGAGCTGCTCCATCAGCTCGGCGTTCAGGCCCGGGATGTTCACGGCGCTGCGGGCCGGCAGGCCGAGCAGAACATCGCGGATCTGCTCGGCGACATCGATCGCCACGTTTTCCTGGGCCTCCTCAGTGGAGGCCCCCAGATGGGGGGTGAGCACCAGCCGCTCCTTCACGGCGCGCAGCGGCGAGTCGGAGGCCAGGGGTTCCTTGGCAAACACATCGAGGGCGGCGCCGGCGATCACCCCGGCCTCCACCGCCTCGGCCAGGGCGGCTTCATCGACGATGCCGCCGCGGGCGCAGTTCACCAGCCGCGCCGTGGGCTTCATCGTGCGCAACAACTCCGCATTCACCAGATTCTCGGTGTCGGGCGTGCGGGGCAGGTGAAGGGTGATGTAGTCGGCCTCAGCAAAAAGCTGGGGCAGGCTGAGCAGCCGCACCTGCATCTGCTGGGCTCGCTCGGGCGAGATGAACGGGTCGTAGGCGAGCACCTCCATGCCCATCGCCCGGGCGACACGCGCCACATGGGAGCCAATCTTGCCAAGGCCCACCACACCGAGCGTCTTTTTGTAGAGCTCGTTGCCGACGTAGGTCTTGCGGTCCCAGCCCCCCGCCATCGTGCTGGCATGGGCATGGGGCACGTGGCGGGAAAGGGAGAGCATCAACGCCAGGGCGTGCTCCGCGGCGGCGATCGTGTTCCCCTCTGGTGAATTCACCACCAGAACGCCGCGGCGCGTGGCGGCGGGAACATCGACGTTGTCGACGCCGACGCCGGCACGGCCGATGATGCGCAGGCGATCGGCCGCTTCGATGATCGCCGCCGTCACCTGGGTGCCGGAGCGAATCATCAGGGCGTCGTAGTCGCCGATGATCGCGCGCAGCTCCTCCGGCGCCAGGCCGGTGCGCACGTCGACCTGGGCGACCTGGGAGAGGATGTCGATGCCCGTCTGATCGATGGGATCGGAAACCAGAACTTTCGTCATGTCCGGCGAAATGGGGCGCTCCAGCGGGGATGGAGAGGGCGGGGTGCCCCGGAGGGCTTGCCGGAGGTGCAGTGTAGAGAGCGACCCTGTGCCGACCCTCGGAGCGAACGCGTGACCCAAAGCGTGGTGGTGGTGCTCGATGACCGCAGCCGATTGCAGCAGCTGCGCGAGACCCTGTCCGCGCGGCAGCCACCACCGCTGGCGCTGGTGACGATCGGCGCCGGCGAGACCCCGTTGCGGGATGTGGAACGGCTCGACGCGCTGGCCGCCCGCCGAAGCCTGCAGCGATCCATGGTCCGCTGGCTCATCCCCTTTGGCTTTCTGGCCGGCCTGACCTTCACCCAGATCACCGACCTGCACACCTTTGATTTCGCAGGCCCCTGGGGCGAGCCGCTGATCGGCGGACTGCTGGGGATGGGTTCCGGCTTCCTGGGAAGCTTCGCCGCCGCCGCCAGCGTCGGCTCCGAGCAGGACGATCGCATCCGTGCGCTGCGCAACCGTCTGGACGAGGGCTGCTGGCTGCTGCTGATCGATCCTGCCCCCGGGGAGGAGGTGCCCTGGTCGGTGTTGCAGCAGGCTCGACCGAAAGCCGTGGTGCGACTGGGCGAGGGCTGAGCCGCCAGGGAGGAAGCCGAATGCTGCCGCGACAGGAATTGCTGCAGGGGTGTCGCCATCCCACCGAGCTGGAGCCGCTGCTCAGGCTGGTCGAGCGGGTGCTGCGCACCTGGGAGCCCACCTGGTCCCCCTTCCTGGCCCCCGATCTGCGGGAGGAGGCGGAGACGAGGCTCGCTGCGCTGAGCGAGCTGCGGTTGCAGAGCGATGGGGGCCATCCCGGCGCGGAGCGACGGCGGCTGCTGTTGCAGCGCAGCGAAACCGCGGCGGCAACCCCAGACCTGGCCGCGAACCTGGCGGGCCTGGAGATCGCCGGTAATTTCCTGTTCGATCCGGCGGATGGGGAGGAGTTCCGCGCCGTGCTGCTCGCGACGGGGGCGGAGGAGGGGGATCTGGGGGACCTCTGGTTGCGGGGCGACCGGGGCGCCCGAGGGATCGTCACCGCGCCCCTGGCGGCGGCACTGGATGGCCGTGAAAGCCAGGTGCGCAGCGTGCCGGTGCGTTTCGAAGCCCGGCCGATCGAGGAGCTGCAGGCCCCCGCCCCCCGTACGCCCCGACGGCTGAGCACGGTGGAGGCCTCCTGCCGGCTGGATGCCGTGGCCTCCGCGGGCTTCGGCCTGTCCCGCAGCCGCATGGCCGGCCTGATCCGCCAGGGGGCGGTGCGGATCGACTGGCAGCCCGTGAGCAGTCCCAGCCGCGAGCTGCGGGTGGGGGAGCGGGTGCAGCTGCGGGACCGGGGAGAGCTGGAGATCCTGGCGATCGAGCCGACGAAGCGGGAGAGGCTGCGGATCGCCTTGGAACGCCGCTGACCCTCCGATGAAGGGGGCAGACCCCCTGGGGAGGGGAACGGGGAACGCTGGATGGGCCGGGGTGCCAACTGCTAGGTTCCAACCGCAGCGGGCAGTGCGCCCGCCAGACCCGAGCCTGACCCTCCAGGCGCGCAACCGGGCGATTAGCTCAGAGGTAGAGCACTACCTTGACACGGTAGGAGTCACTGGTTCGATTCCAGTATCGCCCATTCCCCAGACCCCAGTTCCAGAGAGCGATCCGTGAGCGATCCCACCCTCCAGCGGGCTGCCGCAACGGTGATCGTGGGCTTGGGTCGATCCGGCGTGGGTGCCGCACGCCTGCTCCGCGATCAGGGGCGATTCGTTGTGTTGTTCGAGAACCGCGACACGCCGGAGTTGCGGCTGCGGGCCGCCGAGCTGGAGGCCGAGGGCATCGCCGTTCGCCTGGCCACCCCCCTGCTCCGCGAGAGCTTCGACGCTCTGCCGGATCCGCCCGCGGCGGTGCTGGTCAGCCCGGGCATCCGCTGGGATCATCCGGTGCTTGAGGAGCTGCGCCGCCGCGGGGTGGCCGTGCGGGGGGAACTGGGGGCGGCCTGGGAAGCCACCCGCGACGTGCCCTGGATCGGCATCACCGGCACCAACGGCAAGACCACCGTCACCCACCTGGTGCACCACCTGCTCGGGCAGGCGGGCCTGGATGCGCCGCTTTGCGGCAACGTCGGCCACTCGGCGGCGGAGCTGGCCCTGGAGCGCTCCCGCCCTGGCCAGCCCCGCCCGGACTGGCTGGTGGTGGAGGCAAGCAGCTATCAGATCGAGCAGACCCCCGAACTGGCGCCCTCGATCGGCCTCTGGACCACCCTGACCCCCGATCACCTGGAACGGCACGGCACGCTCGACAACTACCGGGCGATCAAGCGCAGGCTGCTGGAGAACTCCCGCATCCGGGTGCTCAACGCGGACGACCCCGATCTGCGGGAGCGTGCCCCCAGCTGGGACCGGGCCGACTGGGTGACGGCCGGGCCGCGGCAGGATCTCCCGGCGGGCCTCCAGCCCTTTCTCTGGGTGGAGGAGGGCTGGGTGCGCGGCAGCGGCGGGCCCCTTTTCCCGGCGGATTGCCTGGCGATGCCCGGGGCCCACAACCGCCAGAACCTTCTGATGGCTACGGCCGTGGGGGTGCACGCCGGCCTGGAGGCCGCGGTGATGGAGGCGGCGTTCCGCTGCTTCCCGGGGGTGCCGCATCGGCTGGAGAGAATTCGCGAGCGCCGCGGCGTCGCCTGGTTCAACGACAGCAAGGCCACCAACTACGACGCCGCCGAGGTGGCCCTTCGCGCCCTGGACGGTCCGCTGGTGGTCCTGGCCGGGGGCGAGGCCAAGCAGGGGGAAGCCCGCGGCTGGCTGAAGCAGTTGCGGCGGCAGGCGAGCGCCGTGGTTCTCTTCGGCGCCGCCCGGCAAGCCTTCGCGCACCTGCTGGCCGAGGACGGCTACGCAGGCACGGTCGAGGCGTGTGAGGGCTTGGCGGAGGCGGTGGAGCAGGCGGATCGGCTCAGCGCCAACGGCCGCGCCCGGGCCGTGCTGCTCTCCCCGGCCTGCGCCAGCTTCGACCAGTACCGCGACTTCGAGGCCCGCGGTGAGCACTTCCGCCAACTCGTGGCGGCCCTGCCGGAGGGAGCATGAGCGACGCCGCACCCCGGCACTGGCTGATGAAGAGCGAGCCAGATGTTTACGGAATCGACACCCTGGAGCGGGAGGGCAGCACCCTCTGGGACGGCATCCGCAACTACCAAGCCCGCAACTACATGCGCAGCATGCAGGTGGGCGATTTGGCCTTCTTCTACCACTCCAACACCACCCCCCCCGGCATCGTCGGGCTGATGGAGGTGATCGAGGTCGGTCTCACCGACCCCAGCCAGTTCGATCCGACCTCAAACTATTTCGATCCCGCCGCAAAACGGGAAGCCCCCCGCTGGGACTGTGTGCGGCTGCGCCATCGCCGCACCTTCCCCCGCTTGCTGAGCCTCGACGACCTGCGCCAGAACTTCAGCCCCGAGCAGCTCGCGGTGGTGCGGAAGGGCAACCGCCTTTCCATCCTGCCGGTGGAGCCAGAAGCGGCTGCGCGCCTCTACAGCCTGTTGGGGGAAACCGCGCTGCGCTGACCCGGGATCCCCCTCAGGCCAGGGGGGAGCCGTGACTTCAGGCGGCGCGGTCGCTGGGATCGGCAAGGCGCGGCGGCCCTGCCGGAGGAACGGCAACGGGCAGCACCCGCAGGCGGACCGGATTGGCTCCGGCCCCGGGCGGGCCTTGGAACCGGGCACTGCCAGGAAACAGGTTGGCGAGGTAGCAACGGGTGATCGTGCGGTCTCCCGGCGCGTGCTGAACCAGAAACCCCGCCAGAGCCGCTTGGAACAACCGGTACTGATCCCAGTTCGGATGCTGCTCGATGAAGCGGCGCATGGCCTGCAGCAGCGGCTCGGGCACCTCCGCCAGCAGGCTGACCATCCTCTCCTGCTCGCCACTTTCCTTCCTTCTGGGGGCCAACGCCATCCGCAGCTTCGCCATCGCACTGGCCACCACTTCCCCACAGGCGGGCCGAAGCGTCAAATCGGCGGTTCCCGACGCCCCCCCACCCGTCTCAAGCCAAGAATCCATCCCGGCAGCGGAGGGCGTGCCTGGCTCCCCGACCGGCGGCGACGCCCGAAGCCTGAGCCGCCCCCGCGTCAAGGGGGCAGGCGATCGAAAGCTCCCGATTCCCCAGAATCAAGGCTTTGCTGGGATCTGGCCCCCCTGCCTGGGGAAAGGCAGGGGAAAACCCATGATCCCGGGGGGAAAGAGCTGGGGAAGGCCAAACAATCAGCATTGCTGATCTCCTGCCCCGGTTCCGGCGGGTCTCAGCAGCGACAGCGGCCTGTCGGGAAACGGAGATGCAAGCTCCAGGGCCGCCGCAAAGGCCTCGCTCGCGCCCGGCAGCCAACTCCCCTCCAAACCGCGCTGATCTCCGGCGGGAGTGAGCACGATCCGCAGGCTCCAGCCGCCGCGATCCCCCTCCAGCGCCAACCACAGGCTGCCCGGCCCCAGGGCTACCTCCAGATCCAGCTCGATCGCCTCCTCCTCCAGCAGCGTCGCCACCAACCCCCTGTGCTCCCGCACCAGCCGCCCCACCCCCAGCCGCAAGGCCCATGCCTCCGAGGCGGTGAGCTCAGCGCCCCAGCCGCTGCCGCCGATCAGAACGGGAAAGGGCCGGCGGGACGGGTCCACCGCCAGCCGCCAGCCCTGCCCTTCCTGCACCTGCACCGTTCGTGCCGCAAATGGCGACGCTGTCAGCCGGGCAACAGATCCGGCTGATCCTGCTCGTCGCTGAGCTCAACGATCGCCCGTTGAACGGGCTTGATCATCGCGTCCTCCAGCAGGCCATCAAAGTCGTCGAAGCGGCGCTGCTTGGCCCGGAAAGCGATGCGCACCGTGGTGAGGTAGCGGTTGCTGGAGTGGCGGATCAGGCTCTCGGCACGCTGGGCGAGGTCCTTGGGGTTGAGGTCGGCACTGCTGGGCATGCGGCTCGGAGGATCACGCCGAAGTTCTCCACCCTAGGGCAGAGCACCCGAGCGGCCGGTTAGAAGGGGCGATGGATCCACGCCGCCATGTCGGGCACCCTCTCAATCGACCTCGGCAGCAGCACCACGGTCGTGGCGTGGCAGGAGGGCGGCTCCCCGCCGCGGCTGCTGGAGCTGGCCCCCTACAGCTGCGGCAGCCCCCCCGTTGTGCCCAGCCTGCTCTGGCTCCCGGGGGCGGGGGAGAGCCATCCCCTGATCGGCCGCCAGGTGCTGGAGGCCGGTTTGGTGGCGCAGGCCGGGCCCCGCCTCTTTCGGGACTTCAAACGGCGGATCGGGGCGGAGGGGCGGGATGGGGGCGACGCCACGCCGGCCGGCGCAGAAAGCCTGCTCACGCCCGAGCAGGCCGGCGGCCTGCTGCTGCGCAGGCTCTGGCAGGCCCTGCCGGAGGGGATCGTGCCCCAGCGCCTGGTGCTCACCGCCCCGATCGAGTCGTACCGGGGCTATCGCCGCTGGCTGCAGGAGGTGTGCCGCCACCTGCCGGTGGCGGAGCTGGCCCTGGTCGACGAACCCACGGCCGCCGCCATCGGGGCCGGCCTGGCCCCGGGCAGCCGCGTGCTGGTGGTGGACCTTGGCGGCGGCACGATCGATCTTTCGCTGGTCACCCTCGAGGGGGGGGAGGGACGGGCGGCTCCGATCGCCCAGCTGCTGCGCTTTGCCGGAAGAGATCTGGAACGCAGCGGCCAGGCGTTGCGCTGTGCCCGGGTGATCGGCAAAGCGGGCCTGGCTCTCGGGGGCCGGGATTTCGACCGTTGGATCGCGACCGAGCTCTGCCCCATGGAGCCCCCCGAGGGCGCGCTGCTGCAGGCCGCCGAGCGACTCAAATGCCGGCTGAGCGACACCGAGGAGGCCCTGGAAATCCTCAGCCTGCCCGGCCAGCCCGTGCGGGAGCTGCGGCTGCGGCGCCAGGAGCTGGAGCAGCTGTTGCGCGAGCGGGGTCTGGTGGAGCGGCTGGATGAATTGCTGGAGGCGGTGCTGGCGGGCGCCCGCCGCGAGGGCCTCGATCCCGCCTCCTTCGATGCCGTGCTGCCGGTAGGCGGCGGCAGCCGGCTGCCGATGATCCGCCGCTGGCTGGCGGAGCGTTTCCCCGACGTTCCCCTGCGCGGAGAGCGGCCGGTGGAGGCCGTCGCCCTCGGGGCCCTGGCCCTCACCCCCGGCGTACGGCTGCGGGACGTGCTGACGCGGGGGGTGTCCCTGCGCACCTGGGACCGGCGCAGCCGCGGCCACCGCTGGCATCCGCTGTTCGTGGCCGGCCAGAGCTGGCCGACCGAGCAGCCGCTTGAGCTGATGCTCGCCTGCGGCGTCGAGGGCCAGCGGCAGCTGGAGCTGGTGCTCGGCGAGCCCCAGCCGGAGAGCCGGGCTGAGGTGGTGTTCGAAAAGGGTCTGCCGGTACTGCGCAGCCGCCCGGCGGGGGAGGCCCGGGTGGAGCCATGGAGCGCCGCGCCGTGCCTGCTGGCCCTGGCAACGGCCGGTCGGCAGGGGGATGACCGGCTGCGCCTGCGCTTCAGCATCGACGCCGACGGCATGCTGGTGGTGGAGGGGGAGGATCTGGAGATGGAGGGCTCGGCGGGCCTGTTCGGACCGTTTCACCTGGGTCCGGTGCGCTGAGCGTCCCGCCCGCCATGCTGGGGGCCCGGCGGGTGCATACAACGGGGGATGAGTTCCCGGAGCGCCCCTCCTTGGCGCTGCGACGACACAGACTCCCCCGCTTCTGGCTGGTTCTCACCCTGGGCCCCGTCCTGGCAGGCCTTGTGGCCGTCTATTGGTGGGAACGACAACTGCCCACCCAGCTGCGCCAGGCGGCGAAGCAGGGCCGCCTGGAGGACTGTCTGCGCTACGGGGACCAGCTGGCAGCCCTCAGCTGGCTGCCCGGGCGCTCCGCTCCAGAGCAGGGCCGCTGCCGCCGCGAGCGGGCCAAGCAGTTATGGCAGGCCCGCCGCTGGGGAGAAGCCTTGCGTCTGCAGGGTCAACTGGTGGATTCCACCGCAGCTTCACCCGCCGACCGTCGCCAGCTGCAGGGATGGCGTGAGCAGCTGCACAATCAGGCCCTGGGCCGTTTCGCGGCCGGCGATCTGGAGGGAGCTCTGCGGGCGCTGCGCCCCCTCGGCGAGGACCGCCGGGCTGACGGCCACGGCATCGGCGATGAGATGCGAGCCGTTTGGGAGCGAAACCGACAGCAGCTGGAGCGCGCCGACCGCCTCATCCGCCAGGCCCGCTGGTGGGAAGCCCTCGATGCCCTCAACCGGCTCGATCACCCCTGGTGGCAGGCCCGCAGCGCCGAGAAGCGCCGCCGGGTGAGCGAGGGTCTGGCCCGGCTGCGGGGGGAGGATCAGGAACAGGACAGCCACGGGGCGCTGCCCCACACGGTTCCGGCGGCCGAGCTCGATGCCCAGGTTCAGCGGCGCATCACGGCCGGCATTGACGAGTGGCAGGCCTTTGAGGAGTCCTGTCGCCAGCTGGGCGGCCGTGTCGTCGAGGCCGGGCCGGAGAGCGCCTGTCAGCGCTGAAAGCCCCCGCTGGCCTCCAACGTCATTCTCCGGTGCGTGACAGGATTGGTCGTGCATCCGGACCGTGGGGTCATGCAGGCAGGCGATCAGGTGAGGGTGAGCCAGAGCGTTGTGCTCTACAACCATCCGGCGCATCGGGGACAGGCCTTCGACATGCAGGGCCAGGAGGGCCAGGTGCACGAGGTGCTCGACCAGTGGAAGGGGCGCACGATCAGCCCGAACCTGCCGGTGGTGGTCGCCTTCGGCCGCTTCCGCGCCCACTTCCGCGCCGATGAGCTCGAACCGGTCTGAGACCTCTCAGGCCCTCTGCAGGAACACCCCCTCCTCGCCATCGATGTGGCGCAAGCAGACCTGGATGCTCTCCTGGCGGGTGGTGGGCACCACCCGACCGCAGAAATCCGGTTGGATCGGCAGCTCCCGGTGACCCCGGTCGACCATCACCATCAGCAGCACCCGCTTGGGCCGTCCCCAGGCCTGCAGAGCCTCAAGGGCAGCGCGCACCGTGCGGCCGGTGAAGATCACGTCATCCACCAGGACCACTGATCGGCCATCCACGCTTCCGGGAAGCTGGGTGGCCTCCACCAAGCGCGTGCCCACCCGCTCGAGATCGTCGCGATGGAAGGTGGGATCCAGGCTGCCGGAGGGCACGGGATGGCCGCAAAGGGTCTCGAGGCGGCCAGCCAGCACCTTCGCCAAAGCCACCCCGCGGGTGGGAATGCCCAACAGCAGCAGCTCGTCGCTCGCCCCCACCGACTCCAACACCTGGGAAGCGAGCCGATCGAGAGTGCGGCGCAGTTCCGGCTCGGAAAGAAGCGGCAGGCGGTCCTCCCGTGCTGGGCCTGCGGGCGGTCCAACGCCGGGGTCGGGGCTCCCGTCCCCGGAGGCTGCCGGCGTGGCCATGGGGGATCGCGGTGCAAAGAAACAGGAGAAAATGCTAGGGGCCGGGCTGAAGCGACCTTGTGACCGAAACCTGACGACGACGAGGGCCGCAGGAGCCAGAGATCAGCCGGGCTGTAAGTTGGCCACGGCCATGCAGAAATGCATTCTGTCGAACGGGTGACCGCAGTTCCCTCTCCACCGAACACTCCCCTGCAGAACGGCCTGCGTGCCGATGCTTCGTTATCGACGCCGGTCGCCCCTGTTGTGCTCGCCATTCTTGATGGCTGGGGGTATCGGGCGGTGGATGAGGCCAATGCGATCCGCGCCGCGGACACGCCGGTGATGGATGCCCTCTGGCACGCCTATCCCCATACGTTGATCGAGGCCAGCGGCGGCGCCGTGGGTCTACCCGATGGCCAGATGGGCAATTCGGAGGTGGGCCACCTCACGATTGGCTCCGGTCGCATCATCCGCCAGGAATTGGTGCGCATCGGCCAGGCGGTGCGTGACGGGAGCCTGGCTCGCAATCCCGCCCTCAACGCCCTGGCTGACCGCCTCCTCGCGGAAGGGGGGCGGCTCCACCTCATCGGTCTGTGCTCCGACGGCGGGGTTCACAGCCATGTGGAGCACCTGGCCGGGCTGCTGCGCTGGGCCGCGGAGCGGGGGCTGGGGCAGGTCTGCCTCCATGTGATCACCGACGGTCGCGACACGGCACCGAACAGCGCCCCGGTATTCCTGGAGCAGATCGAGCGGGCGATCGAATCCGCTGGCATCGGCACGATCACCACGATCTGTGGGCGGTACTGGGCGATGGACCGCGACAACCGCTGGGAGCGCACCGAGAAGGCCTATCGAATGCTCACAGAGGAGGCTCCCCTCTGCCCCACCACCCCTGCGGAAGCCCTGCAGCATTCCTACGAGGCGGGCATCACCGATGAGTTTCTGGAGCCGCTGCGCTTCTCCGAGGAGTTGTTGCAGGCCGGTGACGGCCTGATCTGCTTCAACTTCCGCCCGGACCGGGCCCGCCAGCTGATCCGCTCCCTGGTATTGGAGGATTTTTCCAATTTCCCCCGCCAGCGGCTCTGCCCCCTTCACCTCGTCACCTTCACCCAGTACGAGCAGGGCCTTCCGGTCAGTGTCGCTTTCCCGCCGGAGTCTCTCGACGGGCTGCTGGGCCAGGTGGTTTCCGAAAATTGCCTGCGGCAGTTCCGTACCGCCGAGACAGAGAAATACCCCCATGTCACCTATTTCATGAACGGGGGCATTGAGCAGGCCTTCCCCGGCGAAGACCGCCATCTGGTTCCTTCGCCCCGCGTGCCCACCTACGACCAGGCGCCGGAGATGTCCGCGGCCAAGCTCACCGACAGCTGTATTGCCGCGATCCGCAAGGGCATCTACTCGCTGGTGGTGATCAACTACGCCAACCCCGATATGGTGGGCCATACGGGCCTGATGGAGGCCACCACCGAGGCAATCACCACCGTCGACCGTTGCGTCGGTCGGCTGCTGGAGGCCACCAATCGCATGGGGGGAACCCTTCTGATCACTGCCGATCACGGCAATGCCGAACTGATGCGTGGGGCAGACGGTCGCCCCTGGACGGCGCACACCACCAATCCGGTGCCGGTGATCCTGGTGGAGGGTGAAAAGCGCAAGATCCCTGGCCATGGCACGGCCGTTCAGCTACGGGAGCACGGCGGACTGGCGGACATCGCTCCCACCCTGCTGGAAATCCTGGGTCTGCCCAAGCCCACGTTGATGAGCGGCGAATCATTGATCCTGCCGGCCGGCAGCCCCCTGCAGCCCTCACGCGTTCCGCAGACCTTGAAGGTCTGATTGTTCCTCAGCCCGGAAAGGCTCCTCACGCCTCTCTTCGCCGGGACCCAGGACTGCGCAGCCAGCCAAACCGCAGGAACCTGATCAACGCGAGCGGCCTGAAGACCCTCGCGAAACGGCCCATGGTGGCGGTAAAGGTAACCAGCCAAAGGACATGGTCACTGGCCGCAATTCCGGATAGGAACTTGGCCATTTCTCGAACATTTTCCCATGACGCACCCCTGTGCCCGCTCCAGCGGGGAAGGGCCGGCTCCGCGCAACAGCTCGATGGGCCACGAGGGTCCCGCGACGCACGGATGGATCATCCAACCCGAGTTCCACCTTCCAATCCGCCAAACACTCAGACTTGATAGTTGGCAGCATTCGCGCGGGACTTATCAGCTCGCTGCGCAAATAATTAACCGAAGACTGCGCCCAAAGCACTGGCAACAATACAAGCAAATTCAGCCAGAATTGGCTTGCCGGCAAGGGATCTGGCCTGCGTGGCGAAACGCCCTGACCACTGCAAGGTGCAAGTTCACAGTCGACCCACGAGTTCTGTGCTTGGTTCAGCACCGCGACCGCCGGCCAAACGAGGCATGGTCACCTCTGCTGCACAAACGGAAAACCCTTAGGGCTACTCGGCGGCATTCTGATGGCGGGTTCTGCAAAGTCAAGGCAATGGGTGCGCATCGGAAGCCACGCACTTGTCTGGCCGATCGGATGCCAACAAGGCCTGACAACCAAGCATGCCGGAATGGCTCGACAGAACCACAGGTCTGCCCTGTCTTTTGGGCGGAGGGGCTGCTGCAGGCCAGCTTGCCGCTGCTTGCCCGGGCTCACAACGCTTCTCGTTTCGCCATGCTGGGTTCGCATCGCCCGCCCTCGACGGTGACCTCGCAATCGGCCCTCGAACGGCTTCGCCACCACCTCCACCAGACCCGCCTGCTCGGATCGATCAGCAGCGCCCTCTACTACGACCAGAACACTGTGATGCCGCCCGCCGGTGCCGACTGGCGCGGCGAGCAGCTGGCCCTGATCGCCCAGCAGATCCACCAGCGCCAGAGCAGCGACGCCTACGCCGATCTTCTCGCAGCGGCCGATCAGGAGGTGGACCAGGCCGAGGCGGTGCCGCAAGCCATCCACCGGAACCTCGCCCTGCTGCGGGTGGAGCTGGCCCGTCAGCGCAGCCTCGACCCCGATCTGGTGGGCCGCATCGCCAACGCCCAGTCCCGCGGCAATGCCGTCTGGCAGGAGGCCAAGCGCCGCGACGATTTCGCGATGTTCGCTCCCGCCCTGGCGGAGATGATCGCGCTGCGCCGCAGCCAGGCCGCCCAGCTCGCAGACGCCGAACCCGTGCGCCGCACCCCCTGGGAGATCCTCGCCCAGACCTTCGAGCCGGACATCAGCACCGCCCGTCTGCAGGAACTGTTCTCCCCCCTGGCGGAGGAAATTCCCGCCCTTCTGGCCCAGCTGCCCTCTGGCAGCCCCACCCCCGCTCCGCCAATCCCCGAAGCCTTGCAGGAAAGCCTTTGCGCCGAATTGCTGGCGAGCTGGGGGTATGACGAGGCGCGCTGCCAGCGCTCCCGCTCCGCCCATCCCTTCTCCTGCACCGTCGGCCCCCGCGACTTCCGCATCACCACCCGGGTGGTGCCGGGCCAGCCCCTGTCCGCCTTCCTCGCCACCGCCCACGAATGGGGCCACTCCCTCTACGAGCAGGGCCTGCCCCGCGGCGATGACCACTACTTCCCCTGGCCCCTCGGGGAAGCCACCTCCATGGGAGTGCATGAATCCCAGTCGCTGTTCTGGGAGTGCCGGGTCGCCCGCTCCCGCGCCTTTGCGGCCCTCTGGCATGGCCGCTTCCAGGCGGGCCTGGGTCATGACCCCTGGGGCGGGGCCGATGGACTTTGGCGGAGCCTCAATCCGATGCGACCCGGGCTCACGCGGGTGGAGGCCGATGAACTCAGCTACTGCCTCCACATCGTGCTGCGCTTTGAGCTGGAACTGGCGTTGCTCGAGCAGGACATGCCGGTGGCGGAGCTGCCCCAGCATTGGCGGCACCGCATGGCAGAGCTGCTCGGCGTGGTGCCTGCCAGCGATGCCGAGGGCTGTCTGCAGGACATCCACTGGGCCGAGGGGCTGTTTGGCTATTTCCCCTCCTATGCCCTCGGCCATCTGATCAGCGCCCAGCTCAGCGAAGCGATGGAGGAGGAGATCGGACCGATCGAGGCGGTGATCGCCGCCGGGGAACCCCAGCGCCTGCAGAGCTGGCTCGCCCGCCACATCTGGCCCCTCGGGCGGGCGGTGAACGGCGCAGAGCTGGTGGAGCGGGTGAGTGGCAGGCCCCTCTCTGCCCGGCCCTTCCTCGATCATCTCGGCCGCAAGCTGGCCCAGGCAATTCCGTAGGATGCGCCGACTTTTCCCCTGCCCATGGCGAACATCGATCACGCCCCGAGCCGCACGATGCTCAACCTGCTGCATGTGCTGCCGGCTTTCGCCGAGGAGGCGGCGCTGCGTCTCCACGCCATTGTGGAGCTCAACTCCAACACCATCAACAAGTACGAACTGATCACCGAAACCGGCCAGCTCAAGCTCGACCGTGTGGGCTACAGCTCCCTGGCCTATCCCTTTGCCTACGGATGCATTCCCCGCACCTGGGATGAGGATGGCGATCCGCTTGACATCGAGATCGTTGGCGTGAGCGAGCCCCTCGTGCCGGGTTCACTGGTGGAGGCCCGCATCATCGGCATCATGAAATTTGACGATGGCGGTGAGGTAGATGACAAGGTGATCGCCGTTCTCGCTGATGACAAGCGTATGGATCACATCACCTCCTATACACAGCTCGGGGATCACTGGCAGAAGGAAACCGAATACTACTGGGAGCACTACAAGGATCTCAAAAAGCCCGGCACCTGCCGCGTCAACGGTTTCTTCGATGCCGCGGAGGCCGTTCGCATCGTCAAGGAGTGCGAGGCACGCTATATCTCTTTGATCGACCCCAAACTGGTGAACTGAGCGGGGCCGCGCCCCCGCTCCCTTGCCTGCCTCTCCTTTCGCAAGCTTCCCTCACGTCCACGCCATGACCCGTCGCCCCCTGAGCGTCCTGCTGATTCCGGGTCTCTTCGCAGCGGCCGGCCTCGCGGCCCTGTCCGCCGGCCTTCCCCTGGCGGCTGCGGAGATGCCCCCCCTGCCCGCCCTGCCCAGCACTGCGGCAGTTACCAGCAACCGGCAGATTCTGCTGGAGCTAGGCCGCCGCACCATCAGCCTGGTGGAAGACGGCAAGGTGCTGGGCAGCTGGCCGGTGGCGATCGGCGATCCCGCCACCCCCACCCCGACCGGCACCTTCGCGGTGCGCAACAAGGTGCTGAATCCCCAGTACCAGAGCACCAAAAGTGGCAAGGTCAACCCCACCCTCGGTGCCCAGGGCCCCCTCGGGGATCGATGGATCGGTTTTCACGCCACAGAGAAGGACCAGTTCGGCATCCACGGCACCCCCAGTGCCTGGGCCTGGACGGTCAGCTCCCGCGCCGCCGTCACCCACGGCTGTGTGCGCATGCTCACCCCGCACGTTCGCCAGCTCTTCGACCAGGTGCAGGTGGGCACCCCCGTGATCGTGCGGCGCTGAGCCCGCGCGGACGGCGATTGAAGATCGGGAATGATTCTGCAGATTGGCGCTTCGGCTACACAGCAGCTGAGTGTTTTGGCCTACTCTCAAAATCTGTTCGGTTTGGATACCGACACCGACCTCGTTCTCGGGCGCCGGTTTTCTCCCTCCAACCAACCGCTTCCCCCGCCACCGCCGCTCCTCGCCTCCACCTCCGATGACCCACTACCCGGGTTCCTCCCCCGGAACCGCTTTCCGTCCTGGAACCGCCCCCCGCACCGACCAGCTCAACGGCACCTCGCTCAAGTGGGGCAGTGACGGCGAGCTCTCCGAGCTCGATCTGCAGCGAATCCTTGCCCTGCTCTCTCAGGCTGACCCCGTGGCGGAAGCACTGGTGGGCAATCGATCCGATTCGCAGGCCTGATAGCGCCTCGCCAGGGCCCGCGCCAGGCCATCGCGGCTCGCCAGGCCCCTCATCTTCTCTACGGGTAATCCTTCCGAAGGGATTCCTTCCGGCAGGTAGCCCAGCTTCTCATCCGGGATGTCAAACACCGGCACCTGGCGATGTCCACGGGCTTTGATCTGATCCTCCAGGCGATCCAGGCGGGCCGAGAGGGGCAACCAAACCAGGTCACTGCGGCGGCAGTCGATCAGCCGCACCCGGGTGGCCCCCTCTCCGGCGGCGGAAAGGGTGCCCTGCAGATCTGCCAGGGTCACCAGGGCTTTCACCTTGTCATTCTGGGTGACCACCAGGCAATGGCCATGGGCCCCGATCAACTGGCCAAGGGCTTCATCCGCTCGCGCTTCGGCCGGTAACACCAGCGGGGCCTCGGGCTCGAATGCTTCGGCCACAGGCAGGGCAGCCAATTCGGCCCTCCGTTTTTCCTCCAGCGGATCTGGACCCAGCAAGCCAGGATCCACAAAACCCTGCCAGCGCTCGACCAGCACGGCACTCAACCCCGCCGCCGCCATCAGCGGCAGCACGATGCGAATGTCGCGGGTGAGCTCGAACATCAGCAGCAGGGCGGTCAGAGGTGCCCGAGCGCTCCCCGCCAGGACCGCCGCCATCCCGACCATGGCGTAGGCCGGCGGCTCCGCCACGGGCAGGTGGAGGCCGCCCTCCCCCAACAATTGGCCGTAGGCGTTCCCCAGCACCGCACCGAGCACCAGGGATGGCGCGAAGCCGCCCCCCACGAATCCGCTGGCATTGCTCACGGTGGTGGCCACCAGCTTCACGCCGAGCAACGCCAGCAGGGTGAACAGGGGAATGCCGCCCTCGCTGCCCAGCAGGGCTTCGATCGTGTCGTAGCCCACTCCCAGCACCTGGGGGAAGGCCAAGGCCATCACCCCCACCGCAGCCCCCCCGATCGCGGTGGGCAATCCAGGGGGTAGACGCCGCAACAGCCGTTGCAGCCGATCGCCCCTTCCCACCGCCAGCAGACGCACCAACAGGAGGGACATCAGGCTGGCGAGGATCCCCAGCACCAGATAAAGCGGCAGCTCGAACAGAAAGCGCACCTCGTAGTCCGGCAGCCGCAGGATCGGCGCATCCCCCAGGCCGATTTCAGTGACCAGGGTGGAAGCCACCGCCGCCACCAGAACGGCCCGCAAGCTGGGGCGCACAGCGATCGAGCTGAAGCTGCCTTCGAAGGCGAAGATGACCCCGGCGATTGGCGCCTTGAAGCCAGCCGCCAAACCGGCCGCAACACCGGCCGCCACCAACGATTTCTGCGCCTCTGCCGGCAGTCCGGCCCGTACCGCCAGCCACAGGCCGATGTTGCCGCCGCTCTCCACGCTGGGACCCTCCGGACCGAGGGAGGCGCCACTTCCGAGGCTGAGCGAAGCGGCGACGATGCGCAGCAGCGGCAGGCGTGGCGCGTCGGGCAACACCCCTTCCGCCATCGCCATCAGGCTCGGCAACCCGGGGCCCAGCTCCCCCCCCAGCCAGCGCAGCAGCCCCACAAACAAGCCCCCGAGGGTTGGCACCACCACCACCGGCCAGAGCTCCAGCCAGTCGAGGTCGGCCGGCAGGGCGATCGGTGTGGGTTCCGGCGGCAGGGGCGGGGCCGGCAGCAGACCGATCTCGCCGAGACCCAGCTGCAGGAGGGCCTTCAGCGGCGCCGTCGGCGGCAGGGGCAGGCTGGGGGCAGCCGGCAGATCCGGCAGGGGTGGCGGGTTCAGCGGCGAGCGACCGACCGCCAACAGCCATTCGATGAAGGGTCCGTAGAGGAAGTTGTTGATGAAGGCCAGCAACTCGTGGAAACCCACCACCGCCAGTCCGGTGACCGCGCCCACCACAAAGGCCCAGGCGAGCAGCGACCACTGGAAGGGCAGCCCCAGCCGCAGGGGAGCGGCTTCAGACCCGGGGGCGGACGCTGGCAAAGATCTCCTCCAGGATCGCCCCGGCTCCCTGCGCCCGCAGGCTCTCCGCCAGGGCCAGGCCAATCGCCTCCGGATCCGCCTGATCCCCCCGGGCCTCGTCGCGGATCAGACGCTGTCCGTCGAGGCTGGCCACCATGCCGGTGAGCAGCAGCGCCTCGCCCTCCAGGCGGCTGTTCACGCCGATCGGCACCTGACACCCCCCCTCGAGGGAGCGAAGGAACGCCCGCTCCGCCCGGCAACGCAGGGCTGTGGGCCGATGCTCCAGCAGGCGGATCCAGCCGAGCACTCGCTCGTCGTCGGCACGGCATTCGATCCCCAGCGCCCCTTGCCCCACGGCGTGCAGAGAAATCGTCGGATCGATCAGCTCGTGGATGCGGGACCCCAGGCCCAACCGTCCCAGCCCGGCGGCCGCCAGGATCAGGCAGTCGTATTCCCCCGCATCCAGCTTCTCCAGGCGGGTGATCACGTTGCCACGCACATCCCGGAAGAGCAGATGGGGATAGTGATGGCGCAACTGGGCCAGGCGGCGCAGGGAGCTGGTTCCCACCACCGCACCTTCCGGCAGAGTGGCAAGGCTGCGCTCCCGGTGCTTCTGGTGCACCACCAGGGCATCGGCCGGATCCTCTCGCTCCGTGATGCAGCCCAGGATCAACCCCTCCGGCAGGGTGGTGGGCAGATCCTTGAGACTGTGAACGGCAATGTCGGCCCGGTCCACGAGCATCTGGGCCTCCAGCTCCTTGGTGAACAGGCCCTTGTCGCCAATCTTCGCCAGCGCCACATCCAGGATCTTGTCCCCCTGAGTCGCCATCGCCTCGATCTGAATCGAGAGGTGGGGATGAGCCCGGCTCAATTCATCGCGCACCCAATGTGTCTGCACCATGGCCAGCTGGCTGCGGCGGGAGGCGATGCGCAGGGTGGAACGGCTCATGGACGAGGACGGGGGGCCTGAGGGCTGCCGGATCACAGCCGCCCAGCCTAGGCATCGGCCTGCGCGAACAGATCCAGCGGCAGCGGTCCCCAGGTGTCCCCCCGCGAAGGGTCGTCCCGATGATGGCCGCTGATCAAAATCCCCTCTCCCAGCCCGCTCTCGGCACGCACCCCGTAGGTGCCGCTGTGCTGGTTGCCTTTCAAGAACACGGCGCCGCCCGGATCGGCCCCGCTGCTGTCGAGGTCATCCGGCGCTTCGATCGTCAGGGGCTGCTCCTGCAGGGAAGGCCAACCCAGGGCGGTTTCACAGGCCCGCAACGCCGTCACGGCCGCGCTGGCGCTGGGGGCCATCACGCCGATCGTGAACCAGGCGAACGGAGCCAGGGCCGCCGTGAGTTCGCGCCGCAGACTCTGTCGGGCGCCGTGATCAAGCACCGGGGCGGTGCGCAGGCCGCGCAAGGAGGCCAATCCACCGGGGGTGCCGCTCGTGGAGGCGCTGGCGCTCGCGGAGGAGGAGGGGGCGTGGCTCACGGCTGGAGAGGGAGGATCGCGCTGGCGCTCACTCTGCCCTGTCCCCGGGATCCGCAGGCTCGCGCCAGAAGCCCAGGCACAGCGTCAACCAGGCCAAACCCACAGCCCCTCCGGCCACCAGGTCGGTGGGCCAGTGGGCACGCGCATAGAGCGTGCTCAACCAGACCAGGCCAACCCACAGGCAGGCCCCGATCGCCAGGGGCCGACGCAGGCGGGGATAGTGGGCGGCCAGGATCAACAGCATCGCCCCGTAGAAGGCCACGGCTCCGGCCGCATGGCCGCTCGGGAAACTGCGACCATCCACCTCCAGAAGCTTTTCGGGCGGTCGGGCGCGATCGAACAGGGGCTTGAGCGCCAGATCGATGAGCACCAGGATGCCTGCCGTGGAAGCCACGAGCAGGCCCAGATCTCTCCACCAGCGTCGCAGCAGCACGTAGATCAAGGCCGCCAGCACCAGGAAGCCAGTGACATGCACGCCGCTCAGCCGGTACACCTGCAGCAGCCCATCCCCTACCGGGCCCTGCAATGTCTCCCCCAGCCACCGGAGCACCGCCTCGTCGAACGTGGGCGGGCGGCGCGGATCAATCCACTGCGACAACAGAAGAACCACGGCGGTGCACAGAGCCACCACCAGCCCATCCCTGCGCCGGGGCAGCCAGCGAATCACGGCCCCAGCCCTCCCAGGGAAAGGCGCCAGAGCTCCTGTTCCCCTCGCTGCCCCAAGCGCTGGATCCTCGCGGCGGGGAACTGCAACTCCTCCAGGTGGCGGCGATCGCCCAGAAGCCGCACGCTGCGGGTGCGGGCCGTGATCCCCAACGCCGCGGGATCTTCGCGCCAACGCTTCTGGATCCGCTTGCGGCCGTCCACAAACGCCGCGGTTTCGCCCCCGTAGAAAAGAGTGCTGTAGCGCTTGGTGCCCACCACCCAGAGCGGCTCTCCCGCCAGGGCCTGCTGGCGTGCCATCACCGCCAGTTCGCGCAGCGGCAGCTGCCGTTCCCGGTCAAGCACCGCTCCCAGCGGCGCCACCACCAGCGCGAGCACCGCCAGGAAGCCGGCCAGATCCGGCATCCACAGCCAGCGCTGCCTGTGGGGATGGAGCAGCAAGAGCACCAGAGCCAAACTGGTCCCAGCCAGGAGCAGGGCCAGCCGGAGCGGCAGACCGGAGCGCTCCAGGGCGATGGCAAAGGCCGGATGGGCTGGATCGCTGGCGGCCCAGCGCGGGGCCAACGCCGCCGCCGCTGCCAGCACACCCAGCAGAGCGGCGTTCAGCCAGCCCGAGGCCAACAGCGACCAGCTGCGGCGGTCGGTTTCGGCCGCCGACCCCGTCGCCGCCAGCGGCTGCCACCAGAGAGCCACAAGCAACGCCCCGGCAGGGAGCGCCGGCAGGATGTAGCCGGGGAGCTTCGTGGCGGCGGCGGAGAAGAAGGCCACCATCAGAGCCAGCCAGAGGAGCAGCAGCAGGGGCAGCTGGGCGATCGCCCGCTCCTCGTCGCCGGCCCCGGCCCGCCTCCAGCGCTCCAAACGCCAGAAGCGTGTCGCCCCGATCGCCGCGGGCAGGAAGAGCGACCAGGGAAGCAGAAGCACGATCAGCCAGGGCAGATAAAACCAGGGAGGGCCCGGATGGTCGTAGATCACCGAGGTGAAGCGCTGCAGATTGCTGAAGCCGAGAAAGCCTGCGAGGAAGGCCATGCCGTTCACCCGCGCAGCCGCCGCATACCAGGGCAGGCAGACCCCCGCAAACAGCAGGGCCATGGCCACGAGGGGCCACGGCGCCAGCCAGGAGCCCCACTGGTGGGTAAGGGTGAGGAAGACGACAATCACCAGTGCGGGCAACAGCAGACCCACTGGACCCTTCGCCAGCACGGCCACAGCGCTGAATCCCGCCAATGCCATCCTCCCGATCGGCGCCAGCCGGGCATGGCGGGGATGGCGCAGGGTCAGCAGAAAGCCGAACAGCGCCAGGCTGATGGCACTGGAGAGGAACATGTCGGTGGTGGAGGTTCGCCCCCAGCCGATCCAGCCAGGGGAGGTGGCCAGCACCGCAGCGCCAAGCAGGGCACGGCCATGGCGCCGCAGGGGTGGCTCGGCCGCCAGCGGCCAGTGGAGCAGCAACAGAAAGGCGCCCACCACCACCGCGCTGGCCGCCAACGCCACCGGCAGGCGCGCCGCCCACTCCGAGACCCCGAACAGCCGGAAGCTCAGAGCCACCAGCCAGTAGCCCCACACCGGGTAGTCGAAGAAGCGTTCGCCGTTCCACCAGGGGGTGATCCAGTCCCCGCGCACGTGCATCTGGTGCGCCACTTCAACGAACAGGGCCTCCGTCTTGTCCATCAATCCCAGGCTGCCGAGGCCGTGGAAGAAGGCCAGCCAACACAGCAGCACCAGAACGAGGCCACTCAGCCAGGGCAGGCGCGCAGGCGTGAGGACAGAGCTCGGGATCACCATTCGCTCGGAGATCGACAAGCGGAGCGGGCAAACCTACGGCGCGGAGTCCAGGGGCTAAGGGCTGTTCCAGACGAAGCGGGACGAGGCGGCGTAGTTCCAGACAAACACCACCACGATCCCGGCCAGTTGGGCCCAGAGGGTGTCATGGGCCACAAGGCTGTAGAACGCCGATGCCACCCCGACATTCGCCAGCACCGGCAGCGAAGCCACCACCAGGAACTTCAACAGCCCCCGCAACAGGGCCAGGCCGCGCTGGCGCTGAAAGCGAAAGGTGAGGGAGTTGTTGATCAGGTAATTGGAGGTGGCCGCCACCAGCACCGCCGGTGGCAGGGCCTGCCCGAAGCCCAGTCCCAGCCCCATCAGCAGGTGGCTGGCCCCCAGTTGCACCAGCACCCCGCTGGCCCCCACCAGGGCGAAACTGATCGCCCGCCGGGGCACGCTGCGCCAGAGCAGGGTGTGCAGGATCGACACCCCAAGATCCCAGACGATGGCCAGATCCAGCTTCGAGATGCCGGCGATGCGCGGCTGGAAGCGAAGCGGCACCTCCTCCACCTTCAGGCGCCCGCCGCTGATCGAGAGCAGTTCGTAGAGGAATTTGAACCCATTCACGTCCACGCGGCGCACGAAGGGCAGGGTCGTCTCGGGGCACAGCACGAAGAAGCCGCTCATGTAGTCCGTGAGCTGGCGGTAGCGGGGCAGGCTGAAGCGGGCGACGGCATTGGCCCAGGTGGAGTTGCGTTCCCGCCATTCGCTCAGCCCTTGGATGCGAGCCTGACGATGGAAGCGGCTGCCGATGACCAGATCGGCATGGCTGCGCTGCAGCGCCGCAACGGCGGTGGACACGGTGGCCGGCTCGTGCTGACCGTCGCAATCCATCACCACCACCAGATCGCCGGTGGCGTCGAGAATGCCCTCCTTGATGGCACTCGACAGGCCAGCTCGACCGACCCTCCGCACCAGGCGCACCGCCGCGTGACGGTGCGCCAGCTGGCGCACCACATCGGCGGTGCCGTCGGCGGAATCGTCGTCGACAAAGAGGATCTCCAGGTCGTACGCGCCCTGCAACGGCAGAAGTTCGGCGACGATGGGCTCGATGTTGTCCCGCTCGTTGTAGGTGGGCAGCACCACCGAGAGACGGGGGCGTGCAGGGTCTGCTCCAACCGGGTCGCTTCCGGATGCTGAGGCGAGAATTCCGCACAGCCATGGAGAGGAAGGGGAAGAGCCGGCCGAGGTAGGCATCACTCCGACGTGCCCGGTGGTGACTGGCAGAGCCCAGTTGAGCACGGGGGCTGCAGGGCCATGGAGAGATGGGCCGCGCCGCCAACCTGCACGGGTGGCCTGGCGAGGACAATTCGAGTGCAAAACAGAGCACAGACCCAGCGGGGGCAAGCCTGCTATAAGTAGGTCGCTTACTCCATCATCCATGGTCGACCCCACAATTCTGGAGCGTCACATTCAAAGCCTCACCGATCCGTCAATGGGGCTTCCCGGGTTTCCGCCCGACCGTGTGCAAATGGAATATGTGGGAAGCTTTGGCGAAGCCTCCTTGCGTGAGATCTGGCCCTTTTTTGTTAAGGCCACTCAATCAGTTTCGTTGGACAGCAAATCTCAGATTCTCGACTTTGGCGTTGGCTGGGGGCGCATCGCTCGCCTGTTCCATGACAGCCCCGGTTTGATGTTGCTGGCGGACATCAGTGATGAAGCTCTCCGCCTCGTCAAAGCCCATGGGGTGCGCGGCATCCCAATCAAAGTTCAAGAGGGCTCGCCAATACCCATCGATCCGGGCTCGGTTTCCCTCGTCTATTCATTCTCCGTCTTCTCCCATATTTCCGAACCCAGCGCTGTGTTCTGGATCAACGACATCCATCGCATCCTCCAGCCGGGTGGCGCCTTTCTCTTCACGGCCCAGTCCCTGCGCTTTCTCAATCTCGTCCGTGCCTGCAAATTCACTCCAAATCCTACGGACATGGAGCGCAAAATCGGCACTTATATCGACAATCCTGAGCTGGCGATTCAACAGTTCAACGAAGGCAAGCACGTGTTTACCGGCGGAGGTGGAACCGATAGCTCCGGTCTCTCCACCAGTGACTACGGTTGGGCGGCCATCCCACGCCCCTGGCTTGAGTCGGTGATCGCCGGCAAGTTTGTGATCGAGGAACTCCTTGACCAACCCGAAAATCCCACGGCGCAGGACATCTATTTGCTGCGGCGGCTCTAGGGAGGTAGCCCCGGCCGCCCCTGCGGTGCTGGGCTTACTTGATGTACTCCTTGAGAACACCATTGCGGTTGGGATGGCGGAGCTTGCGCAGCGCTTTTGCCTCAATCTGGCGAATGCGCTCCCGGGTCACATCGAAGATCTGCCCAATTTCCTCGAGGGTCTTCATGCGGCCGTCGTCGAGCCCGTAGCGAAGGCGCAGCACGTCCCGCTCGCGTGGGCTGAGGGTGGCGAGTACGCCTTCCAGATCCTCGCGCAGCAGATTCTTGGCCACATCCTGCTCGGGATTTTCAATATCGGCTTCGATGAAATCGCCGAGACGCGAATCCTCCTCCTTCCCGATCGGGGTTTCCAGAGAAATCGGTAGTTGGGCGCTCTTGGCGATGAAGCGAAGCTTTTCAATCGTCATCTCCATCGCCTCGGCAATCTCCTCCTCGGTAGGCTTGCGCCCAAACTCCTGGCTCAGAGTTTTTGTGGTTTTCTTGATGCGGGAGATGGTTTCATAAAGGTGAACTGGCAGACGAATCGTGCGGCTCTGATCCGCAATGGCGCGGGTGATTGCCTGGCGAATCCACCAGGTGGCGTAGGTGGAGAACTTGTACCCCTTCTCGTGGTCGAACTTCTCCGCCGCACGGATCAGCCCCAAACTGCCTTCCTGAATGAGGTCCTGGAAGGAAAGGCCGCGGTTCATGTATTTCTTGGCGATCGACACCACCAGGCGCAGGTTTGACTGCACCATCTTTTCCTTGGCGCGACGACCAAGCATCAGTCGCCGACGGAACTTGATCGGCGTCATCTCGAACATCTCCGCCCATTCGGGCGTATGGGGCAGACGGCCATGGTCGGCTTCGAACTCGGCCGCCTTCTCCTCCAGTTCCAGCAGATCGGCGATCTTGCGCGCCAGCTCGATCTCCTCATCCGGGCGCAGCAGGCGAATGCGACCGATCTCCTGGAGATAGACGCGGATCGAATCCTCCGTGTAGATGCCCTTGGGGCCCACCTTGATGCTCGCCAGGGCGCGGGCGTTCTTGGCCTCCGGCTTCTCGGCCACCACCTCCGGGAAGCCCAGGTCTTCGCCCTCCGGCAGTGCCGCCTCCAGCAAAAGTTCGTCTGCCGCCGCTTCCAGCTCCTCGGCAGGCTTTACCTCCTTGGGCTTGGCTTTGCTCTTGGCCTTGCTCTTGGCCTTCCCCGAGCCCCCCGTGCTGGCGGGCTTGGCAGCTTTGGCCGCGGCGGTGGCCGCCGGCGGTTCGATGTCGATCCGATCACCAGCCACCGACACCGTGGCGACGATCTCCGGAACGGCGCGGGTGGGGGCGGAGCTGGCCTTGGTGCTGGCGGTTGCAGGACTCATGGCAACGGGGCGGAAGCGAGGGGGGGCAGAAGGAAAGAAGAAGGCGAGCCGGGCGACGGGGCGCGGCAAGCGGGGCAAACACAAAAACAACATCCACCCCCTCGCCAACCCTTGAAGAGGGGATGGCGAGGAGGGGAGCCGCTGCGGTTCAGCGGGGTGGAAGCAAGGAGGCGGGAATCGGAAGACTGGCCGAGGGGGCGGGTATGGAGCGGGCAGCGCGGAGAGCAGAGCTTCGGGTTGGAGACCGGGGGAACCCTCGCGTCGATGGGGGAGGTCGGCCGCGGGAGGAGGCCGAGACCGGGACAGCGCTGTCAGGGGTGATCGCAGACTGGAGGGCCAAGGTTGGGAGAAGATCTCCCAGGCTCACTCGAAGAGTCTTCCCGCTGGACGGAACCCTGTCTCGTTCCGACGGCAGCCATGTGGACTGCCCAACGCTCTCATCTTAGGAATGGCGGGAGTAGAGCGCAAGATTGAAGGCTTCTCCCCGCGACCCCTCGCCAGAATGCCCCTCCGGCGAAGCCGGGGCTCCCTGGCTGGAGGTCTGGCTGGAGGCTGGCCGGGAAGGGCGCGCGTTCACGTACGCCAACCCCGGCGGGTTGACCGTCGGGGTTGGCGATCTGGTCGAGGTTCCGCTCCAGGGGCGCCGCCATGCCGGCCTGGTGATCCGCTGCCTGGCGGAGCGTCCTGCAGTTCTGGAGGGCCGAAGGATCCAGACGCTCGGCTCCGTGCTGCAGCCGGCGGCGGTGGACCCCAGCTGGCGGGAATTGATCGACGCCGTGGCCGACCTTTGCCACACCAGTCGTTTTCGCACCCTCAAGAGCGCTTTACCCCCGGGCTGGCTGGGTCAGCGGCGCCGGGCTTCCCCCCGGGGGGGCGGCCGGACCCTGCTGTGGATGGAGCGGGTGCTCCCCGCGCCGGAGGGGGAGGAGGCCCTCACCGCCCGCCAGAGGTCTCTCCTGACCTGGCTGGCGGAACGGGGAAACGGAGCTCTGCTGCGGGACCTTCTGGACGGGGGCGGCTTTGGCCGGGGCCTGGTTGTGACCCTGGAGCAGCGCGGCTGGCTGCGGCGGCGGACGGTGCCCGAGGCAACGAGCGTGGGCCACCGTCCGCCGCCGGAGGCACCCCTGGCGGCCAATGCGGAGCAGCGGCAGGCCGTGCGGGCGATCGCGGGGGCCCCGGCGGGGCAGGTTCAGCTGCTTTGGGGTGTGACCGGCGCCGGCAAGACGGAGGTGTATTTGCAGGTTGCTGCCCAGGAGTTGGCCCAGGGCCGCAGTGTGCTGCTGCTGGCGCCGGAGATCGGTCTGATCCCCCAGCTGCTGGATCGTGCCCGCCACCGCTTCGGCCCGGGGGTGCTCGAATACCACAGCGGCCTCGGACCGGCCGAACGGGTGCGGGTTTGGCGGTCCTGCCTGGAGGCGGGGGCGGCTGGGGAGCCACGGTTGGCGGTCGGCACCCGCTCCGCGGTCTTCCTGCCCCTGGAGCGCCTCGGACTGATCGTCCTGGATGAGGAACACGACGGCTCCTACAAGCAGGACAGTCCCATGCCCTGCTATCACGCCCGCGACGTGGCCCGGCTGCGGGCACGCCTCTGCGGGGCACGGCTGGTGCTCGGCAGCGCCACCCCTTCGCTGGAGAGCTGGAGCCGCTGCCGGGGGCCGGCCGCCGATACCCGCCTGCTACAGCTGACGGAGCGCATCGGCGGCCGACCCCTCCCGCCGGTGCGGGTGGTGGACATGCGCCTGGAATTGGCGGAGGGCCATCGCCAGCTGATCAGCCGGGCCTTGATGGACCGGCTCTCCCGCCTGAGCGAGCGGGGTGAACAGGCGGTGGTGCTGGTGCCGCGAAGGGGCTACCGCTCCTTCCTGAGCTGCCGCAGCTGCGGGGAGGCGGTGCTCTGCCCCCACTGCGACGTGGCCCTGACGGTCCACCGCAGCGGCACACAGGAATGGCTGCGCTGCCATTGGTGCGATCACCGACAAGCGATGGGGAGCCGCTGCAGCCGCTGCGGCTCGTCCGCGTTCAAGCCCTTCGGAGCCGGCACCCAGCGGGTGCAGGAGCAGCTGGCTGCGGAGCTGGACGGCTTGCGCCTGTTGCGCTTCGACCAGGACACCACCGGAGGTCGGGACGGCCATCGCCAGTTGCTGGAGCGCTTCGCCGCCGGCGAGGCCGACGTGCTTGTAGGCACCCAAATGCTGGCCAAGGGGATAGACCTGCCGCGCGTAACCCTCGCGGCGGTTCTGGCAGCCGACGGCCTGCTCCACCGCCCCGATCTGCGGGCCGCGGAGCAGAGCCTGCAATTGCTGCTCCAGCTCGCCGGACGCGCCGGGCGGGGCGAACTCCCGGGGGAGGTGCTGGTGCAGACCTACTGCCCGGACCATCCCGTGATCCGGCACCTGGTGGATGGCCGCTACGAGCGCTTTCTGGAGGAGGAGCTGGAACTGCGGCGCCACGGCTCCCTGGTGCCCTTCCGCCGGGCAGCCCTGCTGCGCCTGGCCGGCCCCGTCGCCAGCCTCACGGCCACTGCCGCCACGGCCCTGACCGAAAGGATCCGGCCGCAACTGGTCCGCTCCGGCTGGTGCGCCATCGGTCCGGCACCGGCGCCGGTGGCCCGGGTGGCGGGTCGCAGCCGCTGGCAGGTGTTGCTCCACGGACCCGCCGGAGCTGCCACGGAAATGGAGCGCCTTCCCCTTCCCCCTGAGGCGGAGTTGCGCGACCTCCTCCCGGCGGGCATCAGCCTCACGATCGATCCTGATCCCCTCCAGCTCTGAGCGATCGCTCAGGCGGGCAGCTGGGGCAGGCCGTACCCCAGCTGCTGGCGCATTCGCTGCAGGCCCAGCGCCATCCCCAGGGCCAGGGCAACGCCGAGGCTGCCCAGTCCCAGGGGACTCCAACGCCAGCAGCACGCCTCCAGGCGGTTCACGCTGCCGGGCTGAAGCGGCCAGCGCATCCCGTCCCCATCCGCCACTGCCCTCCGGGGGGCAGCGAGCCGCAGGGCTCGGGGTCGCAAGGGGGCCAGCCCCAATTCCAGCCGCATGCCGGGGAGAGGCTCCAGAGGGGTGAGGTCGATCTCCAGGCTCAGGCGCTGGCGGACCCCCAGCAACCAGTTGCGCTCGTCCAGATGCAGTCGGGGCGCGGGCAGCTCCGCACCGGCCAGCGCAGAAGCCCGCTCCAGGCTTGTGGCCAGGGCTTCCAGCGCCAGGGGCGCGGGCAACACCGGGGTGTGCAGCAGACGGCGATCGCCGCGCACCTCCAGATGGAAGCCACGGCTGGAGAGGTCCTGCACGATCCGCTGCTCCCACGGCGTGGTCTGACCGGAGGCGCTGCGGAGTTGATGGCTCAACTGCAGCCGCCCGGGACCCTCGAAGCGCAGATCGCTGCGCACCTCCATGCACCCCCCCAGCAGAGCCGACAGCAGCAGGGCCACCAGCACCACAGCGACCAGGGCGGCGAACCCCAGGGGGGCCCGCGTTGGTCCGACCGGGGGCGGCGGCGGTGGGGGTGGCGACCCGTCGCGGCGGTGCCTTGCCGCCGCGGGGCCCAGACTCTCCAGCGGCGCTCCAACGGAGAGGTCGGGCAGGGTGAGCGACCAGTCACGGGGGCGATTCAAGGCCGGCGCTTCCAGCACCAGCAGAAGTTCCCGGGCCCGGGCGCGCAGGGCTGGATCGAGGCAATCCTGCACGGCGCGGCACCACTCCGCGGCCCGTTGGGTTTCCCCCTGGCCCATCAGGGCGGTGGCGATCAGCAAACGCACTCCCGCCCCGATCGGGGTGCGCGGGCCCTGCTGTTCCGCCAGGGGTTCGAGCAGGCCCAGCACCCGGCCATAGTTGCCCCGCTCCAGGGCCTCGCGCGCGGCGGTGAGGGTGGCGGCCCGGGCGTCGTCGACCATGGCGGGTGTTCAGCTCGGCGGGTGCGGACTTCCCGAGAGCATCGTGCCGGTCCCGGCGTCGCTGAACACCTCCAACAGCAGCGAATGGGGGACCCTGCCGTCGACGATGTGGGCGGCGCGCACCCCCTGCGCCAGGGCGCGGATGCAGCATTCCGTCTTGGGGGTCATCCCCCCGGCGACCACGCCGCTGGCAATCAGGGCCCTGGCTTCAGCCAGCCCCAGGTGGCGGATCAGGGAGGCGGGATCCTCCCGGTCCCGCAGGATGCCAGGGGTATCGGTGAGCAGCACCAGCTTTTCGGCCTGAAGCGCCGCCGCCAGTTCCCCGGAGACGGTGTCGGCGTTGATGTTGTGGGCCTGGCCGTCGGCATCGGGGGCGACGCTGGAGATCACCGGCAGATATCCGGCGTCCAACAGCGGCTCCAGCACCGCCGGGTTGACTCCTGCCACCTCCCCCACCAACCCGAGCGAACCGTCACCGAAGGTGCGCGCCCTTACCAAACCTCCATCGCAGCCTGAGAGCCCCACCGCCCGGGCCCCCACCCGATGGAGACCATTGACGATCTGTTTGTTGACCCGGCCGACCAGCACCATCTCGACGACGTCCATCGTCGCCTCGTCCGTCACCCGCAAGCCCTCGTGGAAGCGCGGCTCGATCGCCAGTCGGCCCAGCCATTGGTTGATTTCCGGTCCGCCGCCGTGCACCACCAGCGGCTGGACGCCGACGCAGGCGAGCAGGGCAAGATCCCGGAAGACCGCCTCCCGCAGCTCGTGGCGCACCATCGCAGCGCCGCCGTACTTGACCACCACCCGCCGGCCGGCGAAGCGCTGGATGTAGGGAAGAGCTTCGCTGAGCACCGCCACCCGCTGGGCGTCGGCGTCGCTGATCAAGGGGTCGGTGCTCATCGCGGGCCGGGCGGAGAGGGGTCGGGCGGAGGCGGGGCGGGCAGGTTCAGGCGACCGGCAGCAGCGAAAGGCTCAGACAGCCGGGACGCTCCTCCGCCAGCTCCGCGCGCAGGCCGGGGCCGAAAAAGCGGCCGAGCCGCTCACGCCGCTCCTGCCATCGATCCGCGGGTACACCGTTGATCTCGAACAGCAGGCGCAGGCCGTAGCCACCGTGATCCAGCTCCTCCACGGCGAGCAACTGGGGCGGGGCGTCCTCATCCCACAGCTTCAGCGCCTCCAGAGAACTCTCGAGATGGGCCTTCTGTCCGTACCGCCAGCGGGTCACGTCGGCCAGGAGGTTGCGCAACGGTTCGCTGGCGGGGGCATCCCGCAGCGCCTGCAGACTCTCCGGCGCGGTGAGCCGCTCGGCGGGGGGCAGCTCGGACGACTTGAGGGCAAGCCCTCCCAGCAGGATCGGGATCCCGTAAAAGATCGTCGGCAAACTGAGGTTGGCGTTGTCGTTCAGGTAGGCGATCGAACCGATCACCGTCAGAAGGGCGCCGGCGATGGTCACCAGGCTGCCCGGGGAGAGGAAGGATTGCATCGCCCCATCCTCCAGCAGCAGGGGTCAGGATGGGAGCGAACATGCCGAGCTGATGGTTCCCACCACCGCCCCCGATCCCCTGGACCCAGCCGCAGCGGCCGCGCCCCTCGACGGCGTGGCGCCACCAACGCCGGACGAGCCTGGCTTTGAGGAGCTCCTCGAGCAGCTGCGGCACGACAGGCTCTGGTTGCTCCGCCAGATCGATAGCGGCCGTTGGCCGCAGTGGCGACTTGACCTTGCGGCACTGGAACGGGAGCTCGGGCAGCTGCTCGACCAGGCTGCGGAGTGCGGCGAAGACTCCTGATCCCGGCCGAGGAAACCCTCAGAACGGAATCTCGTCGTCCTCTTCGAGCGGATCCTCGGGCACCAGGGGCGAGGTGTTCCATACCGGGGGTGCGGCCGTCGGCGCCGCGGGCCGAGCTGCTCCCCCCCCCGCCCTTCCTGGCGCCGCCGCTGCCCGCGGGCTGGGAGCGGGCGGAGCAGCCGCGGGCGGAGCAGGACGATCCGCGGGGGGGACAGCGCCACCGCCAGCGCCAAGCGGATGCAGGCGGGAGAGCACAAACTCGGCGCGCTTCTCCTTCAATCCGTCCTGGCGGGTGACGGTGCTCATGCGCAGGCGGCCCTCCAGCACCAGCCGCTGCCCAACCTGGACGCGATTTTGCAGATCCTGGGCCAGATTGCCCCAACCAACCACCTTCAGCTGACCCGGTGGATCATCGGGCCGCAATCCCTCCAGCCGCACCGGCATCTCGGCCACTGGCGTCTGGTTGTCCTGGGTGTACCGCAGCTGGGGTGCCTCCAGCACCTCCACCTCAAGCAAGCAGTGATTCACGCCCCGTTCCAAGCATGCGAGCGCCCATCCTGATGCAAGGCCTCGCCCTTCACCAGGGGGGCAACACCCCGCCGCCTGAGCCGCCGGCTCGGATCTGGTTGATCGCTGGCACCGGCGAGGGGCCGCCGCTGGCCGCCCGCTGGCTGGCTCGCGGCTGGAGTGTGCGGGTGTCGGTGGTGAGCGCCGCAGCGGCGCGGGCCTATGCCCCCCATCCCCGCCTGGAGCTGAGGATCGGCGCCATCGGGGGGGAGGCCGGGCCAGGCCCCGCAGGGTCAGATCCGGGACGGGCGGTGCTGGCGGAGCTGCGCGCAGCCGAGCTGCGGGGAAGGCCCTTCCGGTGGGTGATCGATGCCAGCCATCCCTTTGCGCAGCGCATCAGCGCCGCCCTGGCCATCGCCTGCACCGCCGCCGGCCAACCCCTGCTGCGCCTGGAACGCCCCCTGCCGCCCAGACCGGAGGCAACGATCCTGCCCGACCTGCCCAGCCTGGCCGGGATCGACCTGATCGGCCGTCGGCTGCTGCTGGCCATCGGGGCCCGGCGCCTGGCCGAGGCCCGGCTGCACTCTCCCCGGGCCGTGCACCACGCACGCCTTCTGCCCCAGCCGCGCGCCCTGCGTCAAGCGATGGCGGCGGGTCTGGCCCCCGCTCGGGTGGCCTGCCTCCGCCCGCCCGCCGAGGCCGCCGCGGCCGCCGCGATTGAGGCGGCCCTCTGCCGCCGCTGGCGGATCGAGGTGGTGCTCTGTCGTCGCTCCGGTGGGCCCAGCGAGACCCACTGGCGTCGCATCTGCTCCGCCATGGGCCTGAGGCTGTTGCTGCTGGAGCGACCGCCGGAGCCGGAAGGGGCGACGCTTCTGCCCCTCGCCGCTCTGCTGGAGAGGGTGGGGGACGCCTGGGAGACACGGGCCTAAGCGCCGGGGTGCTGCCAACCTCAACAGCAGCCCTTCACCCCCGCGACGCCATGGCGGAGATGCCCATGGAATTCGTGCTCAGCGGCGAAAGCTCCCTGGAGCAGGCCGAGGCCTTGGCCCTGGCCCTGCTGGAGCGCCGGCTTGTGGCTTGCGCCAGCCTGCTGCCCGGACGCTCGCTCTATCGCTGGCAGGGGCGGATCGAGAACGGGCCGGAGGTTCTGCTGCTCCTCAAGACCCGCCCGGAGCATCTCGCTGCCCTCCGGGCCGCGCTGCACGAGCTGCACAGTTACGAAACGCCCGAGTGGATTCACTGGTCCGCCCGGACCGACGGGCCCTACGCCAGCTGGCTGGCGGCACAGCTCAGCCCAGGTGGCGGGCCACAAGCTCCGGCAGGGAAGCCTGGGGGCGGGGCCCCAGCTGGGTGACCACTTCGCCGGCGCAAAGCGAGCCGAGACGGCCGCAGCGCTCCAGGCTCTCGCCGCGGGTGTGGCCGTGCAGGAAGCCGGCGGCGTACAGATCGCCGGCGCCGGTGGTGTCCACCAGCGCGCCCAGTCGGAAGGGCGGGATGGCGATCGTCTCGTCACCCCGGAGCAGCACCGATCCCTGCTCGCTGCGGGTGAGAGCCGCAACGCGGCAGCGGCCGCGCACCTCCGCGGCGGCCTCCTCAAAACTGTTGGCCTCGTACAGGGAGGTGATCTCCATCTCGTTGGCAAACAGGATGTCGACGTGACCATCGACCAGCTCCTGGAAGCTCTCGCGATGGCGATCGACGCAGAAGGCGTCGGAGAGGGAGAGAGCCACCTCGCCGCCACTGGCGCGGGCGACCTCTGCGGCAGCGAGGAAAGCCCGCTTGGCTTCGTCACTGTCCCAGAGGTAGCCCTCGAGGTAGAGCACCCGCGCCTGGCGGACAAGATCCAGGTCGAGATCATCGGGGTCGAGCGCCACGGAGGCACCCAGATAGGTGCACATCGTCCGCTGGGCATCCGGGGTCACCAGGATCAGGCAGCGGGCGGTGGCAGGCCCGGCGGTGGCCGCCGGTGTCTCGAAGCGCGCTCCCACCGAGCGGATGTCGTGGCTGAAGATCTGGCCGAGCTGGTCATCGCGCACCCGACCGATGAACGCCGCCCGGCCGCCGAGCTGGGCGATGCCGGCAAGCGTGTTGGCGGCGGAACCGCCGGAGGTCTCCAGCCCGGGACCCACGCTGGCGTACAGGCGCTCGGCCATCGCTTCATCCACCAGGGCCATCGTGCCCTTGGTGAGGCCGTGGTCATCGAGGAAGGACTCCTCGGCCTGAACGATCACATCCACGATGGCGTTGCCGATGCCGACGACATCCAGGCTCTTCTCAGGGGGGGTCATGGGGGCGGAGGGGGGTTGGGTTGGGTGGTGAGGCGGCGGGGGGCTCAGACGCTGAGCAGAGCACGCTTGGGGCCGTGGATCGGATCCTCCACGACAATCGTTTGATCTCGCTGTGCCCCGAGCGAGACGATGGCGATGGGCACCTCCATCAGCTCGGCCAGGAAGCGGAGATAGGCCATCGCGGCGGGGGGGAGGTCATCGAGGTTGCGGCAGTCAGCCGTCGAGCACTGCCAGCCCGGCAGGGTTTCGAAGACCGGTCGGCAGCGGGCGAAGTCTTCGGAGCTGCAGGGGAAGTGCCCGATACGCTTGCCCTCCAGTTCATAGGCCACACACACCTGGATTTGATCCAGTTCGTCAAGCACGTCGAGCTTGGTGACCGCCAGGCAATCCAGCCCGTTCACCTGCACCGCATAGCGCCCGATCACGCCGTCAAACCAACCGCAGCGGCGGCGCCGGCCCGTGGTGGTGCCGAACTCTCCCCCTCGATCGCAGAGGTGGTCATTCAGGCTGCCCTCGAGCTCCGTCGGGAACGGTCCCTCGCCGACGCGGGTGGTGTAGGCCTTGGCGACGCCGATCACGCGGTCGATCAGGGTCGGCCCCACTCCGGCACCGATGCAGGCGCCCCCGGACACCGGGTTGGAGGAGGTGACGTAGGGATAGGTGCCGTGATCGAGATCCAGCAACGTGCCCTGCGCCCCCTCGAACAGGATGTTCTTGCGGGCGCGGGCAGCCTCATGGATGGTGCGGGTGCAATCCACCACATGGGGAGCGAGGCGCTGGCCGTAGCCGACGTACTCCTCAATCACCAGCTCGGGATCCAGGGGATCGACGCCGTAGACCCGCTCCAGCAGTTCGTTCTTCTCAGCCAGCGGTCCCAGCAGGCGATCACGCAGCCGGCTGGAGTCGAGCAGGTCGATCACGCGGATGCCGTTGCGCTCCGCCTTGTCGGCATAGGTGGGCCCGATGCCCCGGCCCGTGGTGCCGATGCGGCGGTCGCCGCGGCGCTGCTCCATGGCCCGGTCCAGCAAGCGGTGGTAGGGCATCGTGACGTGGGCGGTCGAAGCCAGCTTCAGGCCAGAGACGTCTATGCCGTACTCGATCAGGGTATCGATCTCCCCGAGCATGACCATCGGGTCGACCACCGTTCCGGAGCCGATCAGGCAGGTGGTTTCCGGATACAGGATGCCGGAGGGGATCAGGTGCAGCTTCAGCACCCGGTGATCCACCACGATCGTATGACCGGCATTCACACCGCCTTGGTAGCGGACCACCACGTCGGCGGAGCGACTCAGCAGATCGGTGATCTTTCCCTTCCCCTCGTCGCCCCACTGTGCACCGATGACGACAACATTGGCCAAGGACACCGCGGCCCTGAGCCGCCTGGAAGCAGAGGGAGCGAGCCTCTCAGAAGAAGGGGCCGTTCGTCAAAGAATACGCGCCTCGGGAGTCAGGCTCCCCGCCCCACGCTGGTTTCCGCCTTGCGCAGCTCCTTCTCCAGCCGGCTGCGCAGGGCATCGGGCAGGGGCCGGTTGGCGTAGTTGGCGTAGTGGCCGGCCAGCGAGTTGAGGGCGGTCTGCATCGTCGTGAACGACGTAAGGCTGCGCAGTTCGCCGCGGGGCCGGTAGCGGGAGGTCCAGTCGTTGATCATCGCCTTCGCGCGAGCCTCGGCCGCGCCATGTTCAGGGTCGTCCTGGGGCAGGCCAATGGTGGTCAGCAGGGTTTGGGCCGTCAGCACGGTGTCTTCCCCGTAGTTGCCCGTGAGGCCGGTGCCGGCGCCGCTGCAGGCGGTGAGCGTGAGGGTGAGGCAAAGGCAAAGAGCCACCATTGTGCGGAGCAGGGCTCGGCGCAGGAAAGCGACCATGGCGAAGGAGCGGGAAGGGAACCCGACAGGGGGTCAGCGGATCCTACGGGGGGCCCCCGGGCTGGCCTCAGAGCGGGGCAAGACCGCGGCGTTGCTCCGGCAGCACCGCCAGAAGTCGCGCCAGGGCAACCTCGACGGTGAATTCGCCGCGGGCGTCCGGGTCGCGACGCTCCACCAGTTCCACCCGCCCCGCCGCGGCGCCCCGACCCACCACCAGGCGCCAGGGCACGCCGATCAGATCGGCATCCTTGAACTTCACGCCGGCGCGCTCGGCGCGATCATCCAGCAGGACATCCACTCCGGCTGACCCCAGCTGGCCGTAGATCCGCTCCGCCAGTTCCACCTGCTGGGGATCCTGGGCACTGGCGATCACCACCACCACTTCGAACGGCGCGATCGACACCGGCCAACGGATTCCATTTTCGTCGTGGTGCTGCTCGACGGCGGCCTGGGCGAGACGGGAGACCCCGATGCCATAGCACCCCATCCAGAGGGCTTCCTCTGCGCCGGACTCATTGGTGAAGCGGGCCTCCAGAGCTTCGGAATACTTGCGGCCGAGCTGGAAGATGTGCCCCACCTCGATGCCCCGGGCCGCCTCCAGCCGCTGACCGGGATCATGCCGGCAGCGATCGCCCGGCTGGGCGGCCCGCAGGTCGACGCTCTCCGGGGCGCCGCCCAGATCGCTCCAGCTCACTGCGACCCGGTGCCGATCGAGGGCATTGGCGCCGCATACGAAACGCTCCAGATCGACGGCGGTGGGATCGGCAAGACGAAGGAAGGAGCGCCGAAGCGGGGAGGCGGGGGGCTGCGCTTCGCCTGAAATTCCGAGACGGACAGCCGCGCTGGCGGAGAGAACCTCGTCTCCAAGATCGGGCCCGAGATACCCAAAGGGGAGTTCCGTGAGGTCCACATCCAGCTGCCACTCCCGGCAACGCTCGGAATCCAGCGGCACGATCTCCAGCACCGAGCCAGCTTCCTTGGCAACCCTGGCAGCCACGGCGTTGCTCAGCTTCACCGCGTTCAGCTGCTGATCGCCCCGCAGACTCACCAAAAGCGGTTGCACCGTGCCATCCGCGCAGCGGGCCAGCAGCAGCAAAACCTTGACAATCTGGCTGGGATGGAGGGCATGGCCGCTGACCAACGCCTCGATCGAACTCTGACCGGGAGTCGCCAGCTCCGAGGGGCCTGCGCCATCGGCGACGACGGGGAGGGGGATCCGATCGGCGGGGAGGGAGACGGCGCGCTCCTGATTGGCTGCGTAGCGACCGTCCGGGCTGGCGAGGATCAGGTCTTCACCGGCCTCGGCGGTGACCATGAACTCCTGACTGGCGGACCCACCGATGGCGCCGCTGTCGGCCTCCACGGCCACGGCCCGCAGCCCGCAGCGGGCAAAGATGCGGCGGTAGGCACCGTCCATCTCGGCGTAGGTGCGTCGCAGACAGTCTTCGTTGGCGTGAAAGGAGTAGCCATCCTTCATGATGAACTCACGCCCGCGCATCAGACCGAAACGGGGCCGGATCTCATCGCGAAACTTGGTCTGGATCTGGTAAAGGTTCACCGGCAGCTGCCGATATGATTGCAACAGTTCTGCCGCCAGGGTGGTGATCACCTCCTCATGGGTGGGACCGAGGCCGAGCTGCCGGCCCTGTCGGTCTTCGAGGTGGAACATGATCCCTTCGCCGGCGGTGTAGCCCACCCAGCGGCCACTGCGCTGCCAAAGCTCGGCCGGCTGCAGCTGGGGCAAAAGGGTCTCGAGAGCGCCGCTCCCGTCAAGCTCCTCCCGCACGATCGTCGAGATTTTGCGCAGCACCCGCCAGAGCAGCGGCAGATAGGCATAGATGCCGGAGGCCAGGCGGCGTATGTAGCCGGCACGGAGCAACAGCTTGTGGGAGGGGATCTCCGCCTCCGCTGGATCGTCCCGCAACGTCACCAGCATCAGGCGGGAGACGCGCATGGCGGGAAAGATGGGAAAGTACGGGACGTTATCACCGCAGGCGCGGCGGGGACGCTGGGGGAACCGGAGCCCTGGCATAGGCGCGCACAGGAACGATCGGGGCACCTCTGCTAGGGTCCGCCATCAATAGCCGTTCCGTAGGTCGTCACATGCTTGCGCAGCCCGGGTCCCTGCCGAGTGGGTCCTCTAATGGATCTCTGCAGAAGCCGCCGCTGCATTATTCGTCTTTGCAAGGCGGTTCCCTGGCGACGGGTTCTTTGCTGACGCCGCCTTTGGAGGGAAGCACCTCCCCCGCAAATGCCCCGGGCGGCCCAACGTCCACGCAGGATCTCAGCGATGGGCCTGCCGATGTTCTGATCGGCATCGAGGAGGTGCAGAAGTCACTCAACCGTTCGCGGGCTTCGGTGTACCGCTACACCAACACAGATCCTCGCAATCTGAATCCTCCCTTCAATCCTCGCAAGCTCAATCCGGAATATCGCAGCGATCAGAAAGAGCCACTGATTTTTCACCCCAATGAGGTGGCGCGCTTCGCCCGCGACATCCTGCGCATCAAAGAGGTGACCGTCGAGGTGCTCAACTCTCCCTCCACCGCCACCCAGCAGCTGCTCGGCTCCATTCTCGAGGAGCTGCGGGCCATCCGCCGTCACCTCGACGCCACAGGTGCCAGCCCCACTGACCTGGACGCCCACCGCCAGCAGCACGACCGCGCCCGCCCCGCTGCCTGATGGCCAAGAAGACTGACTTGTGAGGTCCTGACGGTTTTCCCTTCTCCCCCGCGGACGATCCGGGCAAAGGGTGTCAGACTGGAGAAATCTATTTGTCGCAATGCCAGTGGAGCGGACCCTCCCGCCCCACTGCCCCATGGATCAAGCCCCCACCCTTTCTCACCCCCGAACCCCCCGCTCCAGGACCCCGCGCTCCCAGGCTCTTCGCGAAGCCGCAGCCTTCCAAGCCGAAGTCCCAGACTTTCGAAGCCCGGCGGATCAACCCTCTGGCGAGCCAATCCCCGATGCCAGTGAGGATCCAGAGAGTCCAAGAAACCCTGTTTCCTTCACCGGATCCCCCTCCGATCAGGGGAAGAGCCTTTCCGATCCCTTCGCCGAACCCATCGCCGCCCTGCTCGGCACGGCCCTCGCGCTGGCGACCCTGCTGGTGCCCTTGCTCGTGGTGGTCACTGATCCTCCCCCGTTCCCGCCCCGGCCGTCCCTGAGCCCCCGTCCTGGCGCTGCAGCAGAAATCCCTGTACGTCCAGAGCTTGGAAGAAAATGGCCGGGTCGCTGAACCCCGCTGCGTTCACGAGGGCGGTCAGCCGGGTGAGCCCGATGGGGTGGAGCCCACCGGCCAGCCTTGCCAAGGCTTCGGCGGATTCCACCACCCCGCTGGCGCGCTGAAACCCCAGCCACGCGTCCTCTCTCTGCGCCTGCAGCGCCGAACGGCCAGAACGCATCAGATCCACCAAAACCAACTGCCCCCCGGGCCGAAGGCTCCGCGCCAGGGCCGTCAGAAAGCGAAGCTTGGAGCCGTCATCGGGCAGGGACTGGAGCACCAGCACCGAAAGCGCTCCATCGAAGGCGGGATCATCGCCGAGTTCCTCCGCGGCGGCGCAGCGCCAATCCACCCGGGCTGCCTCCCCGAGGCGCGCGCGTGCAATCGCCAGCATCTCGGCGGAGGGATCCAGGGCGGTCAACCGCCAATCGGGACGCTGTTCCCGAGCTGCCAGCAGTTCAGCGCCGGTGCCGCACCCTGCCACGAGCACCGAAGCCCCTGGCCCCGCCGCAAGAGGGGATTCCGCCAGCAACGCCACGGCCAACCTCGCCAGGCTGGCGTAGCCGGGGATCAGCTGCTGGGCGACCAGGTCGTAGCCGCTGCCAGGGGCGCTCGGATCCGGCAGCGGGGAAGGCAGCGGTTCGGGGGCGGGCAAGGTCCGGCAAACCGGGGGTGGAGACGATCGTAGGCAGAAGGGCGGCCCTGGAGAGCTGCGTTGCAGCCGGTGAGAATCGCTCTGCCCCGCATGCACCGCCGTGGGGGGTGTGCCTTAAGTTGGCCAGGCCCATTCCCCTGAGTCGCGTGCCCACCATCCGTTTCGAACGCGAAGGCCAGCAGGTCGGCTGCATCGAGGGTGCCAACCTGCGGAAGGCGGCTCTCGACGCCGGGATCAATCCCTACACGGGTCTCAACAACCTCAACAATTGCGGCGGCCTCGGCCAGTGCGGCACCTGTGTGATGGAAGTGCTGGAGGGCGAGCGCAACCTTTCGCCACGCAGCGATGTGGAGGAGGTCTATCTGGCCGATCGTCCCGCCAACTTCCGCCTGAGCTGCCGCACCACCGTCAATGGCGACGTCACCGTGCGCACCCGTCCGGAGAACGCAGTGGGCAAGGGTTCCAACAGCTTGGTTGGGGCGCTCAAGGCTCTGGTGGGACGCAAGTAAGTGTTGCCGGGCTCGGGTCCCCGCCTGTACGGGTATGCGGCCTGCGGAACCTGCCGCAAGGCGGAGGTCTGGTTGCGGGAGCGGGGATTCTCGCTGGAAACGATTGACATCACCCGTCAGCCCCCCAGCCTGAGGGAGCTGCAAGCGGCCCTTGCCCAGCTCGGACGGGGCCGACTGTTCAACACCAGCGGACAGAGCTACCGCGCCCTCGGGGCGGCGACGGTCAAGGCCATGGACGACGAGCGGGCCTTGGCGGCCCTGGCGGCGGACGGTCGGCTGGTCAAGCGCCCGTTCCTGGTGACGGCCGACGGAAGGATCGTCACCGGCTTCCGTCCCCAGGAGTGGCAGGAGCTGTTGGGCGGAGAGATCCCGCCCGGTCCTGCCCGGGTGTTTCGCTCCCCTCCGGTCGCACCATGAGCTGATCGAGCTCCTCGATCAGACCCCCGATTCCGGCGCGGCTGATCTGGCTGACATAGGTTTGTTTGAATTCTTCGAGGGCCGCGCACAGCAGTTGCTGAGAGCGTTCGAGCACCGGGCCGTTCTCCAGGGCCACGGCCAGTTCCTCCCAGAAGCGATCGATGAATTGCTGCAGGAGCTGCAGCTGTTGGTCGTCGCGACGGCTCAGTCGCTCGCCGGTGCCGCGGCTCAGATCCAGCAGGCTCTCCACCATGCCGCTGGCCAGCTGGCGGGCCACTCCCTGCTCCATGCGCAGCAGGGGCTCCAGCTGCCGCAGCGGCGGGGGCACCACCGTGGTCTGCAGACTCTGGCCGAGGGCGTGCCCCAGCAACCCTTGCAATTCCGGCGCCAGGCGCGGTGCCACCCGGCCGAGCAGCAGGGGCGCCCAGACACGCACCAGTTCCACCAGCTCCTGTTCGTCGTGGTTGATCACGGTTTGGTGGCTGCGCAGCGAGCGGATGCGGGCGGGCCAGCGACGGGAGCGAATCAGACCCTGCAGGCCATCGATCAGCTGCAGGGCAAGCACCTCAAACAGCTCCACCGCCAGCAGCGCCACAACCCCCCGGCTGATCACCGCCCGTAGCGGCTCAATCGAGATCAGGCCGCTGGACTGCAGACGCTCGGTGACCGGAACCAGCCGCAACCAGCGCCAGAAAGGCAGCAGCAGGGGCAGATCGATCCAGCGGCGCAGCAGTGCCTCGCGCCAGCTCAGGCCGGGCAGACGGCGGCGCAGCCTGTAGGCCCGCAGCAGGATGTCGAAGCCAAAGACGCTCTGAAACAACAGCAGGTCGAAGCGCCAGAAGTGATCCGTGGGTCGGCCGTTCTCATCGATCGATCGCCAGTAGTTGGTCTCAATCAACGGCAGCACCTGCTGCTTCCAGAAGGCGCGCTCCTCCTGCCAGCTGCGGGGGGTCAGCCAGGACGGGCCCAGCAAGGTCGCGGTGGCGTCCTTGGCGGAGCCGCGGCGATGACCCTCCACCCGCTCCCGCAACCGATTCTTGATCTTCTCCAGCGTGCCCGAGGCGTTGGAGGCGGCAAAGGGATCGGTGTCGATCAGTTCCCGGGTGGCGCTCACCTGGTCCTGGAGCCGCTGCTGCTGGACGGTTGTGAGCGGCTGGCCGGGCCGGTGCTCCGCCATCGAGGCGTCCAGTGCCTCGAATCGGGCCAGCCAGGCTTGCGTGTCGCGATGCGGCGAGATCCCCTTGATCGGATCCACCCAGGGGGTGATGTTCGGCAGGAAGGTGAGAGGCAGCACCAGGGGCACCGAAGGAATCGGGTAGAGGTTGCGCTGCTGCCAAAACGTGCGCAAGGGGATATAGGTGAGGTCGAAGGCGATCCAGGCGAGGTTGATCGCCGCCCAGATCGCCACGAATCGATCCCAGTTCCGCCCAATCCGGCTCACCGGCCGGGGCAGTGCCTCGTGCCAGCGGGGACGAGTCATCAGACCCTGGGGCGGACGCCTGCCTAATCTGCCTTGCGTCGCCTCCTTCTGCCGCACGAGTGCCTTGAGATCCCCGGAACCCCACACCCGCTCCGGGCCGGATGCCCCGGAGAGCCCTTGGGTGTTCTGGCGCAGCGTGCTGCTCACCCTGGCGGTCGCTCTCGGAATCCGCCAGTTCCTGCTGGAAGCCCGCTACATCCCCTCCGGCTCGATGCTCCCCGGGCTACAGATCCAGGATCGTCTGCTGGTGGAAAAACTGAGCTACCGCAGCCGCTCGCCACGGCGCGGGGAGATTGTGGTCTTTCACGCCCCCCACCACTTCGATCCCACCCTGGTCGCCCAGAACCGGGTGGGTCCACTCGGCTGCCTGCTGGTCAACCTTCCCTTCATCGGCTCCCTGCCCAGCGTGCAGAACCCTGCCTGTGATGCCTACATCAAGCGTGTCGTGGGCCTGCCGGGCGAGCGGGTGGCCGTCGATCCCCGCGGTCGCGTGCGCATCAACACCGTCCCCCTGCGGGAGCCCTACGTCCGCAATTACTGCTCCGTCGACAGCCAGGGAGCGGGTCCCTGCCGCACCCTCGACGTCACAGTGCCAGCCGGGCATGTCCTCGTTCTTGGCGACAACCGGGCCAACAGTTGGGATGGCCGCTTCTGGCCGGGGGGCCCGTTCCTGCCCGATGGGGAGATCATCGGCCGCGCCTTCTGGCGCTTCTACCCCTTCAGCACCTTCGGATCCCCGGGTTAGACCAGTCGGCTGGCGCGCTGAGGCCGCTGGCCACCACAGCGCCCCGGTGCGGTCCCGGTGGCCAGGGGCGGTTGGCGGCCAGGGAGGGGCCTTCCCAGATCCGCTCGGCCGCCGGATCAAACAGGATCCAGCGGCGGCTGCCAACCTGCAACAACTCCGCCTCGAGGCCGAGGTACGCCGCGGGGCCCCAGCAGAGGCGATGCCAGAGGCGCTCCCCTTGCCAACCGCGGCGTTCCACCAGCTCCTGCCACAGCATCCCCAGGGCCGGTCCGTGGCCGGCCACGCCGGGCCGGCGTTGATCGAGGGGCAACAACTGTTCCTCGGCGTCGAGGGGCTGGTGGTGGATGGCCACAGCGGGGATCACCCCATCGGCCAAGGCGTCGATCAGGGCCTCCCGATCCACCGGTCCGCCGAGGGAGGGCACCAGTCGCCAGCCCTCGTCCGCGGGGTCCAACCGACCGCTATCCGCCAGCAGATGCCACCAGCAGACTGTGCTTTGCGGCGGCTGGGGACAGGCTCGCAGCAGCGCCACCCCCTCGGCGGTGGAGAGGTTCATCAGGCGCAGGCTCGCCTCCCCGACCGTCTGCGCCAGTGCAAGCAGGCTCTGCAGGGGCAGCGTTTCGCTCAGCACGGGATCCGGGGGCCAGCCCGCCCGCAGCGCCTCCACCCGCTCCCGCACGAAGCCCCGGGCGGCAAAGGAACGCTCCCGCGGCGCGACAAGGACAGGGGCGGTTCCCATCTCGGCGAGGCACAGCCCCCGCTCGAGCAGCGCCAGGGGGGGCAGGCTCTCTCCGCAGGCCAGACCCACCGCCCCGGCGGCCAGCTGATCGGCGTGGGGCGCCAGATCCGCATCCGCACCTTCGCGGCTGAAGCTGCCCCACTGGAGCAGCCGCAGGGGACTGGGCCAGCTCAGATCCAGACGCTCGGGCCGGTCTCGCCAGGACGGGGCCCAGGGGAGGAGAGCCACGGTGCCGAAACCACCGGCGACGGCAGCCGCCGCCAGGCTTGCCTGGGTCTCCGCCCGCCCGAGAACCGGCTCCTCCAGCACGCTGTGGGGATCCACAAGCGGCGGGCCCAGCCAGCAGCCGCCTGCGTCGATCGCCTCGGCGCCGTCGGCCCTTGAGGGGGAGAGGTCGAGCAGGGTTCCGCTGCTGGCGTCGACCAGCACATCGGCGCGGCGGGCAGGACGATCTGGCCCCTCCAGCAAGGTGAGGCCCCTCAGCCGCACGGGCTGCGGCGCAGATCGCGACTGGGGGGTGGCCATCGAGGAGGAGTAAGGCGCCGACGGGGAAGGGGGAAGGGCGCTGTTCAGAGGGCGCCGTGAGCGGTGTGGTCGAGCACGCCCCCGAGATGGTGGGTGAGATTCAGACAGGAAACGACCGGCCCGTCCGCCACCCCGTGGGGGTAGTCGATCACGGTCACGCCGCCATTGCCCTGTTTCACCGCCCAGATGTCCGCCGGGCCGAGACCGAGCAGCGCGCAGAGGATGGTCTTGTTCACGGCATCGTGGGCAACCACCAGCCCGGTCTGCGCATCCTCAAGGCTGCGGGCGATCGACTCCCAGGAGGCCAGCGAACGCTCCCAAACAGCCTGGATCGTCTCCCCTTCCGGCATCTGCACCGTGTGGGGGGCGACCTTCCAGTCCGCCAGCAACTCCGGCCAGTCGGCGGCGATCTCCCGCTCGAGCCGCCCCTCCCAGAGACCGTGGCCGATCTCCACCAGGCCCTCGGTCACCACCAGCTCAATGCCGGGATGGGACTGCAGGATCACCTCAGCGGTACGACGGGGCCGGGCCATCACGCTCGACCAGGCGCGCTGGATCGGCACATCGGCGAGGAAGAGCCGGGCCGCTTCCGCCTGGGCCAACCCGTTCTCGTTGAGGGGGATGTCGATCTGTCCCTGGAAGCGCCCCTCCCGGTTCCAGTCTGTTTCGCCGTGGCGCACCAGCAGCAGCCGCGGCCCTGGTCCCGTGGGCGGCAGGGGTCGGCCCAGGTGGGCCGTGGTGTTCAGCGATTCAATCTGCACCTCCAGCGGGCCGTCCCCCCGCCGGCTGAGATTGAGGACTGAGATCGAAGCGTTGTCAAGCCGCAGGCGCCGGAAGGCGGCAGCCGGGAGAGAGAGCATGCGCAACAGCAGACAGCGCAGGATGGCGTTGTGCGCCACCACCAACACCGTGCCCGCGGCTGTGGCCGGATCGAGATGGTCCCCATGGCGCTGCAGCAGGGCGTCGAGGAACCGGCCGGCCTGCTCCATCAGCTCAGGCACCGGGCGGTAGGTGCTGCCGTCGGCGCGCTCCAGCTGCAGTTGCTCGGGGGCATGGCGCCAGAGTCTCTCCCCGTCGGGATGTCGCCCCCTCAGTTCTTCGATGCGCAGGCCTGTCCAGGGGGCCAGATCGATCTCCAGGAGGTCGTCATCCAGCACGGCTTCCAGCCCTTGCCCCTGCTGCTCCAGCAGGGCCTCGGCGGTGTGGCGGGCCCGGCGCAGGGGAGAGCTGTAGGCGGCGGAGATGGGCAGTTCTGCCAGAGCCTCGCCGGTGCTGCGGGCCTGCTCCATGCCCTGGTCGGAGAGGGAGGAGAGATCATCCCGGCCCTGGATGCGCCGCTCGAGGTTGAAGCTGCTCAGCCCGTGGCGGACCAGGACGATGCGTAGGGGCACAGGCCTTGCGCCACAGGCATCCCCATCGTATGGGAGCACCCCTGGGCTGCCGCTCTGCCCCCCGCGACGGAACGACAGAATCATCTCCTCCCCGATGGCGCGCCTTGGAGGCCTCCGGCAATGATCTTCCGAAGCGGCCCTCCCAGGGCGGACCCGGAGGGACCGGCCCCTCCGCCCCCTTCTGGAAGAAGGCTCTGGCCCTGCTGACGTTGTTGCTCAGCGGCTGGCTTTGGTTCGGCGGCCTGGTGGAGAGCCTGGAGAGGCCCTCGGTGATGGATTCCCTCAGCCTCCGCCAACTGGAGCTGGCCACGTTGGCCGCGGAAGTGCTGCCGGACCGTCTGCGTCTGGCCCTGATTGGCGAGGAACCCCGAGCGGAGTTGGCGGCGGAGCTGGAGCGCCAGATGGACGCCTCGCCGCTTCCGGCCCCTGCGGCCCAGCGCTTGGAGCTCGCCCTCCTGCGCCGAAGCGACCCAGCGGGCAGCGCGGAGGCCGGCGAGGCGGAGCGGCAGCTGAAAGAGCTCGTGGAGAGGGTCGACGCGCCGCGCCGCCCCCTGCTTCTGGCGCTGTTGGACGGGCGTCGCCATCCCCCCGAGGAGCAGAACCTTTTGCTGGAGGCGTGGGAGGCCTCGCCGATGCTTCGCCAGCTGGGCTGTGAGCAACTCGGCGGTCCGCAGAGCACCTGCCCGGCGGCATCCGCTTCGACGCGGCTCCTGCTCACCCTGCTGGGGGTGAGCGTCCTGCCGGTGATTCTGGTGGGGGCCGGTTTGGTGCTGCTGCTGCACCTGATCTGGCGGCAGCTGCGGGGGCGCGCTCCCTCGCCGCCGCCGCTGCGGGGGCCGCCCCTTACGCCGGTGGATGTGACGCTCCTGATCGCCGGCGGCTTCGTGATCCTCGGAGAGGTGGTGGTGCCCGAGCTTGTGCGTCTGCCGCTGGAGCCGGCGATTCAATCCCTGGCAGTCTCCCCGGCGCTGGCCCAGGGCCTGCAGGTGATTGCGCTGTACCTGGGGCTGATGGCCGCACCTCTGCTGATCCTGACCTGGATGCTCCCTGCTTCGCCCCCGGCGCCGGAGGGGGGCTGGCTGCAGTGGCATCTCCGGCCTTGGGCCACGGCCTTCGGCCAGGCCCTGGCCGCCGTTTTGATGGTGCTGCCGCTCGTCGCGCTGAGCGGCTGGTTGATCGAGCGGATCTGGGGGGATCCGGGCGGAAGCAATCCCCTGCTCGACCTGGTGCTGACCAGTGCCGATCCCCGCGCCCTGATCTGCTTTGGCCTGACGGCGATCGTGCTCGCGCCTCTGTTCGAGGAAACCCTGTTCCGCGGCGTCCTGTTGCCGGTGGTGGGCCGGCACTTGGGGGGGGGGCGGGCTGTCCTGGTCAGCGCGGCGGTGTTCGCCGCCGCCCATCTCAGCCTGGGGGAGTTCGTGCCACTCTTTGTTCTGGCCCTCGGCTTGGGCTGGTTGCGCTGGCAGAGCGGGCGACTCCTCCCCTGCGTGCTGATGCATGCCCTCTGGAACGGCCTCACCTTCCTGAATCTGCTGCTGTTGGCGCAGTGAGAGGGTCTGAGGTCCGGGATTCCTCTTCGTGAGCGATGGCGCTTGCTGCTGCCCCCGATGGGTGGTTCACTTGCGCAGCACTCCCCCCGGTCCCTTGGTCGCCACCTTCCTTCAGGACGCCCCGCGACCCAACGCCGTGGCTCTACGCCCTGGATCCGCTGGTGCGAAACGTTCCCAGCGACGTGGCCAAACCCGGGAGAGGGGATTGCGCCTTCTGCAGGGATCCCTCTCCGCCCGGCCTGTGGAGCGACAGGCGCCCTGGCTGGCCAGCCTCCATCGCGTCGCCAGCGGCACCCTCCTTGGCCTGGGCCTTTCCATGCTGGGGTTGAGCGCCCTGACCCTCCATTGGCAAAACCGCTGGGCCACCAGTTACCTCGACCTTGAAGCCACCAAGGCCCTGGAGCATCGTCTGCAAGAGTCCGCTGCCGTTCTGGAGCAACACCACATCAGCGCCGTGCGCCGCCCGGGTCAACTCGTCCCCACCAGCAGCGAGAAGCTGATTCATCTTTCCGAACCACGTGCCGCCGCGGCTCCGGCGCCCCTGCCCCTGCTCGCGGGTATCCAGTTGCGGCGCATTCCGGCGGGTTTTTGAGCGAATGGGCGGCTCCTCCACCCGTCGACATCCCCCCGGCGGCCCCGGTCGCTCAGCGGCGCACGCTCCTTCTCCCCGGCCTGCGGCGAAGGGAAGCGCCGGCCGCCATCGCGCTCCCCACATCCAGCCCCTCCGCGGCGGCCGCATGATTGCGGTCTTCTCTCTGCTCTGCCTGGCCCTGGGCGGTCTGGCGGGACGGCTCGCCTGGCTCCAGCTGGTGCAGGGGGATGAGCTGCAGGCCCGCGCCCGCTCCTTCCAAACCCATGCGGTGACCCCCCTGGGCAAGCGGCGCACCATCGTCGATCGGCAGGGAACCCTCGTTGCCCTCGATGAAGAGCGTTTCACCCTCTGGGCCCACCCCCGCTTCTTCAATTTCCCCGGGGATGATCCCCAGAAGGTGCGGCGACCCGACGAGGTGGCCAGCCGTCTCGCCGCCGTGCTGGCCCGCCCTCGCGAGGAGATGCTCCGCGCCATGGGCAGCCGGCGCAGCGGCGTGAAGCTGGCCAGCAATCTCGACCCCGAGACCGCCGAGCGGTTGCGGGATCTGCAGATCAGCGGCCTCGACCTCGAGGCCTATCCCCAGCGGATTTACCCCCAGGGCCAGCTCTTCGCCAATGTCGTCGGGTTCCTCAATCTGGAGCGGGTGCCCCAGGCAGGCCTGGAGCAGAGCCGCGACCGGGATCTCCAGCGACACGAAACCCCCTTCAGCATGCGGCGCGGCGCTGACGGCACCCCCCTGCCGGACGGGATCCGCGCCGGCTCTCTCTACGGAGACGACCTGCGCCTGCAGCTCACCCTCGACGCCCGTCTCCAGCAGGTGGCCCAGGCTGCCCTGGCCAAGCAGGTGAAGCAGTGGAGTGCCAAGCGGGGGGCGGCCATGGTGATGGACGCCCGCACCGGGGAGATGCTGGCCCTGGCCTCCACCCCCAGCTACAACCCCAATCGCTTCTGGTCCTACAACCCCGGCCTGTTCCGCGAATGGTCGGTGCAGGATCTCTACGAGCCCGGCTCCACCTTCAAGCCGATCAACCTGGCCCTGGCCCTTCAGGAAAAGGTGATCGAACCGAACGGCACCGCCAATGACGTCGGCCAGCTGACCATCGGGGGCTGGCCCATCTTCAACGCCGATCGCCGGGCAAACGGGGTGATCGACTTTCCCACGGTGCTGCAGGTGTCCAGCAACGTGGCGATGGTGCAGACGATGTCCCACATGAAGCGGGATCGCTTCTGGAGCTGGCTGCACACCCTCGGCATCGACGAGGTGCCGGACACCGATCTGCCGGGAGCCGTGGCGGGGCAGCTCAAGAGCCGAAGCGACTTCATCGGCGGCGCCATCGAACCGGCCACCGCGGCGTTTGGCCAGGGCTTTTCCCTCACGCCCCTGAAACTGATCCAGCTCCACGCGATGCTCGCCAACGGCGGCCGCCTGGTCAGCCCCCACATCACCCGCGGCCTGCGCTCCGGCGATGCCCTGGCCAACGCCGGTCCCGTCAGCGGTTTCCAACTGCTCGATCCCAAGGTCACCCGCACGGTCATCGGATGGATGGAGACGGTGGTGCAGAAGGGGAGCGGCAAGGGCTTGCAGATCCCGGGCTACCGCCTGGGGGGCAAGACCGGCACGGCCCAGAAAGCCCATAACGGCATCTACATCCCGGGGGCCCGCATCTGCAGTTTTGTGGCCGTGCTGCCGATCGAGGATCCCCGCTACGTGGTTCTGGTGGTGGTCGACGAACCCCAGGGTGGCAACGCCTACGGGTCCACCGTGGCCGTTCCGGTCGCCCGCCAGATCGTCGAAGCGTTGCTGGTGATCGAGAAGATTCCTCCGAGCCGCCCGATCCCCGCCAGGGCGGGAGTCCGACCTGCCGTGTGAGGGCTGTGCTCAAGGGCTGTGCTCATTTGCGCAACCAGCTCTGCGGCCGGGGAACAGCCCTCTCGCCCTGGCTAGCGTGGGCAAAGGGCTTTGATTTCGCCCCAACTCCGGGACTGCTCCAACCGCGATGGCCAACCTGCTCGATCAACTTGCCGCCATGACCGTGGTGGTCGCGGATACCGGTGATATCGATGCCATCCGGCAATTCACTCCGCGGGATGCCACCACCAACCCCTCCCTGATCCTCGCGGCCGCCCAGATCCCCGCCTACCAGGAGCTGATCGACCGCTCCCTGCACGAATCTCGCGCTCTGCTGGGGGCCGAAGCCGGAGCCGACGAGGTGGTGAGCGAGGCGATCGATGAGATCAGCGTGATCTTCGGACGGGAGATCCTCAAGATCGTCCCGGGGCGTGTTTCCACCGAGGTGGACGCCCGTCTCAGCTATGACACCGAAGCCACGATGGCGAAGGCCCGCAAGCTGATCGGTCTCTACAGCGCGGCCGGCATTGGCAAAGAGCGGGTGCTGATCAAGATCGCCTCCACCTGGCAGGGCATCCGGGCCGCCGAGCAACTGGAGCGGGAGGGCATTCACTGCAACCTCACCCTCCTGTTTGGTTTCGCCCAGGCCGTGGCCTGCGCCGAGGCCGGCGCCACCTTGATCTCCCCGTTCGTGGGCCGCATCCTCGACTGGTTCAAGAAGAAAACCGGCCGCGACAGCTATCCGGGCCCCGAGGACCCTGGCGTGGTTTCGGTGACAAAGATTTTCAACTACTTCAAAACCTATGGTTATAAAACGGAAGTAATGGGCGCCAGCTTCCGCAATGTTGACGAAATCATCGAGCTCGCCGGCTGCGATCTACTCACGATTTCGCCGGCCCTGATGGACGAACTGCGCAACAGCGACGGAGAGCTGGTGCGGCGTCTCAATCCCTTCGATCCGGCTCCTGCCCAGGAGCAGATCCACGTTGACCATTCCCGCTTCGAGGCGATGATGGCCGAGGACACCATGGCCAGCGAGAAGCTCGACGAAGGCATTCGCGGCTTCAGCAAAGCGATCGAAACGCTTGAGGCCCAGCTCGCCCACCGCCTGGCGGAGCTCGAGGGAGGGGCCGCCTTCACCCATGCTGTGCACGAAATCTTCCTGCTCAACGACCTGGATGGCGACGGCTGCATCACCCGGGAGGAGTGGCTGGGCAGCGACGCCGTTTTCGATGCCCTCGACACCGACAAGGATGGCCGTCTCGCCCCTGAGGACGTGCGGGGCGGCCTGGGAGCGCCGCTGGCCATTCGTCGTTGAGCACCCCGCCGCCCTGCGCCCCTCCGCCGCACCAGCCCTATGAACGCTCTTGACACCATGCGCGCTCTGGCCAGCAAGGGGGAGGTGGTCGACGTGGAGCCCGGCAACCTGATCTTCCGAGCCGGCGAACCCGGTGAGTGCATGTTCGGCTTGCTCGCCGGCACCGTCGAACTGAACTGGAATGACGGCCGCAACCACGAAATCCTTCAGGCCGGTGAGGTGTTCGGCGCCGGTGCCCTGGTCACCCAGGACCACCGCCGCTACGGCAACGCCCGCGCCCTCACCCCGTGCCGACTTCTGCTGATGAACCGCGAGAAGTTTCTGTTCGCGGTGCAGGAGGCGCCGATGTTCGCCATTGAGTTGTTGGCCTCCATCGACCAGCGCCTGCGCGACCTCAAGGACTGCACCCGCAGCTGAGCCGCAGTTCGGCCAACCGCTTCAGCCGCGCTGGAAGAGCAGCCTTCGGATCACCCGCTGGGCGATGTCGCCGTAGCCCATCTCCCCGGAGAGGATCTGGGCGATGCGCTGGGGAGCCGTGGGGCGTTTGATGCCGATCTGATAGCCCACCTTGGGCACCCGGTAAAACACCTGCGCGATGCGGCGCCCCCAGGCCATCGAATCCCCCCAGTCGCTGCGCATTCGCTGGCTGTAGCCCTCCAGGGCCCGTTCGTCCCCCCCCAGCCAAGCGTCCAGGGCTTCCGCTGCCCGGCAGCCGCTCATCAGCGACGGCCGCAGTCCCTCCGCCAGGAATGGATCGCAGAGGGAGGCGGCGTCCCCCACCACCACGATCCCCGTGCCGTGGAGGGGATGGTGCCCGTCCCAGACCCGCAGCCGCCCGTGCGCCCGGGCACCGGCCTCCGCAGGCACCCCGAGCGTGGGCAGCAGCCGGGCCAGCACGGCCTCGCTGTCGGCTTCCTGCTGGCCGATGAAGGTGCCGACGCCGATGCTGTAACCGCCGCAACGGGGGAAGGCCCAGCAGAAGCCGTGGTGCACCAGGCCGAACTCGAACCGGGCGGTGCCGGGCTCCAGCACTGCGGCCTCCACCTCCACGGAAACGGTGGCGGCATAGCGGGGACGGGGGGGACCCAATCCCTGGGCAGCGGCGAAGGGGGAGGCGGAGCCATCGGCGATCACGGCAGCCCTGGTCCGCAGCCTCTCCCCGCCGGCAAGGCCCACCTGCCAGAACCCGTCTTCCCCACGGGAAAGGGCAAGGACCTGAGAGCCACGGTGCAGTTCCGCCCCCGCCTCCACCGCCCGCTCCGCCAGGAAGGCATCGAGCACCGCGCGGCGGCTGATCCAGAACGGAGCATCTCCGGGCAATTCGGCGGTGACCGGATCCTCCAGGCACCAGGTGAAGCGCACCCGCTCGATCACCTGATCCACCGCCGGGGTCAGATCAAAGGGGAACCAGCGCTGCACCGACGCCGCCATGCCGCCACCGCAGGGCTTGCCCTGCCCTGCGGCCCGCGCTTCCAGCAGCAAAACGCGACGGCCTCGGGCGGCCAGATGGAATGCGGCCGCGGCGCCTGCCGGGCCAGCCCCGATGACAATCACATCGGCGTCGCTCAAGCGGCCTGCCTCACACCTTGAGGATGTCGGCTTCCTTGGCGGCCAGCTGCTTCTCCAGTTCGGCGATGAAGCGGTCCGTGAGCTTCTGCACCTTCTCCTGCTCGTCGCGGCTCTGATCTTCGGAGAGTTCCCCCTCCTTTTCCTGCTTCTTGATGCGATCGATGCCGTCGCGGCGGAGGTTGCGAAGCGCCACTTTGCCCTCCTCGGCGTACTTGGCGGCAAGTTTGCAAAGATCTTTGCGGCGGTCCTCGGTGAGGGGAGGAATGTTGATGCGTATCGTGCGGCCGTCGTTGTTCGGCGTCAGGCCCAGATCGCTCAGGCTGATCGCCTTCTCGATCAGGTTGAGCGAGCCGGCATCGAAGGGTTGGATCTGGAGGGTCTGGGAATCGGGGGTGGAAATGGTGGCCAGCGATTTCAACGCTGTCTCGGCGCCGTAGTACTCGACTGTGATCTTGTCGAGCAAGGAGGCATTGGCGCGGCCGGTGCGGATCGTGTTGAAGGTGCGCTGGGTGGCTTCCACCGACTTGCGCATGCTGGCTTCCAGTTCCATGGCGGAGGGGAGGGCGGGGGGTCTTGGGGGAGCAGGGGGAGGCGCGCAGCTCAGCGGTTGGGCACGATGCTCGTGCCGATCGATTCGCCGGCAACGGCGCGGCTGATGTTGCCGGCGCCGAAGAGATCGAACACCACGATCGGGATCGCGTTGTCCTTGCAAAGTGCGATGGCGGTGCTGTCCATCACTTCCAGCTCGCTGCTGAGCACATCGAGAAAGGTGAGGCTCTCGTAGCGGACCGCATCGGGGAAGCGGGCCGGGTCCTTGTCGTAGACCCCATCCACCTTGGTGGCCTTGAACACCACGTCAGCGCCGATTTCAGCGGCGCGCAGGGCCGCGGTGGTGTCGGTGGTGAAGAAGGGGTTGCCCGTGCCGGCGGCAAAGATCACCACCCGGCCCTTCTCCATGTGGCGGATGGCGCGGCGGCGGATGTAGGGCTCGGCGACCTCCTGCATCGAGATCGCGCTCTGGACGCGGGTGGGGATGCCAGCTCGCTCCAGACCGTCCTGGAGGGTGATGGCGTTCATCACCGTGGCCAGCATGCCCACATAGTCGGCTGTGGCGCGGTCCATGCCCGCGGCCGAGCCCTTGAGGCCCCGGAAAATGTTGCCACCTCCAACCACGATCGCCAGCTGGGTGCCATCGGCCACCACCCGGGCCACATCCCGGGCAATCGACTGCACGATGGCGGGATCGATGCCATAGCCCTGATCCCCCATCAGGGCTTCTCCGCTGAGCTTCAAAAGGACGCGCCGGTATGCCATCGTCTGCGTCGTCCCGAACGCCTGCCTGGGTCGGCCGCACAGTAGCAAGGGGCTCTATGGCGATCCCCGCACCCAGCCTTGCCGCCGCGGAGCGCCGCCGCTTCCCTGCCGGGGAAAGATCGGTGGAACCCGAGGCCATGGCGAGCGATCCTGCCAGCAGCCCGCCGGAGCCGAACAGCCCCAGCGGCCAACCCCGCAGCAGCGAAGTGATGGCCCGCCTCACCCTCTCCGCCCTGGAGCGGGCCCGCCGCGAACCCTCCCTGTGGGGGCAGCCGGAGGTGCACAGGGCCCTGCTGGTCAGCGGTCTGTCCGTATTGGTGTGCAGCCTGGCGCGACTCCGGGAAGACCTGGGGTGAGGGCCGTTCCAGGCGGGAAGGGAAACCTCAGTACTCGATTCCAGCCTGCGCTCGCACCCCTTGCTCCCGGAAGGGATGGCGGATCTGACGCATCTCCGTCACCAGATCCGCACGCTCCAGCAGGGCCGCCGGTGCCCCGCGACCGGTCAGGGCCACGTGGGTCAGCGGCGGTCGCCGCTCCAGCCCTGCCAGCACCTGCTCGATCTCCAGGTAACCGAGCTTCAGGGCCACATTCACCTCGTCGAGCACCACCAGCCGGCAGCCCGGATCCTCCAGATAGGTCAGGGAGCGCTGCCAGGCGGCCTGCACCCCCTGCCGATCCCTCTCCCGATCCTGGGTCTCCCAGGTGAAGCCCTCCCCCAGCGCATGCCAATGCAGGGCCTGGCCGAACAACGCGAGCGCCTTCGCCTCGCCGGGCTGCCAGCCCCCCTTGATGAACTGCAACACCGCCACCCGCTCGCCGTGACCGAGGGTGCGCAACACCAGGCCCAGGGCCGCGGTGGTTTTCCCCTTGCCATCGCCGGTGAACACCAGCACCAGCCCCTTCTCCAGGTTGCGCTCGCCCACCCGCTGGCGCTGCACCTCGCGACGACGCTCCATCCGGCGGCGGTAGGACTCCGCATCGCGCTCCGGCGCCAAGGAGCCGCCAGGGCCGATCTCCTCCGCGGCGCGGTCGAGGGGATGGGGATCGCTCATCGGGGCTTGCATCGCGCAGAGGCCCAGTCTGGCGGGAATCAGGCGGCCTGCCGGCGGGCCAGGGCCGTGTCGACCGCCTGCTGCTGATCGCGGCGCGTGATCCAGTGGTGGTACGTGCGGGTGTGTATGGCAACCGAGTGCCCCATCATCCGCGCTGCGACCGTGTCGGGCAGGCCGATGTGGATGGTGCGCACCGCCCAGGCGTGGCGAAGGTCGTACGGGGTGATCGGCAGGTCGTAGCGACGGAACTGCTCGGCGACGCGTCGCCCCGCCTGACGCAGGGTCGTGTGGCGCAGGTCAGTGCGCACCGGCGGCAGGGCATCGGGGTCAACCCCCAGCTGCTCCAAGCCGAAATGCTCCACCCATTCGGGTTGAAAGGGCCAGACCTGGTGCTCGCCGGTTTTGGTGCCGGGCAGCACGCGGATCACCCGGTCGCCGCCGGGGGCCAGGGCGGAGAAGTCGCAGTAGAACACCTCGTGGTTGCGCAGCCCGTAGGTGGCCATCACTCCGTAGGCCAGTCGCCAGCCCGCATTCGGGATGCGCTCCACCAAGGAGAGGATCTGGGGGTCGCTGGGGAGGCGTCGGAAGCGGGCGGCATGAAGGCCATAGCCGCCGGAGCGTTCGCTCCAATCCTCCGGCAGCGCCAGGCCGTGGTGGCGAGCCAGGGCGGCGAGCGCCACACCGCAGCGCTGGCGAGCGCTGGAGGCCGGCTCGAAGCTCTCCAGCACCGCCTCGAGCAGCGCTGGGGAGAGCCCCTCTTCGGCACCACCGGCGCCGGCTTGACGGAGCAGGCGCTGAAGGTAGGGGCGGTAGGCGCCGCTCCAGGTGGATCGGCTGCCCGCCGGTCTGCGGCGGCGACGCGGATCAGAGCGGAAGGCCTGCTCGAACGCACCGATCTGGCGTTGCAGGGCCGAGGAGCCATCCTCTGGAGCCGAGCCGCCGTCCGCCGGGAGCAACGGGGCGGACGCCCGGGTGGGCGGCGCTGTCGGTGCTCGCCGCTGCCAGCGATCCCAGGCAAAGCGATTCTCCGCCAGCTCTCGCCGAACCTCCTCCAGGTGGCTCAGGGCCTCGGCAAGGCCGGTGGCGGAGGCTGGCAGGCCCAGGCTGATGCGTTGCACCAGTGGGCCTGGCGCACCCCGCCGGCAGGGCAGGGGTCCCCGCAGATTCAGCCGCGCGCCCCGAATCTCCAGCCGCAGGGAGCAGCCCTCCCGGGCGAGGCGGGCGTTGTGAAGCGCCAGGGCCGCCCCGATCGCATCGGGCGGCGGGGAGCCCCCGGCAAGCGAAAGGGCGGGCGTTGTGGACGCAGCCAAAGCAGGGCCAGAAGGGGGAAACACCTGAACCTGCCGGACCCTATCGGCGCAGACGGCCCGCCGCCAGCACCGGCACTCCGCAGACAGGAGCCTCGCGTTACGCTCAGCCCACGTCCAGAGTCCCGGGGAAGGGCATGACCAGAGTCGGCGTGCTGCTGCTGAACCTGGGCGGCCCCGAGCGAATCCAGGATGTGGGGCCATTTCTGTACAACCTTTTCTCCGATCCGGAGATCATTCGACTGCCCACACCGGCACTGCAGAAACCGTTGGCCTGGTTGATCAGCACCCTCCGCAGCGGCAAGTCCCAGGAGGCCTATCGCTCGATCGGCGGCGGCTCACCCCTGCGTCGCATCACCGAGCACCAGGCTCGCGAGCTGCAGAGCACCCTGCGCCAGCGTGGCGTCGAGGCCACCTCCTACGTGGCGATGCGCTACTGGCATCCGTTCACCGAATCCGCCGTGGCGGACATCAAGGCGGATGGCATCGATGAAGTGGTGGTGCTGCCCCTCTACCCCCACTTCTCGATCAGCACCAGCGGCTCCAGCTTTCGGGAGTTGCAGCGGCTGCGGCAGGCCGACCCCGATTTCCGCCAGCTCCCGATCCGCTGCATTCGCAGCTGGTACGACCATCCCGGCTACATCGACGCGATGGCGGGCCTGATCGCCCGGGAGATTCACTCCTGCGACGACCCTGCCGCCGCCCATGTCTTCTTCAGTGCCCATGGCGTGCCCAAGAGCTACGTAGAGGAGGCCGGCGATCCGTATCAGAAGGAGATCGAAGATTGCGCCGCCTTGATCATGGGGCGACTCGAGCAGCAACTGGGCCACACCAATCCCCACACCCTCGCGTACCAAAGCCGGGTCGGACCGGTGGAATGGCTCAAGCCCTACACCGAGGACGCCCTGGAGGAACTGGGGCAGGCCGGCACCCGCGATCTGGTGGTGGTGCCGATCAGCTTCGTGAGCGAGCACATCGAAACCCTGGAGGAGATCGACATTGAATACCGCGAACTGGCCACCGAGGCCGGTGTGGTCAACTTCCGTCGCGTTCCGGCACTCGATACCGATCCCACCTTTGTCCGTGGCCTGGCCGATCTGGTGCAGGAGGCGTTAGCGGGGCCGGAGGTGAACCTCGACCAGGCGGCTCGCCTTTCCACGCAGGTGAAGCTCTACCCGCAGGACAAATGGGCCTGGGGCTGGAACAACAGCTCCGAGATCTGGAATGGACGCTTGGCCATGGTGGGGTTTTCTGCTTTTCTCCTGGAATTGATCAGCGGCCGCGGTCCTCTGCATGCCATCGGGTTGCTCTGAGCGGACGGCCCGGCCGCCCTCCAGGCGGATCTCCCGCTTCCCCTTCGGGCGGCGGCATTGGCTCTGGCTGCTTGTCCCGCCAGCCGTGGGGGTGGCCACCCTGGCCGCCCTTGACGCCGGTCTGCGGCCCTCCGCAGCCCGGGTGCACCGCGCCTGGCTCCGCGGAGTGTTTCCGGTGGCCAGCTTCGCGGGATACACCAGCCCCTTCGGCATGCGCACCCATCCGCTGAGCGGTGACTTCCGCCAGCACTTCGGGGTGGACATCGCCGGGCCCCTGGGCTCGCCGGTGCGCAGCTGGTGGAGCGGCACGGTCAGCGAGGTGATCCGCGATGGCGGCTGCGGCAACGGCCTCACCATCCGCTCTGGCGATTACGAGCACATCTATTGCCACCTGGCGGGGAGCAGCGGCCCTGGTTGGTACCGAAGCGGCCCGGTGCTCCTGCGGCTGGGGCAGCGGGTGCGCGCGGGCCAGCAGATCGCCCACATCGGCATGACGGGCAGCAGCACGGGCCCCCATCTGCATTGGGGCATGCGCTACCGGGGGCAATGGATGGATCCGGCCCGGGTGCTGCGGGCGATGGCCGCCAGCCGCCTCGACCTGGCGCCAGGAGCCCGAAGGCCCCCTAAGGTTGGAGTGCTGCGTTGACACGCCACTTGCCGTGACGCTCACGCCCCTCACCCCGGCCGAACAAACCCTCCCCGCCAGCGAGGCTCAGGAGCTCGTTCCCGCCCTCGCGGAGGGTTCGCGCCCCCAGCGGGTCAGCGGGGGCCATGCGCTGATGGATTCGCTGCGACGCCATGGCGTCCGGCACATCTTCGGCTATCCGGGCGGGGCCATCCTGCCCATCTACGACGAAGTGCACAAGGCGGAAGCCCGCGGCTGGCTGCGGCACATCCTGGTGCGCCACGAACAGGGCGGCACCCATGCGGCCGACGCCTACGCCCGGGCCACCGGCCAGGTTGGTGTGTGTTTCGGGACCTCCGGCCCCGGCGCCACCAACCTGGTCACCGGCATCGCCACCGCCCACATGGATTCGGTGCCGATGGTGGTGATCACCGGCCAGGTGCCCCGGGCGGCGATCGGCACCGACGCCTTCCAGGAAACCGACATTTTCGGCATCACCCTGCCGATCGTGAAGCACTCTTGGGTCGTGCGCGATCCGCGCGACATCGCTCGCATCGTCGCCGAGGCCTTCCTGATCGCCTCCAGCGGCCGGCCCGGCCCGGTGTTGATCGACATCCCCAAGGATGTCGGTGCCGAGCTGTTCGATTACATACCGGCGGAACCAGGCTGCTCGATCCCGGCCGGGTTCCGCCCCACCCCGGAGCCTGTGCCCAGCGCCATCGACGCCGCCCTGGCCCTGATTCGCCAGGCCCGTCGGCCTCTGCTCTACGTGGGGGGCGGCGCCATCAGCTCCGGCGCGCATCAGCAGGTGCATGCCCTGGCCGAACGCTTTCGCCTGCCCGTCACCACCACATTGATGGGGAAGGGTGCCTTCGATGAACACCACCCCCTTTCGGTGGGCATGCTGGGCATGCACGGCACCGCCTACGCCAACTTCGCCGTCACCGAGTGCGATCTGCTGATCGCCTGCGGCGCCCGTTTTGACGATCGAGTCACCGGCCGGCTCGACAGCTTCGCCCCCCGCGCCCAGGTGATCCACATCGACATCGATGCGGCCGAAGTGGGCAAGAACCGGGTGCCGGAGGTGCCCGTGGTGGCGGATGTGAAGGCCGCCCTCGAAGCCCTGCTCGCCGCCTCCGCTGACGAGCGGAGCAACGGCCACACCGAAGTCTGGCTCGAGCGAATCGACAGCTGGAAGCGCCACTACCCCCTGGTGGTGCCCGCCCCGCCGGGGGAGATCGCACCCCAGGAGGTGGTGGTGGCCCTGCGGGAGCTGGCGCCCGAGGCCTTCTTCACCACCGATGTGGGTCAGCACCAAATGTGGGCTGCCCAGTTCCTGCGCAACGGCCCCCGCCGTTGGATCAGCAGCGCTGGTCTTGGCACCATGGGTTATGGCATGCCTGCCGCCATGGGGGTACAGGTCGCCTTCCCGGCCGAACAGGTGATCTGCGTGGCCGGTGACGCCAGCATCCTCATGAACATTCAGGAGCTGGGCACCCTGGCCCAGTACCAGCTGCCGGTGAAGGTGGTGGTGCTCAACAATGGCTGGCAGGGAATGGTGCGCCAATGGCAGGAGAGCTTCTACGAGGAGCGCTACTCCGCCTCGGAGATGATGGGCGGCATGCCCGATTTCGCTGCCCTTGCCGAAGCCTTTGGCATTCGGGGTGTGCGCATCACCGATCGGGCCACCCTGCGACAGCAACTCAGCGAGGCGTTGCTCCATCCGGGCCCGGCTTTCATCGACGTCGTCGTGCGTCGCAACGAGAATTGCTATCCGATGGTGCCGCCCGGCGCCAGCAATGCCCAGATGGTGGGTCTGCCCAGCCATCCGGAGCTGGCGATCGATACCATCCGCCACTGCAATTCTTGCGGGGCGTCCACCGCCAGTGCGCATCTGTTCTGCCCCAGCTGCGGCAACAAGCTCTGAACGCCCCTCCCCCCCGGCGGCGCCTCCCCGGTCGGGCCCAGTGGGCAGGTTGGCTCCTGCCCCTCTGGCTCGCAATGGCCACCTTGGCTGCTGTGGCCGGCTTCGCAACTCCCGCCTCCGCCGCGGAGGTGTTGCAGGTCACCGGCCCGGATCGAGTGCTGATCGGCGACCGCAATCGCACGACGGCAGTGCGTCTCGGCTGCATCGTGGTGGAGCCCGAGGCCGCTGAGGAGGCCATGGCGCTGCTGCGCCGGTTGCTGCCGCGCCGAAGGCGGGTGAATCTCCGGCCGATGGGGTTGCGGGATGGGGATCTTCTGGCCCGGATCCGGCCGATCGACCCCGAGGGCGCCGACCCGGCGGAGGCGCTGGTGGCCGCGGGCCTCGCGCGGCCGATCCCCTGCGCCTAACTTCAGAGGCATGAGCCTCAATCGCGCCGCCAAGGGCATCGTGCTGGTGCCAAGCCTGCTACTGGGGGGCGCTTTTTTGGCAGCCGCCACCTGGGCGGGTGACGGTCCTGCGGCAGCGAACCGCCCCCTGGCCCTTGGCCTTGGCGGCGTGCTGATGGTGGTCGGCCTGCTTGCCCAGCTCCTGCCAGAGCCCAGCTCCGACAACAACCAGAGCGAACAATAAGATATATTCATCCAAGCATCAGGCTGGATTGCTGTTATTTGGCCATGCTGGTCTTTGTTCTCGCCTCGTTATCGTTCCATTCACTTGCCGCCCGGGCAAGGTCTGGAAACTTCCCCGCGCATGGGTCGGCCTGGTTGGCGCACTCTCCCCGGACGATCCACGGGCCGGCGCAGTCATCGTCAACAGCGCCGATCCCTGCTTCGCCCGCTCCGCCCCATCCCAGAGCAGCCTGAGCGCGGTCCCGCAGAGGAACGTCTTGCCTGGCTCTTCGCCTTCGGCGACGTCGGAGCCGTGAAGCCCGGCACCAACCCCGACCATCCCGCTTCAGCAGAAGACTCCACTGCCGCATCAAGGCCGCTCCTCCGATCGGCCGCTGAAGCCTGCTCTGGTGGTCCACCAGCCAGCGCTTCCGGCTTGGGCCGCTGCGCTGGCTGGTCGTTTCCTTCTGGCAGCGTCAGAGTTGGGATCGTGCGTGAGCGTGCAGAAGATGGGCGAGACGGCCATGGCCGAGGCAGCGGCCGCAGATCTGATCGTGCCCTTCGAGCGGGTGGGTATCGCCGCGATTCCCCAGGTGGGTGGCAAGAACGCCTCCTTGGGGGAGATGATCCGCGAGCTCGCTTGCCTGGGGGTGAGGGTGCCCGACGGCTTCGCCACCACCGCTGCCGCCTACCGCCACCTGCTCCGTCACAATCGGCTGGACGAACCCCTGGCGGAACTGCTCGGCAGCCTGGACGCCGACAACCTGCCCGCCCTGCAGCAGGCCGGTCGCACCGCAAGGGAGTGGTTGCTGGCGGCCGAGATCCCCGTCGACCTGGTGGAGGCGATCACGGCGGCCTACCGCCACCTGGGCGCCCCGCCGGTGGCGGTGCGCTCCAGCGCGACCGCGGAGGATCTGCCGGAGGCGAGCTTCGCCGGCCAGCAGGAAACCTTCCTTTACATCGAGGGGGAGACGGCGCTGCTGCAGGCCTGTCGCCGCTGCTACGCCTCCCTGTTCACCGACCGGGCGATCTCCTACCGCCAGCTGCACGGCTACAACCACCTGGACGTGGCCCTCTCGATCGGCGTGCAGCGCATGGTGCGCTCCGACAGGGCCAGTTCCGGGGTGATGTTCACCATCGACACCGAGTCGGGGTTCCGCAACGCGGTGCTGCTCACCGCCGCCTGGGGCCTGGGGGAGACGGTGGTGCAGGGGGCGGTCAACCCGGATGAGTGGCTGGTTTTCAAGCCGACCCTGGAGTCCGGACATGCACCGATCCTCAGCCGGCGGCTCGGCAGCAAGGCGATCCGCATGGTGCGCGTTCCCCCCGGGGAAGGGGAGGGCGACCGGCCGGTGCGGATCGAGCCGGTCCCGCAGGAGGCGCGCGATCGCTTCGCGCTCCGCGACGATGAGGTGCTGACCCTGGCCCGCTGGGGTTGCCGCATTGAGGCCCATTACTCAGCCCTGCGCGGCACGCCCACGCCGATGGACATCGAGTGGGGAAAGGATGGGGAGGACGGAGACCTTTTCATCCTGCAGGCCCGGCCGGAAACGGTGGAGTCGCGCCGCAGCGCCGCCGTGCTGCGCAGCTGGCAGCTGGAGCCCCACCCGCAGCAACCGATCGTCAGCGGCCAGGCGATCGGCGCCTCGGTGAGCAGCGGCGTGGTGCGCGTGATTCGCGACCCCTCCGAGATCGATCGTTTCCGAAACGGCGACCTGCTGGTCACCGAACGAACCGACCCGGATTGGGAGCCGATTCTGCGCCGGGCCAGCGGCGTGGTGACCGACCAGGGGGGGCGCACCTGCCACGCGGCGATCATCGCCCGGGAGATGGGAATCACCGCGATTGTGGGTACGGGCGATGGCAGCCGCCGCATCGCGGATGGCCAGACCGTGACCATCAGCTGCTGCGAGGGGGATGTGGGTCACGTGTACCCCGGCGCCCTGCCGTTCCACCTGGAGGAGCGCGATCTGGGGGAGTTGCCGCCCACCCGCACCCGCATCCTGATGAACGTGGGCAACCCGCAGGAGGCGTTCCAGCAGGCGGCGATCCCCTGTGACGGTGTGGGTTTGGCCCGTCTGGAATTCATCATCGCCAACCACATCCGCGTCCATCCCCTGGCGCTGCTGGAGCCGGAGCGGGTGAGCGACGCGGCCGAGCAACAGGCGATCGCGGCACTGATCCGCGGCTACGACGCCCCCCCCGACTACTACGTGGATCTGCTGGCCCAGGGGATGGCGCGCATCGCCGCCGCCTTCCACCCCCGCTCCGTGATCCTGCGCTTCTCCGACTTCAAGAGCAACGAGTACGCCCGACTGCTGGGCGGCGGAGCCTTTGAGCCAAAGGAGGAGAACCCGATGCTGGGCTGGCGGGGGGCGTCCCGCTATTCATCCCCCGCCTTTCGCGAGGCCTTCGCCTTGGAATGTCGGGCGTTGCGAAGGGTGCGCGAAGGGATGGGTCTCACCAATGTGATTCCAATGGTGCCCTTCTGCCGCACGCCGGAGGAGGGGGATCGGGTGCTGGCGGAGATGGCACGCCACGGTCTGCGGCGGGGCGAGAACGGGCTTCAGGTGTACGTGATGTGTGAGCTGCCCAGCAATGTGATCGGGGCGGCGGCCTTCGCCGAGCGCTTCGACGGCTTCTCGATCGGCTCCAACGATCTCACCCAGCTCACCCTCGGTTTGGATCGGGATTCAGCCCTGGTGGCGGAGCTGTTCGATGAACGGCACGAGACGGTGAAGGCGATGATCCGACTGGCGATCCGCACGGCCAAAGCCTGCGGTCGACCCATCGGCATCTGCGGGCAGGCTCCCAGCGATTACCCCGAATTCGCTCGCTTCCTGGTGGAGGAGGGGATCGACTCGATCAGCTTGAACCCCGATGCCGTAGTGGCAACGCGGATCGCAATCGCTGTGCTGGAGCGGGAGTTCGGCCGCGCCCCGAGCAGCGGCAGCTGACGCTGTCACGATGGAATCGCCCTCCGCTTCCTGTCGTGCTGCGTCTCAGTGAACTGAAGCTGCCGCTGGATCACAGCGAGGACGATCTCGTCAGCGCCATCGCCCATCGCCTGCGTCTTCCGCCCGCGGCGGTGCGCGCGCACCGCCTGGTGAAGCGCAGCGTGGATGCCCGCCGCCACGGGGCGATCCGCCTGGTCTACAGCCTCGATCTCGACCTCAACCTGGATGCGGCGGCGCGACGACGACTGCTGCGGCGCTTCGCCGGCGACCCGCACCTGCGTCCGGTGCCAGACGAGCGCTACCGGCCGGTGGCCCACTGGGCGGGGGGCTCAGCCCCGCCGCGGCCCGTTGTGGTCGGCGCCGGCCCTTGCGGCTACTTCGCCGCTCTCGTGCTGGCCGAGATGGGGTTGCGCCCGCTGCTGCTGGAGCGGGGGCTGCCGGTGCGGGAGCGCAGCGCCGCCACGTTCGGATTTTGGCGGGGGCGCCAAGACCTGGATCCAGAGGCCAACGCCCAATTCGGGGAAGGGGGGGCCGGCACCTTCTCCGACGGCAAGCTCTACAGCCAGGTGAGCGAGCCGCCGCGCTTTGTGCGCAAGGTGTTGGAGGAACTGGTGCGCTGCGGCGCCAACCCGGACATCCTGATCCGTCACCATCCCCACATCGGCACCTTCAAACTCGCCACGGTGGTGCGCGGCCTGCGGGCGCGCATCGAATCCCTGGGCGGTGAGATCCGCTTTCAATGCCGCGTGGATGGGTTGGAGCTGGAGCCCCAGAGCCGCCGGTTGCAGGGGCTGATTCTGGCGGACGGGACTCGGATCGCGGCGCGATGCGCGGTGCTGGCGATCGGCCACAGCGCCCGGGACACCTTCACGATGCTGCACCGTTCCGGTCTGGCGATGGAAGCCAAGCCCTTCGCGGTGGGGGTTCGGATCGAACACCCCCAGAGCGTGATCGACCGGGCCCGCTGGGGGGAGGCGGCAGGGCATCCGCGCCTCGGTGCCGCGGAGTACAAGCTGGTCCACCACTGCCGCGGAGCGGGGCTGGAGGGCCGGGTGGTGTACAGCTTCTGCATGTGCCCAGGGGGGTTGGTGGTCGGGGCCACCTCAGAGCCGGGATGCGTCGTGACCAACGGCATGAGTCAGCACAGCCGCAAGGAACGCAATGCCAACAGCGGCTTGGTGGTCAACGTGGAGCTGGAGGATTTGCAACCCTGGGCGGATGGTGCGGCAGATCCCCTGGCGGGGGTGGCCTTTCAACGCCACTGGGAGAGGCAGGCGTTTACGTCGGCCGGGTCGGACTACCGTGCCCCGGCGCAGTGGCTGGCGGACTTCTTGGCGGGTCGGCCAAGCGGAACGGATGCCCCAGCGGAGGGGGTGGCCGGTTCCTATCAGCCGGGGTTGCGGCTGGGGAACCTGGAGCCTTGCCTGCCCCCCTTCGTGCTGGCGGCGATCCGGGAGGCCCTGCCGGTGTTCGCCAATCGTTTGGCCGGCTTCGGCATGCCGGGTGCCTTGATCACCGGGGTGGAAACCCGTACCTCATCGCCGCTGCGAATGCCGCGTGATCCCCAGTCGCTGCAAAGCATGAATACCCCCGGGGTGTACCCCGGGGGTGAAGGAGCGGGATGCGCGGGGGGAATCCTCTCGGCGGCGATTGATGGGATCAAACTGGCCGAGGCGGTGGGCCTCAGCCTTCTTCGTCCTCAGCGCCAAGGGGCACAAGACGAATCTGCTTGCGGCCAAGCTTGATTTCGAATTCGTCGCCTGGCTTGAGGTCGAGCATGGCCGTGTAGGCCTTGCCGACCATCAGGTTTCCGTTGAACTGCACCTTGGTGGCGAAGCTCAGTTTGCGGCCGGCTTTGCCGGCTTTTGGAGCGGCGCCGAAGTCGACCCCCTTGGCGTTGAGCAGGGCCTCATAGAAGGCGGTGAAGTTCAGCCGTTCTGTCCCATCCTTCTTGGACGAGACATAACCGCAGGCGCGAACGAGGTCAGACTTGCTGACATCCCCCAACTCCTTGACCTTGGCGAGCAGGTCGGGACCGGTGAGCATGATGCGAGAAAATTGCTTCCACTGCATATTCTCTCATCCCGCGGTCCCATGCAAGCCGAGTGCCATGGCAAATTTTCGGATCTTGGAATCGGACAGCCATCGCCATGTCCCGCAACCAGCCCAGCATCCGTTAGCTCATGCTTGATCTGCTGCCGTGGGGCTGACGATTCTCTGGTTCCGCCGGGACCTGCGGCTGGATGACCATCCCGCTCTGCAGGAGGCCTGCCGGCTCGGGCCCGTGCTGCCCCTGTTCGTGCTCGATCCCGCCCTGCTGCATCACCCGGAGACCGGGGTGGCGCGCGTGGCCTTCCTGCTGGAGTGCCTGCGGGCCCTCGACGGGGATCTGCGCCGCCGGGGCGGCCGGCTGCTGGTGCACCACGGGACTCCGGAAACGCTGCTGCCCCAGCTGGCCCGGCGTTGGGCCGCCGCTCGGGTCCTGGCCCACACCGACAGCGAACGCATCGTCGGCCGCGTGCGGGATGCCCGCGTGGCAGCGGCGCTGCGCGCCGTCGGCGTTCCCCTCCACTGGATCGAACCGCCCGGAGCCACCGGCGCGCTCCTCTCCTATTCCGCCTGGCGGCGGTTCTGGCTGGAGGCGATGGCGGAGCCGCCTCTGCCGGCCCCGGATCGAATCACGGTGCCGGAGGGCCTCGATTCGTCTCCGATTCCCGACCTGGGGCGGCTCGGCCTGCGACCCGATGGCAAGCCCCTGCCACCGGCCGGCACCGCGGCTGCCCTCGCCCTGCTGCAGCGGTTCCGGGAGGGGCCCGCGGCCCGCACCTACTACTGGCAACTGAGCTACCCCGCTGCCCGGGTGACTACCGGCCTGAGCCCATACCTGAAATTCGGGGTGATCAGCGCTCGCCGCTGTGTGCGCGAGCTCAGGCCCCTGGCCGGCGACAGCGAGCCTGGCCGGCGGCGCAGCGCCCGACAACTGCTCAGCCGGCTCCGCTGGGGTGCGGGCATGGCGCAGCGCTTCCGTTATCTGCCCCAGCTCGAGATTCGGCCGCTGTGGAACTGCCATGACGACCCGGCCGCGGCGGGGTTGGACGGGGAGAAGGAGGAGCTCTACGCCGCCTGGCGGGAAGGCCGCACGGGCTTTCCCATCGTCGATGCCGCGGCCCGCTGCCTGCTGGCGGAGGGTGGCTGGCGGGAGCTGAACTTCCGCAGCAGGGCCATCTCCGCGAGCTTTCTCACCAATCTCTGCGGCATCGACTGGCGCTGGGGTGCACTGCATTACATGCGCCACCTGATCGACGGGGACTGCCCGCTCGACCACTGGCAGTGGGCGATGCAGGCGGGTGCCACCCAAGTGGGCAGCGGCGCCTGGACGCGCATCTACCACCCGGGCCAGGTGGCGGTGGATCGCTGCGATCCCCACGGGCTCTTCATCCGCCGCTGGTTACCGGAACTGGCCGATCTCACCAACGACCTGCTGGGGGAACCGCCGCCGCGCTCCGACTATCCGGCTCCGGTGCTCGACTACGCCGCCGCCCGGCGGCGGCGGCTGGAGAGCCTCGAGCGCTCGGGCCATCGGGCTCCCGCACAGGGAGACCCCCTGGCCGCACTCTCCACCCTGCCCACCGATCTGCGTCCCTTTGCGGCCGAGCGCTTTCCAGAGGCGGTGCTGGCCTGGGCCGCCGCGGCACCGACCACCCTGCTGCCCGCCCCATTGGATCTGGAAAGCCTCGACGGGCCCGCCCGCCGGGCCTTGGCCAGCTGGCTCGGGGGCCGCGGCAGCACGGTCTCCCCCGAGGCTTCCCCCGCCCCCATGGCCCCGGCCCGTTCCCGGCGACGCCGCCGTGCAGGATCCGACCCCGGGGCGGTGCAGTTGAGCCTCTGGGCGGAGTCGACCTCCCCGGCGCAGCCGCCCCAGCCGGATCAGGACTGAGCGACGATGCCGCTCCAGTTCACCGCCTTCACCTGATCGCGCCGCCAGGAGTGGAACAGCAGCGGTTCGGCCACGGTGCAGAGCGGACAGATCGTCACCCGCGCCGCTTCGATCCCTTCGTGGGCCAGCTGGCGCACGCTCGCCAGTCGGATGTCGAGGCGGTCGCGGCTCGGGTCGGGGTCCGCCTGCAGGGCGCCGCAGGCGATCAATTCAGAGAGGGCCTCCTCCGGCACCTGGCGCTGGGGACGCAGAGCCATCGCCACCGCAAGGCTCACGGATCGCTGCACCTGGTAGCGGGCACCGCTCACCGCAGGCCCGAGGGCGGCCCGAAGATCCTCGCGGCGGCTGCCGGCGGCCTCCAATGCCGCGATCGCCTCCGGCAGGATCCGGGCGGCCACCCCCCGCCAGCCGGCATGGCAGGCCGCCACGCTGCCGCGGTTCCGATCGGCGATCAGCACTGGCGTGCAGTCCGCCCCGCACACCCAGAGGCTTTGCCCGGCGGCATCACTGACAAGTCCATCGCCCTCGGGCCAGGGCTCAGCGTGCGCCATGCTGGCCGTGAGAACACGGGCGCTGTGAATCTGCTGGGGTCGGTGCACCGAGATGCCGGCGCTGAGGAAGCCCGCCAGAACCTCCGGGCCGCGGCCCTGCCACCGGCGGGTGAAGAAGCCGTGCTCGAAATCGGCAAGCAGATCGGCTTGCAGGTAGTGGCCGCCGTAGGTGCCGATCCAACTCCAGCCGATCAGATCGTTGAAGCCGGCGTCTGGTCGGTCGAACGGGGGCTCCAGCGCCTCAGCCATCGGGCAGATCGCGCAGCAACCAAAAACCCTGCAGCCGGGGGGCATCCTCGGCGCTCTGCACCGCGAGGAACTGCAGGCCACCAGCCTGCTGGCGCGCCGCCGCCAGGGCCTCGCCAGCGGCGGCAGCCTCCTCCACGGGCAGATCGCTGAGCAGCCAGCGATCCTCCAGACCGGCCTCCAGCACCAGCTGCCTTCCGCTCACCCCCAGCCGCGCGGGCTCCAGGCCAGCCAGCCAGCCGGCGATGGCCAGGGCGCGACGGCGGCTGAACAGACGGATGCCCGGCACCGGCACGTTGCCATCGCCAAGGGGGGGGAGGGCAGCCAGGGCGGCGAAGTCGATCGGCCAGGTGGCGGCTTCCGCCAGGGCAGCGGCGGGCAATGTGGCCCAACTCCAGCGTTCGCCGCGGGCCACCTCCGGCAGCGGCAGGGGTTGGGAACGGACGGGTTCGGGGGGCGGGGCCAGCGGGCCCGCCAGGTAGCCGGACTCGCACGGGTAGACCTCTGCCTCCCGCTGCCGCAGCCAGTCGAGCAGGGCGTAGCAGCGGCGGCTGGGCACCAGCTCCAGCCCGAGGCCCTCCGCGGCCCGTTGCACCATCGTGCGCATGGAGGCCCGCCAGGTGCGCAGCCGCCGCGGGCGGCCCAAGCCCATCGCCGCCGCTTCGGCCAGGGCGGCCTCCATCGCCTCCCGCAACCAGATCGAGTTGACCGAGGCGGCGGGACAGGGACGCACCCAGCGGAAGGCTGCGCCTGCTTCACCGCCGTCGACGACCGGTGCGGGGGTGGAGCAGATCAGCAGCTCCCAGCGCTTCTTGCCGTCGGGCTCGAGGATCGGCCGCGAATAGAAATCGAGCTCCCAGTCGGGAGCTGCGCCGGCCGATGCGGCGGGGGCGGTTGGGGCAGGGCCGGCAGCCGAGGCGGCACTCATCCGGCCGCCTGCTCCTGCGTGCGCAGCAGGGAGCGTGCCCGGTTGGCGCGGTCGGTGGCCTCGGCCATCACCGTCTCACGGGCGATCAACAGCTCGCCGGGTTGATTTTCCAGCAGGGCTGTGTTCAGGGCAATCCGCCCGCGGCCAGGGTCGAGCTCGGTGATCAGGGCCTTGAGCCGATCGCCCTGCTGAAAAGCCTCACGCAGATCCCGCAGGGCTCCGCCGGTGACGCTGGAATGGTGCAGCAGGCCGCTGACGCCGCCGAGATCCACAAAGAATCCGTAGGGCTTCAGCGCCACCACCTGGCCCTCCACCAGCTGGCCCACTTCGAGTTCGGCGAACTTCGCCGCCGTGGCCGCCCGTTTCTCGGAGAGCACCAGCTTGCGGGTGTCGGTGTTGACCTCGAGGAAGGCAACCGACAGGGTGCTGCCCACCAGGGCCTCGTGATTCTCTCCCTCGTTCAGCTGGGAGCGGGGGATGAAGCCCCGCAGGCCTTCCAGGTCGCAGGTGACGCCGCCGCGATTGAAGCCGTTGATGCGCACCGACACCACCTTCCCCTGCTTCTCGAGCTGCCGCACCTTTTCCCAACTTTGACGGAGGGCCAGGGCGCGGGCGCTGATGGTCACCATGCCGTCGGCGTTCTGTTCGCGGGTGACGAGCACCTCGACCGCTGCACCTTTCGGAAAGCGCTCCTTGAGGTTGGTGATCACCCCCAAACCGCACTCCTTCTTCGGCATGAAGCCGGGGGCCTTGCCACCGATGTCGACGTAGACGCCGTCGCTCTCCACACCGATCACCACGCCGCTCACCACCTCGCCGGTGGCCCCCACGGGCTCGTTTTCGTCGAGGGCATGCAAGAAGGCCTGCTCGTCGAAGTCGAAGTCATCGACGCTGCGGAAGGGAGCCGTGCTGGTTTGCGGTGCACCGGCTTGCGCAGCTGCCGCGCCGCGGGGCTCGGGGCGCCGTCCCCGGCTCGGCTCGGGCCCCAGAAGGTCGGCCATCGTCAGGCCTTCAAGATCCTCTTCCTCCTCGAAGCGACGGCTCGGCGGCGGCGCGGCGGCGGCAGAGGGGGCCGGGGCGGAGACGGGGGATGGAGGGTCGGTGGCCGGAGGCGATGCGGCTGGCTCCTCCTTGCGGATCATCAGCACCTGGGGGGGGCGCCGCGGGGGCTGAACCCCGCCGGCCGACGGCGGCTGGGGCCCGCGGCCGGCGGGGCGCTGGGCTGGTGCTTGCGCGGATGAATGCGCGGGCTTGCCGCTTGCGGCCATGGCCTCACGGGGAACACGGGTCGCAACACTGTACGGAGCGCGACGCGACCGACCGGCGACTCCCCTGATGGCCCCACCGTCCCCCGCCACGCCGTCCCCCGAGCCACCGTCTCCCGCCCCACTCCCCCGAAGGCTCCGACGGCTGGATCAGCTCAGCTGGCCCGAACTGCAGGAGGGAGCCGCCCGGCCTGGCAGCACCGTGCTCTGGCCGTTCGGGGCGATCGAGCAGCACGGCCCCCACCTGCCGCTGGGAACCGATGCCCTCTTTGCCGAGCGGGTCTGCGAGGCCGTGCTGGAGCGGCTGGACCCGGACCTTCCCCTCTGGCGCCTGCCCCTGCAGAGTCTTGGCTTCTCCCCTGAACACCGGGGATTTCCCGGCACCCTCAGCCTTTCCGCCGAGCTGATGCTCTCTCTGGTGGCCAGCGTGGGCCGGGATCTTGCCCGGTCTGGCTTTCGCCGTCTGGTGTTGCTCAACGCCCATGGAGGGCAGATCGGGCTGTTGGAGGTGGCCGCTCGCCAGCTGCGGGACGAGGAGCCACGGCTGGCGGTGCTCCCCTGCTTCCTCTGGCGTGGTCCGGAGGGCATCGGCGCCTTGATTCCCGAACCGGAGCGCAGCCAGGGACTGCATGCCGGTCTGGCGGAAACCTCCCTGCTGCTGCACCTGGCGCCGGAGCTGACAGGCCCGGAGCGCCCAGCCGACGGGCTGGAGGCGCGGGGGATTCCGGAGGGCTGGAGCCTGGAGGGCGAGGCCCCGACGGCCTGGCTGACGCGGGAGGTGAGCCGCAGCGGCGTGATCGGGGATGCGGGAGACGCCTCGGCGGAACTCGGGGCCCTGCTGTTCGAGCGGCTGGTGGAGGGCTGGCGCCGCAGGCTCGATGCCTTGCTGCGCAGCGACTGGCCGCCGTCGGGCGGCCCGCGTTGACTACAGTCCTGGCCATCGTTCCCCTGCGGCCCCCATGCCGAACGTCGAAACCAGCACGTCCGCTCACGGCTCCGCCGTGGCGAACGAGGGCCTGCCCGACTTCGGCAGCGAGTCGTACAAGGACGCCTACAGCCGCATCAACGCCATCGTGATCGAGGGTGAGCAGGAAGCTCACGACAACTACATCGCGATCGGCTCGCTCCTGCCCGACCAGGCCGTCGAACTCACGCGGCTCGCCCGCATGGAGCTCAAGCACATGAAAGGCTTCACCGCCTGCGGCGCCAACCTTGGCGTGACCGCCGACATGGCGTTTGCCCGCGAATTCTTCTCGCCCCTGCGCGACAACTTCCAAACGGCCCTGGCCGAGGGCAACGTGGTGACCTGCCTGCTGATCCAGGCGTTGCTGATCGAGGCGTTCGCGATCGCGGCTTACCACATCTACATCCCGGTTGCCGATCCCTTTGCCCGCAAGATCACCGAAGGGGTGGTGCAGGATGAATACACCCATCTCAATTACGGCCAGGAATGGCTCAAGGCCAACTTCGCGGCCAGCCGGGCCGAGCTTGAGCAGGCCAACCGCGACAACCTGCCCCATGTGCGCCGCATGTTGGAGCGGGTGGCCACGGACGCAGCCGTGCTGCAGATGGGCAAGGAGGATCTGATCGAGGATTTCCTGATCGCCTACCAGGAGGCCCTCACCGAGATCGGCTTCAACTCGCGCGAGATTGCGCGCATGGCGGCAGCTGCCCTGGTGGGCTGAGTATTGGTCGCGGATCACGCGTGGCAGGATGTGTCGCTGGTGACAGCCGGCTTTCCCGCTCCCGGCCCCGTTTCCGCGCATGTTCGGCCTGATCGGTCACTCCACGAGCTTTGAGGCCGCCCGCTCCCTGGCCTCAAGACTTGACTATCCCGAGTACGCCGCTGGCGATCTGGATATGTGGTGCAGTGCGCCGCCGCAGTTGGTCGAACGTTTTGCTGTGGTGAGTGCCACCGGCCAGGAAATTGAGGGCGCCTACATCGATTCGGTGTTCGTGCCAGAGATGCTGCGACGCTTCAAGACCGCCAAGCGGAAGGTGCTCAACGCCATGGAGCTGGCCCAGAAGAGCGGAATCGACATCAGCGCCCTGGGGGGCTTCACCTCGATCATCTTCGAGGACATGAACCTCCTGCGCGAGCAGCAGGTGCGGGCCACCACCCTCGCCTGGGAGCGCTTCACGACCGGGAACACCCACACCGCCTGGGTGATCTGCCGTCAGGTGGAGCGAAACGCTCCACCCCTGGGCATCGACCTGGCCCGGGCGACGGTGGCGGTGATCGGGGCGACGGGGGACATCGGCAGTGCCGTCTGTCATTGGTTGCGCGAGCGCACAGGAGTGGGCGAGCTGCTGCTGGTGGCTCGCAAGGAGCAGCCCCTCCTCGACCTCCAGGCAGCCCTGGGCGGCGGACGCATTCTTCCCCTCGTGGAGGCGCTGCGGGAGGCGGATGTGGTGGTGTGGGTGGCCAGCCTGCCGGAGAGCCTCACCATTGACGTCTCTTCTCTGAAGCGGCCCTGCCTGATGGTCGACGGGGGGTACCCCAAGAACCTCGACAGCAAGGCAGCTGGCGACGGCGTGCATGTGCTCAAGGGGGGAATCGTGGAGTTCCACTCCGACATCGACTGGCAGGTGGTGGCCCTGGCCGCCGACATGGCGCGGCCACAGCGGCAGATGTTCGCCTGCTTCGCCGAGGCGATGTTGCTCGATTTCGAGGGGCTGCACACCAACTTCAGTTGGGGCCGCAACCACATCCGCCTCGAACGGATGGATCAGATTGGCCAGGCCTCTCTGAAGCACGGCTTCCGGGCGCTCGAACTGGAGGGCCAGGCCGTTGTCGGTTCCGCCCTCCCCGCCGCCTGACATCCCTTTCCAGCCGCTTCCTTCCCCCCTCTCCCTGCTCGCCTCCCATGGCCCGTCGCGCCCTGCTCGATTTCGAGAAACCGCTGGTCGAACTGGAGGAGCAGATCGAGCAGATTCGCCAGTTGGCGCGCGACTCGGAGGTGGATGTGAGCCAGCAGCTTCTCCAGCTGGAGACCCTGGCCACCCGCCGCCGCGAGGAGATCTTCAACGCCCTCAGCCCCTCGCAGCGCATCCAGGTCGCCCGCCATCCGCAGCGCCCGAGCACCCTCGACTTCATCCAGGTGATCACCGACACCTGGATCGAGTTGCACGGCGACCGGCGTGGTTCCGACGACAAGGCGCTGGTGGGGGGCGTCGGCCGAATCGGCGAGCAGGCTGTGGTGCTGCTGGGCCACCAGAAGGGACGGGACATGAAGGAGAACGTGGCCCGCAACTTCGGCATGGCCTCTCCGGGTGGCTACCGCAAGGCGATGCGATTGATGGATCATGCAGATCGCTTCCGACTGCCGATCCTCAGCTTCATCGACACGCCCGGTGCCTACGCCGGGGTGTTGGCCGAGGAGCAGGGCCAGGGGGAGGCGATCGCGGTCAACCTGCGGGAGATGTTCCGGCTGCGGGTGCCGATCATCGCCACCGTGATCGGGGAGGGGGGCTCCGGTGGAGCCCTCGGCATCGGTGTGGCCGATCGCCTGTTGATGTTTGAGCACAGCGTCTACACCGTGGCCAGCCCAGAGGCCTGCGCGTCGATCCTCTGGCGCGATGCGGGCAAGGCCCCGGCCGCTGCGGAGGCACTCCGCATCACCGGTGCCGATCTGCAGCAGCTCGGCATCATCGACACCGTGCTCAAGGAGCCCTCCGGCGGCAATCACTGGGCGCCGCTCCAGGCCGCAGAGACGCTCAGGCAGTCGATTCTCACCCACCTCGCCGAGCTGCAAGCCCTGCCAGAGCCGGAGTTGATCGCTCGCCGCTACAGCAAATTCCGCAGGATCGGAAGGTTCCTGGAGGGAGCCGCGTCAACGGCGCCGGTCCATGCCCTTTAGGGTTCAGGGGGACGCTTTGCTTTCGGCTTGCCCTGCACCTTGATCACCGGCGCCTCCCGCGGAATCGGCGCTGCTGCAGCCCGGCGCTTCGCCGCTGCCGGCCACGACCTGCTCCTGGTCTCGCGCGCCGGGCCCGATCTGGAGAGTCTGGCCGCCGATCTCCGGAGTTCGACCGGGCGGCAGGTGGAAACCGCTGCCATCGACCTGGCGGCGCCGGAGACGATCGCCCCCGCCCTCGCCGAACTCTGCGACAGGGGACTGACCCCTTCGCTGTTGATCAACAACGCCGGTGCCGCCTGGACGGGCCCGCTGGCCGAGATGCCCCTGGATCGCTGGCAGTGGCTGCTGCAGCTCAACCTCACGAGCGTCTTCTCGGTGTGCCAGGCCCTGCTGCCGCACCTGCGTGCAGCCGGCGGCGGACTGATCATCAATGTCAGCAGCCATGCGGCACGGGCCGCATTTCCGGACTGGGGGGCCTACTGCGTGAGCAAGGCAGCCCTGCAGTCCTTCAGTCGCTGTCTGGCAATCGAGGAACGCGACCACGGCATTCGCGTGTCCACCCTCACCCTCGGTTCGGTCAATACCCCCCTCTGGGACAGTGAAACCGTCACCAGTTCTTTCGATCGGCATGCCATGCTTGCGCCCGAGCAGGCGGCCGATGCCCTTCTGTACCTCGCCCAGCAGCCCCCGGACCAGACGGTCGAGGACCTCACCCTGATGCCGGCAGCCGGCGCCTTCTGAATCCCTATGACCTCCACCCTTCCCAACGGTCTCGGCAGTCGCGACCTTCAAGGCCGCACTCGCGACACATCCCGGGACATCCTTGCCAGCGAGCGGGGCGATGGCCTCTCCATGGCTTCCACCCCGGTGCCCGTGCCGGTGAGCCTGCGCATCCGCCGTCGTCTGGAGGAGGCCGGCATCCCCTTCCTGGCCAACGACAACATCGCCGCGCACATCGGCGAAGGCGAACTCGAACAGCTGCAGGAAGAGGTGACAGATCGGGTGCGCGACTTGTTGCGCAGCCTTGTGATCGACATCGACAATGACCACAACACCGCTGAGACCGCCGAACGGGTGGCCAGGATGTACCTGCAAGAGGTGTTCAAGGGCCGTTATCTTGAGCAGCCCAAGATCGCCTGCTTCCCCAATGTCAAGAAGCTTGACGAGATCTACACCGTTGGGCCGATCACGGTGCGCTCCGCCTGCTCGCACCACCTGGTGCCGATCCTGGGAAGCTGCTGGATCGGCATCAAGCCCGGCGATCGAGTGATCGGTCTTTCCAAGTTCACCCGCGTGGCGGACTGGGTATTTTCCCGCCCCCACATTCAAGAGGAAGCGGTCATGATCCTAGCCGACGAAATCGAGCGCCTTTGTAAGCCACAGGGTCTGGCGATCCTGGTGAAGGCTCAGCACTACTGCATGAAATGGCGTGGGGTCAAAGAGCCACAGACCAGCATGGTCAACTCCGTGGTCCGCGGCGATTTCCGCCACGACCCCAGCCTCAAGCAGGAGTTCTTTGAGCTGGTCAAGCAGCAGGAATCCCTGCTCGACCGCTGAGGGCTGCTGCCCGAGCGCGCCAACCGGTCAGAGCCCCGCTCCCGCCGCCCGCACGGGCCCCAGGGGCGCGGAAGCGTTGCGTTGGCTGCCCCTGTCGGTGGGAACAGCCACCACCACCATCACCTGAGACGCCACGTCTCCCGCTTGCAGTTGGTAGGTGGGCCCGGAGGCGGCGGCGATCAGCTCCCAGGCCATCCGGCCGGGCGGGCGCCGATACCAGTGATAGGCGGAAGCGGGCAGACCCGCCACGGAGTCGGCATCCACACGGGCCTGGAGCAGCTGCCCCTCCCGTGCCTCCCCCTGCAGCACCAGCTGCCGCAAGCCGCTGATCCCCTGCTCCACCGCCCCTTCCAAGGCCTGATCGCGCTGAATCTGCCCCTCCAGGATGCGGATCTGCTGCTGGGGGTCAGCGCTCAGTCCGGGCACACATTGGAGGGTTCCTTCCACCAACTGACAACCCACGAGGTCCTGGCTGTGCCCCGGCAGGGGGCTGGCCAGGGGCAGCGCGAGCAGCAGCGGCAGGGCTGCGACGGCCAGCGGGGCCAGCTGGCGGCGCCGGAACGAACGGGGGAAGGGGAAGGAGGGGCGCAAGGGGAGAGATCAGAGAATTCCGATCCTCGCCTCCCGCTGTCCGAGCCCACCTCCGCCGCTTCCCCCCGCCGCCACTCCGCCCGGGGCCGCTCCGTCCGCCTGGCGCACCGCCTGCACCAGGGCGGCCACCCGGGCCAGGTTCTTCTCCCCCGGGGCGTCCTCCACGCCGCTGGACGCATCAAGTCCGGTGGGACGGAACTGGTCGAGCAGCGTTGGCGCTCTCTCCGGCGTCACCCCACCCGCGAGCCACCAGGGCAGGGGCGGCGCGAAATCGACCAGCCACTCCGGGGGGATGGGATGGCCCGTGCCGCCCAGCTGGCCGGGTACCCAGGCATCAAGAAGCAGCGCGTCCACCACCCCCAGCCAGGCGGCGCAGGCCTGCAGCTCGGCGGGGTGGCGCACCCGCAACGCCTTCCAGAGGGGCAGGCCCAAGCGCTTTCGCAACTCTGCGCACCGCTGGGGGCTCTCCTGGCCGTGCAGCTGGATCCGGTCGTGCCCCCGCCCGGGTCCCAAGGTGGGCAGATCCGCCTCCGTGGGGTCGGCCACCACCAGGACCCGCAGGCAGTCGGGCCTGACGGCGCGCACCGCTTCGAACAGGGCGGGCCGCAGGGAGGCCTCCAGGTGGCGCGGCGAGCCGGGCACGGCGATCACGCCGATGGCATCCACCCCCAGTTCCGCCACCGCCCGGGCTTGTGGCGGCTGTCGGAGACCACAGATCTTGAGGAGCGTCACGGGAGGATCAGGCGGGCTGGGGGGCCCGTTCTTTCTAGGATTGGCATTCCCGGGTTCGGCCCGGGCTCCTCTCAACCTGGGAAATCGTGGCCGAAGGCTGGCAGCTGCTGAAGATTCGCGGCATTCCTGTGCGAATCCACCCCAGCTGGTTCGTCATCCTGGCGCTGGTGACCCTGGCGCTGGAGCGCTCCTATCGCAGCCAGCTGGCGGCGGAACTGGGCACCACCCCGGTGTGGTTGATCGCCCTGGCGACGGCAGTGCTGCTGTTCGTCTCGGTGTTGCTGCATGAACTGGGCCACTCCCTGGTGGCGATGGCCCAGGGGGTGAAGGTGCGCAGCATCACCCTGTTCCTGCTCGGCGGCGTGGCCAGCGTCGAGCGGGAATGCGCCACGGCCCGTGGCGCGCTGTACGTGGCGGCCGCCGGACCGGCGGTGAGCCTGCTGCTTGGCGCAGCCCTCTGGCAGGGCCGCCATGGCGCCAGTCATCTCTCGCCTGTGCTCGGCCAGATGGTGCTCGATCTGGCGGTCCTCAACCTCACCCTCGGTCTGTTCAATCTTCTTCCCGGCCTGCCCCTCGACGGGGGCCTGATCGTCAAAGCCCTGGTCTGGCAGGTCACCGGCAGCCAGCGGCGGGGGATTGAGGTGGCCAATGCCAGTGGCCGTTTCCTCTCCTGGATGGCGATCGGCCTGGGAAGCTACTTCCTGATCCGGGGCGGCAATCTCGGGGCCGCATGGCTGATGCTGCTGGGCTGGTTCGGCCTGGGGGCGGCCCGCAGTCAGCAGCAGTTGCTCCAGGTGCAGCGGGCCCTGCGGGATCTGCAGGTCCGCGAGGTGTCCCGGCGACGCTTCCGCGTGCTGGAGAGTTCCTCCACGCTGCGCCAGTTGAGCGAGATGCGCCTGCGCGAGTTCATCGACAAGGAGCGCCAGGAAGAGGGGGCCAGCCCTGCTCCTGCCGTAGCCCCTCCGGATCTTCCCGATTGGTTGCTGGTCTGTGATGGGGGGCGTTGGAAGGGGGTGATTGACGACCGTCCGCTGCAGGAGCTGCCGGTGCAGCGTTGGGACCGCGAGCGCATCGGCGATCACGTGCGGCCGCTCGACAGCCTCCCATCGATCCGGGAAACGGCTCCGCTCTGGCAGGCGGCCCTGCAGTTCGAGGACAGCGATGCCGCCCGTCTGCTGGTGCTCAGTCCCGCCGGCCTCCCCTGCGGCACCCTGGAGAAAGGGGAGCTGGCGGAAGCGGTGCTGCAGCGCCTGGGCCTGCGGGTGCCCCCCGAACTGCTCGCTTTGGCCCGGCGCCAGGGTTCCTACCCCCTGGGACTCAATCTGGCTCAAGTGGCCCGAGGGATGGTGGCCGCCGGGGAGGTGGCTGCGCTGCCCTCCCACGCCTCGGGCAGCGGCCGGTAGCGCGGCAAGCGCTGGGCGATCTCGGCGCGCTCCCCATCCGTCAGAGCCCGCTCGCGCAAGCCTGCGCCCCGCAGCGGCCCCCAGTGCTGCTCTGCGGATCGGCGCAGATGGGCCACCAGTTCCCCCTCTGCCAGGGGCAGCGTGGGCAGGCAGGGAGGGGCATGGTGAAACAACTCCTGCCAGAGATCCGGCGGGGGTCGCAGCAGAACACTGCCGTGCTGGAGCAGGCAGCCCCCGCGCCAGAGCTGGGCACTGCCGATCCGCTTGGCGCCGTTGCCGTGCACCAGATCCGCGGCGGTGCTTGTGGCAAAGCAACTGCTGCGCTCGGCGGTGGCGGCCTGTCGACCGAAGACGAGCGGCTGGTCCAGCTCCGCAAAGGCCGCTTGCAGCCAATCGCAGGCCCGCGCGTAGGCAACCGCCCGACGCTGGGGGGCCTGGGGCCAGACCAGGGCATAGGTGAGTTCGCCGGCATGGAGAACGGCCCGTCCACCGCTGGGTCGCCGCACCAGATCCACCACTCCCCCCTCGAAAAGGCGGAGCCAGTGGCCGGGCAAGCGGCGCTGGTGAAAGCCGATCGACAGGGTGGGCCGCCGCCAGCCGTAGAAGCGCAGCAGAGCCCCGGCGGTGGCGGGGGACTGGATGGCCTGATCGAGCAGCCACTCGTCGATGGCCATCTGCCAGACCCCCTCCAGGCGCAGGGGAGGAATCCAGCGGGACGGGGGCTGCGGGCTCACGCGGGGGGCAGGCGGCTCCAGAAGTCGGGGTCGAGCTCGTAGCCCAGCACGGCCGCCATCTGGCCCAGGCCGGCCCGGCCGTTCAGGCCGGCGTCGCGCAGCCAGTCATCGAGCAGGAACAGCCGGTGGGTGAGCCACAGCTCCAGGCTCTCAGGGGCGAAGCGGATGCCCTCGCTGCGGCTGAAACCGTGGGGCAGCAGCATCGCCACATGCCGGGTGAGCTGACCGTCGGCGCGCTCCAGCACCAGGGGCAGCCAGGGATGACAGGCATCGGCCCGCAGGGTCCAGAGCCGCAATTCCGGGATCTCCGAGAGCTCGCGTGGATCCTCCTCCTCGCGCGGCCAGGCGAAGCTGATCTCCAACTGACCGGCTGCCGCCAGCAGAGCCGCGGGCTGGAGAGCGGCCCAGCCGGAGAGGGGCGAGAGATCGAGGTGGCGGATGGAGGCAGCGTCCAGCGTGAGTGGGCTCCGGGGCATCGCCGGGGCAGCGGGGGAGGCAGCCGGTTCAGGATCCGGAGCGGGGCGGGGATGCGGAGCGGAAGGGTCGGCGGCGGCGGCCATCAAGAGCTGTGACAGGCGGAAGGCCAGGGGTCGACCGTAGCCAGCCGAGCGCGAAGAATGGGCCTGACTCTTCCGCTGATTTCGCCCCATGGCCACGACGATCAACCAGGCCGAGATCCTGATCGCCCTGGTGGTGGCCGCCCACGCGGGCGTGCTGGCGGTGCGTCTCTGCTTCAGCCTGTATAAGGCCTGAGCCCAGCTCTTGGCAGAGCCTCCGGGGAGTGGTACAAGCGTGGGGTACGCCGCCCGCCGCCGGTGCGCCCCCCACTCCGCCCGTCCTCGCCCCGCTCTCCGTCTGCCCGTTCCTCCGGCCGCCCCGTCGTCAACCGTCGGCGGCACCACGGCGCCCCAGACGACCCCGCTCCCGGGCTGGCCGGTCTGGGTGACCCCTTCGCCCCGTTTCGCAGCACCGACGAGTCGCCCGCTCCCGCCGCCGCGAGTGCGACCGCCCCGTTCGCTGTTCTCAGCGTCGATGGCGAACGACTCGCTCTCAGCCAGGAGCGCCAGGAACTGCTGTGCAGCGTGATCGGGCTGCTGGTGAAGCTCGGTCTGATCGCGGTGGCAGGCGTCAGTTTGATGCGCCTGGCCGGCGCCTACCAGCAGCGCATGGAACGGCAGGGGGAGATCACCGCCGTGCTGGAGCTGGAGACCGCGAAATTGGCCAAGTCCCGCGAGCGCTTCGACACACTCTTTCGCATCGAGGGGGAGCAGCGCCTGATCCGCGAGCAGAGCCAGTGGATCGCCCCGAATCGGATGCGGGTGGTCTGGCAGGAGAGCGGCTCCTTCGCCAGCGCCCCTGCAGCAGCCGTGCGAGCCGAAGTCCGACAGGATCCCCCCCTCAAGCCTGGCGGGCACCGTCCTTGAAGCCTGGCGGGCATCATCTCTGAAGCCTGGCGTACCCATCCCTAGGGTGGGCACCGTTTGCCCTCCCCTTACCCTTCCATGCCCTCCCCAGCCGGCACCGTCCTGATCACCGGGGCTTCCTCGGGCGTCGGCCTGTTTGCCGCCAAAGCCCTGAGCGACCGAGGCTGGCATGTGGTGATGGCCTGCCGCGACCTCGAAAAGGCCCACCGCGCCCAGGCCGCCCTGGCGATTCCCGACGCGGCGGTGACCCATCTGGCGGTGGACCTGGGGGATTTGGAGAGCGTGCGGAGTCTGGTGGAGCGCTTCCACGCCACCGGGCTGCCACTCGACGCCCTGGTGATCAACGCGGCGGTGTACCTGCCGCGCCTGAAGCAGCCCGAACGCTCGCCCCAGGGCTATGAGATCTCGATGGCCACCAACCACCTCGGCCATTTCCTGCTGATCCAGCTGCTGCTGAAGGATCTGGAGCGCTCGAACCATCCTTCCCGGCGCCTGGTGATCCTTGGCACCGTCACGGCCAACTCCAAGGAGCTGGGGGGCCGGATTCCGATTCCTGCCCCCGCCGATCTAGGGGATCTTGCGGGCTTTGCCGCAGGCTTCCGGGCGCCGATCGCCATGGCGGACGGCAAGCCGTTCAAGCCGGGCAAGGCGTACAAGGACAGCAAGCTGTGCACCATGATCACCAGCCAGGAGTTGCACCGCCGGCTGCACGCCAGCACGGGCATCGTGTTCACCTCCCTGTACCCCGGCTGCGTCGCCGATACGCCCCTATTCCGGCACACCCCCAAGGCATTCCAGACGATTTTCCCGTGGTTTCAGAAGAACATCACCGGGGGATATGTGAGCCAGGCGCTGGCCGGTGAGAGGGTGGCTCAGGTGGTGGCCGATCCGGAATTCGCCGTCTCGGGCGTGCATTGGAGCTGGGGCAACCGCCAGAAGAAGGGGGGAAAGCAGTTCAGCCAAGAGCTTTCGGAGCAGGCCTGCAATCCGGAGATCGCCCGCCGGGTGTGGGATTACTCGCGCCAGCTGGTGGGATTGGCCTGAGAACTGGCGGCGCGCAACCGCCGCCGTTGCTACGAAAGCATCAGTTGCCTCCCGTTCCCGATGTCCCGCATCCTGCGCTGGGGTCTCGGACTGCTGCTGATCGCAGGCCTGCTGCTCGGTGGCTTTCTGTTCCTTCCCTTCCGTTCCTGGCTGCCCGGCGGCACGGTGGCGTCGGTGCCGAAGAGCGAGGTGGTCAACGGCACGGCCTTCAACCGGCTGTTCCCGGCGCCGCAGGCTGGCGAGACGATCGTGTTCACCCAGGAGAAGCGTGGATTCAGTGAGGCCCGTTTGAAGAGCGATGGGGAGACGCGCGCCCTGTTGGCGATCTCCGACACCACGACGGAACCGTCGGCCCGCAGCAAATTCGAGCGGCCGGCGCAGCGGCTGCAGGGCTGGCCGCTGGTGGAGCAGGGATCGCAGGCCAGCGCCCTGTTGGTGGCGGATCGCTTTCAGGTGAAGGTGATCGGCCAGGGTTCCGGATTGGATCCGGACAAACGCCATGAGCTGCTGGGGGCCTTCGATCTGCCCGCTCTGGCGGCGCTCAATCCCTCCGCCGCCAGCCGCCCCACCGCCGCTGGAGCCGCCGCCGCAGGCGGCCTGCCGAAGGGGCAGCGGCAACCTCTCACCCTTCGCACCCCGGTTCTGGAGCCCGCCGCATGAGCACCATTCTCGAACGCCTGGATCGCCTGCCGAAGCGCAACCTCACCGTATTGGCCCTCCAGGGGATCGGTACGTTGGTGCCCGGAGGCTGGCGCAATCTGACCAGCGCCGATGCCTTGATCGCCGACGTTCTCGGCAGTAGCGACCCGGAGCTGATCGCCCGGGTGCGTCAGCGCGCTGATGCGTTGAGCCGCGCTCGCCATGAGGGATACAGCCGCGCCATGAGCCTGTACGACGCGGTCAATCGCTCCCAGAAAGCCGCCGGTGGCTTGCGGGTTCTGGCGAATGTGGGAGGTGCCCTGCCGCTGGTGAAGCAGCTCGCCCAGCTCACGCCCACGAGCGAAACCCTGCAAGCGGTGGATTTGAGCTTGAAGGTGGGGGCCGAGATGCTCGCCTTCACCCAGGTGAATGGCCTGCCGGGTGACAGCTTTGCCGAATTTGCGGCTTCGCTATCGGAGTATGCCGGCGAGGCGCGGGTGCGGATGGCGGCGCTGATTTGTTTCGATGCTCTGCTGCCCCTCGGGGATAGTGCCCTGCAAAGCCTCGATGGATTGCTGGGGCGCGTGAGCCAGCGGGATCTGCGGGAGTCGCCGGCCTATGGGGGCATGGCCGGCTTGATTCCAGGCCGGGGCGACGAAGCGCACCTGAACTTTCTGCGCCGGGGGGTCGACACCTGGCTGGGTTGGGCGGGTGGTTTTGTCGGCGGCCTGGGGCTTACGGGCCAGAAGGCGGTTCAGGCCCTGGAGACCACCCTCGGCCCGTGGCAGGGCGGCTTTGCCCAGCTTGCCACCTTCCTCGATGCCTTCACGGACACCTACCAACACACCGGCGTGCAGGCGATCGCCCGGCGTCTGGTGGAGCGAGCCGCAGCCGAGATCTAGAGGGCTTTCGCCCTTGCACTCAATAAAAAAGCCCGTCTGGGAAGACGGGCTTGGCGGATGGACTGGCAGTTGATCAAGCAACGCTGCGCTTGATACGGCTGCGCAGACGACGGGAGTAGACCATCAGGCCGCTGACAGAGCTGAAACCCATGAAAGCAGGCGCAGGAACTGGCGTGAAGTTGAGCTGCATGTAGGTGCTCTCCTGGAGATCGGAAGCGTCTAACCAGTTGGGAATGGTTGCTGTACTACGGGCACCGCCAAGGTAGGCCACACCACCGTAGGCCTGGATGGGCCAAGCGTCACAGCCAGTGGGGGGAGTTGCCGTACCAGAGCAGCGCCGGAGACCAACGCTGTTATTTTGAAATGAACGGAATGAAATTCCGTAATTCATATTGGCAGTGAAGATTACGGAGGAGAGGGTTGGCCCGACTGGTGTTAGAGCAGTGTAGAACGGTGAGTTATTTCCCGTGGAAGTAATGCTGATGTTGAATTTGCCGAGAGAAGTACCAGTCGGCTTCCAGAAGTTTGGCTGCGAAGTATCTTGAGTAGCTTGAAAAACTTCCGCCTCAATGATTCGACCTACACCTGATGCTGCAGGCACGCTAACGCCGAGTCTCATTTCGGTGAGGAAGGCATCGGCCGGGCCCATTTTGAACGCACGGAACAGGCGGGAGTTAAGGGAGACCGTCTGAATCCCGGAAACTGGCGCTGTCGGAGGAGGGGGAGCCAAAGGATTGGTACCGTTAGCAGTGCTGTCGAGCCCGTAGGTGGTGAGAGACGCGGAGACAGGCTGAGCGCAAAGAGCAGCCAGTGCTGCAGTTGCCACAGGCAGGCCGAGAGCAACCCTGGAGACAATGCCCAGGGAGCCCTTGCGCTGCTTGGTGAGAGCCATGGTGGGGCGGGTCATAAGGATTGAAAAGTGGTTGCTCTTGGACTCGTGGCCAAGTTATCGGAATCTTACCTGCAGGTGTGACCTGTGTCAACAATCAAGGCTCCCCGGGGGCGAATCTGGCCTGAGGATCGCCGAGACTCATTCTCTGGTGCGCCTTGGGGTGCTTTGGGTGCCATCCTCGCCGGGGAAGGGGAGGAAAAGCCAGCAAAGCCTGACAGGGGCCGGAAACCTCCACCTCAATCAAAGCCCAGCAGGTCGAAGATCTCCCGATCTTTCAAGGATTCGGCCTCCAGGGGCTGCACGTTTTCCAGCAGGGTGCGAGCCAGGCTGAGGTACTCCTGCTGCACCGCCTCCACATCGGGGCTCGGCTCCATCTCGAAGATGGTGCACTTCTTGAGGCGGGAGCGGCGGATCGCATCCACGTCGCGGAAGTGGGCCATGGTTTTCATGCCCACGCGGGCGTTGAACTTGTCGATCTGGTCGGTGTCGGCGCTGCGGTTGGCCACCACGCCGCCCAGACGCACCTTGTAATTTTTGGCCTTGGCCTGGATTGCGGCGATGATGCGGTTCATCGCGAAGATCGAGTCGAAATCGTTTGCCGTCACGATCAGGCAGTAATGCGCGTGCTGCAGGGGCGCCGCAAAGCCGCCGCACACCACATCGCCCAGCACGTCGAAGATCACCACGTCGGTGTCCTCCAGCAGGTGGTGCTCCTTGAGCAACTTCACCGTCTGGCCGGTGACGTAGCCGCCGCAGCCGGTGCCGGCCGGCGGCCCACCGGCCTCGATGCACTGCACGCCGTTGAAGCCCTCAAACATGAAATCCTCGGGCCGCAGCTCCTCCGTGTGGAAATCCACGGTTTCCAGAATGTCGATCACCGTGGGCACCATCTGCTTGGTGAGGGTGAATGTGGAATCGTGCTTGGGATCGCAGCCGATCTGCAGCACCCGCTTGCCCAGCTTGGAGAAGGCGGCCGAGAGGTTGGAGGAGGTGGTGCTTTTGCCGATCCCCCCCTTGCCGTAGACGGCGATCACCAGCGCCCCTTCCTCAATGCGCAGCGCGTCGTCCTGGTGCACCTGGACGCTGCCCTCCCCATCCTCGCGGGAGCGGAGGGCGGCGGGGCTGCCGCCGGTGGAACTGCCGCTGGCCGGGCGGCCGGTGGAGGCGGGGGGCTGGAGGGTGGTGGTCATGGGCGGGCCTGGGGAGACCTGGGCACTTCCTTCCATCCAAGGACGGCGCGCCGGCCGCCGGGGGCGCCTGGCGCAAAGCGAAACATCCGGGTTTCGCAACGGGGGCGATCCGCCATCAGTGCCGCCAGCCTGTTCCTGATCGACGAACGGGTGCGGGCCCATCCCGGCATGGCAGCCAAGCCCCTTGGGCGGGAAGGGAAGGCAACCGCCGCAGAGCCGCCACTTCGTGAGGTGATGGGCTTGCTCACGCCAGGAACTGGCTCGCATCACGCAGAAACCAAAAGATTATGCACTATTTTGAATCCGAAAGGGTGGTGATAGGAACAAACTGCTTATCCCACCCAAAAGATTCTTTTCGTTCTGTAAGTGCCCGTCGGCGGGGGGTCTGCTTTGTGCCAAAGCTGGGCGGAAGCCCAGCGATGTGTCGGGCCCTTCCAAGGGAGACGAAAGATGTTTGCCATTCCCTCACCCCTGCCCCGACCCCTGCCCCGGCCTCCCGCCCCGCCCCTGGCCTCCCAGACCCAGGCGCCCGCATCGGTCATGCCCAGCTATCTGGCCTGTCCCGCCAATTTGACGGCCACCTATGGCGGTATCCCGGGCTGGTCTTCGATTGCCGTGCAGGCCAACTTCGCCGCGGCTGTGATCGATCCGCGCAAGGGACTGATGACTTGTCAATATGGCTTTGGGGCTGCGCCGCGGCCCTTCTTCGGCATTCAAAAACCCTGCCCTCCGGGCTACCGCTGTATCCCCGACCGGGCAGGCTTTCGCATCGTGCGCTAGCGACTGAAATGCGCCTTGGCGTCGTAGAGCGTCTCGGCGTCGATCAGGGCGATGCCGCGCTCGCGGGCGAAGAGTTCGGTGTTGCGCCGCACCTTGCCGCGCACGAAGAAGGGAATCTTGTGCAGTTCCGCCTCGCCATCAGGGCTCCAGCGGGGTTCGCCATCGGCGGCCAGCGCATCGGCAGGGGCAGCCGGTGCAGCCGGTGCAGCGCTCGCGCCTTCGTGCACCGGATCCGCCGCGGGGCTCACCGAGGGCGCCCCGTCGCCGAGGTGGCTGCGGTGGCCATCCACGAACTCAAAATCGTGGCGGAACATGCCGATCAGGTGTTCCTCCAAGCCCATCATCAAAGGATGCACCCAGGTGTCGAAGATCACATTCGCCCCCTCCCAGCCCATCTGGGGCGCGTAGCGCGCCGGCACGTCTTGCACGTGCAGGGGGGTGCTGATCACCGCGCAGGGCACTCCCAGCCGCTTGGCGCTGTGGCGCTCCATCTGGGTGCCGAGCACGAGCTCCGGTGCCGCCTCGGCCATCGCCTTCTCCACCACCAGGTAGTCGTCGCTGATCAGCGCTTCGAGCCCAAGCTCCTTCGCGGCGGCCCGCACCTCCCGCGCCAACTCGCGGCTGTAGGTGCCCAGGCCCACCACCTCGAAGCCCAGCTCCCGGCTGGCGATGCGGGCCGCGGCCAGGGCATGGGTGGCATCGCCGAAGATGAACACCCGTTTGCCGGTGAGGTAGGTGGAATCCACCGAGCGGGAATACCAGGGCAGCCGCGAAGCGCGCTCCCCCTCCCCCAGCTCCGGTGCCTCCAGGCCCAGCACAGCGCAGATTTCCTGCAAGAACTCCTGCGTGGCCCCCACCCCGATCGGCACCGTGCGCACCGTGGCCATGCCGAAGCTCCGCTCCAGCCAGCTGCACACCGGCGCCGCCAGCTCCGGATAGAGGCACACATTCGCGTCGGCGCTGGGCAGGCGCTGCAGATCGGCCGGCCGCGCCTCCAGCGGCGCCACCACGGTGACCTCGATCCCATGCTCCGCCAGCAGTTTCGTGACCTCGCGCACGTCATCGCGGCAGCGGAAGCCCAGCAGGCTGGGACCGAGCAGGTTCACCCGCGGCCGACGGTTCTCGCCGCGCCAGCGCGTGGGGTCGATCTTGGGGCTGCCGGGGGGCGGCACCTGCTCCTTCAGCAGGCCGCGCACCAGCTGATAGAAGGTTTCGGCGGCGCCCCAGTTCTCCTTTTTCGAGTAGGCGGGCAGCTCCAGGCTGACCATCGGGATGCCCCCCAGGTCCATGCCGGCCGCCAGGGCACCGGGCTGGTCCTGGATCAGCTCGGCGGTGCAGCTCTCCCCCACCAGGAGGGCCTCCGGCTGGAAGCGCTCCACCGCCGCCGCCACGGTGCGCTTCACCAGCTCGGCGGTGTCGCCCCCCAGATCGCGGGCCTGGAAGGTGGTGTAGGTGACGGGCGGGCGCTTGCCGCGCCGCTCGATCATCGTGAACAGAAGATCGGCGTAGGTGTCCCCCTGTGGGGCGTGCAACACGTAATGCACCCCCTCCATCGAGGTGGCCACGCGCATCGCGCCCACGTGGGGGGGGCCTTCGTAGGTCCAGAGGGTGAGTTCCATGGCGGGGGGAGGGGCGGCGGCGAAAGGAAGGGGCGCGGAGCGCGGATCAGGCGAAAGAGAGGAGGTCGCGGCGCCGCAGGGAGCGGGCGAACAGCTCGGCCAGCTCGCCGGCCTGGTCGCAGCCGTGGATCGGGCTGAACACCAGCTCGATCGACCACTTGGTGGCCAGCCCCTCCGCCTCCAGCGGATTGGCCAGGCCCAGGCCGCAGAGCACCAGATCCGGCTGGGCGGCGCGCACCCGATCCAGCTGGCGCTCCACATCCTGCCCCTCGCTCAAGGCGGTGCCGGGGGGCAGCAGGGCGATCTCCTCGGCCATCAGCTGGCGATCCAGATAGGGGGTGCCCACCTCCACCAGCTCCATGCCGCATTCCCGCTGCAGGAACCGAGCCAGGGGGATCTCCATCTGGGAATCGGGCAGCAGAAAAAGGCGCTTGCCCGCCAGGCGCTCCCGCTGCGAGGCAATCGCCCGCTGGCCCCGCTCGATCAGGGGCGCCAGCACCTCCGCCACCCGCTCCGGCGGAATGCCGAAGGCGGCGGCGGCGGCCTCCATCCACAGCCGGCTGCCCTCCACCCCGAAGGGGTAAGGGGCGCGGATCAGCTCGGCGCCGCGGCGCTGCAGCGCCCGGGCGGTGCCGCTCAGGAACGGCTGGGCCAGCAGCACCCGCGTGCCCGGACCCACCGGCGGCAGCTCGGTGGAGCGGCGCGGCGGCAGGCTGCGCACCACCGGGATGCCCAGGCGCTGGAACAGGGAGACGAACCGGTCCTCCACCGCGTCCGCCAGGGTGCCCACCAGCAGCAACTGGGGCTCCTCGCTGGCGGGGAGCAGGGGCAGAAGGGCCTGCAGGGCGTTGTCCTCCCCCTGGGTGAAGGTGGTTTCGATGCCGCTGCCGGAGTAGTTGAGCACCCGCACCCGGCCCGCCATCAAGGTGGTGAGACGCTCGGCGGCACGGGCCAGGTCGAGCTTGATCACCTCGCTCGGACAGGAACCCACCAGGAACAGGGTGCGGATCTCGGGCCGGCGCTCCAGCAGCTCCTTCACCAGCCGGTCGAGTTCGTCATTGGCATCGGCCAGACCTGCCAGGTCGCGCTCCCCGAGGATGGCGGTGCCAAAGCGGGGCTCGGCGAAGATCATCACCCCCGCGGCGCTCTGCACGAGGTGGGCGCAGGTGCGGGACCCCACCACCAGGAAGAAGGCGTCCGGCATGCGGCGATGCAGCCACACGATCGACGTGAGGCCGCAGAAGACCTCGCGTTGCCCGCTCTGCTTGAGCACCTCCGGCATCGAACCGCCGGACTGGGCCGCGCCGACGGTCCCGGCGGGGGTGACAACCATGGGAGTTGGGTGGATGACCCCTCAGGATTAGCCAGGCCGGCGCGCAGGCGGGGGGAAGTCGTCACAACTGTTGGGAGGGGGCGGGTCAGAGCCGGCGGCGGAAGCCCTCGGCGAAGCCGCCCCGCTCGGACTCCTCCGCAGCGCGGCTGAGCTTCCACACGTTGCGGCCGAGGCGGCGGGCCCGCAGGCCGCCCCGCTGCACCACCGCCGATCCCGGGCGAGCCCCCAGCAACTGGCTCACCTCCGCCGTGCTCAGCGGCGCCCCGGTCTCGATCGCCAACTGCACCAACTCCAGGCGCTGGCGCAGGGCGTTCAGATCCGCGCCGCCCCCGTCCTCCTCCTCGTTCCAGAGCCAGGCCATCGGCGGGTCTCCCCCCGAGAGCCGCTGCATCAAGCCCAGGCCGATGAAGGCCAGGGCCTGCTCGGGCTTCACCCCCTGTTCCACCGCCCGAGCCAGCCAGTCGGGCATCGCGAAGGACCCGTCGCCCGCAGGCTCGGCCATCGGCATCGGCTCGGCGTGGCTGGTGGGGGGGGCGGTGCGCTTGCTGGCCATTCGATCTGCCGGAAACGATTGGGCGGACGGTACCGGCTGCCGACCGACGGGCAAGCCCCGCCGGTGACTGCCTTCAGCTGCGCTGGTGACTGCCTTCAGCTGCGCCGGAGCCAGCCCGGCGCCCCTCCGAACCAATCGCCCAGGTCTTCGCGACCGGGACGGGGTCGCTCGTCAGGTTCGGGACTGCCGAGGTTCAGGTCCGCCAGCAGGCGGTCGAGCCCGGTGGTCGGCGTCTGCCCCTGCTGGCGGCGACGGGCTTGGCGCAGCCAGCCCGCCACGCTCGGATCGCGATCTGCGAACTTCTGAAGATAGATGCGTTCACTGAGGGTCACCGGCGCGTCGGTGGCGATGCGCTCGAGGATCCCCTGCAGGCGCAGGCGGGTCGCGGGGGTCAGCATGATCGGGGATGAAACCGGATGATCGTTGTGATAGCGAGCCCTGATCGCGCAGCTGTGGCCAGGGTCACCAAACAGCCCTCCCTGTCAGGGGGAGGCGATGAAGGCAGGCGTAAGATCGGCAGCCATCCGGCACGAACCCTCCGCGCGACGTGACGGACCCCCGACCCTCCCGCCCCAGCCGCTTCCCCGGGGGGTTCGCCTCCTCCGACGACCGGGCGGTGACCCGTCGGCGCCAAGCGCTGCGCCTCAGCGCTGAAGGCATTCGCCCGGAGATCACCGGCACCGTGGTCCAGCACGGCAGCGGCTCCCCCGGCGGCGACGGCGCCAGCTGCGTGATCACCACCGACAGCGAGAGTTCGCGCCTGCGCCAGGCGAGTCATGTGCAGTCGATCGAGCTGCGCACCTATGTGTTTCTTGATTCGCTGCAGCCCCAACTGGCCGCCTACATGGGCACCGTCTCCCAGGGGTTCCTGCCGATCCCCGGCGACGCGTGCCTCTGGCTGGAGGTCTCGCCGGGCATGGCCGTGCACCGGGTCACCGACATCGCCCTCAAGGCCAGCACCGTGCGGCTCGGCCAGATGGTGGTGGAGCGGGCCTTCGGCTCGATCGCGATGTACCACCGCGACCAGAGCAATGTGCTCCACTCCGGGGAGGTGGTGCTGGAGGCGATCGGCAGCACCGTCGACCAGCGCAGCCGCTGCGAGGTGACCTGGACGGAAATCATCCGCGCCATCACCCCCGACCATGCGGTGCTGATCAACCGCCAGAACCGTCGCGGCTCGATGATCCAATCGGGGATGAGCATGTTCATCCTCGAAACCGAGCCGGCCGGTTATGTGCTGATCGCCGCCAACGAAGCGGAGAAGGCCTCCAACATCACCGTGGTGGATGTGAAGGCGGTCGGGGCCTTTGGCCGTCTCACCCTGGCTGGGAAGGAGGGGGACGTGGAAGAGGCGGCCGCCGCTGCGATGCGGGCCGTGCAGCAGATCAACGCCTGATCCCCTCCAGTCCGAGGCAGCGGCGCAGGGCGGGGGCGATCGCCCGGGCCGCCTTGCCCCGGCTGCCCAGTCGCATGCGCAGATGGTCTGTCATGCGGGCGTAGCTGGTGCCGGCTTCCCGCACCCAGAAGATCGGGTCATAGCCGGGGCCCTGCCCGTCCGGAGCCCGCAGGATCAGACCGCGGCAGATGCCCCGGGATTCGGCCACGGTGCGGCCGGCAGGGTCGGCCAGGGCCATGGCACTCACGTAGCTGGCCCCGCGGTAGAGCGAATCGTCCACCTCCCGGAGCAGGCGGTGGATGCGCTCGGCATCGGTGGGGGCATAGCGGGCGGAGAAGAGGCCGGGTCGACCCTCCAGGGCGTCGACCTCGATGCCGGAGTCGTCGGCCAGGGCCCAGCTGCCGGTGGCCGCAGCGGCAGCTTCCGCCTTGAGGCGCGCGTTCTCGGCGTAGGTGGCACCGGTCTCCTCCACGTCGAGATCCGGGGGTTGCGCCACCACCTCGATCTCCACGAGCGCGAGCATCGCTGCGATCTCGCCCACTTTGTGGGGGTTGCCGCTGGCGATCACCAGGCGGGCGGGGGCGTGCAGCAGCCGGGAGATCACGGGGGAGCCGGGAAGGGCGCCATTGTGGCCTGGCAGACGCCAGGAACCCTGACAGAGGGTGAGGCAGGAAGGGTTGAACATTCCACCCCCGGAACAGGTCCAGGGTCCTGCCTCGCGGTGAATGTAAAGAAAGCGACGGCTCTGCGGCCCGGTGGTTCGTCAACTTTGAGCGCGCCCTGACTTGCCGGCCGCCCCCCGCGCCTAGGTTTCGGGGTCATGGCCTTGTGAGGCGTGGTGCAGTCAGGCCTGATCCTCCAGAACCTCCTCTCGGCACCGGTTCTGTTTTTTTTCCTCGGCATCCTGGCGGTGCTGCTGGGATCCGACCTGGAGATTCCCTCCCCCCTGCCGAAGCTGTTCTCGCTGTATCTGCTGCTGGCGATCGGCTTCAAGGGCGGCCTGGAGCTGGCCCACAGCGGCCTGACCTCCCTGGTGCTGTTCACGATCGGGGCCGCCGTGGCGATGTCGCTGCTGGTGCCCCTCACCAGCTTTCTGATCCTGCGCGCCCGCCTCGACGTTCCCAACGCCGCGGCTGTGGCCGCCTCCTACGGCTCCATCAGCGCCGTGACCTTCATCACGGCCGAAAGCTTCCTCAACATCCTTCAGATCCATTTCGACGGGTTCATGGTGGCTGCCCTGGCGCTGATGGAGTCACCGGCAATCGTGGTGGGGGTGGTGCTGGCCAAACTCGCCGGTCGCCAGGGGCGACAGGCGGAAGCGCTGCGCTGGGGCGAGGTTCTGCGGGAGGCGTTCCTCAACGGCTCGGTGTTCCTGCTGATCGGCAGCCTGGTGATCGGCTACGTGGTCACGGTGTTCAGCCCCACGAGCCTGGTGAAGATGGAGCCGTTCACCGAAAAGCTCTTCTACGGCGCGCTCTGTTTCTTCCTGCTGGACATGGGCCTGGTGGCGGCGCAGCGGCTGCAGGATCTGCGCAGGGTCGGGGCCTTCCTGGTGGGCTTCGCGGTGCTGGCCCCGCTGCTGCATGCGGTGGTGGGCCTGTCGATTTCCCGGTTGCTCGGCCTGAGTGTGGGGGATGCGCTCCTGTTCATGGTGCTCTGCGCCAGCGCCTCCTACATCGCCGTGCCCGCCGCGATGCGCATGACCGTGCCGGAGGCCAATCCCAGCCTCTACATCTCCAGCGCCCTGGGGGTCACCTTTCCGTTCAATGTGGTGGTGGGCATTCCGCTGTATCTCACGCTTGCCCAGCGTTTTCTGTCCGCCGCCTGACCCAGTGCCATGAAACGGATCGATCTGTTCATCACCGATCGCGAGGTGGGGCGCATCTGCGAGGCGATCCGCCGCTCCGGGGCCCCCGGCTACTCGGTGGTGCGGCACGTCACCGGCCTGGGGCTGGCGGGCGAGATCTCCGAGGCGATGGACTTCAGCGGCCTGGGCGCCAACGCCCACGTGATCGTGTTCTGCACGCCGGAGCAGGCGGAGGCGGTGCGCAGCGCCGTGAGGCCTCTGCTGGCGCTTTACGGCGGGGTGGGCTTTCAGGCGGAGGCGGAACCCTTCTGAGCCGACCGGAAGCAACAACAACCCCAGAGATCCTTACGTTTTGTTTTGCGTTGATAAGCCGCCTTTATCTTTCAGCCGCGAAACCTTGATGGCCCTGACCCCCCGGATGGCTTGACGGGGGGTCAGGCGCGGGAGGAGGGTGGCGAGCGAACATTCCACCCCCTCCTCCAGGAGCAGGTAATGGCAAACGAAACCATGGGCATCGCCCTCGGCATGATCGAGACCCGCGGGCTGGTCCCTGCGATCGAAGCGGCTGACGCCATGACAAAAGCCGCCGAGGTGCGCCTGATCGGCCGGGAGTTCGTCGGTGGCGGTTATGTGACGGTGCTGGTGCGCGGGGAAACCGGCGCAGTCAACGCCGCCGTACGGGCCGGAGCCGACGCCTGCGAGCGCGTGGGCGACGGCCTGGTGGCAGCCCACATCATCGCCCGCCCGCACCGGGAGGTCGAGCCGGCGCTCAACAGCAACTTCGGTGGCCTGAAGGACTGAGGGGGCGAGGGCGCTGACGCGTCCACACCCTTCCACCTTCCCCACGACCCAACCGGAGATCTCCCATGAGCAAGAAGTACGACGCCGGGGTCAAGGAGTACCGCGACACGTATTGGACTCCTGATTACGTCCCCCTCGACACCGACCTGCTGGCCTGCTTCAAATGCACCGGCCAGGAAGGCGTTCCCAAAGAGGAGGTGGCTGCCGCTGTGGCCGCTGAATCCTCCACCGGCACCTGGTCCACCGTGTGGTCCGAGCTCCTCACCGATCTCGACTTCTACAAGGGCCGCGCCTACCGCATCGAAGACGTGCCCGGCGACAAGGAGTCGTTCTACGCCTTCATCGCCTATCCCCTCGACCTGTTCGAAGAAGGGTCGATCACCAACGTGCTGACCTCCCTGGTCGGCAACGTGTTCGGTTTCAAGGCCCTGCGCCACCTGCGGCTGGAAGACATCCGCTTCCCGATGGCCTTCATCAAGACCTGCATGGGTCCTCCGAACGGCATCGTGGTCGAGCGCGACCGGATGAACAAGTACGGCCGTCCCCTGCTGGGCTGCACGATCAAGCCGAAACTTGGCCTGAGCGGCAAGAACTACGGCCGCGTGGTGTACGAATGCCTGCGCGGTGGTCTCGACTTCACCAAAGACGACGAAAACATCAACTCCCAGCCCTTCCAGCGCTGGCAGAACCGTTTCGAGTTCGTCGCCGAGGCCGTCCGCTCCGCCCAGGAGGAGACCGGCGAGAAGAAGGGGCACTACCTCAACTGCACCGCCGCCACCCCTGAAGAGATGTACGAGCGGGCCGAGTTCGCCAAAGAACTGGGTCAGCCGATCATCATGCACGACTACATCACCGGTGGCTTCACTGCCAACACCGGTCTGGCGAAGTGGTGCCGCAAGAACGGGATGCTGCTGCACATTCACCGCGCCATGCACGCGGTGATCGACCGCCATCCCAAGCACGGCATCCACTTCCGGGTGCTCGCCAAGTGTCTGCGCCTCTCCGGCGGCGATCAGCTGCACACCGGCACCGTGGTCGGCAAGCTGGAGGGTGACCGCCAGTCGACCCTCGGCTACATCGACCAGCTGCGCGAGTCGTTCGTTCCCGAGGACCGCAGCCGCGGCAATTTCTTCGATCAGGACTGGGGTTCCATGGGCGGCGTGTTCGCCGTGGCCTCCGGCGGCATCCACGTGTGGCACATGCCGGCCCTGGTGGCCATCTTCGGCGACGATTCGGTGCTGCAGTTCGGTGGCGGTACCCACGGCCACCCCTGGGGTTCGGCCGCTGGCGCCGCGGCCAACCGCGTGGCCCTCGAGGCCTGCGTCAAGGCCCGCAATGCCGGTCGCGAGATCGAGAAGGAAGGCCGCGACATCCTCACGGAAGCCGCCAAGCACAGCCCCGAATTGGCGATCGCCCTCGAGACCTGGAAGGAGATCAAATTCGAGTTCGACACCGTCGACAAGCTCGACGTTCAGTGATCGCGCCACGCTGAGCGGCTGGGGCGAAGCCACTTCGCCTCACCTCCCTCAGCGCCGGCACGACCCCCACCGCCTCCGTTTCGCCAGGGTCGATTCGATCGACCCATCCCCCTTGGACGTCGCCCTCCGGGCTTGCGTCTCCCCCCACCTCCCCAAGGATCCCCATGCCCTTCAAGAGCACCGTGGGTGACTACCAGACAGTCGCCACCCTGGAGACCTTCGGCTTCCTCCCGCCGATGACCCAGGACGAGATCTATGACCAGATCGCGTACATCATTGCCCAGGGTTGGAGCCCGCTCGTTGAGCACATCCACCCCAGCCGTTCCATGGCCACCTATTGGTCGTATTGGAAACTTCCCTTCTTCGGCGAGAAGGATCTCGGCGTGATCGTCAGCGAGCTGGAAGCGTGCCATCGCGCCTATCCCGACCATCACGTTCGCCTGGTCGGCTACGACGCCTACACCCAGAGCCAGGGTGCCTGCTTCGTGGTGTTCGAGGGCCGCTGAGCCGCTCTCCCCTTCCGGGTCCCGGCTGAATGGCCGGGACCCCTTCCCCTCCAGCCTGATCCGGCGCCACCCCCCGGGGCTTGCGCCGTCCCGCCATCCCCATCGGCGCGTCTGTGCATGCGATCGCGGGGTGCTCGGCAGGGCTGTATCTCTTCGTCACCTCCTTACATCCGGGCGGATATGGCCAGCACATCCAGTCGTGAAGCAGCCCTGGAGCGCCGCAAGGCCCTCACCAATGGCGGCAAGAAATCCGCCGGGCGCTACGCCTCGGCCCCCGGGCGCATTCGCACCGCCGAGGACGCTCGCCCCAGCCGCACCGCCGTCGCGCCGGCCCCGGCCGCTTCCGCCCCTGTGACCACCCGGACCCAGTCCGCTGCCGCTCCGCCCCCCGGCCCGGCCAGCCGCTCCGCGCGGCAGCCGCAGCTCTCCACCCCCGCCAGCGGAGCGGTGACCCGCACGGCGCGGCCCGTTGCCAACCCCAGCCGCGAGCTGGTGTTGGCCCGTCGCGAGGCCCTCGCCCGCCGCGGCAAGCGCGCCGACACCTCCCGGGACCGCACCCGTCAGGAATCGAATCGCCCCGCGCCCGCCGCCGCCGTGGTGCCGGTGACGCCGGCGTCCCGCCCCGCCAGCAGCGAGCCCGCTCCCTCCCTTGGTGCCTCCCTCGCCGCGCGCGGCGCCAACGGCCGCAACAGCAGCCCCAAGCGCCACGCCCAGCACAATCCCAGCCGCGCCCTGGTTCTTGCACGCCGCGAGGCCCTCTCCAAGCGCGGCAAGTCGGCCAACCTTCCCACCACGTCCATCGCCGCCAGCGTGGCGCGCCAGGGCAACCCCGAGATGAGCGGCCGCGAGCTCTCCCAGAAGGTGCGCGAGCTCAAGAGCAAGGTGGGCGCCGCCGGAGGCAGCCGCAACGGCGGCGTCACCCGTCCCACCGGCCCGAATCGCCAGGGCGCGCGCCTGGCAGCCGCCGCGGACGCCTCCTGGAAGGTGGGCGCCAGCGAGACCAGCGGCGGCCAGGTGGTCACCGGCACCCAGGCCAACCGCTCCGCCAAGACCACCGGCAATGAGGCGGCCACCTGCCGCGTGATCACCGGCACCGAATACCTCGGGGCGGAAGTGTTCGAAACCTTCTGCCAGAGCGGTCCGCTCACCCGCCAGCCGGCCAAGGTGCGCGTCAGCGCCACCACCCACGGCAACCGGGTGACCGGCAACGAGGTGGGGCGCTCCGAGAAGGTCACCGGCGATGAGCCCGGTACCTGCAAGATCGTCACCGGCACCGAGTACGTCTCTGCCAATCAGTCCGCCGCCTGGTGCGGCGGCGCCAGCCCCAGCCCGCGCAAGGTGGGCCAGGCCCAGACCCACGGCGGCCTGCGGGTTTCCGGCGTGATGGTGGGCCGTTCCGAGAAGGTGACCGGCGACGAACCCGGCTCCGGTCGCCAGCTCACCGGCGACCAGTACGTCACCGAAGCCCAGGCGGTGGCGGGCCGCGCCCCCACGAAGGTGGCGAGCCTGCACACCCTGCGCGGCACCGGCATCACGGGCACCCATGTGGGTCGCAGTGAGCACGTCACGGGTGATGAGCCCGGCAGCTGCCGCCTGATCACGGGCGACGAATACATCGGCACGCAGCAATACGAGCGCTTCTGCGGTACCCGTCCGGCACCGGAAGCGGCCAAGGTGGGCTTCAGCACCACCAATCGCGCCCAGGTGGTGAGCGGCACGCGCACCGGCCGATCCAGCAAGGTCACCGGTGATGAGCCAGGCACCTGCAAGGCGGTCACCGGCACCCCCTACGCCGGACTGGAGGAGGCCGGCAACTGGTGCGCCACCCCCGCGGTGGATCAGATCCGCGCTCGTACGCCGGTGCGCATGGGCTCCGTCATGAGCGGCATTCAGCCCGGCATCGGCGGTGTGATGACCGGCGCTGAGCGGGGCGCCTGCGAGGACGTCACCGGCACCCCCTATGTGGGGCCGGACCAGCAGGCCGCTGCCTGCGGCGTCGCCCCCGCCGGATCCGCCGCCGACTTCCCGCGTCCCCTGGCGGAGCAGCCATGGCAACGCTTCTCGGTGCAGTCGCCCGCCCAGGCGGCCCTCGCCGACCGACAGCGCGGCGGCGGTGTCACCGGCACCCGCTACGAGGACAGCCGCAGGATTACCGGCCCTTTTGACTTGGCCGGTGGCAAGGTCACCGGCACCGAGGAATTCCGCTTTGACTATCGCGGGCCCCAGCGCTCCCGCGGTCCGATCGCACCGGCACCGGTGAGTGTCGACGAGGATGCACGTCCGGTTTCCCGCGTCACGGGCGAAGGCAATTCCTCCGGTCAGAAGATCACCGGCGATGACTGGGATCGTGGCGAGCGGGTCACCGGCACGGAGGGGGCATCGGCTCGGCGCCGCAACCCCAGCCGCCCCGGACCGATGGGCGCGATGCCCGCCTCCCAGCCCAAGCGCAACGAGGAGGTGCCCGCCCCTGTGAGCCGCATCACCGGATCCAGTGGCAACACCTCCGCCGGCTCGCTGATCACCCTCTCCGGCGGAGCCCGGGCCTGATCCCCTGATGCGCCGTCGCCCCGCCCTTCCCAGCCGCCCCCAGGCCCCCACGGCGCCGCCTCGCCGCCCCGGGAGCGGGGCAACCAACGACGGGCGGCCTGATCTGATCGGTCCGGCCGCCGAGCCGCGCCTCCGTCGCCGTCCCGCGCCCAACGCGGCTTCCGCGCCCCGGCCCACCGGCCCCGTGCGGCCCCGACCGGACGCTCTCCGGCCGCAAGTTTCGCCACGGGAGGGCGCCCGGGCCGCGGCCCTCCGCTCCCCAACCGCGGCGGCGGGGTCCCATCCCCTCTCCGATCTCGCCGCCAACCAGGCCCTCCGCGCCTACGACGACCAGGTGAAGGGCAGTTTTGATCGCATCGTGCCGGTGCTGCGCAAACTGTCAGCCCTGCAGCATGAGGAAAACTTCATCGAGCAGGCCCAGCGACTGGCCCTGGCGGAACTGGGCATGGAATTGCCCCAGCCGATCCTGGAGACCGCCTGGGTGACCCAGCTCGACATGCGCACCCTCTTTGCCTGGTGCGTGTTCCAGGCGTATGAGCAAACCAGCGCCCGTTTCTTCCAGGACGACCCCCTGGCGGGCGGTCCGGGCAGCGAGAAGGCCCGCGACTTCGAGGAGTTTTTGCTCGGTTGCGGTTTCCACCTGCTGGACATCACCCCCTGCGCCGACGGTCGCTTGGCCCATGCCATCGCCTACGCGCTGCGCCTGCCCTTCAGCTCGGTGCGCCGTCGGCCCCATGCCGGTGCCCTGTTCGATGTGGAGAACACGGTGAACCGCTGGGTGAAGACCGAGCACCGCCGCTACCGCGAGGGGATCCCCAACCCCGCCCACGCCGACACCCGCTATCTGAAAGTGGTGCTGTACCACTTCAGCTCCCTGGATCCCTCCCATGAGGGGTGTGCCGCCCACGGCAGCGATGACGCCCTCGCCGCCCGCTGCGGCCATCAGCGCCTGGGCGATTTCCAGACGGCGGTGGAGAACAGCTTCTGTTGCGGTGCCTCGGTCGATCTGCTGCTGATGGGAATCGACACCGACACCGACGCCATCCGTGTGCATGTGCCGGCCCTGGACGGCAGCCTTCATCTCGATCGCTGGCTCGATGCGCGCGACGTCTACGACGCCACCCGAAACCTTGCCCCCGAGGAGGGTCGTCGCCAGATCCAGGCGATGGTGGAGCAGGCGGCCGCCGCCAGCCCGGATCCCGGCATGGTGCGGCTGATCGCCCGGCTGCTCGAGTACAACCTCTCCCAGATCGATTACGTCCGCCAGGTGCACGGCGGCCACTATGCCGACGCCGGCCATGCGGAGCGCTTCATCGGGGTGGGGATCGGCTTCAAGGAGATCCATCTGCGCAACCTCACCTACTTCGCCTACATGGACACGGTGGAGGAGGGGGCGCCAGACCTGGATGTGGGGGTGAAGATCTTTCGCGGCCTGAATGTTTCCCGCGGCCTGCCGGTGCCGGTTGTGGTGCGCTTCGATTACAACGGCGAGGTGCCGGGCGCACGGGAGCGGGCCATACGCCATGGCGAGAGGGTGGTCCACGCCCTCAAGGATCGCTACGAGGAGCTGCTGCGCCAGGGCCTGCTGCACGTGTTGCTCACCGTGCGCGAGACCGGCCGTCACACCCCGGCCGAGACGATCGCCTCCACCATCGTGTTCGAATCTGGAGGAGGGCACTGAGATGATCATCTGCAAAGTGGTGAAGCCGCTGGTCTCCACCAATCGCATCCCCGATTTCGAGCACAAGCACCTGCAGGTAGTGCTTGATGGCAGCACCCAGAAGGTGGCGGTCGACGCGGTGGGCAGCAAACCGGGCGACTGGGTGATCTGCGTCGGCAGCTCGGCGGCGCGCGAGGCGGCCGGCAGCAAGTCGTACCCCAGCGACCTGACGATCGTGGGCATCATCGACCACTGGGATCCAGACGCGAGCAAAGCCGCCCCGGTGAGCGGCGCGGGGAGCGGAGCGAAGTGATGGAAATCCATCAGGTGACCGGCTCCCTGGTCTGCACCCATCGGGTCTCCGGCCTCGATCACTGGAACCTGCGCATCCTGCGCAATCCGAAGGGAAAGCTCGCCGTGGCTGTCGATCCGGTGGGTGCCTCGGAAGGCAACTGGGTATTCACCGCCAGCGGATCCGCGGCCCGCTTCGCCTGTGGCAACCCGGAGGTGCACACGGATCTGACGATCGGGGGAATCATCGACTTCTGGGAGCCCGACGGCTAGGCCCGCTCCGTGCCCCCGGGGCCCTGCCCCCGACGCTGAACCGAGATCCCCCCATCCCTCCCATGGCCAGTTCCACCCCCCGCCGCACCCGCCCCCGCCGCAAGGCCAGCGCGGCCGACGGGGTGGCCATGGCCTCCAGCCCCGCCCCGGTGACGCCGGCTTCTTCCCCCATGACCTCCAGCAGCCCTTCCACCCCCCCCGTCAGCACCGAGTCCACCGCGGCACCGCCTGTCCCCTCCCCCGCGGCGTCCCTTCCGGCCGGCGAATCGACGCCCGCCTCGCCTCCGGCTTCCCCCAGCGTCGGCGCGGAACCCACCAAGCCCACTCCGGCGCCCGCAGCGGCCGCCAAAGCCCTGCCGGCGGCCCGTTCCACCCCCGCCAGTCGGGCCACCCCTCGCCGAGCCGCGGTGACCCCCCGCACCAACCGATCCGCCGCGGCCGCCGCTGCTCCGGCTCGCAACACCCCCGCGCGCGGTCGCGGGCGCACTGGGAATCTCTCCGCCGGGGAGGGTCGGCCGCCGGCCGCTCCCGCCTCCCGCGGTGCCGCTGCCGCGCTGGTTCCGTCCTCGGTTCATGGCGTCGCCCTCGGCCTGATCGAGACCCGCGGCCTGGTGCCGGCGATCGAGGCGGCGGACGCCATGACCAAATCGGCGGAGGTCAGCCTGATCGCCCGGGAGTTCGTCGGCGGGGGCTACGTGACGGTCATGGTGCGGGGTGAAACCGGCGCGGTGAACGCGGCGGTCCGGGCGGGTGCCGACGCCTGCGAGCGGGTCGGCGACGGCCTGGTGGCCGCGCACATCATCGCCAGGCCCCACAGCGAGGTCGAACCCGCCCTGGCTCCCAGCGGCGCCACCCGACGCCTGTGAGGCCCATGGCCAGCGTCCATCCGCGCATCCTGGGCTCCCTCGGGCGCGCCCTCAGCCTGGAGCTCTCCGCCGTCCAGCAGTACATGACCCAGGCTTCCCTGGTGGCTCTCTGGGGCGAGGCGGAGGCGGCGGAACGCTTCCGCCGCGAGACCGTGGAGGAGATGAGGCACGCCGAAAGGATCGTGCAGCGCATGCTCGCCCTGGGGGTGGCCCCGGCGGCTTCCCAGCTGCGGCCGGCCGACACGGCGAGCGACCTGGCGGGCCTGCTGCGCCACGATGCCGCCCTGGAGGACGAGCTGATCCACCATTACGGCGAGGCGGTGCGCTTCTGCCTGCTCACCGGTGACCGCGAGAACGAGGCCTTCTTCCGCGAGCTGTGGCAGGAAGAGCGCGAGCATGGCGAGGACTTGGTGCGCTGGCAGCGCGACCTCGGCGGCCAGAGCGCCGTGATGAGCCGGGCCAGCTTCTGAGGGAAGGCGATGGCCGCCCGGCCGACTCTGTTTAGATTCCAGCTCCATCCCCGCCGCCCCGCCACTCCCCCCTTTGACCCCAGCCCTGCCTCTGCCGATCCAGTTGGTCTGGCTGATCCCGCTTTACGGGTTCGCCGGCATGCTGTTGTCACTCCCCTGGGCCAGCGGCTGGATCAAGCGCAACGGCCCTCGGCCCGCCGTCTACCTCAACCTGCTGGTGACGCTGCTGGCGGTGGTGCACGGCTCGCTGATCCTGCGGGAGGTGCTCAGCCTGGGGCCCCAGATGGTGGACATCGCCTGGTTTCGGGCCGCAGACCTCGATCTGCGCATCGGCTTTGACCTCTCGCTCACCAACCTCGCGGCGCTGGAGCTGGTGACGTTCATGAGCCTGGTGTGCCAGGCCTTCGCCCTCGGCTATCTCGACAAGGAGTGGTCGCTGGCGCGCTTCTACGCCTTGGTGGGCTTCTTTGAGGGGGCGATGGCCGGGGTGGTGCTGAGCAGCAATCTGTTTATGAGCTACTTCCTGTTGGAGATGCTCACCCTCTCCACCTACCTGCTGGTGGGGTTCTGGTACGCACAGCCTCTCGTGATCACCGCCGCCCGCGATGCCTTCCTCACCAAGCGGGTGGGGGATGTGCTGCTGCTGATGAGCGTGGTGGCCCTGGCAGCCTGGGCGCCCTCGCTGGAGTTCCGCGATCTCTACGCCTGGGCGGAGGACGCTCCGCTCTCGCCCATGGCCGGCACCCTGCTGGGACTGGGTCTGATCGCCGGTCCGATGGGAAAGTGCGCCCAGTTTCCGATGCACCTCTGGTTGGACGAGGCGATGGAGGGACCGAACCCGGCCTCGATCCTGCGCAATTCCGCCGTGGTCACCTGTGGTGCGATCGTCCTGCTCAAGGTGATGCCGCTGTTGCGGCTCTCGCCGCTGGCGGTGGATGTGCTGCTGGCGGTCGGCGCGATCAGCGCCATCGGGGGGGCATTGGTGGCCCTGGCCCAGGTGGACCTGAAGCGGGCCTTCTCCTATTCCACCACCTCCTATCTGGGGCTGGTGTTCCTCGCCATCGCCTTCCAGCAGCCCCTGCTCGCCCTGCTGCTGCTGTTCAGCCATGGCCTGGCCAAGGCCCTGCTGTTCATGAGCGTGGGCTGCGTCATCGCCACCACAAACTGCCAGGACCTGACCGAGCTGGGGGGTCTGGGTTCGCGCATGCCTGCCACCACCAGCGCCTATCTGGTGGCCACCGCTGGACTGACAGGCCTGCTGCCGCTGGGTTGCTTCTGGAGCCTCGGCCAGCTTGTGGACAGCCTGCGTCCCCAGGCGCCCCTGTTCGCCGCCGTGGTGCTGCTCACCAATGGCCTGACGATGCTCAATCTGGTACGGGTCTACCGCCAGGTGTTTCTGGACACCGCCCACCCCAAGACGCGCCGCACCCCCGAGGTGAGCTGGCTGATGGCCCTGCCGATGATGAGCCTGGCGGTGATCGTGCTGCTCACCCCCCTGGTGGTCGACCGGCTGACGACCCAGCACGCCATCGCCCAGCTCTCCCTCTCCACCGCTGGCCTGCTGATGGCCAGCACGCTGCTGGGCCTGGCGGCGGGTGTCCTGATCCGCCTCGACCGCTTCTGGTCGCGTTCGGTGTTTCCGCCGCTGCGGGCGCTGCAGGATCTGTTGGCGGCCGATTTCTACACCGACCGCCTCTATCGCCTCACGATCGTGGCCTTCGTGGCGGGCCTGGCTCGTCTGACCAATCGCTTCGACGGCGCGGTGGTCAGCGCACTGGCCAACCGCGTCGGCCTGGCTTCCCTGTCCAGTGCCAACACCTTGAAGCTCGGGGTGAGCGGACAGCTTCAGAGCTATGTTCTCACCGTGGTGGCGGCGATCGTGCTGCTGTTCGCGGGCCTGACCTGGTTCCGCGGATGAGGAGGTCGTGATGCTCACCCCCCTGCTGCTGATCCCCTTCCTCGGCATCGCGGCGCTGCTGCTCTGGCCCCGCACGGCACCGCCGGGCCAGCTGCGGGCGATCACCATCACGGTGCTTTCCCTGCAGCTGTTCTGGAGCCTGGCGGTGCTGGTGGCCTTCGATCCAACCGCCGGCGGCCTGCAGATGGGCGAAGCGGTGGCGTGGTTGCCGAGCCTCGGCCTGGAGTATCGGCTCGGCATCGATGGGCTGTCCCTTCCCCTGGTGCTGATGAATGCGGCGCTGACCCTCGTCTCGGCGGTCTGCACCCGGGACATCAGCCAGCGTCCCCGCATCTATTTCGCCCTGCTGTTGCTGATCAGCGGGGCCGTGAACGGTGCCTTCCTGGCCCAAAACCTGCTGCTGTTCGTGATCTTCTACGAGCTGGAGCTGATCCCGCTCTGGCTGCTGATCGGGGTCTGGGGGGGAGCGGAGCGCTCCTATGCCGCCACCAAGTTCCTGCTGTTCACGGCCGTCTCGGGAATGTTGATCCTGGGCGCCTTCCTCGCCCTGGCCCTGCTCAGCGGCAGCGTTGATTTCAGCCTCACGCCGGTGACCTCCGAGCGCCTTTCCATGGGGAGCCAGCTGGTTCTGCTCGGCGCGCTGCTGGTGGGGTTCGGCATCAAGATTCCGCTGGTGCCGTTCCACAGCTGGCTGCCCGATGCCCACACCCAGGCCTCGACACCGGTGTCGGTGCTCCTGGCCGGTGTGCTGCTGAAACTGGGCACCTACGGGCTCCTGCGCTTCGGCCTTGGGCTGTTCCCCGAGGCCTGGCCGGTTCTTGCCCCCTGGCTGGCTGGCTGGGCGGCGGTGTCGGTGCTCTACGGCTCCCTGGCGGCGATTGCCCAGCGGGACATGAAGCGGATGGTGGCCTACAGCTCGGTGGGCCACATGGGCACCATCCTGCTGGCCGCCGCTGCTGCCACGCCTGTGAGCCTGCTGGGGGCGGTGTTTCAGATGGTGAGCCATGGACTGATCTCCGCCCTGCTGTTCCTGCTGGTGGGGATCGTGTACCGCAAGACCGGAACCCGTGACCTGGAGGTGCTGCGCGGTCTGCTCAACCCCGAGCGGGGCCTTCCTTACACCGGCACCTTGATGATCCTGGGGGTGATGGCCAGCGCGGGACTGCCGGGGATGGCTGGCTTCATCTCAGAGTTCCTGATCTTCCGCGGCTCGATCTCCAGCTTCCCGCTCGCCACCCTCCTGTGCATGGTGGGCTCCGGCCTGACGGCCGTGTACTTCCTGCTGCTTGTCAACCGGGCATTCTTTGGCCGGCTGGCGATCACGCCGCCCAGCGACCCGGAGAGCGACGCCCGTCTGGATGTGCAGCCGATCGCCGTCGCGCCGCGGGAGACGATCCCGGCCACGGCCCTGGCTCTGGGGGTGCTGGGGCTGGGACTGCTGCCGGCGGGTCTGGGCCACATCAGCGAGGCGGCCACCACCGCCATCAGCCAGCTGCCCGCGTTGCTGGCGGGGATTGCCGCCTCCGGCGGCTCCGCCCCAGGCGGCCCGGGCTTCGGAGGACTGGGCTGATGCCGGTCATCCCCGCCCGCCTCACCTACGCCGGGGGCCATCCTTCCGCCGCCCACCTGGCGGGCCAGCTGCTCGCCGGCCAGTCCCTGCTGGCGAACAGCACGGACCATGTGGTGGAGGTGGTGGATGTTCTGCACAGCTACGGCATTGTGCTCGATGCCTACAGCCGCAACCTGATCTTCCAGGCGGAGGAGCAATTCCTCAATCCCTTGCCGATCTTCAAGTTCCTGGATGGCGATCTCTCCCCGGCAAAGATCTGGCGGCATCTGCTGCACGACCGCATCAACTTTGAATACGCCGAGTACTGCATGAAGGCGATGCTCTGGCATGGCACCGGCGGGTTGGACGCTTACCTCGACAGCGAGGCGTTTGCCGCCAGCTGCCGGGCGATCATCCGCCGCAAGACCCGCCGCGATCCGCTGCTGGCCGTGCTCCACCCCCTCTTTGCCGGCTTCCTGCCGGAGTTGATCCGCACCGCCGCAACCACCCACGCCCTCGGCCAGTTCTGGCGTGTGATGAGCGACTTGTTTGTGGATCTGGCCCGGGCCGAAGCAGCCGGCGCGGTGGCTTCGATCGCAGCGGTGGTCGACTTCCTCCAGGCAGGGCTGGTGGCGGCCGCCGCCAACCCCATCACCTACGCGGTGACGCTCGGCGGGGAGCGCTTCTGGGTGCTGCCGCCCGAGGCTGCGCTCACCTTCCTGGTGGATGTGGCCGTTCCCTACGTGGAGGCGGTGTTTCTGCGCGGCACCCCCTTCCTGGGCACCGTCTCGTTCAATGCCCAGGCCCAGCAGATCTCCCCCGACAAGAGCCAGTTTCGCTACGGCGCCCTCTACGCCGATCCCCTCCCGACGATGGGGGCCGGCATTCCCCCCAGCCTGCTGATGCAGGACATGTACCGCCATCTGCCGGAGCGGCTGCATGAGCGCTACCGCAATACCACCCGGGGGGAGGGGGACGTGCGGGTGAAGATCTGCATGAGCTTCCAGAAGGCGATGTTCTGCGTCACCAACGCGGCCATCGCCGGCACCTTCCCCCATCCCCTGGCGGACCCCAGCCCCGCGGCGGCGGCCGCGAACCGCGCCCATGCCGAAGCCTGGGCCGCGCGCCTCAGCCTGGCCCGCACCGACTGCCTGTCCGGCGCCAAACAGCCACGGGCGTAAGGTCTATTCATGGACCAGCCCTGGACCCAGCGCAGCCGCCCGGAACGTCTGGAGCGGCGCATCGAATTCGGCGACTACGAGACCACCCGCGCATTCCTGGAGCGGCTCGAGGGCCTTTCCGAACGCCACAGTCGCTATCCCGACATCAGTTTCGGGCGCACCTACGTGAACATCACCCTGCGCCCCCCGGGCGAAGAGGCAGCCCTGGGGGAGGACGACCATGGTTTCGCCGCCGCCATCGATGACCTGCTCTGAGCCCGGCGACGGCAACCCCGAACCGGCGCTGGCGGCCGAGGCCACGATCGACCTTCGGGCAGCGCATGAGGGGGCGGGTATCGAGGCGTTGCTCGCCCAACTCGACCGCGAACTGATCGGTCTGCGGCCGGTGAAGGCGCGCATCCGCGAGATCGCCGCGCTGCTGGTGGTGAACAAGGCCCGCCAGCAGTTGGGCCTGGACACGGCGCCCCCTGGGTTGCACATGTCGTTCACCGGTCCGCCGGGCACGGGCAAGACCACTGTGGCGGCGCGAATGTCCCAGATCCTGCACGGCCTGGGCTACCTGCGCAAAGGCCATGTCGTGACGGCCACCCGCGACGATCTGGTGGGGCAGTACATCGGCCACACGGCACCGAAAACACGTGAGATGCTGAAAAAAGCGATGGGGGGTGTGCTTTTCATCGACGAGGCCTACTACCTCTACAGGCCCGAGAACGAACGTGATTACGGCTCTGAAGCAATTGAAATTTTACTGCAAGTGATGGAGAACAATCGCGATGATCTCGTGGTGATCTTCGCGGGCTACAAGGAGCGGATGGATGTGTTTTATCAAAGCAATCCTGGCCTGTCCTCAAGGGTGGCGAATCACATCGATTTCCCGGATTACACCGCCCCAGAACTGCTTGCGATTGCCCAACTGATACTGGCGGCGGAGAACTACCGCTTCAGCGATGCGGCGCGGGAGGTTTTTGGTGAGTACATCCTGCGCCGCATGCGCTTGCCTTTCTTCGCCAATGCCCGTTCGATACGCAACGCGATCGACCGGGCGCGCATGCGGCAGGCCAACCGCCTGTTCAATGGCATGGGCACCGCCCTGACGCGCCTCGACCTGATGACAATCGAGGCGGAGGACATCACCGCCAGCCGCGTCTTCCAGGGCGAAGTGGAGGGGGCGGATCCTGCGGCGCCCCTCCTGTGAGCCGCGGCTGGCGGCTCAGCGGCGTTTGCGGGAATCGATCTGGAGAAGATCGCGCACCTGCTGCACCCGCCTCGCCAGAGCCGGATCGTTGCTGAGCTTTTTCTCCACCTGCTCCACGGCATACATGACGGTGGAGTGATCCTTGCCCCCGAAGGCTTCGCCGATGCGGGGCAGGGAGAGGGCGGTGTTCTGGCGCATCAGGAACATGCCGACCTGGCGAGCCTGGCTCACCGCCCGTTTGCGGCTGGGGCTGAGCATGTCCTCGATGCGGACCACGAAGACCTCCGCCACCTTCTCCAGCACCTGTTCGGGGGTGACCTCCACGTCGTTGCCGATCGGATCCAGCATCGGCGCCACCGACTCGACGGTCATCGGCAATCCGGTGATCGAGGCGAAGGCGACGGCGCGGGTGAGCGCCCCTTCGAGTTCGCGGATGTTGGAGGTGAAGCGGCCGGCGATGTAGTGGATCAGTTCCCGCGGCAGGGCCATCTGTTCGCTCTCCGCCTTCTTGTGCAGGATCGCCATGCGGGTCTCCAGGTCGGGGGCCTGGATGTCTGCAATCAGGCCCATCGAGAAGCGGGAGATCAGGCGTTCCTGGAGACGGGGTATCTGGCTGGGTGGGCGATCGCTGGCGATCACGATCTGCCGGCCTGCCTCATGCAGGGCGTTGAAGGTGTGGAAGAACTCCTCCTGGGTGTATTCCTTGCCCTCAATGAACTGGATGTCATCCACCAGGATCAGATCGGCGGCGCGGTAGCGGTCGCGGAACGCCTGCATGCCGTCCTTGCGGATCGCCTGGATCAGATCGTTGGTGAAGGTTTCCGTGGAGACATAGGAGACGCGGGCGCCAGGATCGATCTCCAGCCGGTAGTGACCGATCGCCTGCATCAGGTGGGTTTTGCCGAGGCCAACGCCGCCACAGATGAAGAGGGGATTGAACTCGCGACCGGGCGACTCGGCCACGGCCAGGGCGGCCGCGTGGGCCATGCGGCTGTTCGGGCCGACCACGAAGCGGTTGAACACATAGCGGAGGTTGAGACCCGTGCGGGGCACTCCGCTCGGACCGCTGGCGGGCTGGGCTCCGGCGGCACTGGGAACGGGGGGGGACGGGCCCTGGGGGACAGAAGGGGGGCGGAGGGCTCCGGCTTCGGCCGCCGCCCCGATCCGCACCTGCACGGAGCGACCTGCAAGCTCCGAAGCGATCGCCTCGATCTTGTCGAGGTAGTTCTTGCGCAGCCAGCTGCAGGCGAAGCTGTTGGGCGCCTCGAGCTGGAGAAGTCCGTCCTGCCAACCCAGGCAGCGGGCCGGCCGGATCCAGGTCTCGAAGGTGGGTTTGCTGAGGCTGGCCTGGAGGGCCTCGACCACCCGGTGCCAAAGCTGTTCGCTCTGCTGCACCGCCGCTCGACCCCCGGGACAAGGGCCGAATATAGGGTCGCTGCCGTGGGGCAACGGTCTTAAATGAGGCCAGCCCGCAGGCCTCCGTCTCTCCCATGCGACCGCTCCTGGCCCTCTCCCCCCGCCCCCTGCGCCTCGGCCTGAGCACGCTCTGCGGGGCTGCGTTGCTGGGGGGCTGCACGGGGGGCGTCCCCCTGCCGGGTCTGCGGCCCCCCGCCCAGCCCCCGCGCCTCAGTGACGCCACCCCGGCCCCGCCGATCCTGCCGGAGGGCCGCAACCTGATCGTCGACGCCGTCGAGAAGGTGGGGCCGGCGGTGGTGCGGATCGACACGGTCAAACGGGTCGTCAACCCGATGGGAGGCCTGTTCGGGCGTGGGCCGGCCATCCAGCAACAACAAGGGCAGGGCTCGGGGTTCATCACCCGCTCCGATGGGGTGCTGCTGACGAATGCCCACGTGGTGGAGGGAGCCAGCGAGGTGGGAGTCACCCTCCCGGATGGCCGCAGCTTCACCGGCAAGGTGCTCGGGGCCGATCCCCTCACCGACGTGGCCGTGGTGCGGGTGGTGGCCGACCGCCTGCCGGTGGCACCGCTCGGGGACTCCACGAAGGTACGGCCCGGGCAGTGGGCGATCGCGATCGGCAACCCGCTCGGCCTGGACAACACGGTCACCGCCGGCATCATCAGTGCGGTGCAGCGCACCAATGCCGTCGGGGAGGGCCAGCGGGTGCCCTACATCCAAACCGACGCGGCGGTGAACCCCGGCAACAGCGGCGGTCCGCTGATCAACGACCGGGGCCAGGTGATCGGCATCAACACTGCGATAAGGCAGGCGCCGGGAGCGGGTTTGAGCTTTGCGATCCCGATCAACACCGCGCGCCAGATCGCCGCGCAGATCCTGGAGCGCGGCTACGCCAGCCACCCTTACATCGGGGTGCGGCTGCAGGCCCTCACCCCCCAGCTGGCGCGAGAGATCAACGCTGCCACCAACGAATGCCGGGTGCCGGAGGTGAACGGCGTGGTGGTGGTGGACGTGCTCAAGGACAGCCCCGCCGACAAGGGCGGACTGCGGCCCTGCGATCTGATCGAGAGCATCGACGGACGGGGGGTGAAGAATCCGTCGGAGGTGCAGATGGCGGTGGATCGGGGCCGGGTGAACGAGCCCCTGCAGGTGCGGGTGCAGCGCGGGGGCAGCCGCCAGGATCTGACGGTGCGGCCAGCGGAGCTGCCCCGCGAGGGTTGAACCGGGGCCAGGTGGTGGTGATGACCCGCTGGCCGGCACCGGGCCGCTGCAAGCGACGCCTGGCGGCCGGCATCGGGCCGCGCCGCGCCGCTGCCCTGCAGGCTCGACTCACGGCCCATGCCATGGCGGCCGCCCGTCAAGCCTGTGGCCTGGCGGGACAGGGCTCTGGCGCCGAAGAGCTGTCCTTGGTGCTGGCGGTGGATGGCCTGGCCGGCCGGGCGGCCCAGCGCTGGGGTCGCGCCCTGGGAGCCGGGAGGGTGCGGCTGCAGGGACGGGGCGGTCTCGGGGTGCGGCTGCGGCGCCAGCTGCGTCTGGCCCGGACGGAGGGAGCCGGGGCGGTGGTGGTGGTGGGCTGCGATCTGCCGGAGCTGGCGGCGGCCGACCTTCTGGCGGCGTTCGAGGCCCTGCAGGAGGTGCCGCTGGTGCTGGGTCCGGCCCGGGACGGCGGCTACTGGCTGATCGGCCTGGCGGGGGCGGCGCTGGCAGAACCGGCGGGGGGGGCGGCTGCGCTGTTCGCCGGCCATGGCAGCCGGATCCCCTGGGGCGGCCAGGGAGTGCTGGCGCACACCCTGGCGGCGGCTGCTGCCAGCGGACTCCCCTGGCGACTGCTGGCCGAGCGGGGGGATCTGGATCGGCCTGAGGATCTGCAAGCCTGGCGATGAAGCCGAAGGGTGGGCGATGCGCAGGGCGCCGCTGAGCGTGGTGATCCCGGTGCGCGATGAGGCCGAAGGTTTGCCGTCGCTGCTGGCCGATCTGGCCACCGCTCCCGACCTGGTGGGGGAGGTGCTGGTGGTGGACGGGGGCAGTCAGGACGCAAGCGCCACCGTGGCCTGGCTGGCCGGCGCGCGCGTACTCCCCAGCGCGCCCGGCCGGGGCGGCCAGTTGCGGCGGGGCATCGAGGCCAGCGGGACCCCCTGGCTGCTGTTGCTGCATGGCGACGTGCGACTGCCCGGGGACTGGGCGGCGGCGGTGGCGCGGGCGATCGCCCTGGGGAACGATCGGGCCTGGGCCTTCCGGCTGGCGATCGAGGGGCGGGATCCGGCCCTGCGGCTGGTGGAGTTCGGGGTGACCCTGCGCAGCCGCTGGCGCGGACTTCCCTATGGCGACCAGGGCCTGCTGCTCAGCCGCGCCCTGCACGACCGGGTCGGGGGTCTTGCCCCCCTGCCGCTGATGGAGGATCTGGAGTTCGTGCAGCGTCTGCGGCGGCAGGCCCCGCTCCGACTGCTGCCCGGCGCGGTGACGGTGAATGGCCGCCGTTGGCGGCGCCTGGGGGTGTGGCAGACGGCGCTGGCCAATGCCCGTCTGCGCCGCGACTGGCGTCGTGGCGTGGGGGCGGAGCTGCTGGCGCTTCGCTACGGGACGGGCCCCCGCGGCTAAGGGGCGTACCAGAAAGCGCAGCGGCGTTGCAACGGTTCGAGCTCCCAGCCCTGGGCCTCGTAGAAGCCCACCACGTCCGGGTCGGCGAACAGGCTGACCCGTTCCACCTCCATGCCCCGCAGTTCGGTCAGCACGTAGTCCATCAGGGAGCGGCCAAGACCGACCCCCTGGTAGAGCGGATGCACGGCCACGTCCCAGACTGTGGCTTCCACCACCCCATCCCCGGTGCAACGGGCGAAGCCCACGAGCCGCGGCAGGCGGGGGTCATGGCGCCAGAGCCCCACCCGCAGCAGGCTGTGCTGCAGGGCCTTGCGCACCCGCCGCAGGGGACGGCGACTCCACCCCACCGCATCGCAGAGGGTTTCCAGCTCGAACAGATCGATGTCCCGCTCCCGGCTGAGCACCAGATGCAGATCGGGGTTGGGGGTGGGGCAGAGCCGGTGGTTCTCCCCGTAGAGGCGGGTGAGCAGAGCCGGATCGAGCCGCGGCGACGGTGGGTGGGGAAAAGGCGGGCGGGACGACGACAAGAGGGATGGGGGAGGCAGCGGGCAGAGGCGGCAGGAGCAGGAAAGCGCGTGAATCGCGAAGCACATTGAAGATCCTGGCGGAAGCGCGACGATCTGCGGCAGGGTGATTCGCGTCCGCACGTCGACCCTGAGCCCCGCCCCCCCCCTGCCGCCGGAGCGGCCCCTGCTGGTGGCCTTGCATGGCTGGCTTCTCTCCGGCCGGTTGTGGGAGCCGCTGCAAAGGGAGCTGGAGCCCCGCTGGGCACTGTGGTGCCCGGATCTGCCTGGCTTCGGAGCGCGCCCGCGGCCGACGGGCCTGCAGGCGAGCCTGGCCAGCTACGGACGCTGGTTGGCGGAGGAGCTGGAGCGTCAGGCGCCGGGCCGACCGGTGGTTCTGCTGGGACACTCCCTGGGCGGCAGCGTCGCCCTGCACGCTGCCCCTCTGCTGGGGGAGCGCCTGCAAGGCTTGGTGCAGATCAGCGCCGGTGGTGGGGTCTACCAGCCCCGACCTTTCGCCCGGGTGCGCCGCGGCGGCGCTCTGTTCCTGCGCTGGCGCCCCGGTTGGCTGGCGGAGCTCCCGGGCACCGAGGCGATCCGCAGTGTGCTGCGGGCCGACCCGCGCGCGGCCCGAGGACTGCTGGCCTGCAGCACCAACCGCGGCGCCGTGCGCCAGCTGCCCCGGCTGACCAGCCAGCTGGTGGTCCCCAACCTGTGGATCGCCGGCAGCCGCGACAGCGTCATGGAACCCCGCTACGTGCGCCACCTGGCCGGCTATTCGCGCCACCACCGTCTGGCGCTATTGGAAGGGGCCGGGCATCTGCCGATGCGCCAGATGCCGGAGCGTCTCGCCAGCGTGATCGAGGCCTGGCTCCAGCAGGAGATCCCGCACGCCCCGGTCTCCCCGCCTTCGGTGCTGGCGGTGTGAGGGGAGGCCGGAGGGGCGATCTGGCAGTTCAGAGGGTTGCCAGTCCCTTTTCCTGCAGTTCCGCGAGCCGGGCGTAGAGACCGCCGGCCGCCCGCAACTGGCGATGGTTGCCCTCCTCCTCCAGCCGGCCGCGGCGAAGCACCAGGATGCGGTCGGCGGCCTCGACGGTGGCGAGGCGGTGGGCGATGACGATGGCGGTGCGGCCCTGCAGCAGGCGGTCGAGATCCCGTTGCAGGGTGGCCTCGGTGGAGGGATCGAGGAAGGCGGTGGCCTCGTCCATCACGAGCACGGAGGGATCGCGGACCGCCATCCGCGCCACCGCCAGCAGCTGGCGCTCCCCGGAGGAGAGGTTGCCGCCCCGCTCCCGCAGCTCGGTGGCCAGGCCGTCGTCGAGTCGTTCCAGCAGGGGCGTCAGGCCCAGGGAGGCGCAGAGACGCTCGAGGGCACTGTCATCGAGATCGGCATCGAGACGAAGGTTGTCCGCCACGTTGCCGCTGAACAGGAAGGTGTCCTGCAGCACCACGCCGAGGCGCTGGCGGAGGGTGGCGATGGGCAGCTCCCGGATGTCGACCCCGTCCAGCAGGATGCGGCCGGCCTGCGGCGCATAGAGACGGCAAAGCAGCCTGATCACCGTGGTCTTGCCTGATCCGGTTGGACCGACAATCGCCACATGCTCGCCGGCGGCGATCCGGAAGGAGAGATCCGCGAGGATCGGCTCCTCCTGGCGGTACGCGAAGGAGACGTTCTCGAACACCACCTCGCCAGGGCTGCGAGTCTGGCTGGCACTGCGGCGGGCGGCCTCGCCCCGGCGTGCCTTGGGCAGATCTTCGATCTCGATCGGCTGCTCCATCAACTCGCCGATCCGCTCCACCGCCGTCAGGCCCCCCTGGATCTGGGTGAAGCGCTCCGCGAGTTGCCGCAGCGGATCGAAGACGCGCTGGGAGAAGAGGATGAAGGTGGTGAGGGTGCCTAATCCCATGGCGTCACCGCTCACCATGGCGCCGCCCAGGGCGAGCACCAGCGCTACCGCGGCCAGCGCCACCCACTCGATGAAAGCGGAGATGGCGCTGTCGTAGAAGATCGTGCCGGTCACGGCCCGCCGATAGCCGTCGGTGGTGCGGGCGAAGGCCTGGCTGTTGGCCTGCTCGCGGCGGAACATCTGCACCACCTCCAGGCCCTGGAGGTTTTCCTGCAGGTCAGCGTTCAGCTGGCCGAGCTCCTCGCGCACCCGGTAGTTGGCGAGGCGATAGCGGCGCTGCAGCCAGATCACCCCCTGGGTGACCGGCAACTGGATCAACAGCAGCAGCAGCCCGAGTCGCCATTCGATCGAAATCATGGTGACGCCGATCACCACCAGGGTGACCAGGTCGGCCAAAACACCGATGGCGCCGCTGCCGAACACCTCGGCCAAGGCGTCGACATCACTGGTGAGACGGGTGAGCAGCTTGCCCACCGGCATGCGGTCGTGGAACCGCAAGGGCAGGGCGAGGGCGTGGCGAAAGAGATCGTCGCGGATGCGGGCGGTCAGACGTTGGCCGACCACCTGAACGTTGTACAGCTGGCTGCCCTGCAGGGCCAGGCGCAGCAACACGGCCATCAGCAGGAGCCCCACCAGCAATCGCAACGCCTCGCCGGTGGGGCGGCCCGCCAGCCAGGGCAACACGCTCTCGCCGCGGAGCACGGAGATCGCTTGGCCCACCAGCAACGGTTGGATGCTGGCGGCCAGGGCCAGGGGCACCAGCAGCAGCAGGGTGAGCAGCAGGCGCCGCCGCTCCCTGGCGAGGTAGGGAAGCAACCGCTGCAGTCGTTGACGGTCGAGGGAGACCATCAGCGGGGCCGCTGCGAGCGGCTTGCCGCCTCGATCCGCTGCACGATCGCCTGCAGCGTTCCGTCATCAAGGCGCAGGGCCAGGGGATGGCCCACCAGCCGGGCGGTGCTTTCGAACAGATCCTCGATCGCCACCAGGCCGTTGTCCCGCAGGGTGCGGCCGGTGGCCACCAGGTCGACGATCGCTTCGGACATGCCTGTGATCGGCCCCAGCTCCACCGAACCGGTGAGGTGGATCAGCTCCACCGGCAGGTCGAGCTGCGCGAAGAACCGGCTGGCGCAGTGGGTGAACTTGCTGGCGACGCGGCAGTGGGCGGGCAGGTCGGCGGCGCGGCGGTAGCCGCTGCTCTGCTTCACCGCCACCGCCATGCGACACCCGCCGAAGCCGAGATCCACCAGGGGCGCCACCGGCAGACGATGCTCCTGGAGGACGTCGTAGCCGACGATGCCGAGCTGGGCCTGGCCGTAGGCGACGTAGACGGGAACATCGGCATTGCGCACCAGCAACGCCCGGGCCCGACCGCAGCGGCTCGGCACCATCAGCAGGCGGTTGTCGGGCTCCAGCAGAACGCTGAAATCGAGGCCGGCTGCCGCGAAACATGCCACCGATTCCCGCAGCAGAGCCCCTTTGGCCAGGGCAAGGGTGATCATGAAGCGGGGGTCATCGATAGGGTGCGGGGACGCCTTCGGCATGGAAGGGACTGTACCGATGCCCGCTCCGTTCCCCGAAACCACATCCGAGTCAGCGGCCGAGGCCAGAAGCCCGTCGGTGACGCTGATCCCGGTGTTGCGCGACAACTACATATTCGTGCTGCACGACGGACGGGCGGCGGTGGTGGTCGATCCGGCGGTGGCGCCGCCTGTGGAGGCCTGGCTGCTCGAGCGGGGCCTGGTGCTGCAGACGATCCTGCAGACCCACCACCACAGCGACCACATCGGGGGAACCCCGGATCTGCTGCGGCGTTGGCCAGACGCGGCCGTGGTGGCCGCCGTGGCCGACCGGGAGCGCATCCCCTTTCAGACGATCGGGGTGTCCGACGGCGATCGGCTGCCCTTGCTCGGGCGGGAGTTGGAGGTTCTGGAGGTGCCTGGCCATACCCGCGCCCACATCGCCTTCCATCTGCCGGCCAGCCCGGGGCAGGCGGGGGGGGAGCTGTTCTGCGGCGACACCTTGTTCGGCGGGGGCTGCGGAAGGTTGTTCGAGGGCACCCCGGCCCAGATGTGGCGGTCGCTGCAGCGGCTGGCGGCCCTGCCGGAGGCCACCCGAGTGTGGTGCGCCCATGAATACACCGAAACCAACCTGGCCTGGGCGGTCCGGGAATGCCCCGGCGACCCGGCGATCGAGAGCCGGCTGCGGGAGGTGCGCCAGAGACGGTCGCAGGGGTTGGCCACCATCCCCAGCAGCATTGCCCTGGAGCGCGCCACCAACCTTTTCGTGCGCAGTCGCGATGCCCGGGAGCTGGCCCGGCGGCGCGAGAGCCGCAATCACTGGTGACCCTGCCCCGAAGTGCGTCGGGCTTGGCCCCTCTTCCGGGGGATCTCAACCTCCCTTGATCAAGGTGCGCAGGGCACTGCGCAACCGTTGGCGCAGCGGATGGAATGGCAGGGGCGAGCGCCCGGCGGCTGGGGCTGGCGGTTTGGCGGGGAGGCTGGGCTGCGGGGAGCGACGCAGCCAGGCGATGGCCTCGCCCAGGGGCATCGGTGGCGCGAAGAGAAATCCCTGGGCGTAGGGGAATCCGTTGGCAAGCAGCCACTCCTTCTGGCTTTCATTCTCGACCCCTTCCGCAGTGGTGGCCAAGCCGAGATCGAGAGCCAGGGCGTTGATCGTGCGGAGCAGTTGGTTGCTGGGAGTGAATTCGTGATCGATATTTTGGACGAAACTACGATCAATTTTGAACATTTGGATCGGCAGGGCATTCAGGCGCGAGAGGGACGAATAGCCGGTGCCGAAGTCATCGATGGCGATGTCCACCCCGACGGAGGAGAGCCGCTTGAGAAAGGCATCGAAATCGGAGGTGATGTCCTGCAGACCCTCCTCAATGATTTCCACCTGCAGTCTCCAGCCGAGGGGCATGCTGCGGGTGCCGAGGAGCTCGAGCAACTGGGCGCGCAGCAGCGCATTGCCGAGCAGTTGGGCCGAGAGATTGAGACTCATCACCATGGCGCGGCCTTGGGAGGAAGCCCCAAGGGCGGGCAGGGCGTCGAGGGCCTTGCGGATGATCTGCAGGTCCATCTCTCCGGTGAGGCCGCTGCGCTGGGCCGTGGGCAGGAATTCGCCGGGCTTGGTGATGCCTCGATTCGAGCCGGGCCAGCGGGCCAGCGCCTCGAAACCGATGGCCTGCCCGGTGGCGAGGTCGAGGATGGGTTGAAAGAAAGGAACCAGGTCGCTCAGGCGCAAGGCGTCGCGGAAGCTGGCCTCAAGCGTGTAGTCGTCGCGCACACTGCGCCGGCTTTGGGCGTCGAGGAAACAGAACTGGCTGATCAACGAGCGGCTGGCGATGCGGCGGGCGATCGCCGCATCGGAGAGAACCGAACCGGCGTTGTGATGGTGCGGTTGGATCATCACAATGCCGATGGCAATCGTGACGGGGATTGCATGGTCGTGGGTATGGATCTCCTCGGTGAGCAGATCGATCAGTCGCCGTGCCGTGCCGGCCGCGACCGCCTCCCGGTGGACGTGGGGCAGCAACACCAGGAACTCGGCGTCCGTGAAGCGCGCGGCAGAGGCTCCCGGGGGCAGGGCCTGCAGCAGCCTGCGGGTGACTTCATCGAGCACCAGGCCCGCGAGCTGGCTGCCATGGGTGGCCCCGAGACGGTCGTGGTCCTTCACCTCGCAGCGAAGCACGGCGTAACCGGAATTGAGGCCCAGACGAAAGGAGGCATCCAGCATCTGGTGGATCTGCTCGCGGCTGAGCAGCGCCGGCACGGGCGGGGCCTGGGGAGGATCGGAACAGCGGTCGGTCTCGGCGAGAAGCCGCCGCAGCCGCCGTCGCTCGATGCGGCGCACCACCAGGGAGGCGAGTTGACCCAGGATCGCCAGGCGGGGATCGGGAAGGATCCTGGTTTCGGGATCCAGGCAGCTCAGGTAGCCCAGGATCCTGCCATCGGGGGCGATCAACGGATGGGAGAGCAGGAAGCGCACGTGGGGGGCCTTCTGCACCGCACCTTGGTGCCGCAGACGAATGTCGGTGAGGGTGTCTGCCACCAGAAGGGGCTGGCGCTGCAGAATCGCCTGGGCGCTGAGCTGAAAGAGATCAGACGGTGTGAGTTCCTCCCCGGCCTCGCCCCGGGCACCAAGGCCCACGCAGGCCCGGACGACCCCGTGATCGGAATGGGGCGTGTCGAGCAGGCAGACGATGCCGATGGCAGAACCGCTGAGGTTGCGGACCAGGGAGGCGATGTGCTCGCAGCAGGCCCTCAGATCCTTGGCTGGATGATCACTCTCACAACATCCAGACTCAACGAGCTCCTCCAGCAGCGCGCTGTCGGCGGGCAGCACGGCAGAAACCCCGTGCCCATCAGAGGGAGGAGAAGAGTCCTTCACCGTTAAGAGAGGGGAACTGCCATTTGCCGTAAACGAAGCCTGAACGGAGACAAAAGAGGGGAAAGAAAAGATTAAAGATGATTTTTCTGCTCGGCCCTATTTTATCGCCGCTTGCAGACGCAAGCCCCCTGGGTAAAGAAGGGCGGATTCCCCTCTGCGCAATCGCAGAATTGCCCGCTGGCCCCGGACGAGAGAGCTGGAGAGTGGCATTCGCACCCGTACCTGCACGTCGCCACAGTTTACAATATACATCCAAGTGCGTCCATGAAACTCCCGGCCCAGCACGCACGCCTCCCCCTCCGCCGCGGGCTCGAGTTCCAGGCTTTCCGGCAGAAGCAGCACCTCCAGCAGAGCCTCCGTTGCAGGCATCGAACCGCTCTCGGGAACCAGAGTTCCCAGGCTGGTGCGCACCCCCTGCCCCTCCCGCTGCGCCGGCAGCAGGTTCGCTTGCAGCACGAAGCGGCCGACAAAGGCTGAGGCCGGCGTCTGGACAAGCTCCAGCGGCGTGGCGCACTGGTGCAGGTGCCCGTCGCCGAGCACGGCCACCCGATCGCAGATCGCCAGGGCTTCCTCCGGATCGTGGGTGACCATCAAGCCGCCGGCTCCGCATTCCGCCAGGGCGGCCGGCAGCTCCGCCCGCAGCCGCAGCCGTACCTCCACGTCCAGGTTGGAGAACGGTTCATCCAGCAGCACCAGGGCGTTCCCCGGGGCGAGAGCCCGGGCCAGTGCCAGTCGCTGCCGTTGGCCGCCCGAAAGCTCGTGGGGAAAGCGACGGCGCAGATCGCCCAGTCCCAGCAGATCCAGAAGTCGAGCCGCCCGGCCTCGGTCCCCGCCGCGGCGCAGGCCGAAGCAGGCGTTGCCCCAAGCGTCCAGATGGGGAAACAGGGCGTAGTCCTGGAACACCATGCCCACCCCGCGACGCTCCGGCGGCAACCATCGGTGAGGACCGGCCACCTCCCGTCCATCGATCTGGATGCTGCCCCGCCAGGGGCGCTCGAAGCCGGCAATCAGCCGCAGCAGGGTGGTCTTGCCGCAGCCGGAGGGACCGAGCAAGCCCACCAGCTCCCCCTGACGCAACGAGAGCTCGATGCCCCGCAAGGTGGCCTCGCTCTCTGACCTGCCGGGGTAGCAGTGCCAGAGGTCCTGAAGCCGCACGTGCTCGTCGATGGGGAGAGTCATAGGCTCGCCCAACATCTTTCCATCGTGAGGGGCACGCCCGTGACCGCCGACCCCACCCCGATCCACTCCGACGGCGCGCCGGCGCCCGTCGGTCCGTACCACCAGGCGGTGAAAGCCGGCGGGCTGCTGTTCTGCTCCGGTCAGATTGGACTCGATCCCCGGAGCGGCGCGATGGTGGGCCATGGGGATGTGGAGGCGGAAACGCGCCAGGTGCTGGCCAACCTGCGGGCTGTGCTGGAGGCGGCCGGCTGCGGCCCCGAGCGGGTGGTGCGCACGACGGTGTTCCTCGTCGATCTGGCCGACTTCGCCGCGGTCAATGCCATCTACGCCGAAACCTTCAGCGCCGGGGTCTCACCGGCTCGTGCCTGTGTCGAGGTGGCAGCCCTGCCGAAGGGAGCGCGGGTGGAGATCGACGCCATCGCCCTGATGCCCTGAACCGTCGGAAATTCCGGCTCTGCCCTTTCTCCGGCAAGGTGAATTCTCAGCCGAGGCGCACGCGACGGAAGGTGAGATTCAGCCGCTCCACGGCAATGCGGCGGCGGCGCGGCACCGCATGCTGCCAATGCCGCTGGGTGGGGGGATCCATCACCAGCAGATCGCCGTCTGCCAGCTCCAACGCCAGCGGCGCATGGCCCGCGGCCACCGATCCGGGCCGCGGCCGGAAACGCAGGGTGCGGCTGGCACCGAGGCTGAGGGAGGCGATCGGAGCTTCGGGCTCCAGCTCGGGCTCATCGTCGGCATGCCAGCCCATGGCGTCGTCGCCCGTGCGGTAGCGGTTGGCCAGCACCGAATTGAACCGCCAGCCCAGCTGCTTCTCCAGAAGCTCGCGCAGCCGCAGCAGGGGAGGGGTCCAGGGCAGGCCACGATGCACCAGGCCGCTGTAGCGGTAGGAGCAGCCGTCATCGGCCAGCCAGCAACAGAGCCGGGGCACTGCGTGCTCGCGGCCGTGCAGGCGCACCCGTGGCTGGCTCCAGGTCAGATCGTGGCGAAGGTGGCGCTCCAGGTCCGCCGCCCCCAGATCCGCCGCCGGACCCAGCCGCAGCAGCCAGCCTGGCCAGTGCCGCAGGGCCAGCCCGGCAGCCAAAGGAGGCGCAGGCGTTGGGCACGGGAAGGGGGGCAGGCGGAAGGGATCGGGGCAGCCATCGCTCTCCATGTTTTGTTTTCAAGACCGGAGGCCGACCTCCGGGCCCTCCCCCACCATCCCAGAGGCGTCGTCCGCCGCCCTGGCCAGCAATCATGGCCTCTGGCCCTGCCTCCACCATGGAAACCCCCTTTGGCCAGTGGTCCCCTGAGGTGGTCGTGATGACGCCCGCCCGATTCGAAGACGCGATGGCGGCGGTGCAGGCGGTTCAACGCCTGCAAACGGTGGTGCTGCAACTGGCGGCGATGGAGCCCGCGGAGGCGCAGCGCACCATCGACTTCGTCTCCGGTGGCGTCTACGCCATCGATGGCCAGTCAGAGCGGCTCGGGGAGACGGTCTTCCTGTTTGCCCCGGCCCTTGTCACGATCCACCGGGATGGCCCAGACCCCGACGACGCATGAGCCCCGCCTGCGCGGCATCGATGGCTGTCGCGCCGGCTGGCTGGTGCTCAGCCGTCCCGACGACGGCAGCTCAGGGCCCTGGCCCCGGGTGGAAGCAGAGCTGTTGCCCGACGCCGAGGCCTTGGCGGCCGGAGCCGCCGAGGCGATCACCGCCATCGACATCCCGATCGGCCTGAGTGAGGACCTGCCACGCCGCTGTGATCGGGAGGCCCGTCAGCACCTGGGGCCGCGACGCAACAGTGTGTTCCCCGCCCCGCTGCGGCCCATGCTCGTGGCGGCCGACCACGGGGAGGCCTGCCGCATCGGGCGCGCCCTGGCTGGGCGGGGGTTGAGCGTGCAGAGCTGGAACATCCTGCCGAAGGTGCGGGCGGTGGATGGGCTGTTGCGGCGCCAGCCCTGTCTCGTTCCCCGCTTTCGGGAGGTGCACCCGGAGCTGGCCTTTCTCGACTGGAACGGCGGCTGCCCCCTCCCCCACAGCAAACGCAGCCGCGAGGGGCGCCTTGAGCGCCTGGCGCTGTGCGAGGTGCTGTTCCCGGGGGCCTGGGCCTCGATCCGTCGCGGGTTCCGACGGGCGGAGGTGGCCGACGATGACATCCTGGATGCCCTGGCCCTGCTGCGCAGCGCCGCCCGACTCGGACGGGGTGAGGCGGTGGTTCTGCCCCGGGGCAAGCCGGAACGGGACCGTTTCGGCTTGCCGATGCAGATCGCCTACTGAAGATGGCGGACGGATCCGGCGCCGCGCCCCTCTTGTGGAAGGCCTGCGCAGCGGCCAAGATTGGCCCCTGATTCCGCCTCGCTGTTCGTGCGCCTGGCCTCCTGGATGAGCGCTCTGGCGCTGATCGCCGGGGCTGGTCCCGCCCCAGCCCCGGCGATCCCCCCCGTTCCGTCGGCGGGGCCAGCGGGCCAGATGACCCTGGTGCGCACCGTCCGAACCCTCCCCGGGACCGACGATCCGATCTGGGAGTTGCAGTTGGCCCTGCCGGGCCAGCCGCTGCGGAGTTACGACGCCGTGGTGGGCAAGGCGGGATGGCGCCCGGAGGATCGCCTTCGACTGGGGAGCCGCGCCCCTCTGCCGCAGGGGAACTATCGCGTGACCCTGATCGAGCCGCTCGGGGAGGGGGATGAACCGGAACTCGGCCGCTTCGTCTGGATCGGCCTGGAGCCCCGGTTCGAGACGGCCCGCAAGGGGCTGGGCATTCACCACGATCCCAGTGCGGGCAGGGGAAGGCGCAGCGGCACCGACGGATGCATCGGCCTGATCTACGGCAACGATCTGCTGGTGCTGGGAGACCTGCTGCAGCGCAGTGGCACCCGTGAGCTGCAGGTGAGGGATTGAGGGCGGAAGGGATTGGATCCCCCGGGGGGCGCCTCTTTCTGGCAGGGGAGGGGCAACGGTGGGCGATCAGAAAGTTCAAGCAGGACTGGCGAGCTCCTGCCTGATTTCCGGGGCGATCAGGTCGGCCGCCCGGCGCGCCTCCCCCAGCACCTGAAGCAGGAGCCGCGGGGATTCGCGCAGCTGCTCCAGCCAGTGGCCCAGGTAGGCGGCGTGATTCATGCCGTTGCTGCCGATCTCAAGGCGGTCCCCCAACAGAACAGCCCCGAGTTCCGCCACCAATTCCTCCCGGGCGTAGGCCCGCAGGGAGGCCCCATCCCCCGTCGCTGATCCGCTGAGATCCCTGTTCAGGCGATTGGCGTGGCCGGTGGAATGGATCGCCTCATGGGCCCAGGTGGCAAGGAGAGAGGCGGAGGAATGGAAGGCGTCGCGATCCGGCAGCACGATGCGATCGAGGCTGGGCAGGTAACAGGCGCGATCGCCACCGTGGCGCACGGGCACCGGCCAGGCGCGCAGCACCGCTTCGGCAGCCTCCAGCCGCTGCGGCTCGGGTCGCCTCGCCTGGCCTGCCGCCTGCTGCCGCGCCGCGAGCAAGGGCGCGAGGCTTTCCCCTTCCAGGTCGGCGGCATTGAACACCGCCACCGGACGGAAGCGGATCCCTCCCGAACGGACGGAGGTCGGCTCCGCCGCGCCGCTGGCCTCGCTCGGCTCGCCGTCGGCCTCGCGAGGAACGCGCAGCGGGCGCAGCACATGCACGGCCCGGCTGCCCCGGCGCGGATGGAGACCGCGGGCCCGGGCCTCCGCGAAACCGCACCACCAGGGCAGCGAGGACCCGCGCAGATGCATGCCAAGGGTGAGCAGCACCGGATTGGAGCCCTGGTACGGGCGACCCGAGAGCAGGTGCACGTGATGTCCTCCCCCGACGGTGTCCCACTCGCGGCGCCAAGGGGTGGTGCCAGCCTCCATCAGGCTGATCAACGAACCCACAAGGCGCTCCTCAGGCGAGGGGCGGCCAGCGCGGCAGGGGGAGGCGAGAGGAGCGGACGGCATGGCGGAGGGAACACCGATGGACTCCCCTTCAGTGCCACCGCCTGCCTCATGGGGCTTCGGCCCCGGCCCGGGATGGCGACGTCAGCGAAGGGGAAGCGGTGGCGACAACAGGCGGTGCGACGCTCCCGACCGTGGCTGCTGGCCCTGCTGGTCTGCACTCTCGCGGCAGGTGGCGGACTCTGGCTGCACGACCACTGGGGTCTGGAAGAGACGGACAACGCCCAGCTGCAGGCCCACCTGGTCGACATCTCCAGCCGGGTGGCCGGTTCGATCATGGCCGTGCCCGTTCAGGACAACCAGGCGGTGCGGGCGGGTGCGCTGCTGGTGCTGCTCGACCCTCGCGATGCCCTCGTCCAGTTGCGTCGCAGCGAGGCCGAATTGCAGGAGGCCCGCCGCCAGGCCGAGGCTCTGCAAGCGCAGACGGGCACGAGCCGCAGCGGCGCGGAGGCGGCGGCGAACCAGGCGGCGGCGGATCAGCAGGTGGCCCGGGCCGAATTGGAGCGGGCCTCCACCGATCTGGAGCGGCTGGAGTTTCTGTTGCGCCAGGGCGGGGTCTCCCGCCAGGAGGTGGACCGTGCCCGCGCCAGTTTCCGACAGGCTCAGGGCCAGCTCACCCGCAGCCAGGCCACGGCTCTGCAGGCCCGGGCCAGTGAACGCCAGGTGGGGGTGGATCGGGATCGCGCTGCCGCGGCCGAAGCCCGGAGCCGCGAGGCGGAGGCTTCGCTGTCGGAGGCCCGGTTGCGGCTGAGTTACACCCGCATCCTGGCGCCGACCGCCGGAAGGATCGGTTCCCGCACGGCCGAACCGGGCCGCCAGGTCCAGCCCGGCCAGCCCCTGATGACCCTGGTCTCCCCCCATCCCTGGGTGGAGGCGAACTTCAAGGAGACCCAGCTGCAGGCCTTGCGCGCTGGCCAGCCGGCGGAGGTGAGCCTCGATGCCTTCCCCGGGGTGCGCCTGCGCGGGCGGGTGGTGAGCGTGGCCCCGGCCTCCGGTGCCCGCTTCGCCCTGCTGCCACCGGACAATGCCACGGGCAACTTCACCAAGGTGGTGCAGCGGGTGAGCGTGCGGATCGCCCTGGAGGAGGTTCCCCCCGCGCTCGCCCCTCGACTGGTGCCGGGACTCTCCGCCCGCGTTCAGGTGCGACGGCAATGAGCCTTCGCCTCTGGGCGCTGGTGCTCACCGCGTCCATCGCGGCGATGCTCGAGGTGATCGATGTAAGCATCACCAACGTGGCTCTGGCCCACATTCAGGCCAACCTCGGCGCCACCTTGGCGGAGGTGGGCTGGGTGGTGACCGGCTACGCCATGGCCAGTGTCGTGATGATCCCGCTGAGCCAGTGGCTGGGGGAAGCCTTCGGTCAGCGGCGCTATTTCCTGTTCTGCCTGGTGGGCTTCACCGCTGCCTCGATGGCCTGCGGCCTGGCCCCCAACCTGCCGGCCCTGGGGGCAGCGCGCATCGCGCAGGGGTTGCTGGGGGGCGGGTTGCTGCCCAAAGCCCAGGCGATCCTCTTCCAGTCGGTTCCCCGCTCGATGCAAGGGGTGGCCCAGGGAATGTTCGGCATCGTGGTGCTGGCGGGCCCGGCGATCGGCCCCACACTGGGGGGCTTTCTCACCGATGCCCTCAACTGGCGCTGGATCTTCTTCATCAACCTGCCGCTGGGCCTGCTCACGGTGCTGCTGGCCCTGGCCTTTCTGCCGGGGGATGGGGAGGCCCCCCCCGGCGGGCGGGCCGTGGATTGGACGGGAATCGCGCTGCTGGCGGCCGGCCTGGCCAGCCTGCAGGTGGTTCTGGAGCAGGGGCAACAGAGCGACTGGTTCGGCGATGACGGCATCCGGCGGCTGACCCTTCTGGCGGCCATTTGTGTGCCCACCTTCATCGGCTGGGAGTTGCGCTGCGCCAACCCGGCGGTGGATCTGCGGGTTCTGCGTCATCGCTCCCTGGCGGCGGGCAGCGTGTTTTCCCTCGTCCTGGGGATGGGGCTCTACGGGACGGTGTTCGTGGTGCCGGTCTTCGCCCAGACCGTGCTGCAGTACACCGCCACTCAAACGGGCCTGTTGATGCTGCCCGGGGCGCTGGCGTCGGCCGCCACGATGGCGGTGCTGGGCAAGACCTCCCAGCGTTTTGATCCGCGGCTGCTGATCGCTTTGGGAGCGGTGGCGATGGTGGCGACGATGCAACAGCTGGCTGCCATCGGTCCGGACACCGGCGAGGACAGCCTCTACTGGCCCCTGATCCTGCGGGGGGTCACCACGGTGATGATGTTTCTGCCACTGAGCCTGGCCACCCTCGGCCCCCTGCCCCGCGAGGATGTGGGGGCTGGCAGCGGCTTCTACAACCTCACCCGCCAACTCGGCGGAACCTTTGGCATTGCGCTGCTCACCGTGGTGCTCGACCATCAGCGGGCGGTCCAGAGGGCCTTGCTGGTGGGAACACCTCGCCACCACCAACCCCCTGCTGCAACTGCGGCTGCAGGCGATCGCGGCCTGGAACCCCGGCGCTCAGGAGCGGGCCCTGGCGCTGCTCAGCCAGCAGGTCGACCGGCAGGCGAGCCTGCTGGCCTACGGGGACGTCTTCCGGATGGTGGGGCTGATGTTTCTGCTGGCCCTGCCCCTGGTGCTGCTGCTGGGGAGGCCCGAGCGCCAGGATTCCGTCCAGGAGCCGGGGAGTTCTGGTTGAGGAAACGAGCTGGCGCAGCCTTACGGCATTGGTTGCCCCGGGAGCAGTCTGGGTGATGGCAGGGAGCGGCTCTCAACCCAAAACATCTTTTCTGCAGGAACGCTTCCTCAGCCTCCAGGGCATCCCCTCCCCGTGCAGCACGGCAATCGATCTCAGATCGCCTCATTCCTCGGACGTGTGCTGTCGCAAGCGTGCCGAAACCTTGGCTTCAGGATCCACCCCTTCAAAGGTGGGCGGCAACCAGACCCTCACCACCAACAACAGAGCAGCGGTGGCTAGAAAAAGGCATACTGCGAGAATTTGGCGCCAGTCGGTCTCCAGAACCCCGCCCACAATCACCTCGCGCAAAACCGAAACAATGGCGATCTCCACCGACACACCAATCGAAACCCGTTGTTCCTGCAAATAAATGATTAGCAGGCGGAAAAGTTCCACCAAAATCAAGATGAACAGGATGTCAGCTGTGATCGCATGAAATTCAGGCCGATGCAGCAGTGAGGTAAAAATCTGCTGAAGCTGCAGGGCCATCACGCAAAAAAGTCCCAAGCACAGCGAAACGGCAATCAAATCCTGCACCGCCTCCAGCGACTGCACCAGCTGCGGGCGGCGAAATACCTGATACCAGGCAAGTCCCTCCTTGCCCGAGGGGATGGGATCGCCGTTGAACGGGGCCTCACCAGGGGGGCCCGGGGTCAGGGTGGGGTCGGAGAGGTTGGGGGAGGGGGGAGAAACAGCTCGCATCGGGAAACCGCCAGGACAGGGAGACTACGCAAGCCCCCCTTATCGGTCAACGGAGTTTCGATAGGGCTTGTTGATGCCAATGATCGGGCGCGGCCGGCTCAAGGCCGGTGCTTTGCTGCAGGCCCTCCCGGCAGTTCTTCCCGCCGGGGATGCACTCGCTCCCGGTTGATCCTGCCCGGCGCCTGAGGGTGAGAAATGGCGGCCAGCACCCGAGATGCCAGGGCTGATGCGAGGCGCTTCATGAATTGTTACGGTTGCAATGAGCTTCATCCGCCCCCAGGCCCATGCCATGGACCGCCGCTGACATTCCTGACCAACGGGGGCGCCTTGCCCTTGTCACCGGCGCCAGCAGCGGCCTGGGCCTGGAAACGGCGCGGGCCCTGGCGGCCCGCGGCGCCACCGTGATCCTCGGCTGCCGCTCCCGCGAACGGGCCGAGCGTGCCCGCCAGGAGCTCTTTGCCGCCACCGGCGACGGGGGGGCCATCGATCTGCTCGACCTCGACCTCGCCGATCTGGCCTCGGTCCGCCGCGCCGCCGCTGCCGTGGCGGATCGCTACGGACGACTCGACCTGCTGATCAACAACGCCGGGGTGATGGGTCTGCCGCGCTCCCTCACCCGCGATGGTTTCGAGTGCCAGTTCGGCATCAACCACCTCGCCCATTTCGCCCTCACCACCGCCCTCTTGCCGCTGCTCCAGGGCCGCCCCGACGCCCGGGTCGTCACGGTCACCTCCGGAGCCCAGTTCTTCGGGCGCCTCGATTTCGACGACCTCCAGGGCGAGCGCCGCTACGACCGCTGGAAGGCTTACGGCCAGAGCAAACTTGCCAATGTGATGTTCGCCCTCGAGCTGCAGCGTCGTCTCCGCGCCGAGGGGTCCACGGTGCGGTCCCTGGCGGCCCATCCAGGGATCGCCCGCACCAATCTGCAGCAGGCCTCCGTGGCCGCTAGCGGGTCATGGGTCGAGCCCCTGGCCTACCGGCTGATGGCCCCCCTGTTCCAGAGCGCGGCCATGGGGGCCCTGCCCCAGCTCTACGCCGCCACCGCCCCCGAGGCCATGCCCGGTGGGCACTACGGGCCGAACCAACTGGGGGGCATGCGCGGCTGGCCCAGCGCGGCCCGCACCGCTCCGGCGGCCCTGAATGCCGAGCAGTGCCTCCGGCTCTGGCAGGTGAGTGAGAAACTCTGCGCCATTCCCCGCCGTGAAGCCCCCCCCGCGGCTCCCGTGGCCCCGGTTCCCTAGCCGTGCCCCACCACGCCGATCGCCCCACCAAGATCTGCGCCTGTTGCGGCAGGCCCTTCCAGTGGCGCCGTAAATGGAAAGCCGTCTGGCAGGAGGTGCGCTACTGCTCCGAGCGTTGCCGCCATCAGGTCAGACGGAGGCAACCGCCCCGCTGAGGGCCCACGGCCGCCCCGGGAGCCTCAGCCGGCCCCGCTGCCCAACCATTGGCCGTTTCACCGCTCCATCTGCGCGATCTCCTCGCTCTTCAGCCGCACCATCGAAGCCGGCAGCTCCCGCACTCCGAATGCAGGCCCGGGCAATTGCAGAGGGGCTCGGGGGCTGCCCTGCCACCCCGCGCATTCCGCTTGGATCGGCCAGAAGGTAGCGCTGATCACCGTGATCCCGAAATCAATCCGCTCTTTGCCACCCTCTCGCGTTCCGTGGCTTCACTGGAAGCAATGTTGTCCGCCAGGTTCAACGTATTTGTGATCGAGGCACTGCATCCAGACGGCTGGAGAAGGCAGGGACGCACCCAAGTGGAATACTGGGCCCATCAGGAAGCCCAGGCGAGATGTTGTTCCGATGGACGCAACTATCGGATTCTCGACGAGGCGACCCAACAGATCGTGGCCTTCGTCGATACAAGTTCCTGCCGAGCTTTTCTGGCGTCTCGCTGACGGCCCTCCTGCTCTGTGCGGCGCTGCTGCTGGGGCTGCTTCCGGCCTCCCTCCGCGCCTCCCCGCTCGGCACCCCCCTTCAGCCGCTGCCGCAGAGCAGTGAAGCCCTGGCCAGCCTCTCCCCCTGGAGCCGGCCGGAGAGCTACCCGCTCCGCCTCAAGCCCCACGCCGATCGCTACCGCCCCAGTGCCGCCTGGATCGGACGGCTGATCCTGCCGACCGAGCAGGAGCTCGCTGATCCCGGGGCTCCCCGCGAAGATTGGGTGTGGATCGAGATGGAGCAGGCTCCGGCTGCCGAGGAGGCCCTGATCGGTCAGCGCTTGCGGTTGCGCTGGGCGGAGCGGCCGGAGCTGCAGCGTCTGGTGGCGACCGTGACCACCACCCTGCGCCTTGGGGAGGAGGCCCGGCAGGCGGCGGCCGAGGCCAATGTTGTTCCCAGCCGCCTCGACGGCCGTCGCGTCGGGCCCTTGCAGTCCCTGGCAGGAGCCCGCCCCAGTGACAACCTCACCGTGGCCCTGGAGGGCGTGTCGATCGAGAACGGCGCCGTGCGCATCGCTCGTCCGCCGGTGCAGATCACGGGCCGCTGGCAGGGGCTGGTCAGCGTCGTGGGTCCGGCCGGCGGCACGGACCTCTGGCGGGTGCGCCACTTTGATCGGGATCGGGGGGCGTTCGTCGGGGCGGAGGAGACGATCCGCATTCCCGCCCTGCCCCCCGATCGCTTCGGGCGGCGGCTGATCGATCCGGCCGGCCTGGTGAGCTCCGCCTGGAATCGCCAGGGGTGGTTGCTCCAGGGCGCGCCGGCCCAAGACGGGCTGTTCACCGTGCAGGCGCTTTTGCCCTACGCCCTGCTGCGGCTCAACCCCAGCCGGGTGGTGGACGGCACCGATCCGGCCCTCGCCTTCGTGCGCCACGACAGCTGGAGCCCCCCGCTGCGGCAGCGGGGCAGCTTGCACAGCAGCGCCCTGATCCCCGACGGAGAGACGCCCCCGGCCTGGGCGCTGGGCGAGCGGGCCTTGCTGATGCACCTGTTCGGCGGCATCGGAGGGAAGGACGGGGAACCGCTCGCCGGTTGGACCGTGACCGGCCACTTCTCCTTCGGCGAGGCGGAGGTGGTGCGGGACGCCTTCACCGGCCAGCCTCGCCTGGCCCTCCGCTACCACCAGATCTACGCCAACAACCCCAACGGCATCGTCTCCGGCAACCAGGACTGGAGCGCCTACGCCGGCAGCCTGCAGCGGGGCTGGATCGGCCTGCGGCCCTTCTCGGATGTGTTGGTGCCGATCGGTGGGGCGGTGCTGGAGGCCATCGACCTGCAGGCCGAAATCCTGGCGGCCCGCTACCGCAGCGGTGATGGCAGCGGTGTGGCGTTGGTGACCCCCTCCACCTCCTGCGTGCAGGACTCCGCCCAGGCGCTGTGGATCGCCATCCGCCAACTCCGTCTGGAGGGGGATCGGGTGCCGATGTCGGCGTTGGATCGGAAGCGGCTGCGCGAGCTTGGGCTCGCTTTCGATCGCCTGCTCCAACCCTTCGGACGGGTGCGGGGGGACTGGTACCGCAATGCCGAAAGCACCCTGGCGGTCGGCACGGGATCGGGCGCCAGCGCCGCGAAACGCTCAGACCCCTTCGTCGCCAGCCAGAGCCTCGAGGATGCGCTGTTGAGCTGGCGCTCGCTGCTGCCCCGCAGCGCCCATGACCTCTTCGCCTCGGAGTTTCTCCGGGTGGGCCTGCCCCTGCTCGTGCTGCGCACCAACCAGATCCCCGGGGCCGATCCCCGCCTGGAGCCGCTCGCCCCCACCGCTCTGTTCGGCGCGCTGCCGGGTGTCACCACCCTGCTGGGCCGGTTGGGGGACAGCCTGTTCCCCCTCTGGCAGCCGGTCGGGCAGATCGCGGGCCTGGGGATCGTGGTGCTCTATGGCGCGATTGCCCTCACCCTGGCGCGACAGCAGGGTTACCTGCCGGCTCGCTGGCCTCACTCTCCGCTGCGCCGGCTGCTTCCCCATGCCGCTCGGCTGTGGCTGGTTCCGGCCTTCAGCGAGGAGCTGCTCTTCCGTGGACTGCTGCTGCCCAGTGCGCTGGAGGGGGTGCGGCCGTTGGCCATGCTGCCCTGGATCGCCCTCAGCGTCGGCCTGTTCGTGGCCTGGCATGCCCGCCGAACCCGCTCCCTGGCGCAGGTGAGTCTGCTGGGATTGGCCTGCAGCCTGGTGTTCGTCGTCAGCGGTTCCCTCTGGTCGGCGGTGCTGCTCCACTGGCTGGCGGTCCTTTTCTGGGGAGAGGCGCTGCAGGGGGGAAAGGCTGACGGGCGCAAGCGGAAAGCCATGCCGTCAGATTGGCCGGGCCGGCTCCTGCCATGACCCCTGTGCCCGCTGCCCTGCCCGCCGCCGACTGGCTGCTGCTGCTCCATCCGGTGCTGATGATCCTCTTTGTCTACCCGGTGATCGGCGCCACGATCCGCCTGGGGATCCTGGCGCGGGAGCGCCGTCTGGATCTCAATCCGATCGCCGCCACGGTGCCGGTGGAGCATGTCGACCACGGTCGCTGGGTGACCAGCGCTGTGGTGCTGGCGGTGCTGTTGGCCCTGGCCGCCAATCTGAACCGCTTCGCCACCGCCACCCCCGGTACGGTCACCCTGCTGTTGCCCGCCGCTGTGGCCCTCGGCGGCTGCCTGGCCCTCTGGCGCGTGCGTCGCGCCGCCTCTCGGGCCGCCTGCGCCCTGCTGAGCTGGGGCGCCCTGGCCCTGTTGCTGGTGCAACCGCCGCTGTGGTTTCGGGGGGTGAGCCCCTGGGGCCGGCTCTGGGGCTCGCACGCCTGGAGCGGACTGTTGCTCACCGGCCTGTTTCTGTTTGCCATGGCTGCGGCCCCGGAGATCCGCAGCCGTCCGCTTTGGCGTCGACTGCACTCGGCCGCGGCTTTCCTGAGCGCCCTGTTGTTGGCGGTCCAGGCGATCAGCGGCAGTCGCGACCTGCTGGCGCTCAGCCTGGCGAGCTGAACGGCGGCTTGCGGAAGACCGTGGTGCTGGCAAGGGGCTGGAAGCTGGGATCTGCCATGGCATCCACTTGAAACGACCCCCAGGTGGCGCAGGCCTCTGATCGGCTGGCGCTCACCTTCCATTCGATGCGGCGGCGGCGGTAGGTGAGGCCCACGCAGGTGAGGGCTTCATCGTCCGCCATCAACGACCAGAGCACATGGACCTCGCTGCGTTCATAGCCGTCCGGGCCCGAGGCCTGGCTCGCCTCGACCAGGCGCCCCGGGGCCAGTTCGAGGCTGTGCTGGCATTCCCACGACAGATAACGACCATCTTCCGTGGGGTAGAACCAGCAGGTTTCGTTCTCGGCTTCGCGCAGCGGGAAGCGATCCAGCTCCTGCCAGCGGGCATCCGCCTCGCTCGCCTCCCCTTCAGCCCTGGCATACACCCCGAGCCACAGCGACTTGACATCGAGATGGGGGATCAGGGCGTCGCAGATCAGGGAGCCAGCTCCGGGCTCATTGGTTCTCGCTCCAGGGATCAGCCCGTCGAGGGGCAGTTTCTCCAGGACGATCGGCAACTCCTCCGCCACGCGGTAGAGCCGCAGCGCCGTGCCACCGCTCACCCCCTGACGCTGCACCTGCTGGAGCATCTCCCAGTCGTTGCTGCCTGTGGGAAGGTCGGCCTCCCGGGCAAGGAGAAACGCGAGTGCCTGCTTCATGGGGGTTTCGCCTGCTCGAACAATACGCGGGCGGCGGAACCTTGCTAGGAAACAAGCAGTTGGATTTTTCCGATGCCCAACGCGCTGCGTGGTTCCCGCCCCCTCCGGCGGGCCGTGCGATCGCTCGCCCTCAGCGCCGTCAGCGGCGCCCTGCTGGGGAGCACGGCCCTGGCGCAGGAGAGCGCCCCCGCCCTCTCTCCCAACTGCCCGCTGCCGGCCAATGTGGCCGTCACATTTCTGGAATCGAAATGCACGCGGGTCGTCCTTACGGAACCGCAGACTTTCTACCGTTATTTCAGTAGTGACAGCAACCGCTACGGCCGCTACCTGACCATGGATCGTTTCACGGTCAACACCGACGTGATCCGCTCACTGGCCCTCCATCAGGACTGGGGCAACCAGGCGATTCGCAGCCTCAGCGTCACGGTGCCGGCTGGTACGGCGGTGTACAAGGGCATGGTGGCGCCCCAGACCCCCTCGGCCTGCTACCCGGGAGGTGGTCAGCAGACCTTCATCGAGAATTCCAAGGATCCGCAGATCACCTGGGTGGAAGGCCCGCCCCTCACCGTTCAGACGTTCACCTGCCCCTGAGCTGCCATGGATGCCCGCAACACTGAATTTCTCGGCCTGATCGATCGGGCGGCGGCCGTCGCCGGATCCGATGCCAGCCAGGGTCCGAAGCTGCTGGCCGCGCTGGAATCGCTGCGCGGCCAGATCGAATCCGGATCCCTGGAGCCCTCCCGCGGGGTGGTCACCCTCGGGCTGGCCCGGCACGTGGCCGACACGGCCGGATCGCTGGCCTCACCCCTGCTGCAGGCGGTGGGGGATCTGGAGCGCTTCTATCAGGAGCATTACCAGGAGTAGCGCCCGCCCCCCGCGGTCGGCCCCCCTCAGGCTTTCGGCGCCAGGAAGCGGATGGCCGGCGCGGCCTGGAGCTTGCCGGTGAGGTTGCCCTGGAGGTCGTGGTTGCCCTCGATGGCGATGGCGCGGATGCCACTGCCGACTCTGAAATCGATCTGGCGAAGGTTCAGCCACACCATCTGGGGCGAGAGAGCGGAATCGAAGTAGTAAACCCCGTTCTTCTGATCGAGCAGGGTGCGCCACCAGGTGGGCGAGATGTTGGGGTGCTCCGGATCGGGGGTGCCCCAGGGAACGGAGATGTTGCGCATCACGCTCATCACCCCGGCCAGAGCCTGACGAGGATCGCTGGTGGGGGGGAGCTGCTCCAGGTAGTAGGAGCCGCGCACGAAGCGATCGGGAGATTGGATCGAACCCGGCAGCTCATGGCTGCGGTCCTTGGTGCTCCAGAAGGAATTGAGCTTGAGCTGCTCGCTGTAGACGGGGCTGTTGGTCATCACCTGGAACTGGGGACCATGGTGGATGACCGGCTTGCCGTTGAGATACTCGATCACGGCCGAATCGCCGCTAGCGTCGGAGACGGCCATGTGCACGGTGGCCTTGGCCTTGCCGCCGGGGCCGAAGGGCACCGGCACGATCTGGATGCGATCTTCCTGCACGGCCTTCACCAGATCCTTCACGTTCGCGTATTGGCTGAGCAGGTAGAGGGTCCAGGCGGCGAAGGAGAGGCGGGGGCGACGGGCGTCGGCGCTGCGGATGCCGAAGTCGTTCTCGGCCAGGTAGAGGAGATTGGCCGCCAGGCCCTTCTCGTTCATGCCATCAAACACCGCGTCCACCGGGCCGCCAGGGGCGGTGCTTCCGCTCACCAGCACCGAGCCGTGGCGGGTGGTGAAGCGCAGGGAATTGACACCTCCGGCACCGTCGATCGTTTCCCCGCGGGGGATGACATGGAAGTGGGAGTTGAAGCCATAGGGCCAGTCCATCGAGCGGCCGGTGATCACCTGCTGGTTGGGCCCCGTCCAGGTGATGCGGGAGCAGGCGAGGGCAGCAGAGCCGAGGCTGGCGGGGGAGAGGGCGGCCAGGCCCAGGGCGGCACCGGCGGCCAGGGCGCGGCGAGGGTAGGGGAGTGGCATGGAAGGGATGAATCTCTCTTATTGTGGCAAGAGCGAAGGGATCGGGCCTGCGATGGCAAGGTGTCAGGCAGAGCGCAACAGAAGCCTGTCGACCAGACGCATGGCCGCATCGATAGCATTGTCCATGTTGTAGTATTGCCATTCGGCAAAGCGGCCGAGCAGATGTATATCATGGCTCGCCAGCAGGCGCCGGGCCTCCTCGACAACCTCGGAGGTGTCACGGTGGTGGATGACATATGAATTGGGGGCATAGTTGAAGGCAATTGGCTCCAAGCCGATTCCGGCCCTGTGGATCTCCGACGCCATCTCATCTTCACTGAAGCAACCCGAAAACTCCACCACGCAGGAGCTCAGTGTTGCCGGATCCAATCGTCCATTGTTGCTAGGGCTAAAGCCTCCGGTGTGAATGATGCGGTGAAAATTAAACTCAGGCGAAGGAACATACAACCAGGAGTACGGAAGTTTGCCGGCTCGACACAGGGCGCTGCTGGTGCTGTTTGATGGCAGCTCAGCGATTGCATCACGCAAGCGATCGGCGAAAGCAATCCCATTCAGTTGAGCGGGGAGAGCCCTCAAATCACCGGTATAGATCAAGCGCCGGCAGCGATGGGTTCCATTGACGACAATTCCGTCTGGAGCAACCGAGATTGCCTGGAGAGCGGTGCTGGTCTGAAGCGTCAGATCCCGACTCAAACGATCAACAAGAAACTGGGAGCCATTTAGAATAGGATAGTAAAATGTGGCATGGGCCATCGTGTCATTATCCTGACGGAAGATGTTGGCCATAATCGCTTCTATTGCTTTTGGCTGGGGCAACTTTCCCTCCAACCAATCAACCCCAATCGCTTGCAGATCTCGCCTCCAGATCTTTTCATTGTATGGACGAAAATAGTGCTCATAAAGTGTATCGCCAAAAATGGAACGCAAATATTGACCGAAACTGCTCGTGTCGATGCTATTGGCACCAAGCTGGGAACGTGTCATGTCATCCAGGGCCTTCGCGCAGAAATCCGGACCATACTCATATAGATTAGACTCAATTGGATAGCGGTATTCGCGTCCAAACTCATAACTGATCATCGCCTTACGCACGGCATGCAGAAACTCGTCGTTGCGATTGAACTGAGCCCAGAACCATTCCGCCACTCTCTGGATGCGGGTATTAAAAACGTGTCCACCAACTCTGTGGTAGAGAATATTGTCCCGCTCGCGCGTACAGCGAATCAGGCCGCCGCTCGCAGACTCTTTCTCGAGAATCAGAACCGATTGACCGAATTCCTGGAGCATCCTCGCGACTGCGAGTCCAGAAATACCGGAACCAACAACAATAAAATCCCACATCTCTGCAGGGGCCGCCTGGGCCGTGATTGGCGTAAACATCAGAACCTTCCCTGACGATGAGCCTGCTATTGTATGCGCAATCAGCCCAGGGAATTGATGGCGCGCGCCTGCTGCTCCAGCCCCTGCCTCTGCCATGGCGGTGTGGAAGCACCGGGGCTTCGGGTACCGGTCCCGCAGCACGACAACTCCTGTGATCCCTCCAGCAGAAGCCCAGGAGCCGAGGCTCGAGCGGAGCCACTCCAGGATCCAGCAGGAAGGAAAGAAGGAAGGATTCAGCCCACCACAAGGCTGGCGATCCAGTCTTGCTTGAGGGAAATAACAAGACGCCTCCAGATTCAGTATTCCACTATACCATGAATTGCCTCGCTTTAATTTAACATTGAGCAGAGGGCCACTTTAGGGCCAAACCAGAACGAGCGTATTCCACTATCCAGCTTCCTCCTGTTGGATCGTCTTCCCCCAATGCTGGCTGAGATTCTGCCGAATGTCGAAGGATTCGGCAAGAGTTTCTCAAGCATGGCCTGATGGTCGAGAGGGCTTCTGTTCTCCCCTTCCTTGCTGGCGGGATGCTCGGCTAAGCTTTCACACCTGAGATATCCCTGATCGAAACGAAGCTCCCCTCCGCCGATCACCATCCCTTCATCCTTTCCCATGCACTCAGCCCTCCCTTCCGCCGCCGCATTTCAGGTGGGCCTTCCTGACTGGCCGGTGCAGAATGTGAGATCCCAGGTGGAGGAGTTACAACTTGATCCGGAGAATGGAATCTTTCTGGCGAGCGAGGGCCGCGAGATTCCAACGCCGATCACGAGCCCCTTCTACGAGGATCGACTCCTGACCCGGAGGGTGCTCGAGGGCGAGGATGAAAACCCGAATTATCTGCCGCTCGAGCTAATCCGACTTTCACACCATCATGACCTATTCCTGCTTCCTTTCTCCATTCTGAACGAGGAGCAACTTTTCTCCATCTGGTTCCTTAACCAGAACTTGGGGTATCTCGACCAGCAGCTTGTTGGCCCAGAGGATGTGAGCATTCTCTATCGGCTGTGCGATGCGACACCACGCATCCCAGCCTGGCTGACAACCTTTGCTGCTCCCAGTCAGCTCGCCCATCAGAACAGCATCCTGGCACTGCAGGAGCAGTGTCGACAGTCAACAGCATGGCGCATCGCTCATGGTTCAGAATTCGCAAACTACGACCTGGCTCCGCAACCCAGCATCTTTTTTGGGAAGCTTCTTGACAAGCTGATGCCGGTGAACTTGATGGCAGCGCTGCTTGCACAGCTTCGCCAGGAACCGCAGACACTGCCCCACTGCAATATCCCTGAGCTACTTGCGATGTGGCAGTTCAGCTGCCGGCAAACCGATCTCCAAGAAGGGCTCAGCGATTACAGCGACGCCCTGAGCAGAGAACATCGCTACGTGCTGTTGAAGGAGCTGCATCTTCTACAGAATGGGTCAGATCTGGTCTTCAACCCTTTCCTTGGTCGCCACCAGGTTGGAGAGCAAGCAACCTTCCTGCCCATGAAAAACGCGAGCGATACTCCTGCTTGGGTTAACAAGGCTGTTCTGTTCCGCCACGGTGATGTTGATCTTGCCGAATTCCGGGGGCCGGGTGTCAGCATGATGGTCACTGGCTATCAGATTGGAGCTAGTCGAGTGAGTGCCAGGCGAGACTCCGCCAGCGCCTGGCTACCAACCGACTACGGAAAGTTCGCTGCCGATGCCGCACCTTATCTCCGCCAAGCCAGTCAGCGCGGCCCGAACGACGACCCTTGTATTCATGTCGTCAACCTGTCCCTTGCCACCAACCTCGGACATTCGCTTTGGAATGACATCAGCGGCTACTACCTTATCGATCAGATAATCAAAACGTTCCCAGGGCATTCCCTCAAGATCTGCATTCATAGCTTCCAGGAAGCTGATCGAGGGCAGTCCTACAACGAATTCTTTCACCCATTTGTAACGAATAGCCTGCCTGGACTTGATATCCGTACTACATCCGGCTTTGAGGCGATTGGCGAATTGACTCGGCCGATGGTGTTGAACAGCATGGTGATACCGGATCGCATTGCGGAGGCCATCAGACAGCAGTATCTTCCGGGACCGAAGGAAGATCGTCAAATTCGGATCCTGGTAAATCTACGCGCACACAACAAATCATTGCTCAATACTGGGGAGTGCCTGGAGCATTGGCTCGCATTGCCTGCCACCGAAGCCCTAAAAGATCGTCTGGAGTTCTGTCTTGAGTTCCATGAGGTAGCAAAGCCCATGTGTGATGAGGTTGCCAATGTTCTCCAACGTCACGGCATTGCACATCAGCGCCTCATTGATTGCAACCTTGACAGACTATGCCAGGAGATTGCCGGCAGCGACGTGGTCATCGCGCCCGTAGGCAGCGCACTGGTGCTGCCCACATGGATCTGGAATCTTGAATGCGTTGCCCATGGAGACCCGGTGCATATGACGCAACTCTATTTTTGGCCAGCCGTTGCACCCTCTTTTCCAGATCAACCTTTGCGTATTCATGCCATTGCACAAGAGGCCATTGAGGCGGATAGCCCAGAGATCTATGCCAACTATCGGGTTCGGCCAGAGGTGTTTAGCTCTCACTTGCAAGCGGCATTGGCGCGTACGTTATCTGTTGAGCAGTCAAGAGAGAAGCTGGCTCTCCCAACTGAAGAGAAGCCAGAGCTGACACCGTGGCAGTCGTTGCTGCGTTCCGCCAAATCGAAAGCTTTTCCCTGGGCCAGCCGTTTTCGCCATCGCTTGCGCCGCGATCGTGCAGGGGCAGGCTGATGGCATACGCCAGGCCCCTCGATGTTGAGATGCAAAGGAAATGAGTTAGGCGAACGCGACAGACAAATGGGAACATTGGGTTTTGCCACCCCCCAGAGCCCAAGGGTTGGAACTGAGAGCGGAATCCATCCGTTTCCTACGAATCAGTTTCGGCAGCGATGGTCCTGTTCGGCCGCCAGAATCGGCAGGCTCTGCCGAGGATTGCAGGGGCGGAAGGTCTCGCGCTGCAGGCAAGCCTTCGGGCAAGGTGTGGTCATGGGCCGATTGATCGCCCAAATGCATTGCTGTCACAGGGATCTGAGGGAATCCAGCTGGTATCGGGGAGGAGGGGAGCGCGGTCGGAGGTGCGACGGGCTTCTAGGGTTGGGCAGCGGAAAGGAAAACGATGTCAGTGCTCGGCAGACAAGCGATTCTGCAAGCGATTGAGGAAGGCACCCTCTCGATCACCCCCTTTCGCCATGAGCTGGTGGGGCCAGCATCGGTAGATCTTACTCTGGCCAATACGTTTCGTGTTTTCCGTAAGGTGCATCAGGTGATCGAGGTGCATGCAAGCACCGACTATCGCGATTTCACGGACAAAATAGAGATTCCTGAAGATCAGCACATCCTGATCATGCCTGGCGAAACTGTGCTGGGCATGACCAAGGAGCGTCTCAGGTTGGGGCCAGGACTATGCGGCTGGCTGGAAGGCCGCAGCCGCTTCGCCCGTCTCGGCTTGATGGTGCATATCAGCGCTCCCTTCATGGGTCCTGGAATTGATAGCCAGCAGGTACTGGAAATGAGCAACTTCGGCCCAGCACCATTGGCCGTTTCTCCGGGGTTGCCGATTTGCCAGTTTGTTTTTCAGGTACTGGATGGAAATGAGCGTTATGTAGGCCGCTATGCTGGCCAATCACAGGAGTCATTTTAGGTGTCACAGCTTTGCGGCCTTAGCAAAGCGGGGCTGATTGTCCTTTGCCCGCGATTTGCATGCCCGGCTTGCGCATCTCCAGCAGAGTGTGATGTGTTTTGCACGATTCACGCCCCCGAGTCTGCTCACCAGTCCAGGGTTTCTGAGCCCTTCCCGGCCCATGGCAGTGCACAGCGCCGACAGTGAAAGCCTTTTCGCCAAAGATCAGGGCAAGCTCGGAGCGATCCGCCCCTGCCGTTGCCCAGCCGAATCCCCCTGGCCGGGGACCCGCCTGGAAAAGGACCAAACCACATACCGGAGTCTGTTATCTTTGCCTGATCCTAATCACCACTGGCCTGATCGTATCTGTTTGGCGAATGATCCACATTGATTTGTTCCTTTGGCCGCGCAGCCTGGGCTACATAGCATTTGTTGTCATCTGCCTATTCATCCTCTATCGCGTAGCTTGCATTCGCTTCCAGATAATGACCAATGCTCTCTGGGATGCCAGACGCCGCAGGCTTGAAGAACAGTATCATCGCGGCCAATCCTTCCTGTCGCCAAGGGTGACGGCTGATGAGCCTGAGTAGTGGCCTCTTCAGCCCGGACTTGCAGAGCAAACATCCGAGGATCGTGATTGTCCAGGCCAAGTACGGCGCTTCAATCGGTGCCCCCACCCCGCAGGATCCCCCTGATGCCCCGCCAACCCCTGCCGCCGATCGCCGGCCGCGAAGCTGAAATCCTGGCCCTGGTGCAGCAGGACGCGCCCGTATTCCTGCCCCGCACGAATCTCGATCTGACGCAACTGCACTCGGCCTTTGCCTGTGCCCTGCACATGCATCAGCCCACGATTCCTGCCGGGTCGAAAGGAGAGCTCATCTCCCATCTCCAGTACATGTTCGAGCACCCCGGCCAGGGGGATAACCACAACGCCGAACCCTTTGCCCAGTGCTACCGGCGCCTGGCCGACATCCTTCCCCAGCTGATCGACGCGGGGGCCAACCCGCGCATCATGCTGGATTACTCCGGCAACCTTCTCTGGGGTTTTGAGCAGCTCGGCCGACGCGACATCCTGGAGGCGCTCCAGCAGCTCGCCTGCAATCCCGCCCTGCAACCCCATGTGGAGTGGCTTGGCACCTTCTGGAGCCACGCGGTGGCCCCCTCCACCCCGATCCCCGATCTGAAGCTGCAGATCCTCGCCTGGCAGCACCATTTCGCCGCCCTGTTCGGCGACGACGCCCTGCGACGGGTGAAGGGTTTTTCACCGCCGGAGATGGCCCTCCCCAACCATCCCGACACGCTGCATGCCTTTGTGAAGGCCCTGCGGGAGTGCGGCTACCGCTGGCTGCTGGTACAGGAGCACAGCGTCGAAAACCTGGACGGCTCGGGGCTGCGCCACGATCAGAAATACCTCCCCCAGCAGCTGCTGGCGCGCAGCTCCAGCGGTGAGGTGGCCTCGATCACCGCCCTGATCAAAACCCAGGGCTCCGATACCAAGCTGGTGGGGCAGATGCAGCCCTATTACGAAGCGCTGGGGATGGAGCGGCAGGCACTGGCAGGCCAGCCCATTCCCCCGCTCGTCGCGCAGATCGCCGATGGCGAAAACGGTGGCGTGATGATGAATGAATTCCCCGCCGCCTTTGTGCAGGCCCAGCAACGGATTGCCCGCGAGGGGGGCGGCCGCAGCGGCACCGTAGCGATCAACGGCACGGAATACCTGGAGCTGCTGGAGGCAGCCGGCGTGACGGCCGCTGATTTTGTCCCGATCCAGGCCGCGGGGCAGCAGCGGCTCTGGCGGGAGACGGGCGCCTCACCAAACCGCGAAGCTGTGGAGGCAGCCATCTGCCGGCTGCAGGCGGCCGATCCCGGTTTCTCGATGGCCGGCGCCTCCTGGACGAACAACCTCAGCTGGGTGGAGGGCTACACCAATGTGCTCGAACCGATGAATCAGCTCAGCGCCGCTTTCCACCAGCGCTTCGACCCCCTGCTGGCCCGTGATCCCGCCATCAGCCTGAGCCAGCCCTACCAGGAGGCGTTGCTGGCATTGCTGCTCCTGGAGACCAGCTGCTTCCGCTACTGGGGCCAGGGTATTTGGACCGAGTACGCCAGGGAGATTCACCGGCGGGGCGAGGCCAGCGTCTTCAGAGCGCCGTGAAGCGCTGATCACAATCCTTGGCGGCCGCTTCCAGGAAGGCGAAGCTGCGGCGGATGTTCGGCGGAGGGAAACAGCCCCGCCACCTCGTCTTTGGAGAGGTTGGCGTTGACCCCGGCCCGTGGTGTGCAGGCCGGCCAGAGCGAGCCATTGCTTTTCGGTGGTCATGGCGTGGATTGTTGCGTAGGCCATCGAATCGCAGATCCCCAGGATTTTTTTACAGTGCATGGAGACGACCCCGCATCCTTGACCAGCCGCCGGTGCTCATCCATCCGGCGGTGGAGGATTGCCTCGCTTTGCGGAGGCGCACCGACAGCAACGATCAGCAGGCCCGTCGCGACGCCGGCTGCCCGGGCCTGATCCAGCTGGCAGGGGCTGCGGATCGGAGGCGCTGGCCACGATCACCTCCGGGGCGCCGTACTCCTTGTCGACGGCTCACCAGTCGACGGCTCACCAGCTGACCTGCAGACCTTCCGCCATCCAGATGAGGCGCAGCCACTGCAGGCTCCAGGGCAGATCGTCGAGCACCCCATCGCCCTCCTGCCGTTCCACCTGCAGAAGCCAGCCGCTGGGGTGATGGGTCAACAGGCCAGGCCGCTGCAGGAAGTTTCGGCGAAGCGCTTCGGGATCTTCCCCGAGACGTCCGCCGGCATGGGTGAGGGCGGCGATGAGGAGCTCCTGCAGCTCCCGCAACTCGTCCGCAGCCAGCGGTTCTTCGAGGATCCAGGGGTGATCCGGAGAGACCCCGCCCAGCACCTTGGCCAGGGTGAGCTGCCATTCGCTCAGCTCCTGCGCCTCGTCCACAAGCAGCGCGAACAGGGTGATGGCGCGCTGGCGCTCGCCCTCGCCGCGGAATTGCCGGTCATCGTCCAGCAGATGAAGTCGGCGGCAGAAGGTCTCCAGAAACGGCCAGAGCAACACCAGCCCGGCGCCATCGATCATCCAGGGCTCGCCAATGCCAGCGAGGCGCCGTGGGGCGAGTGGATGAGGAGCCGCGACGGCAGCGCTCGGCGGGGGGGGATCCGCTGGCGGCGTCTCCAGGCGCTGGGCGGTGGGGAGGGCGAGGGCCAGAGGTGGCGGCGGACTGGCCTGCTTCGGCGCTGCATCGGCCGCCGAACCTGCTGGTCCCGGCGATGGCAGTCTGTGGGCTGAGCCAGGCAGGGAGCCAACGGATTGGGAAGCGCTGCCGGCAGGAGGATCTGCCGCCGGAGTATCCGTTGGGGAAAGAAAAACGTGAGGGAGCGCCGCGATCGCAGCCTCCAGCAGCGCCCTCTGGTCTGGGTGGACAGCGCGGCGGAGACGATCCAGGGCGTTCGCTTGGCTGGCCAGCGCCGCAAGAATCGGGTCGATGGAAGCGGGCCAGCAGCGGGCCAGGGCGTCGGCGATCAGGGTGGGTTGGTGGCGCGGGGCCCACCAGGGAAGGTTGCCTGTGGCCGCAAAGGTGGCGATCAGTTCCGCATCGCCGCCCGTCGCTGGGGATTCCGCAGGAGAGGGCGGAGTTTCGGCTCGCGCGGGCTGCAGACGTTTCGCCAAGGCCTGACGCAGGGCCTGCTCCAGCCGTTCGGCGAACTGATCTTCCAACCGTTCCAGCGCCAACGGTCCGAGGTCGATCTCCAGGGTCTGCAGGCGGTGCAGGCGATGATCCGGACTGACCCCATCGCAGATGCGCTCCAGCAGGGGGAGCAGCCGATCGTGGTGCAGGCGACTGAGGCGGGGAAGCAAGGCCTGAGCCAGGCTCTTCTCGCCGGTGTGGATCTCCAGCTCAAGGCGGTGGACACGGTGGCACGGCCGTGTCCCCTGGTCGGGGTCCGTGGAAGGGGGAACCCTCATGCCAGGCCGACGGGGATCCGACAGGAGAACGCGGGCCGGGCGGGTGTGGAGCCAGAGGCAGGCGACGGTGCCAGATGCAACATCACACTGGGGTCGGCGCGAAGCGGCTCCGTGGCGAGACGCAGCACCCCCTCGGCATCGGCGATCGCGGCGGGCAGGGTTCTGCCCCGTTGCACGAGGTGGCCTCTGCGGCCTGGAGCCAGGTCCCGAACCACCACCTCCACGCTGTCGCCGATGGAAGGATTCTCCGGCAGCGTCTGTATCAGGATGAGCGGGAACTGCATGGTGGTCTCCACGCCGGAGAGCAACCGCCTGGCGGTGACGGTGAAGCCGGAACAGGTGGCGGGATCGATCGAGAACCGGGCGGGCGGCGGTCCGCCCAAGGTGCCATCCACGACGAAATCGACATCAACGCGCAGGCTTTCGATGCCTCGCACACCCCCCGGAGAATCCTGGCGATGGTGGGTGTGCAGGGGCATGGCCAGGGGCATGGCGGGCTGCTTCGCACCGGCCTGACAGATGGTGTAAGACACGCCGGGCTGGCCGCCGAGGAGCCTCCAGACATTGCGTTCGTTCGGTCTTTGGCGCAACACGAGGTCACGATCAGCCTCGGGGCGCACCAGCACGGCGGCCACCTGCCGCAGGGGCAGTTCGCTGGGGTAGGTGTCCTGATCGGGGCTGCTGATCGGGCTGAGCCGGTGCTGTTTTCGGGCGAGCGCCGTGACATACCCATCGCCGAAGTCGGCGACCAGCGCCAGCTCAACCGTGGCGCCGTTGCCCGGGCCGCTGGTGGGGGCGGCGCGGAATTCGGACCAGGTCTTGGGGGTGTCGGATCGCAAGGATTGCAACAGGATCTTCCGATCGCCGTCCGGCACCGTCAGCACAGCCGAGGGGTCGGCGGGTGGGGCGAAGCGCCATTCGGAGTTGTCGATCGGGCGGGTGTGCAGCTGATAACTGACGCTGGCCTGGCTGCCGCCCTCGCCGGAAGCCGTGCCGATGCAAACGTTCGCCGTGGCGCCGACCGCGAGCACCGGGGTTTCGATCCGCAGGGGAACGGCGGGATTGGCGCGGACGCGCAGGGGCAGGATCGCGGTGAGAACCTGCTCCTGCTGATAGCTGGCGCCAGCGCGGGGCTTGCGCTTCAGGCTGGCACGGACGACAAGGTCGCGATCTTCGCTGGCCCCGTGCTTGAGGGGAATCACAATCGGCTCGGAGTTCCCTACCACCGCGATGGCGCTGAGAGTGTGCTGCTCGGCGAAGGGCAGATGGCGCTCGCTGGCGTCGATCACTTCGTATTTCACCCCCTTCTGGCTGTCGAGCACCTGGACGGCGAGCGACTGGCCATGGTTGGCCAAGCGGGCCAGCCTCTCGGGGTGCAGGAGGGGCAGGGCCTGGTGTCGATCGTCGAGCAGCGCCAGGCTGAGGCTCGGGTCGATTCCCTCCACCAGGAGAATCTGGCCACGCAGCAGGGTGGTGCGCTGGCGCCCGTTGGCGGTGGTCGCCACCGCGTGGCTGCCGGACTTTTGAAGCACGCTGGCCTGAACCCGCAGGCTGATGTCCTGGCGGATCGCGGCGGTGGTGAAGACCAGGGCATCGCCATTGCCCTCCAGCGGCACCCCCACCGGTTTGCCGGTGTCGGCCTGAAGCAACTGGTAGAGCACACCCCGCTGGCTGAAGGGCAGGGTGAGCGTGGCGGGCTGGCCGCTGGCCACCATCAGGGAAGCGGGGAGGGGGATGTCGCGCAGGGGCCAAGGCAGCCCGAGCTGCAGCAGCGTGACCAGCCGGTCGCGGCTGTCGCGCAGGCGCAGAGCCAGCAGCGGATCGGTGGGTGCGGCACCGGCCAGGGTGGCGAGGCGGTAGTCGGCGAGGCGCTGGCGAAACTGGCGCCAGGTGGCCAGCAGCTCACTCCAGTCGCCCTGGCCGGCATCGTCGGGGTGATCGGCGAACCAATGCAGGTCGACGGCCAGGTGGGCGGGCATCTCCTCGCGCACGCAGCGCTGCGCGAACCGTTCGTAGGTGGAGGGCCCATCGGCGTCGGGGCCGCTGCCACGGACGGGCAGCAGGGCCTCGTGGATCACCACGCTCACCCGGGCGCTCCAGGGATCGGCCAGGGGCACATCGGCGAGGAAGGGGATGGGATCTTCCCCTTCGGCCACCCGCTGCAGGCCATCTTCCGGCAGGGGGCGCAGCAGCAGGTGCTCGATCACCAGCAGGGGGGGCTGGCCGTGGCGGCTGGCCGGCAGCCCGAGCTTGCGGCGCAGGCGCTCGGCGAACAGACCCTGACCTTCATCGGCGGCGGTGGCGGGGAATGCCTGCAGGAGATCGGGCCCGGAGCCGCGACCGCCGGTGAGCGAGGCGATGCGCTCCAGGAAGGCCGAGCGATCGGCGGCCAGATGCGCCAGGTCAGCGCCGTCGGGGCCACGCATCTGCTGATGGAGGCCGAGTTGCTCGCCGAAGCGACTGAGCAGATGGCCCAGGGCAGCGGTGCGCTCCGGCAGGCCCGCGCTTTCGGAACTGCTCTGGAGCGCCTGGCGCAGTGCTTTCTGCTGCTGGGCGGGGGAGCCGCGGCGCAGCGCGGCGAGGTTCAGCTCAGGGTCGTCCGCGAGCAGGACGGCGGGGCTGGCGACCGTGGCGGGATCGCCGGGGGGGAGGGGCGAGAGCAGGGTGGTGGCCTGGATCAGGCGGGCCTGGGCGTTGGCCAGGAGCTGATCGAAGAGGAGCAGATAGGCCTGCAGCTGGCGGGCCTGGGCGCGGCGGGCGGGAGCGGCCGCCGCCGGCAGACCCGCCGGACCGACGCCGTAGACCGCCGGCAGCTGGCGGGCGAGAGAGCGGCGACGGTGGAGCTGGCGGGGGCGGCCGGGGGTGGTGGAACCGGGATCGAGCGGCGGCGGCGGCGGCGGCGCGGAGGGGAGGAAGAGGGGGGCGCAGGTGAGGGGGAGGCCGCGATGCAAGAGGGTGATCGTGGAGCGGGGATCGAGCTCAGCACCCCCCGGCGGCAGTTCGAGCGACCAGCGATGGAAGGGGCCATCGGCGCTGGCGGCCAGCTCGAGGCTCAGCACCTGGCGCACGGGGTCCAGGCCGCGCAGGGCGACGATCAGATCGGAACTGCGCAGGCCGTGGCGCTGCTCGGCGGCGGCGCGGATGCAGGCGTCCAGGCAGCGGTGCACGGCGCCCATCAGGGCTTCGGGGGGGCCATCGACCTCCACCTCGAGGCTGGCCCGCACGTGGGCCTGGAAGGGCTTGGCCAGCACCAGCTCCAGGTCGCGGCCCAGCAGGCGGCAGGCCTGCAGCCGCCGGGCCATGGCGCGCAGGCTGGCGGTGGCATCGGCCTGGGAGGCGGAAACCCGGGCGGCGATGCGCAGCACACCCCGGGGGGTGATGCTGCCCTGCTGGATCGCGGCGGGGCTGGGATCGAGATCGAGATCGCCGAGGCCCTGCTGGCGAGGGCGGTAGTAGAGGGGCAGCACCGGCGG